>JAGZIN010000057.1 GCA_018366195.1 Butyricicoccus pullicaecorum | reverse complement strand
CCGCCCTTGATGGTAGATGGGAGATTGATGCTGGCGGGAGTGTTTGGCGGATGGTTATATTTCTCAGCAGCAAACAGAGTAACACTTTCTCCATAATACAGTGAAACAGATGTGCCACTGTCAACAAAATAACCATCTCCCCCATTCATTTGGAAAATTTCTTTTGGATTTCGCTTATAATCTCGTTTCTCAAAATAAAAATAGTACCCATCAGGAATTTTAGTTCTTTCGTACCCAGCATTGGCTGGATATACTCCATCTCTTTGTGGGGATTCTAGACTAATATTTCCCTCAGCATCAATTTTATAGGAAGGGCTAAAAACTATAACGCTTGAATATGATGAAATCGGTGCTACAAACAACGAATGTTTTTTCTGATATTCTTTTACCTTTTTCAATCTGTAATCTGCCATTAAAATTCAATCCTCCTCCCCGGTTCATTCCACACACCCTGCACATTCACGCCGTCCAGCGTCTCAAACGTCACGATAAATGGATTCCCGTTTACGTCCGTACCATATTGCAGCTCGATAAGGCTTAGACGTGCGTCAAAATCTTCCAAACCCGCCAGAATGTGCGGATGGGCTTTGGGGTCATTATTATGTTCGGCAATGAGCTTGCGTGCCTCGTCCAGAAACTGTGGCAGGACGACCGTGATGCAATATTCATGCACGTTCTCCGCTGTCATAAAGGCATCTGCATGATAGTCCAGATGTACCTCCACAGTATTGCTTACCCCGACAGCAATGGGGAATCTGCGAACCTCAACCGCGCCGCCGGTGTGCGCCTGCACCCACTGCGGGTGGTCATCAAAGCAGGCATAGTAAATCATAACTTCTGCACCTGCTTGATTGCGCGCAAACACCCCAAATTCAGACAAATAGAATCCGGTCTCCAAGCCGCCATTCAAATCATTTCTGTATTCTACGGTCATGTCTATCTGGTTCTTGGTCACCAGCGGCACAGTACTGGTTGCCTGTGCAACTGGCTGGACAAGGTCTGTCAG
>JAGZIN010000056.1 GCA_018366195.1 Butyricicoccus pullicaecorum | reverse complement strand
AAGATACAGCCCATTTAAGATACATAATATAAAATCCAAAATATTGTAAAAATGCTTGTAAAATTGATAAAAAGCAAGTAACCTGCAGAAGAAATTAAAAGGAACAGCTCAGTTCAAACTTGAGCTGCCCTTTTTTCACACCTATTTACTTTTCTGCCAACTGTTGCACCATCTCCGGCAGCTCCTCAATCTTCCCACCGCACAGGCGGTCGAGATAAACCATCGGCTGTATACTGGATTCCTGCACAGCGATTTCACCTTTCGCGTCCACCTTAACAATTCCGGCATCAATCAGCCGGCGGAATGTTCCCTGCGCCCAATCGGGCATTTCAGTTGTATGCTTATAGACTTTCATATCTACATCTTCCTCCTGCTCTACTCTTGTCAATTTATTTTTGAACACCCGCCATAGGTCAGGATTATCCACCATAGGACGCGGGCAACATTTCCCTGTCACATCATAGTGACGAAGCACGTGTTCCGGCGGAATTTGATACCGCTGCATCAGCTCTCGGACAAGCCGTGCAGCATGGTCAATGCTTCCCTGCCGAATCTTTCCCGCCCTGTCATTCATGCAGATTTCCACACCAATGCTGTTCGCGTTCCGACACTCAGAGTGCTTGTATTGCTTTGCCCCGCAATGCCATGCAACGCCGGTTTCCGGTACGCTTTCCCAGACTTCTGTTTCATCTACAAAGAAGTGCGCCGATGCGCCAACCTTTTCCCGAGCAAAGTAGTCTGCGTTATTCTTCGCCGTATCTCCCTTGTTGGACGTGTAATGTACCACGATATACTTGGTATCCGCACGATTCTTCTGGGTATAATTCTCGATTCTGCATGGCTTTTTATGTACCATCATCAGACTTGTTCCCCTTTCCCTGTAATTGTTCAATTGCCTTCATGAGTGCGTCCGGCACAGGCAAGCCCATGCGCCCAGCATTTTCAATGATGCTGATGGTCTCATTCACGATATACGCAATGACAACCGCTTCCCGTACAAAGGACGTGCCCAGCACGATATCCAACCGGACA
>JAGZIN010000025.1 GCA_018366195.1 Butyricicoccus pullicaecorum | reverse complement strand
GCCACAAGCGACAGCTTGAACATCACATGGAAAATCTGACTGGCGGCACCCCTCCCGTCAGATACCTACCCTGTGTAGTCCCTTGTAAACTGTACTTTCCGTAAAAACAAATAACTCCTGAGGGAAATCCTCAGGAGTTGTTGTCATTGTGTGTAAAAGGTTAATTAACAGTCTCCACAACAATTTGCTGTTAAAAACTTCGCCTTACTTAGATTGCACTGTGATTCCTTTGTTGAACATTTCGGTATCATACAACTGGTGGTTCTCAATTCTATTCATCCCGATTTTTCAGTTGTGCAATTTTTTCCCTTGTAAGCAGTTTCAGAGTCTTATTAGATATTTCATAGACCTGATCGAATATATCCAGATATGAGTAGTTATGTGTAATATATATGATTTGCTTGTTGGGAAAACAAGATGAAATCATATCACTTAATTGTTGTTCTGCATGCACATCGTAGTCAGCTGCGACTTCATCCATAATAAGAATCGGTGCATTCTTCAAAACTGCACGCGTAATCGCCATTTTTTTTCGTTCTCCACCAGATAAATCCCCTGCATCGAAATGAATAATATGAGTCAAGTCACCATGAAAACGCTCTTGAAAGAATGCCATCGCACCACATTGCTCTAGAGCCTGAAGAATTTCCCCATCTGTATGGCACCCGGTTGGGTCTAGATTATTACGAATACTATCTTGAAAAAAGTAAGGCTCTTGCTCTACAACCGCGAATAAACTCCAGTATATATCCTCTGGTATATTCCGCATATCCAAACCATTTATCAAGATTTTTCCAGACTTAGGGTGTTCAAAGCGGAGGATTATGTCAATTAATGTTGATTTTCCACTACCATTTGGACCAATGATTGCAATTTTCTCTCCAGAATGCACTGTTAGATTGATGTTCTCCAATAGCGTATCCTGTGTGTGTGAGAAAGAGATCTGTTGTAGTTCAAGGGAAGATAGCGTAAACTGTCTAGACTCTAAGTTTGGCAACGCCATTTGATGATTTTCTTCCAACTGGAAAAAATCGTTGAGCCGCTTGAGTGAAGGAGTAATGCCAGAAAATAAGTAACGAATTGACATAATTGATGTGATTGGTCCCAGAACATAACTAGAGTATGAGATGAATGCTGTAACGCCACCGAGTGAAAGTTCACCCTGTAAAAACAAAACACCACCATAAATATATAAAATGCTTTGAACCATACTATCTAAAATACGGGTTAATGTCTGATTATAGCAACTGCACAGCACAGATTTCTTATCAGCTTGCAAAATTTCAGATTGATGGTTGGACAATTTTTCCTGAACATTCTCGTTGAGATTCCACAGCTTAACTTCCTTAATTCCACTGATGATATCCCCAAACCATGATGAGAATGCACGATTACACTGAATACGTTCTGCTGAAACTTTCTCATTCTGTTTAGACATCTTGACTGTTGTCAACGCTTTGAGTGGAATGACTAAAATTACGACAGTGGCCATTTTAGGATTCAATACTAAAAGCCCAATCAATCCACCAATAAAAGACAAGGCATAGTTTACGATAAATAAAATGCTTCTATCAGCAATCATGCTAACAGAATGAATGTCTGTCGAGATGCGGTTCATAATTTCAGCATTGTTATGCTTGGTAAAATAGTCCTTCTTTAACCGCAACAATTTGTCAAATGCCAAACGGTATAGCGTAAGTACCATAGAATTTTGCATTTTTACAAACTGCTGGCTCTGTATGATGCTGATTGCTTGATCTATTACGGCTGAGAATAGTAATAGAAGTGCACAACCTCCGATAATCTGCATATTTGCTTTCAACATGCCCTCGTCAGTGATTCCTTTAATGATTAAGGGTCGAATAAACGTAAGGACACTGGTTACCAACAAGGTAACTGATAGCAAAATAAGACGTTTTCCAAGTACATACCGTTTCAGCAATCCCCAGATAGAAATTGTGGGGAGCTCTCCCTGATGTGACATCTGTCTCATGCAATCTCAATCTTTCCGTGAGAGAACCGAATGATAACATCGGCCATGGCTGCAACATCGCTTGAGTGACTGACGATAATAACGCACTTGTTCATAGACTTTGCCTTTTCTACGAGCAGTGCCGTGACATCATGTGCTGTATCCTCGTCCAGATTGCCAGTCGGCTCGTCAGCCAAAATGACCGGCGCGGACGATGCCAGCGCACGTGCAATTGCGACACGCTGCTGCTGCCCACCAGACAACTTAAGTACGTTGCGGTGAGCTTCCTCACAGGTCAAGCCAACCTGCATCAGGATATCCGTCGATGCATGTACGTCCACAAGTTGCACATTTTCGAGAGGTGTCATGTACTCAATCAAGTTGTAATTCTGGAAGATGAACGAGACACATTCATGCCGATACTTGGTCAGTCCTATTTGAGCGATATCCTTCTCCTCGAACAGGATCTGTCCACCTTTCGGTGTGTCCAGTCCTCCCAAAAGTGAGAGCAAAGTAGTTTTTCCACTACCAGAAGCGCCCAGAATGACGTAAACCTTGCCGCGCTCGAATTCCATATTCAGATTCTCGAAAATCATGCGGTCACTGAAGTAATAGTAGCTCAGGTCTTTAGTCGATAAAACGCTCATAATATGTTCTCCTTATAATTCAGCTCAGATCAATCAGAATGTCCTTTGGATTTTTGCGCATGATAGAAATAGATGTCAAAAAAACTGTGACTAGGATGACGGCTGTCGTGCAGATGAACACCGTGAGCATCTGTGCTACGCCAACACGAAGCTGTTCGCCAAGTATCCCCATGAATCTCCCGACGCTGCCAGACAAAAGTATGCTCAATACGGCAGAACCCACAAAAGCTGGTATTGCCGTGAGATAGTTTTCCATCAGGATCTGCTCAAAGATTCTCTTAGGGGAAATGCCCAGAGAAATCAGGATGCCTATTTCCGTCATACGTTCACGCGTCCACATCAGCAAGATGAGTGACAGGATACCAATGCTAATGAGCAAAATTATGATGAGCAGGAAGAAACTGATGGTCTCCGCTTTCTGGATCGGAGCTGCGGCCTGCTGATATGCAGCGCTGTTCTCTGATATCACAAAGCTATCCCAATCAGCGAAGGACTGCTGCTTAAGGTCAGCCACGACCGCCGGGATATTGACTGGGTCATCTGTGAACAACATGAATCCGGAGCTGTACTGATATTCTTCTGAGGATCTGTCAGGAAACTTCACTTGATAGAACTGCTTGGCTGTAGAAATATCAGTGAAAACAATATTCTCCTGCAAGTCACATTCCGGTGTTCCCGGCTCTACCGCTTCGCTTCGTGTTGCCTGATAGATGCCTACAATTTCAAACGTGGTCTCAAACTCTCCAAATTCAGACTGCCATCCCCGCAAATTATCTCTGGTACAACCAGAAAAGGTGTCACCAAGCGACAGTCCGCTCATCTGTGCGACCTCTCTGGAGATGACAGCCTTGCTCTGGTCGTTTTCTGTAAGATGCCGTCCTTCTATCAGCTGAAAAGAGGATGATAAAAAGCGCTCATGCAGGGAAGAATCTGTGCAGGCAATCATCTTTGGTGTGAACGCACCGGTCATGCCGGTACCGCGGTAGCACCCCGCAAGCAGCGTCAATTCGCCCGTATATAGATAATAGGTGTCTACACCATTATACCTGCTGATGTGATCCCGTGTCCGAAGCTGTGTAAGCAGTGCTTCATCGGTTTTGTCCCTGCTATCTGCACCCATCTCAATTGTGAAATAACCACCAATGCTACTGCGGAGTTCTTTTACTGCATTCTTGCTAGCCATATGCAATGCAAATCCAATCATAGAAATGGTGATAAGCACAGTAAACAACAGAAAGAGTAAAATCGTCCGTTTTTTATTACGCCGGACATACAACCACGCACGTTTTATTGTTGTCATTCAGATCCCTCCTTATCGCAGTTCACCCATAATTTGTCTAGGTTCCAGTTGAAAAATAAATGAACTGCCTTTGCAGATTGTGCCAACAATGATAAGTAGTTCGAGGAACAACAGTATCACAAAATCCGAAAAACGGAATGTAAAGTCGATGTGATTGGGACCCGCGTAATCGCTGCTCTCATAGCGGATAAGTTCACCCATCGTGCCGGACATAGCTGCCTCGTGCAGTTCTTCCCGGGTGTACTCCTTTGCCTGTGGTTCGGCCTCCGCAACCGTGACTGCAAGCAGTTGATTGCCGATGAGGTCCGGCACCTTTTGACTGGCACCAAAAGATAGCACACCAGCAAGCACAGCAATCAGAGCAGCTTCCAGAATGAGCTGCCCTATGATAGATGCCTTGCTCAAGCCAAGAGACAGATAAATCGCAATTTCTTTCTTACGACTCTTGACCCACATCGTAAATACAATCAGCAGGATAACAGTGCAACCGATGACAATCACTGCAACAAATCCGACGATCAGATTCCGGATCGAATTCAGAGGTGCCACCGTAGATTTGTACATCGTATCGTCTGCAGATATCTGATAGGATTTTGCGTCAATCGTATCCAAATGTTTTACTTCATCAATAATCTCGTCTAGATAATCTGGGTCATCTACAAAAAAAGTGACATTGCGGTATTGCGGTTCAGCCTTATATTCTTCACCATAAAGCGATTCATCATTTGCTTTCCGTAATGCTTTTACCGTGCCGAGATCCGAAAACACCCAATTATAGGTAATATCATTCTCCGAGATATGCTCTCCTACTGGTTGATAGCCATTCACATGAAAAATACCAATAATTTTGACATTTTGAGGCTGTCCCAAAATCGCCAATGAGTCATCTGTTGTTGTGGCCCCATCTCGGGATGTAATACAGATTGTGTCACCAATCTCCAAATAATTTAGTTTGGCAAGTTCATCTGAAATCAAAGCTACATGCGTATCTTCTGACTGAATATGCCTACCCTCGACTAGCTCGAACGCGCCCGTGCGAAATTTATCTGCCAAAGATGTATCGCTATTTCCATAGATTTCTGTAGATCTTGTTCGCATAAGAACCCGATCGGTCGGTATGGGTTCATTCTCTCCATAATCTTCTGGATGTTCTGTTCGTTCCTGTAAATTTCGACTCCATCTCCCTTTTATAAGCTGTAAATTATCCAAATGAGGATATGCCAGTAAGTCATTGTTCGCGTTATACATGGTAATTCCGTTTACTCGCATAATCTGCTGAATCACAGTATCATCTAGCTTCGGACCATTATATAGCTTCTGTGTAGTCCCATTTGGGGACTTCACATCGATATAGTTAGAAGATTCTTGTGTCAAAAACGTGGGGAGACGAACGACAAAACTAGTTCCCATGGTCTGCTGAATTTCATGCGTGACTGAGGAAATGCTGCGCCACACACAGATGCCCACCGATAGGCTGAACGAAACCACAAAAAGAAGCAATAAGAGCAATATGCTGCGCTTATACTTCCGCTTTAAGTATATAATTACTCGATTTCCCATACGAACTCTCCATATACATGCCCTTGAAAAATACGCACTTGGGCTGGGCATTCCAGCCCAAGTGCTATTATTACCCGAAAGAGAAAAGTATACAATTAGCTAACTTACATGTGATACAAACATTGCGCTGGCATCATACTTTCCTAAAGATTTTTAATTATAGTCGGAGTCTACGTCATTATAGACGCTATCAAAAGTATCCTCTGATGCGCGCTGCACAGACTTTGGGTCATAAATGTCGTCACATGCGCACTGGATGTCGTAGCATGAGCACTTAATCAGTGCCCGCAATCCCTCGTCTTGAACGTTTAGATTCTTGTTGAACTTTTTCATGTCAAATCCTCCTTGATTCTCTTCGGGGTAACAATCTAAAGAATATCTATTCACTGTAGTTCACTCATGATCTGCCGAGGTTCCAGTTGGAAAATAAATGAACCGCCTTTACAAATTGCGCCAATAATGATGAGCAGCTCAAGAAACAACAGAATCGCAAAATCAATAAATCGGAAAGTAAACTCGATGTGATTGGGACCCGCATAGTCGCTGCTCTCATAGCGGATAAGCTCGCCCATTGTACCGGACATAGCGGCCTCGTGCAGTTCTTCCCGGGTATACTCCTTTACCTGTGGCTCGGCCTCCGCAACCGTGACTGCAAGCAGCTGATTGCCGATGAAGTCCGGCACTTTTTGACTGGCACCAAAGGATAGTATACTGGCAATCACGGCAATCAGAACGGCCTCCAGAACAAGCTGTCCAAGGATGGATGCCTTACTCAAACCAAGAGACAGGTAAATCGCAATTTCTTTCTTGCGGCTCTTGACCCACATCGTAAATACAATCAGCAGGACAACGGCACAACCGATGACAATCACCGCAACAAATCCTATGACCAGATTGCGGATGGAGTTCAACGAATCCACCGTAGATTTGTACATCGTATCGTCCGCAGATATCTGATAAGATTTTGCGTCGATGTCATCCAGATGTTTCACTTCATCTATAATCTCGTCCAAGCGATCCGGAGTCTCTGCAAAAAACGCAACATTGCGGTATTGCGGTTCAGCCTTAAATTCTTTACCATAAAGTGCTTCGTCATGGGCTTTCTGCAAATTTTTTACCGTTTCAGTATCCGTGAAAACCCAGTTATAGGTAATTTCATCTTCATAAACATGATCTCCTACTGGCTGATAACCATTTACATGAAAAGTTCCTACTACTTCTAAATTTTGTGGTTCTCCGAAAGCAAGTAATGGTTTCCCACTTATAACACCTCCATCATGATAGGTTACTGTAATAATATCTCCAATTTCTAGATTATTTATCTCAGCTAACTGCTCCGAAATGAGCGCCTTATATTGCTCTCCCGCCTGAATATGCCGCCCCTCCACTAGCTTAAATGCTCCTGTACGAAATTGATCCGCTAAAGATGTATCGCTATTTCCATAGACCGCCGTAGAACGTGTCAACATTTCAATTTTATCGTTTGAAATGCCCTCATCATCAAAATATTCTTCCGGATGTGCCAAGCGTTCTTTATGCTCTTTCGTCCATTCACCTGCTATCAACTGTAAATCGTCTAGGTGGGGATAGGCCAGCAAGTCATTATTTGCGTTATATGTCGTAATTCCGTTGACTTGTACAATCTGTTGAATCACAGTGTCATCCAACTTTGGACCATTATATAGCCTTTGTGTAGTCCCATTTGGAGATTCTACAGCGATATAGCTAGATGGATCTTGTGTCAAAAATGTGGGCAAACGAACGACAAAACTGGTTCCCAGGGTCTGTTGAATTTCCCGAGTGACCGAAGATATACTGTGCCACACACAGATACCCACTGATAAGCTGAATGAGACCACAAAAAGTAGCATAAAAAGCAAAACGCTTCTCCTATATTTCCGTTTTAAGTATATAATCACTCGCTTTCCCATGCGAATCCTCCATGCACTTGAACATGATAAAGATACACACTTGGGCTGGATATTCCAGCCCAAGTGCAATTATTACCCAAAGAGAAGAAATTGACAAATTACATAGTTGCCAATGTTATATAGACAACATACTCAAGTCCCACGGATTAGTTATAGTTGAAATCCACATCGTCCTTAACGGCATCAAACGTTTTTTCAGAAGCCTTATCAACCGAAATTGGGTCATAAATGTCATCGCACCCACACTGAATGTAGTAGCATGAACACTTAATGAGTGCCCGCAGCCCCTCGTCCCGAACGTCCAGATTCTTGTTGAACTTTTTCACGCTAAAACCTCCTTGATTCTCTTCGGGATAACAATCAGGATTAGACAACTTTCATAATAGCATTATAAACTTCCTCTGCGTTTTCTGATACAATTTTTACATTGCATGCATCTTCGCTAGGCTGAAGATTTGTCCATGATACTGGTCGAGAACTGACCAAAACATCATATACCAAGCTCTGGATAGCTGGTGCGGTTTGTCCGCTAATAAAAGCAATTACAACATTACATTTACTGCTTTTTATGATGCACTGCTTTATTTTCGAGAATGACATTTCATGCAGTTTGCATAAACTCAAAACTCTTACATCATCAACCTCATCCAACTCAGATAGAGCCATTGTTTCATAACCATGCTTCGAAAATACGTTCAACAATTCAATCTGCCCTACAGGATTCTGAGAGAATATATCAACCACACAAACAACTGGAATATCATTCATATTGACTGTATGATGCCCCTCACTTTGAATTGACAATACTTTATGGATCGCATTGCTATTTAAATGACCCATTAATTGGGCAATGGTTTTAACACCCGCATTAATCAATTGGTTTACCTTGGCAGTGACGACCGGAGTCGCTAAACTATTGCTTGGTACAAATCGTTTGGCCTGCGGAACACTTAATTCATAATTGGCAACAAAATTTGCTCCTAGATAGCAATCATCTTGAACAATATATTGACCTGGATGCAGCGTATTTTTCTGATCTGCAACGACACCGAACACACTTTGACATGAAGCTGGGATGGTCCGATACCAGTCGTTGCTGCACGCAGCAATAATTGGGATATTTGCATCTGATACTGCTTTCAATGCTTGACCTACGAACCGGATATCGGAAAGGCGTTGTGTCCCAACAGATATATTGATAGCATCAACATCTATTTGCAAACAAAACTCCAGAGCTTTTTTCAGTGTATCCGATGGAATAACCTTTTGTTTGGCCCAGTCTTCTAGTATTGCCACATTAATGATCTCATATTGTGTTGCATAGGACTCAAAGACCTTTGTTACAAGTGTGCCATGTGTGTATCTATCGCTTGTAGGTTGTGGAATATTGCGAAACTCATCCTGCATTAATAAGTACGACGCACCTATCTCTTGCTTTAGCAAAGCTGGATGGATTAGGTCATCAATCATTGCGATTCGAGCCATCTTAATTTCGTGACTCCTCGACCATTGAAGCGCAGACCTCTGAAATTGCTTTCGCAAAATTATTCACGCTAAAAACAGAGTAGTCATTTGTCTCAAAAACTTTATAAACGGCATCCCCATAACTTCGCTCTAGATCTCGCAATATGTACAAAAAATCAGCTGCTGGTATTTGATATTCGGATGCAAGCAAGGATTTATCATCGTCATCTATTTGAAGATGCTCATACCGCATAACCGCGCTCCGAATTTGCTCTTTCACTTCGTAAATATCTACCTTCATGGTGATATCCTTTCTATATCGTCTCTGGATTTTCCTGCAAGCACTGTGTTAGGAGTTGATATACTGCATTATTGTTTTTATTCGGCGCTGCCACCATATCTTCTCTGTATAGTTCGCTCATATGGCTTTGCATGTATTCATCTGATAAAAATAGATGTTTGATTTTAACACCCTCTTGCTCATATGTCAGCATTTGCCGAGCCATATAAAAAGCTGGAACTTCAATTTGGTAACGATTTCTGCAATAATTTTTGAGATTCATTAAAAAATCGTGTTCCGGGTGAAGTACATAATAAAAGGACAGAATGCTGTAGTCGATATGAATTGCAGATGATATAACGAGTGGAAGCTCTGCAAAGAAATTCACATCCTTTTCTGCAAGTGAAACAACTCCACCGGGAATTTCAATTATCAGTATATCAGGAGTTTTTGCGACACACAGGTCATAAACATATTGATTAAACCGCAAGACTTTTTCGGGAAAAGCGATTTGTGAATCAAATAAAAAATCAGGTAAAGTTCTCATGCCGTAATATGCCCCAAGAACATTAGCGCATAAAAATTCAGCCTGACAGTCGATTGACTCCAAATATTCTTTTAATTCAATTGTACACTCAAATTTGCCGCTATTTTCGCCCATGCCCATCACTGCTAAGATTGGTGTTTTAATATCAAGTAAACGTGGATCGGCATATCGCAAAAGCATGTGATGCTCATTCTGAATTTGAATGATTTTCTTTTGATAGTTACTATCAGGAATTCGCTCTATAAGCATTCGGCTCGCATAGACAGGAATAGCCTGAGAAATTGCATAATCGATGCCAGCAAAGTATTTCTCCCATTGTGATCCTAAATAATCGTCAAATAAAATCAATGCATCTGCGCGAGACAAACCTATTTCAAATGATGTCGTACCGCATACATTTGCAGCCTTGCTTACTTGATTCAGATGCGGCAGGTCTTCATGGAAAGAGATGATACTCTGTATGATATTGAATTGCAAAGCTTCCCTGTGTCTAAGTAATGTCTCCACATTTGGAGTCAGAGGAAAACACGCTAACCTCATAAGATAATCACCTCTTCATTCAATCGATAACCAAATTCATGAAGAACGCATAGCTCATACAAATCGGCCATTACATTCATTTTTGATTGTTTACATGCAGGCAGTTTGTCCTCTTTCGTGAACTTTTTTTGCCCAGATACATACTCCAACTGAGCTGCACAAATCTTACAATTGGGTAAAACCCAACAATTCTTGCATTCACTGGCCGTCAAAGAGCCAATGTTTAGCAAATCTTCTATCTTTTGAAGATCGAAGCCCTCATCCAGTGTTCCAATTTGGGCGCAACCAACACTTTCACTAATTTTTTCGCATGGGAACAGATTTCCATCTGTCATTACAAATAATTTTTTCACACTAGGGATACATGGTCCTCCATGATGAATGCGCTCTGGGATTTTCGTATGACGCTGTAGTGCTCGATACAACTGTTCATTCGTTCTCCGCGCATGCTGAACCAACTGACTCACATATTTTGAATCAAGTTTTCCGAGCATGCTAAGCAGAAGTTTAAGATACTCATATCTACGAACTTGGTAGTAGCTTTCTTGATAGTTCACTTCTTCTTTTAATCCATTTGGGGTTAAAGAAGCAATCATAATTTGTGTATCAGAGAGAATTTCGTCTGTGCTGAAATAATCCAGAACATGATTCAAGTCGGATTTTGGGCTGACAACGGTAGATACAGAAAATTTTTTGGTTTGACCAGGATACAATTCTTTAATTCTCTGAATATTCTCCATAACCAAATCAAAAGAACCTTTCCCATTAGGAAATACTCTGCATGCATCATGTTCTTCCTTTGGCCCATCTATACTGATTGTTACATAAAAGTCATTATCGAACAAAAATTTTATTATTTCATCTGTTAACAACGTTCCATTTGTTGTAAGACCAAATGATATGCCCTTACCCTCAACCTGATTTCTAATATACTCCACACACCACTGAATCAGATCAAACTCTAGCAGAGGTTCACCACCGTAAAATCCCAGATGGATCGTCGTTGACTCTTTGGCTCGCTCAAGGAAAAAGTCTATGGCCTTTTTTGCCGTTTCCCGACACATCTTTGCTGAGTTATGCGTACGATTATGATATGCTCCTGAATATGCACAGTATGAACATCGCAGATTACACTGTTGTGTGACTTGCAAAACCATAGACGACAATGAACTGCTACAAAAGTGCGGCAACATTTCTGTATATGGATGCTGTATCATGGTAACCCTGTTTTCACCTAATAAACCCATATGTCGAAAACGCTTGACCACCGGAGAATCGTCAACATCATCTTATCTTGAATCTGATTCAAATTTTCATAGTCGTCAGGAGACACAGCGAAAATTGTATTGACACTTTGGTCATAAATATAGTAACCTTCCGGAGTCCTAATCGGCTGAAATACAATTCTTTCCATTTTTCTCCTTCTTTCACAATAAATTTTTAGTCAAATATCACAATAATATCCTGCGGTTTTCCTTTAAATACATCATAATTACCATGTCCACACTATAACATAACAACTTCAAAAGCACAAGACTCTTTTGAATATAATGAAATATTTTTTGCGTGAAATCCTGCGGGATAATGGCAGTGATTGAGTTGTATCTGAATACTCAAAGTTGTACAAAAAGTGATATAATCATTGTATTAGACAGGAGCCGCCCCGCATCCAATTATGGATACGGGACGGCTTTTTCCTGTAGCTGTATTTTACACCCTGCTTGTGCATCAAAAACAATCCGGTCTGCCGATACTGGTGAATCCCTGTAAGCCGGTCAACACCACATTATTCTGCGAACTGGCACAGTGAATGATCAGCGGATTTCCCGAAGCGTCCTTGCCCACGAATACACCTACATGAGAATCGCCGGGATAGAACACCAAATCGCCAGGCAATGCTTCGTTCCACGAGATCGGCGTGCAATAGGTATGCTGCGCGTGTGCACCACCGCCATGACCAATCACATAATTCAGGGCGTTATTAAATACCCAATCCACAAAGCCGGAACAATCCAACCCAAATGGACGGATGGTTCCGGTTGTTCTGCTTCCGGGCGCTGTCACGTGGGTCGGCGTTCCCCAGCGGGAATCCCAACCGATCGCGCGGCTCTTCCCGCCCCAGAAATAATACACTTTGCCGAGCAGGGAATAGGCTTTTTCCACCACTGACCGACGCGCAGGGGAAATATCCTCCGGCATCGCTGCGATCATGTCACGAATCTGTTCTTCCGTTAGTTCCATTTCTCCACCGTAGGTGCCCACCAGTTCAGCCAGCATCTGCGCGTACTCCGGCTTCAGAATCTCGGCCAGCGCTTCCCGCTGGCTATGATTGAACTGGTAAATGTCCGGCATTTCCTCGGCGCGCTTGCTGGTGATGGTAATATGCAGAATTTTCTCGGTGCTGTCCTCATGCTTGATGGTCTGCACATGGTAACGGATTTCGTTCATATCCCAGAATACCTGACGGATCAGTGCAATGCGTTCCTCATCGATGGTCACGACGTCGGTGGCATCTGCGTCCGCGCCTGCCGTCTTGACGGCAAACACCGCAATCACATCGGTCCAGTTCGTGATGGTCAGACTGCTGCCGCCGTCTGGTTCCCGATGGATCACAACGCTGTCAGCAGGATGCTCTGCCTGTATCTGGCTGATTTTTGCGGAGAATTCGCCATTGATCTGCACGACCGCCTGTGGAACCGATTGTGCGTCGCTGTCATTGCCAGACCAAAACACGCCAAAGGGGGTGCCAATGACTACTGCCGCGCCGCCAATGACCAGAACCAACGCGATCAGCGCACCCGCACCCCCCAACAGCCCGACCGCTGCCCTCACGATGGCTTTTCCGGCACGAAGCGCAGCCTGTTTGACCTGCTCTGTCCTTCGGGCGGTGTTTTTGGCAGTGCGTATCCGCTTTTGTATGCTCTCCTGCATAGCGCGTTCCTGTGCGCGCCGCTGTGCCTGCCGGTTCAGGAAGCGCGCTGGATTATTCGGATTGGACTGCGCTGGTCTGGCAGCTGTGCTCCGACTCCGAAAATGCCGGTCTCGAAGCTCATTTTTCCGTTCCGGTTCTGTAGCCGGAAAAGCCCCTGATAATGCAGAGCGCCGCACCGGTTCGGCCTGTTTGGACAGTGTGTTCTGCTTCGGCGCGCCAGATCGCCCCGCCGATCGGGGCGTACCGGATGGGGCAATGTCCAACGCATCCGTTGTCGTGTGCACTTCATGATGTATCTCTGCGGATACAGCCGCTTCCCTTTGAGATTGATCCTGTTTTCTCTCCTGCGCCTGCTGAAAACGCTTTTTATATTTCATCCGCCGAAACTGTTGTTTGGCGCGTACCATCGGCTGAGATTCCGGCTGTATTGGACTGTCATCGAAATGCACATCCTCTTTGTGCGTATGCGGTGAATTGCGCCGGTCAAATCGTTCCTTTGCCGCCTGCTTTCCAACCCGAAAAGCGGTGCGGCTGCTCAGCCGCGCCGCTCTCTCGGCAGAGGTCGCAAATTTTTGCACGGTTTCCTGTACCGGCGTATCACACAGCTCCACATCCTTATCCAGCTCCCGTTTCATCATTTTGCGGCGTAATGCCTGCTGCTGAAGCGTTTTCACCGCTTGTTTGGGAAGTGTATAAGCATGTTTTCGTTCCCGCGCTTTGGGGCGTGTCCGAATCTCTCTCATAGGCTTTCTCCCGGGCGAGTCGTCATCAAGCGGTACAGCTCGGTGTCACGGGGAAACTGATTGACGAACGGTACCAGTGCACCACCGACCTTGATAAGTCCGTGACCGGACTCTGCGTTGCTGATATGTCCAAGCTGTTCACCCGAGATGTGGAGCAGGTTGACCAGCTCCTGCTGATCGGTCGGAGCCTGTGAAAGCATCAGCAGAAATTCCGAGTTTGCCAGCATATTTTTCGCTGTGGGCGAGCGCAGGCAGTCGGTTACATTCTGTGTGATTCCAGTGGCTGCGGCGTTCTTCTTACGGAAGCGCTTCCAGCTCTCTTCCAAAAAGTTCGTGCTGTATTCATTGGCAAAGAACAGATAGATTTCATCAATGTAAATCCATGTGCGCCGTCCGCGTTTATGATTTTCAATGACGCGGTTGAGGATCGCGTCCAGCATGACCAGCATTCCTACGGTCTTGAGCTGACTGCCAAGATCAAAAATATCGAACAGCATGATGCGGTTGTTCATATTTACATTGGTCTGATAGGCGAATACATCTAGTGTGCCGTCTACAAACAGCTCCAGCGCCAGCGCGATGGACTGCGCTTCCGGTTCCGTCTGCCGCAGCAGTTCTTCTCGGAACTCCTTCAGGGTCGGTGTGTTTTGATAGTCGCGCACATACTCCTGATACACATGATTGACGCACCGACCGATGATAGATTTTGCTTTTGCATCTACCGGCTCCGGCTTCATCAGCTGCTCACACAGGGACATAACGAACTGGCTTTTCAGGATCAGCGGGTTTTCCGACTTTCCCTCCACCTCGCCGTATCCGCTTGCCATATCCAAAGCGTTAATATGATTGGCACTGCCCGCTGAAATCTGTACGACCTCGCCGCCCAGCGCCCGCACCAGCGGCGCATACTCGCGCTCCGGGTCCACAATAATGATGTCATCCTCCGTCGATAGAGCGATTGAGGTGATCTCCTCTTTGGCTGCAAACGATTTGCCCGAACCGGAAACACCCAGAATGAATCCATTGCTGTTGAGCAGCTTACACCGGTCACAGACGATCAGGTTGCGGCTGGTCGCATTGACGCCGTAGTAGATACCGCCTCTGTGCCGGATTTCCTGAGAGGAGAACGGCACCAGCGCCGCTGCGCTCTCGGTGGTCAACGTCCGCAGCGTATCGATTTTGCGCAGACCGTAGGGCAGCACCGTATTGAGGCCATCCTCCTGCTGATAGGTCAGTACGCTCATCTCACAGTTCTTTCCACCCGCGATGCTGCGGATGGTCTCGGTGTCGGCATCAAGCTGCGCTTTATCATCCGCGATGTGCACCAGTGTCAGCACACACAGCGTCATGCGCTGGTCACCGGCGGTCAGATCATCCAGAAAGGTGCGCATATTGTCCCGCGCTTCGGTCAGCTGTAAGGGTGGGATGGCAGAAAAGTTGTTGTTCTGGTTCTGTTTGTTCTGCCAGCGGGTGATATCGGTCTCCACGGCCAGAGAACGGTTCTGGATCTCTCGGAGTGCCTTGTCGGTCGGCACCGGCTGGATATCGATTGAGAGCACCAGATTACGGCTGAGGTCGGTCAGCTCCTTGAGGAAGCTGTCCTCCAGATAGGCCGGATAATCCTTCAGGAACAGAACACGGCCAACCTTGTTGTCCGATAATTCAAAGTAGTTGGAATGGAACTGGATGCTGTCCGGACAGATGGTGTCCTGAAAGGACTGTCCGCGCCGTGCCAGCTGGTCAAAGTCAAACCGGAACTGTTCTTCCTCGCCAATGCGGAAAAAATCATGCAGAACCCGCAGACGCTCGGTGTTATCCAGATCATACAAACGGGAGGACAGCTTTTTGAGACCTATGGACAGATCGCTGCCGACCCGCGTGAAAAAGCTGCGGGCTTCCTCAATGCTGCGGCGCTCCACCGACACCGTAATGTAGCGTTCCTGTACAATATTGTTACCCTCTGCGGCTTTGGACAGCATCATCCGATTGTACTCCGCACGGTAAGCGTCCCGTCCGTCCTGTTTGGCGGGCATCAGCATTTCCCGCTGAAACTCCAGCTGATTGAGCCGTTTGTTGACCACAGAGATTTTTGTGATCGCATCGGTTGGCAGCGATTTTTCCAGCGCACAATACAGAAGCAGCATGTCTTTTTTATCCTCTTCATCGGCAACTGCATAGTTGATATCCGTAAAGCGCCAGCTGCGGCTAAATTTTCCCTCAACCTCCCAGATACCGTCGCGGTAAATCCTGCGGATGGGAATGGTCTGCTGCGCTGTCTTTGGCAGACACACCGAAGTCTGCGTCTGTTTTTTCCCAAACAGAGAAATCTTCATTTGCGTTTTTTCCTTTCTTTCGTTTCCGGCGTATGTAAAAGCTGGTCATACAGGTTTTCACTGCGGTATACCCGCCGTCCGGCGCACAGGATATTGGTTTTGATCACAGCCCATAGAAATCGTTCCAAGGTCATACCGTTGTACCTGAAAAAGCCTGCCGCTGCCAAGGGCGCAGCACAGAGCATACACAACCAGCTTGCCGTTTCCTTTCCCAATACTTCCCGAAACAAGAAATATGTGCCCACCGCAACTGCAACCGCGCCCAACGCACAGCCGAATTGTCTTGCAGACAGGCCAAAAAATATTGTCTCATGATAATCCCGCACCTCTCGATTGATGCGTATTTCCATGCTCCACACACCTCCTGTAAAAGAAAGAGGCGTGCCACATGCACGCCTCACGTCAGTTATTTATTCCTTATGATGTCGTTTTCGATAAAGCGTTACGCCCCAGCTCAAAGCGGTTCCCGTCAAAATCGCAAATAAAATGCCGTCTGCCAGTGTGGTATGCTGGGCAGTCCAATCTAAAAGCAAAGTATTGCCGAGCACAACATAGGTCAGTGCAACTCCAAGCCGCAGCTTGATGAGCAGTCGAAGCAAGACCGGCAAGAGTACTACCAGCAAAATTGGAAATATGATCTGTCTGAACATGGTCAGCACCTCCTCCATCCTCAGCATACCGCAGTTCTGGCATTTTCGCAAAAAAATCACAGTGCCAGCATTTCCTTTACGATCCTGTCCGCACCTTTGACCAAGCCGACCAGCACGAGCATGTTAAAGATCGTTTCCGCCAGATATCCCCATACCATAGTCACTGCTGAGGCGTCCGGATCAGCAATCCCCGGCGCGCCGCCGCTAGTGAACGCAGAAAAAATCATACAGGCCAGCACAATGACCGCGCCTTCCATACAAACGCCCAGATAGCTTTTGATGAATGTGCGTCCGGTGTTCGCGGTCAAATCTCCGGCAAAGGTGGAGAGGGGCACAGGAGCCAGCGCCGTATACATATAGAGCCGAAAGAATCGTCCATATACCGTCAGAATCATCACAAAGGACAGCACCGTAATGAATACGCTGCCTAAAATCGTCACCAGCCACAACGGGATACTTGCTAGAAAGCCAACCTCTCCGATTGCTGTCTTGATTTCCTCCGGTAGTGTTACCGCCGCGCCAGTCAAACTGCCCAGATTACCCGCTACCGTGCTGACGATTCCGGCGCAGATTGTAAACAGCGTCGTCATAATGTCCATCCCATAGGTCACAGCTGCTTTCGCTGCGACAAACCGGATAAAATAGCGCAGTGCATGTTCCGGCCGACGAAAATCCTGAAAATTCGCCGTGCTGCGGAAAATACTGATGGCAAAGAACAGGATCAGCAGACCGTAACCGACCGCCTGCAATGCTGCATTGATGTCCTGTGCCAGCTCCCAGATCGCGCCGCCCTTAAATTGCTGCGGTGTCTCACTGACCAGCGACCAGATCTCGGTCAGCTTTTCATTCCATGTATTGAACGCGCCCTCCAAATTTTCCACAATCCAGTTGTCATCCAAGTCGTCCACCTCCTGAAAAAACGAACCGCCTACTTCCTCAGAAACAGGCGGCTCGCTGTCCGTCCGGTATCATACATATCACATTGTATGTTTACTTCAAAATTAAATCCAGAATCTCCTTTGCGAACGCGATCATCAGTCCGCCAAAAAAGGTCAGGAAGCCAGTGCTGCGCTGGGAAGGGTCATGGGATTGCAGACTCATGCCGATCTGCACCACGCCCCAGCCCAACAGGATCACGCCAATGGCTTTGATGGCTGCAAATACAAAGGTGGAAAGGTTGTTGATGGCTGTCAGGGGATCATCGCCTGCGGCCAAAGCGGGCGTGCAGACGGTGCAGCACAGCAAGAGCGCTGTCACTGCGCCGAAATAGCGGTGTTTTGCTCTGCGGGTCTGCGCCTTGGGGTCCAGCTTTTTGTTCTTCATGTTTGGGTTCCTCCATAAATTCAATGATTTCAACGTTTTCGATGTCGATTGCATGGGAAAGGTCTGTCCGCTCATAATGCGGAATATCAAATCGCTTTTGATAGGGCGATTGACCGCCATCTGCCGTGCGGCGAAAATTGGGATGCTTCTGGATGGGATATTTATCATCCATCACTGGACGTTCTCCTCGAATGAAGATCAGCGCTTTCCGATTATCCAGCATCCGTACCTCGTCGGGCATAAGCAGCTCACGTCCTGTGTTCTGATAGTTGACATTGCTGGAGCCGCTGCGCCCACGGGTAATCCCTCGCGTCCGTGTGTCAATGGTCTCCTTGCCGAGCGCTTTGGAGATATATTCGTGTGTGCTGGCTTCGTTGCCGCCTAAGTAGAGCAGCGTATCACAGTTGCCGGTCACGTTTTCCCAGCTGTTCTTGAACAGTTTTTTGAGCTGTGCCATGTTCTGGATCACGATGTTGATAGAAATTTCACGGCTGCGGCAGGTGGACAGGATACGCTCAAAATCCTCCGGCAGCGCAACGTTCGCGAACTCATCCATCAGGACGCGAACTGGTATCGGAAGCCTGCCGCCGTATCGGTTATCCGCAGCATAGTACAGCTCCTGAAATGCCTGCCCGTATAAAATGCCGACTAAGTAGTTGAGTGAGGTATCGTTATCCGGGATGACTGCAAAAATCACGCGCTTGCGGTCGCCCAACGTGCCGAGCTTCATATCATCATGGCTGGTCAGGCGTGCCATTTCCGGCAGATTGAATGCTGCGAGCCTTACCGCAGTAGATACCAAAATCGACTTGGCGGTTTTGCCGCTGGCTTGTTTGAATACTTTATATTCTTTCAGCGCGATGTGCTCCGGGTCTATGCGCTCCAGATCATCAAAGAGCAGATCGACCGGGCTGCAATAGCTCTCGTCCTCTTCCCGCACGGCGGCGTTTTCTACCATATACATAACTGTTGCGAAGTTGCGCTCGCTCTCCGGCGCTTCATGATATAGATAGAGGATCAGCGCCGAGAGGAAAGCTGTCTCCGCCCGATCCCAGAATGGGTCTGAGGTCTGTGACTTCTGCGGTGTTGTGTTCTGGATCAGATTGGTGATGAGCTTGATGGCGTCAATATCAGAGTGCAGATACATGAAGGGATTGTAGCAATCCGAGTTTGCCATATCGACCAGATTCAAAAGCAGTACCTCATATCCCTCCTGTTCGAGCAGACCACCGATTGCCCGGTAGGTTTCGCCCTTGGGGTCACACACAATATAGGAGCAGTCTGCCTGCATCAAATTGGGTTTGATGAAAAAGCGCGTCTTGCCTGCACCCGAGCCGCCGACCACCAGAATATTGGCGTTCACCTGATGCTGCGGCGGCAGTGCGCGCGTATTCATGCTGACACGGACGTGCTTGGAGATCAGAAAGTACCGGTCAGTGCGTTTGGTTCGGAAGTGCGCACACACCTCTTTTGCACTGCCCCAACGGGCAGAGCCGTGCTCTTCGCCGGGTCTGCGGTTGCCGCGTTCGCTGTAATACCACGCGACTGCAAAGCCATACGCCGCCAACGCCGCCGCAACAAACCGTTTGGTGTACGGTGTAAACTGGATGGAGAACGGCGTCTGCATGGCGTCCTGCATCGCGCACATCCAATCGCCCAGCCCCACATCCGCACCGCAGCAGCTCCCGCCCAGCAAAGCGAACCACACTACGGGAACGGCGAGCGCCGCCCAGAGAAGGACGGCGCTCCCATTGGAATTTCGCTTCATGGCTTAATAACCGGTCTTGGGCAGTTTGGGTACGCCCGCCTTGTAGATGGTCGTGACCCACCGGTCGGTGGCCATGATCCACTGACCGCCATGCAGTCCGCCGACGTCAGTCCGATTGGCAAACTGGTAGCCGTTATTCAGCCAACTGTTGGTCTGGCAGAAGATGTAGGGCGCATCCACTTGTGCAAATCCAGCCTTGACCGTTCCGAACACGAACATGAAGTCGGTAACATACTCATTGGACGCCAGCCCCAGCGCAGCGGGTGAAGCGTCCAGCGAGTAGTTTTTCATGGTGGAAAGGTTGTCCGCCAGTGTGCGGTAGTCATGCAGATTGGTCTTATAGACTACCTTGTAAGAAAGCTGCTGATTCCACGTGCCGGTGACGATCTTGGTCAGCCGTACTGCCGAAGCCGGCAGTGTGTCACGCCAATAAAAACTGTTCAGCGGAACCGTGGAATTGTTGGCGATGTTCTTAAAATCGTAGCGGATGGTCTGCGCAGGCACGACCTGCTTGTACCCCCGTTTGGTCACGGATACATTGGTGTAAACGCTTTTGTTGAGTACTTCCACCCGCACGATCTGACCGGAAAATTCGATTTCTGTCTCTACCGGCTCAGAGGCTACGCTGTAAAACATGGGCGCTTTGGTCTCGCGGATGGTGTAGCGCCCCAGCGGGAGGGTATCCGAGGTCGCAATGCCATTCTTATCCGTTACAACCGTGTTCACTAGATTACCCGCCCTGTTATAAATTTCAAAGGTCGCTCCCGGCAAGGGGCTTCCAGCCGGAACCGCATTGTAGGGATTGTCATCCGCAGAACGTTTGGTGATCTGAATCTGTCCCATGACCGGCGTATTCTTCCATGTGATGGTGGACGTTCCGCCATACTCCACATAGAAGGTGCGAACCGTGGTATCCAGCAGATAGCCGTCCGCTGCCTCGATCTCCCGCACCTGATACTTTCCATCCGTCAGGCTCTTGTCAATATAGACGTAACCATTCTGGTCAGAGGTATACTGACCGATTGGATTGCCCTTACCGTCTGATACCAAAAAGGTCACACCGTAGATGCCCTTTCCGGTCACGCTGTCGATCTTATGGATAAGGACAGAGCTTGCCTGCGTATTTTCGATGGTCAGCGAGGTTGTTTTTCCTGCCTTCACCTCAAATTGATGCGGCGTACTGTCCAGCAAATAGCCCTTGGCAGCCTTCAGCTCGGCCGCGGTGTACCAGCCGTCAGCCAGTTCAGGCAGGACAATCACACCATTGCTGTCCGTAGTATACGTGCCGATCCGCTCCCCGTTCATCTTGGCAATTTCAAACTGAACGCCCTTGATACGCTTTCCGCTGTCGGCATCCACCTTGATGATCTGGCCGCTGCCGATGGGCGTATTGGTAAAGGTCAGGGTTTGGGTATCGTTGGTGTTGACCACCACGGTTTGGGGTGTGCTGTCCAGTACATAACCAGAGATCGATGCCGTTTCCGTGACAACATAGGTGCCCGGAGCCAGACCAGAAAGCACGATCTGACCGTTTTCATCCGTGTAGTACAGACCGTTTGAGCTGATCTGTCCCCCTGCATCCGGTACAAATTCACCCGAAGAAGTCGTAATCTTGAAGGTGACGCCCTTGAGCGGTTTTCCGGTCACGGCATCCTTCTTGACAATAATGAGCGAACCCTTGGGCTGGTTACGGAACTCAAGCGTGACGGTCTGACCCGCCAGAATTTTAGCGGTCTGCGGCGTATCATCCAGCACATAGCCCGCCTTGGCGCGGGTCTCCTTGACCACCAGCGTGGTGCCGGGGACAATACCCGATACCGTGAAGCTGCCTGCGCTGTCTGTCACAAATTTGCCGTTGGCATCGCCCACGACCGTACCATCCGAAGTCGTTACCATGAACTCAACATCCGAAAGCGGCGCATGTGTCACGCTGTCGATCTTTTTGACCAACAGACCTCCCTTGGGGGAGTTGCCAAAATAGAGTTGTACCACATCCTGCTGTTTTCCGCTGATGTAGGCAGTCTGCGGTGCCGTGTCGATCACATGGCCGCTGTCACTTGCCAGTTCCTCAACGATATAAGTGCCCTCCTTCAGTCCTGTGACCATAAAGCTGCCGTTTGCAGAGGTCTTATAGGTGCCGATGACTGTGCCGCCCGTGCCCGAGGTACCCGTGAGGTACTTCACCTGAAAGACTGCGCCCTCTACCGCTTCTCCGGTGACCGAATCGTATTTCCAGACCACCAGCGCAGACAACGGAATGTTCTCGAAGGTTAGGGTCTTGCCGGTGCCAGACTGAATATAGACCTCCTGCACGGCTTCCTTGATGGCATAGCCTGTAGGCGGCTCCAGTTCGGTTACTTTGTACCAGCCATCACGCAGACCGGTGAGCTGGAACTGTCCATTTTCATCGGTATAGAAGGTGCCGAGGTCATTGATTTCACCGCTGCCGGTGTTGTTGCTGGCATAGGTAACCTGAAACTTTGCGCCTTTTAACACGTCGTCGGTCACACTGTCCACTTTTTTGACTGTCAGGCTGGGCTTTTTATGGTTTTCAAAATAAATAGTGTGGTTGCGGTTTGGATAGAGTGTCACCAGCTGTTTGGGGGCGTCCAGCAGATATGGGGAGGGAACAGATTTCTCGGTGACTTCATAGACACCGGGCAGCAGATTCGTAAGTTCTGCCTTACCGTTTTTATCCGTCTTAATCTGGTCAACACTGTGACCATCTGCCGCCCGGACTTCAAACACCGTATCTGCGACCGGCTCTCCAGTATCTGCGTCATGCTTATACACAATGAGATTGGGACGCTTCTGGTTTTCCACGGTCAGCGTACTGGTCTTGCTGGGGAATAGCTCCATGTGATATTCCCGCACATCCAGAATATGAGAAGCGTCGGTGGCCGTCTCTTTTACGGAATACACGCCGGGTTCCAGCCCGGAAATCACGATCTCACCTTGCTCATTGGTCGTGCGATCCAGATAGTGCGTACCATCTTCAATCTTTGCAATGCGGAAGGTAACATTCTTCAGTCGAGAACCGTCTGAGCTGGTCTTGATGATCTGGAGAGAGGGCTTAATGGTGTTGGTGAACACGAACTGTGCATCCTCGTTGGGATCAAGCTGAATGATTCGCTGAGCCTGATCGATGATGTAACCCTCGCATGCCTTTTCTGTGACCACATACGCGCCGGCAGGCAGTTTGCTCAGGTCGATTTCGCCGTTTTCGTCGGTGGTAAATTCCTCGGGACCAAAGCTCCCATCCACGGATTTGATTTCAAATACTGCATTAGGAATCACGCGGCTTGGATCGGTGGAGTCCACCTTGACCAGCCGTAGTCCAGGCTTTACATCGTTGAAAAACAGCAGTTCCTTGATGCCGTCTCCGGCAGACAGCTCAACCTCCTGCGGTGTGGTATCCAAAATATGCCCGTCACTGCCGGTATCCACCTCCACAGCACGGTAAGTACCCGGCTGTACATTGGTCAGCAGGATTTCACCAAATTCATCTGTGCGAAATTTACCGAGCAATACGCTGTCGCGGAAAATCTCAAAGGTGACATCGGGCATTGCCTCCATGGTCTTCCGGTCATACTTGATGATCCGCAGTCCGGGAAGCTCTTTGTTGACCAGTGAAAACGTAGCAGTTTCACCGGTAGAAACCGTAGTGGTATAAGTGGCGTCATCCTTCAGCCAGCCGGAAGGCGCTGTGATCTCGCGGATCTCGTAAGCACCGGGCTTGATGTTATCAAAGATGGCATATCCTGCAAAGTTGGTTTCAGCAGAATAGACGGTGCCGCTTTCGATGTGTTTGATCTGCACCACGGCTCCCGACAGACGCGCTCCCGTATCCGACAGTTTTTCCACCCGCAGTGTACCATACGGTTCGTTCCAGAAGGTAACCTCAGCAACCTTGCCGTACTCCACCTTGATATTCTGTACTGTGGTATCACTGAGCAGATGATCACGCGGGGGTACACGCTCATAGACTGTATAATTGCCGCTGAGTGTCAGCGGGATGGTAATGGTACCGTCCGACCCTGTGCTGAATGTGCCGATGGTCGCGCCTTCCGGATCGACCACCTCAAAGACCGCGCCGCCCAGCGGCGTATCCGTACCTTTCTCCAGCTTGATGATTTTCAGACCGGTATCCGGCACAGGCGTATCCCCATGATCCGCATAATTACTGTATGCGGACAGCTGCATGGTAACCGTGGGGTCGGTATCGCACATATAGTTCTGGAGCTGACCATATTTGCCGGTCTCTGCACAGGTGGCATAAAAGACCGCGTATTTGTAGACGTCAGCAGAAAAGGATAGCTGAACGCTTCCCGTTTTTCCAGCCACCGCAGAAGCGGGATACAGGACTTTGAATTTGCCCGCAAAGCTGCCTCCAGTATTGGAGGTCGTAATGGCGGTGATATCCTTGTTGTCCATGTCCACGATACGCGTTCCGGCGGGCACAGTGCTGGGGTCGGTAAACGAAACCTTGACTATATAATTGCATACCCATGTATCCGAATTGACGGTAAATATCTGCTGCTGGTACCGCTGACCGTCCACTGTAACAGAATACGCCGTGTCCCGATCCGGAGTAACCATCACGCGCGGCGAGAGAATCTTGCTCCATGTGGTGCCGCGCGCATAAATGTCTTTGGCTGCGGCCAGCATCGCCTGTGCTCGCTGAAGCTCCTTGCCGGTCAGATTGGGATTGACCTTAAGATTGTTGATATTCCAATCGGGGATCAGGTAACACCAAAGTGCCATCTTTGTGGCATAGAATGCCTGATACTTGTTTTCCAGCTTGAGCTCAGAAAGCCCACGCGTGGGATACCCATTGGCGATG
The DNA here is from genome assembly GCA_018366195.1 of Butyricicoccus pullicaecorum. Lineage (GTDB taxonomy): Bacteria > Bacillota > Clostridia > Oscillospirales > Butyricicoccaceae > Butyricicoccus > Butyricicoccus pullicaecorum_C. Next base: position 11,350 of record JAGZIN010000025.1, on the reverse strand, counting down.
ATGCCCATGACCTTGGGATCACTGCCTTTTTCCTTGGCAAGATATTTAATGCTCTGTCCCGGTGAGACGGTCTGCGGGACACCTTTTGTAGTGGGATTGACGCAATAGGCAGGGATTTCCTTGGTCTCGCCCTTGCTGTTTTCATAATTGAAATAAGTATAGCTCTGCTTGCGCACACGGCCATTCATCGATAGATAATACATTTCATAGCCGCCATTGAAGATGTTCACTTCGCCCAGAGCTTCTTCCTCGGTATCCGCAGCCAGTGCAGTGCCGGGGAGCATCCCCAGCATGGTCGCCAATACCAGAAGCAGCGCGATCAGTCGTTTTTTCATCATGCGTTCCTCCTGAAAGTAATGGGAGGGATCGGCTTTCACCATGATTGACATGGTCAAAACCGTATCCCTCTAAAAGTTATCCACATCCATGTTAAAAACTTTTGATTTGCCGAAGCTGTGTACATGAATATTATTTTTGTCGTGCCTGCACACACCAACGATACTGCGGCTGGTTCATCACGCAGGTGACCAGTGTTACGATGTTCTCATGAGACGGATTCAGCACAGAGACATCATCTACGGAAATCTTGCGCACCGAGTATACCGAATAGCTTCGTGTACCGAGCCGGGTAGTCAGCTGGATGGTATCGCCATGTTCCAGCTGATGGATTTTGCCGAAATAGTTGGCAGAACCTCGATTGTGTCCGGCGAATGCTACATTTCCATCCCAGATTGAGGTTTCTGCGAAGTGTCCCACGCCTTTCCGCATCGCTGCATTGTCCGTTCCCTGATAGATTTTTGCATTCAGTCCAATGGCTGGCGCAGACACAGTACCCAGATGCCCGCCTTTGTAATAAAGGTCGTTTGTTACAGGTGTGTAGCCACTGCTGCCAACCTGTCCCGCCGTGCCATTCTCTAAGGCAGGCGGCATGATCGTCACGCTGCTGCCGCTGGTTGCAGCGCTGGACTCTGCTGACACACCTCCATACACCAGATCATAGCCGGGAAGGTTCGGGGTCAGCCGTTCTCCTGCGCCCAGCATGTCTGCCATCGGGCTGCCGAAAGCAGGCGGAATAAATGCCGCATTTTTGCTGACATCGATCTCATGGGGATTTGCTGCTCCAATCGTCTGCACTGCTTCTACGCTGGTCGGCTTCCCAAAGGTGCCAGCCGGTGCATCCGTTTCGGTATACTCAAGTGCCAACGCCGGGGTAGTGGTCAGCGCTGTCACTGTCAGCAGCGTCAGGCTCAGATACCTTGCTGTTTTCAGCGGAAATATAGTCCGCATCCAAAATCGTTTCATGGTCTGTACTTCCTTTCTTCGTTTTCATTTTTGCAGCAGTAAATCCAGCTGCACAGAGCATGAGCAATACGGCGGGAATTGCAATGTACCGCCAGTCCGCTGTGGCGGCATCTGTCTCGTCCTCCGGCACTTCCACCGCAGCCGGCTCCAAGGGCGTACCGTGGAAAATCGCAACATACTGCACTTTATCCAGTGCGATTTTTTCCACCTCGCCGCTATACTGGGCTGTTACGGTGTAGCCGGTGACATTTTTGCTGGATGCAGTTCCCGTATAGGTAACAACAGCGGTGAACCGGTCACCGATTGGATCGTCATCCACATTCTCTGTGTTGTCCGTCTGCCACTGCACATTTGCAAATTGCAGGGTGCGCCCATTCTCGGTCGTGGTCTTGGGGATAAACTCTAAATCCATATCACTGAGATTGGGGTAGGTACGGGTAGCCGAAACGGTCCATGAGTTGTTTTTGTATCCGGCAGGCTCGACCTTAATGCTGTCCGTGTTCAGATGCAGCGTACCCGTGAATCCGTCCTCGGTGGTGACAGACTTGGTTTCTGCCAACAGAGGAAGGATTGCGGTCAAATCTTTGCTTTTGCTGTTTGCCGTCACTGTCTCCGTATGCGCTCTGGACTGATACTCGGGCATCTCCTGACGCAGCATATCGGTCAGGGCAAACGAATAGCCGTCCTGCTCAAAGCCCTGCTTGGCCTGCATAGACGGCTCCTGATCGACCGGCATTTCATAGATCTTCCGCACCTCGAAAATACCGTTTTCCATACTGTAGCTGACCTGAGACGGATACTCTGCCGCCAATGCGGTGGTCGTGCTGAACAGCGTCAGTGCTGTCAGCAGGAGGATGATTTTTCTCATCGTTCTCTGTCCTTTCCGGGCAGGTTCGGCTTTTGCTCCGCCTGCCTGATTTTATATTGCCGGATGCGGGCGATCACCGAATCCGGCTGCTCATGTGCCGTCCTCTCGGGCTTCCAGCCAGTCCCGCGCTCTGCGAATCTGCTCTCGTGCGGAACACGGGACGCGGCTTTTTTTAGCGGTTCCTCCTCCGCCTGTACCTGTTCCGGTGCGGCATAGTGCAGCCGCTCAAAAATACGGTTGAGCTTGGACACATCCTCGGCTTTCGCCAGAATGTCCACGTGACCGTTCCCGCTCGCGGTATCTTTGATGACGCTGAACAGGACCCCATACTGTCGGGCTGCCTGCTGAAAAGCAGGCAGGTCCTGCTCCTTCAGGTCAAATACCCGCAGCTCCTTACCGCTGCGAAGCAGGGTGTTCATGTGGGTCTTGCCCCGCAGCTTCTGGTTCTCGTTCGCCAGTGCCAAACACAGCGCTGCCAGATTTTTCGCTCCCAACGCTGCCAGCTTCGCCGCAGCCTCGGAGATTTGGATGGCCTCGCGCGTCATTTGCTCGGCGGCTTCGCTGCCTTGACTCATCGTATCGTTCCTCCTTTTGAATCAGTTGTACGGTCTGCACACGGGACTGTACCCGTGCCGCATCCGCTTCGATCTGGGCGCACAGCCGCAGATCATGTCGCAGCGCCTTAATGCGGGCGGTGCGCGCGCTGATGTCCTGCGACAGTGCTTCTTTTCTTTGCACATCGGCATGTCTCCTTTCCTCATAAAGCGGTTTACGCTCCTGCACGGTGGCATTCAGTTCAGTGGTCAGCGTATGTTTAACGGTTTGCAGCTGTTCTGCGGTTTCAATGTGGTGGTGTGTCAGAAATCGGTGCTGCGCCAGATAGGTTTCAAACCGAATGGTATCTTCCAGCAGATAGCGGCTGACTTTGGAAGAGGCATGTCCCTTTGCAGCCCCTCGCAGCAGGTAGACATACCGAAAATAAAGTGCGGAAAAACCACGATGCTTTCGACAACGCCGCAGTGTGCCTTTGCAAAAATACCGGCGCTGCACAGCCGGTCGTTTCGGTCTGCTCCACTGTTGCTGCGCCAGAATACGACGTTCAATGGCAGCATCGGTATAATTTTCACCCAAACTATCCAGACGGATGAACTTTTTCCCGTAGGGCGGCTTGACCGCCGTATACTTCCGCCTGTCATAGCGCACTTCATAGCCAGCGCTGCGCAAATCTTTCAGGAAGGTTGTAAAGTTCAGCGACCGCCCGATGATCCCGTCGATGTCCCGACGAATCTGCGCCCGGATGGTAGGCTTTTTCTCTTTTGCCGCCTGCCATTCTCCGCGACTTTTTCCCTTGCCTCTGGGCTGAATCACAGACAGCCCATATTCGCGGCACAGGTCATCTGATACCTTTTGAATCTCCTGAAAATAGGTTTTCATGTTGCACCGCAGCTTCCTGCCGTCCACGAAGGATACAGAATTGACGGCGATATGGTTATGCAGATGCTGCCGATCCAAATGGGTTCCAATGACCACCTCGAATCGGTCTCCAAACAAACGCTGCGCGAACTTCACACCGATCTCATGGGTCTGTTCCGGCGTCAGTTCGCCCGGTTTGAAGGACTGGATTATGTGATAGCCCTGCACACCATTTCGTTTGTGATAGCGCTGCTTGGTTCGTTCCATGTCCAAGCTGGCGTGTTCTACACTGCTGCAATTCAGGCAGCTCTCAAATAACCGCTGTTCGGTCTTGTCCGGATTGACCACATAGCCGATGGTTCCATCCAGCGAAGTCTTTTCTTCATTGGCGGCATATTGTACCGTCTTCTGAAATGTACTGTGGATGGCAAACACCTTTGTGATCGCCATATTAAAACTCCTTGAGCTTTTCCCAAATTTGTGCCTGCATATCTGCGATGAGCTGTAAGGTCTCTTCCCGAATCGGCTCACCGCTGTTCATGCGCCGTGTGATCTGGTTGATGTTGTTCGCAATGCCTGAAGTCTGTCGCAGCAGTTCCGCCCATTCCTCTTTGGGACGTGGCTTCATCTGCACACCCAAAATCACATTTCGGACAAACGGCTCGATCTTCAACCCAGCCAGCTCCGCCTGTTCTAGCAGATGATCTCGTTCGGCATCCGTCAGCCGGACGGTGATTTTTCGTTCTCTTAGTTTCAAGTGATATTCCTCCAATCGGGGTCTTAGGGAACTCCCTAACAAGCGGCGCGGTTCGGTCACGAACGGCGTTTATTCCGCAAAATGCCGTCATTTTGCTATGCTTGCCAGAAAATTCGGTGCGGACACAGCCGCTCCGAATACCATGCCGCCTGCGGCTCATCGTTCCGGCTCATCCCTTGCCCTTGGTCGGGGAGAAATGCCTTTCTGACGCATCAGCCATTCGTTGTAGTCCTTGCCCTGATCGGGAAATTCCACGGTTACGGGACGATCCCTGACAGCTTGTGAAATGGCGCTGGCAGCACCGCGCCCGATCGCATCATTGTCCAGCCGCAGTACGATTTCCTGCACCTCTGGATGCCGGTCCAGATAGCCTTGCAGCGCCATTGGAATTTCCGGCACCTTATACGGACTGGACTGATACACGCCGCCGAGAGAAAGAATGCTTTCCTGCCGCCAGTCGCTGCCCTGCATCTTCACCTGTGTCAGATAGGAGAGGGCGTCAATCGCACACTCGAATACATTCAGCTTGTCGCTACCCTGTCCGGTGATGGAAAAACAGAACTGCTTATTGCTGCCTGCAACATCCCGCTTAAAGCTGCTGTGTGAAAGGGAGCTGCGCAGCGTGGCATAGCGTGGTTTCTTTCCCTCGTAGCCGACAAACACCGCGTTGTGATGTTCGGCAGACTCATATAGAAGCCCATGCTGAAAACAGTAATCCAGCACAGCGATATCAATGCCACGCGACAGCAGATAGGCCGTCACACGGCGATTGTTCAAATATCGCTCCGGCAGCAGGAATTCCGTTTGGGTGTTCTTTTCTTTTCGCTGAGCCTGTGTCTGCTTTGGTTGGGAATCAAAAAAGCCGCACTGCTCATTGATGAGCTGTACGGCATCCGGAAATTTCATTTGTTCAACTTTGATCAGATAGTCCAGCGCATTGACGCCGCCCATCTTACCATGAGACCACCAGCACCACTTCCCGTTGGACAGCTTCAGGCTGTCATGGCTGCGGAGCTTGTAGGTTCCGTGACCGGTGGGGATCAACTCGTCCGGTCGATAGCGCTGTAAAAAGGTCAGCAGGTCAGGTTGTCGGGCGCGTTCAATCTGCGCTCTGGTTGCATAAGACATCGTATCAACTCCTTTGAGATAGAAAAAGCGCAGACATTTTTGTCTGCGCTCGTTTGCTTAATCATCTTCACGAGCCATATGCGGTACGGGCGTATACGACTCTTTCTGATATTTTTGATATTTACTTTGTGTGTCTTCTACGATAACATCTTCGATACTGCTCTCCAGCGGCTTGACACATACTGCATCAAACAGAATGCGCTCCAAATGTTCAAATTCCGAAAACTGATCAATTGAAGCCATTACCAGAGAATCTCTGACATAACCAGCGCTGGCTGCAAGAAGCTCCTTATCAACGAAATATCCGTGCGCTTCAACAAATAATGTCATTAACATGACCACGCTGCGAGTATTCCCTTCACGAAAAGGATGAACTTGCCACACAGGCGGAAACAGATGCGCTAAAGCTTTGACAAATTCTTCTCGATTGCAAGTGTTCCAATCGAAATCGTGAATCACTTGGAATGCCATATTCAAATCCCGCTCAATATCATCATCGTTGGAATACCAAACGCTGCGCCCACCTAACAAACGCTCGGATTTTTGAATATTGATTATGCGGTATTCGCCTGCCCAATCATAAATATCCCCAAACAGGAAATGATGAATCCTACGCAGACCGTTTGCTGTGAAATCCGAAAATGGCTGTTCGTAGAAAAGCATCATATTCGCTCGAGACTGTTCTGCTTCGACTAAATCCAATGTTTTTTCAGTTTTAATATTCAACTTATTCCGCAAAACAGGAACATCATGATACAGGTATGGATCAACCATTGATAGGATTCTCCTGTGCAGCTAATTTACGATGAGATGCCAGAAGCGCAGCCTTCATCTGTTCGCCAGTAAGTTCTCCGTTTGCCCAGCAACGAGATAACATTTTGGCATAATCCGATACCGGCACGCCCTCAATCGCGTTAAGCGCATCTGCCAGCTTAACCGCTTGAACCCTTCTATTTCGCGAAGCGGTTGTCATAACGCCACCTCCTCAAATTTCTGTTTTATTTATTATATCATGTGCGGACAAATTTAGAAAGCACTTTAACGTTACATTATCTTTCTGGTTCCAGGTTCAATTTCCCTGCATAATCCCTTATGTGATATCGCTTCATATAGGCATTTTCACTTGGTATCCGGCTGCTCAGGTCTATACCCTCTAAACGCCTGTCCTGTAAATCAAGCACCTGTTCAACCGGAACAAAGCGCAGCTTTGCCGCCGTTTTCAGATTGCCATTAAAAACGGCGGCCGACGTATGAAAACAGCGATCCCCACATACCCAGAGGATTTTTGTCCCTTTGGGAAGCTCCCCAAAGGGCTGCTTAAGCACCACAACGGACAGCGGTTCCACGCTTGCTGTTCGATAGTAACCACTGCGCGCCGCTTGATCGTATGCACGGATCAGCTTTGAAAAACACCATTGCGGCTGCACCACCAGCCAGCTCTCCTGATATCCCATCTTGTCATCATCTCTCCATCTGACTGCGCTTTGGTGCAGGCTTTTGCCTGCCGCGCTCCTGCTCAATCAAAAGTTCAAACGCATAGTTCACCAGACAGGGATGCGTGTTGGTTTGAAATTCTGCAAAGGGATCTCGCTTCGTGGTGATATGGTAATCGAGCTTACCAGCTTCCCGCTTTGAGGTGGCAGAATACCGCGCATCCCAATCCGCACGCTGCACCGTATACCCCAGCAGATATTTGCAGCGGTCATGCCCAAACGCCTGTGTCCACTGTTCTACAAACTCCCGCATAACCCGTCTTTCATTCGCCTCGCTGATCCCGTCTTCAAACGCCTTCATGCAAGCGCTGTCCCGTTTTCGACTGGCGCGGAGCAGATGCAATTCTCCGCGCTCCTGCGCCTCTGGATACAGTCCTGCATAACGCGGTGTCTGCGGATCGGAATATAACATTTCAGCCCGATGCTGCAACCGGTCATCCACATAATTCTGCACAGAGGCGCGCAGCTCCTCCATATACTGATCCTCTGTGGAGATCCATTCTTCATACAGCACCTGTAAAGGATGCTCCAGACTGGTCAACACCTCCAGTTCATACGGCGTAAATTCTGCATCCTCTAAAATCATCACGATATCCTGCTTGCATACGACCTGATAGGCGCTGCTGATGATCTCCTGCGGTGGCTTGGTCTTCAAGTCCTCCAGATAGGTATTCAGCTCGTCCAGCGCGGTATCGTAAAGCTGTTGGGACAGCTTGCTCGTGTCGTTCATCGCTCCAATTCCTCCTTACGCTTTGTTTTTTCTTCCTGCTCCGGCACAGGCGCTCTGTTGTCCATATTAAGAAGTGCGTTCAGTTCTTCCAGTCTGGCAGTCTTGGTTTTAAGCTCCTCCTCACGAGGGAACGGTTTCTGCACCTCCACTCTGGCAGTTTTCAGCTGACCTTGCAGGTCAGACAGGTGTTCCCGGCAGGTCTGCTCCTTCACTGGCAGCATGTCCAGCGCATTGTCCATGCGTTGGATATTGCCGAACACGTCCGTCCCCAGCGTTACCGTGTGCCGCAGCTGACCGATCATCGCCAGCCGGTACTCTTGTGAAAAGCTGTCAAAGGATAGTTCCAACGTTAGCCCGCGATAGGCGCCTATTTGCACAGGATCGGGTGTGAGCATATTCTGACACAGGCTCAGCAGCGCCGCGCCTGCTTCCTTTTTTTCGGCATAGGTGACGCCCGCCAGTATCATCGGTGCAAAACCATCGGCATTGGGGTGGGGTTGTTCCTTGACCGTGGCAATATCCGCGCTGTAGCCAGCAAGCCGTGCCTGTGTCTCTGCGATCTCTCTGGGAAAGGTTTTACTGATGCTGTCCTCCAGCGCGTAACGCTGGCTCAGGTGGTTGGATTTCAGAAGCTTCAGCTTGGAAACCTCGATGTCCAAATCCATTTTCTCTTTGATCATGGGGTTGCCGCTGGCCAGCGCCTTAATTTCAGCATAGGACAGCGCCTGCTCGTCCACATCCTCAGCCGAGCGCACCGGGCTTTTGCTGGTCATAATCTGGGAGATAAATTTCTGCTTGCTCTCCACCAGCTGATAGAGGTAGGCGTCGAAGGTTCCCTCGGTGACATAGCTGTAAATATCCACCTCACTATTTTCATTGCCCTGGCGAATGATGCGCCCCTCCCGCTGCTGAAGGTCAGTCGGTCATTTTTTGCGGACAGTTCATACATGCTATCCTTTTCTGTTCTCTGCTCCTGCGTTTGCTCTCGTTTGATTTCTCCCTCCGTATCTTCTTGGCACAAGCAGGACAATACCTTGATGCACCAGAGCCCGGGACATATTCAACGCCGCACACCGTACAATTTTTAGCGGGCATTGCTGCCCACCGTTTTGTAGGTATGATATGTAATTCATCGACAAAGCCGATGAATTTATAGTAAATCTTGATTTCCTGCTTCACTGTTCCGTCTGCCATCTTCTCACGCTCCGAAACAAGTATCTTGTCTATGAGTGCGTTTATAACTGTTGCATCCAGTTCTTTTAAGCCTTGATAATTTCGGATAAGGGCGAGGAAGTCACGGATTCCCCGTGATTTCTCGTAGCTTTCATTAAGAGTTTCCGTCACCTCTTTCAGCCTTGCTTCAATTTCAAGCTGCTCTTTCTGGTATTTCCCCGACATCATCTCAAAATTCCGCTCGGTAATACGCTCCATGACCTTATCCTCGTAGAGAGAGGAAAACAGCCTGTCCAGTTCCGCAAGGCGTTTGTTCAGCTTCTTACGTTCTTTCTCTAATGCTTTCGCCCTGCTCTGGTCTGTTTCCGTGAGCCGCTTTTCTATGGCCCTGACCGCCTTTTCATCATTCACTGCCATATCCGCAAAACAGTTGATGTCGGCAAGAACGGCATTGAATAAATCCCTTGCTTCTATATTGTGGGCACTACACTCGCTTCTTCCGTTTCTTGCATAATTATTACATGAATACTGTACACAGTCGATAATCTCTGGGCGTTTCCTCCTGTGTACGTTCATTGCCCGCAGAGCACATCCGCAGTCCACACACTTGATAACGCCTGCAAAAATATTTACAAATCCTCCCTTGTTCTGTGGAAGCCTACGACTTGTAATAAGCTGTTGGACAATATCAAATTCCTCCTGCGTGACTATTCCCTCATGGGTATTGGGTATCACTTCCCATTCTTCGGGCAGCTTAGAGGGGCGTTTCTTGCTTTTCATATTGGCGGCAATCCGTTTGTAGCCTACAAGATTTCCCGCATATATCGGGCTTCTTAAAATGCTCCTCACGCTGTTCCCACTCCAAATATAGCGTTTGTCCTCGTTCCCCTCAAAATGACGTTCAAAGCCTGTTTCGCCACGCTCCGCCGCATAAGCGGCAGGGCGTAGGATATGCTGTTTATTAAGATGTCTGCAAATTTTGGCAACTCCATTCCCTTTTAATGCAAGGTCGAATATCTCTTTTACAACATGTGCCACTTTATCATCTATCAGCAGATGGTTGTGGTCGGCAGGGTCTTTGATATAGCCATAAGGGGCGGTAGTTCCCATGAATTTCCCCTGTTGAAACCTCGCCCGATATGCCGATTTTATCTTAACAGATATGTCAGCGGCATACATTTCGTTTAAAATGTTGCGGAAAGGCGTGATGTCCATAGCAGATTTATTCAAGGTATCTACGCCGTCATTGACCGCTATATACCTCACGTTATGCTCTGGGAAGAAAACTTCCAGATATAACCCACAATCAAGATAGTTTCTCCCCAGACGGGATAAATCTTTCGTAATCACGCAGTTTATCAGACCGCTTTCAATGTCTTTTATCATATTCTGGAAACTTGGTCTTTGGAAATTTGTACCAGAATAACCATCGTCCACATACGTTTTTGCTATGTGCCATCCCTGCTTTTTCACATAATCCGTGAGGATGGATTTCTGTGTCGCAATGCTCGCACTCTCGTTATCCGTACCATCGTCTTTAGATAAGCGGCAATAAATGCCGACTAAATAGATTTTCTTTTCTTCTTTGATTCCTGCCATACTGTAAAACCTCCGTATCTGTCCTATCTGTTTTCATGTCCCATTGCGTACATTCTAAGCGGACAGCCCCTCATTGTCGAAGGTGTCGCCCTCGGCAATCTTCTTCCGAATATCCTCGGAGATAATCGGGACAAACGCTTCTGTAACGGTCTGTGTGCCGACATATTCACGGCTGATTATCATCTGCACTGGTGCTTTTGGCACGATACGCTTTCTCTTTTTATCTGCTTTCTTATCCTCGCCCATACTTAAATCTTCCTTTCCAGACAGGGCAGGGAAGAGTTTGGAAATGTCCCCGCCCTGCCAATCAGATACCATTAATCCTCGCTGTTTAATTCTTTCTGTAATGCTTTAAGGAGTGCCGCCGCTTCATCAGCGTTCAGCGTGATTCCCTTGCCGCACTTTTCACGGTTCGGGGAAAAGCTGCGGATGTCATACTTCGGCTCTTTCCCATTCCATGAAATGAGATTGATTTCCTTTGTGTAGCCACTGTCGCCCGTAGACAATACGGCGATTTCCTTTACAATCTCATACTGGATTTCTTTCATTCTTCATACCTCAATTTTCTGCATTTACCTCCCGAAAAGAGAAGATTAGCGGCTGTCCCTGCCCCGTTTCCTCTGCAATTCACGCTCCAAAAGTTTAATGATGGTTTCCTCCATCTGCTTCGGCGTTGTGTTCTTCGGAAAATACTTTTTCAGCTTGCTTGTGTTGATTTTCAAGGTTTCTTTCTGGTTTCCCTTTTCCTCCGTCATAATTGCAAATATCGTATCCATGTCAAGCCGCCCGCTCTGGCTTAGGCTTTTCATCCGCTGTGCCTGTGAGAGTGAGGGCGTTGCTTCTTCACTCTCCATCGTGGCAAAGAGGTTTTCCTGCTCGTCTTTCTT
>JAGZIN010000024.1 GCA_018366195.1 Butyricicoccus pullicaecorum | reverse complement strand
CACCGACTTACTTCTGGGTTTTATTCCAAAAGAATTTCAGGTTCGTTTTCAAGCTTTTCGTTGTTTAATTTACAAGGTACAATTCTTGCTCTTACCTTTTGGTAAAGTGCTTGTTTATTCTACCAAAGTTTACTTTGTTTGTCAAGAACTTTTCCAAAGTTTTTCGACTTCTTTTTTGATAAGCCGTTTCTCTCCAAACTTTTCACTTTTATTCTCTAGCTCTCTCGAACTAGCTTTTATATAATATCATATCTCTTTTTGATTGTCAATATATTTCCTAATTTTTTTATCTTTTCAAAATCAAGCCTTATCTATCGAACATTCTTCTTTTTCTTCCAATCCTCCTCAATGTGCGCTATAATAAATACATTGTTTTTTGAAAGGGGAATTTCTATGCCAATCAAAATTGCTGATAGTCTCCCTGCACGTGCAGTGCTGGAATCTGAAAATATATTTGTGATGACCGAACGACGCGCAATCACGCAGGATATCCGACCGCTCCGCATCGCTCTATTAAATTTAATGCCACTCAAAATCACAACAGAAACACAAATCCTGCGCTGCCTTTCCAACACTCCTCTGCAAATCGAGGTGGATTTGGTTCAAACAGAAACTTATCAGTCCACTCACACACCAGAAGACCATCTGCTTACCTTTTATAAAACCTTTCGTGAAATCAAAAACAACCGTTATGATGGTTTTATCATCACCGGTGCTCCCATTGAACAAATGCCATTTGAGCAGGTAGATTATTGGTCTGAGCTGACCGAAATCATGGAGTGGACCAAAACCCATGTACATTCAACTCTGCACATCTGCTGGGGTGCGCAAGCCGGACTGTACTATCATTATAATGTACCCAAATACACTCTGCCTGAAAAGATGAGCGGCATCTTTGAACATCGTGTACTGATACCAACCGAACGTCTGCTACGCGGCTTTAACGACATATTTTATGCGCCGCACAGCCGGCATACCGAGGTGCGCGCTTCAGACATCACACAGCACGAGGAGCTTCGGCTGCTCTCTGTTTCCGATGAAGCTGGTGTTTATATTGCAAGTTCTCACAACGGACGACAGATTTTCGTCTTAGGTCATTCTGAATACGATCGGGACACCTTAAAACAGGAATACTTTCGCGATTTAAGCCGCGGACTTGAACCGCAGCTTCCACGCCATTATTTCCCAGATGATGATCCGACCCAGACTCCAAAAGTTACTTGGCGGTCTCACGGACAGCTTCTTTATACAAACTGGCTGAATTATTATGTATACCAGACAACGCCGTATGATTTGGACAGCCATCAAGCATTAGACGACCCCTTTGAAGACTACGAAAAATAATCTGCTTATATTTCACGTTCTGTCAGGGCACACTAGTCTATGAGGTGAGTGAACATGCAAGAAAAAAACACGCACAAAAAGCCAAAAACACAAATGTCTTGTCTGCGTCTGGAACCAGAAAATCGTCTATGCCCACAAACTGACTCGGTTGGCATTCGAAAATTTCGAGTTGCATCAAGAGAACAAATGGGGTTTCGAGTGGTCGATGATTTTTGCGAGGAGCATATCCAGTAATAGACTCTGTTTTGCTGTTCCGTCCCTATAATATCCAAAAGCACTTGGATTCTGCATGATACCATGTGGAACGCCAAGTGTTTTTTTCTCGCGAAGCTTGTGTAACGCATAATTTTCGTTTCTCTCAGACAAATTTCCTATGGCTAAATACTCGAATTCAAAAACTATTATTGTTGGGTGCTTGGAAATTTATGAGGAAAATCAAGAAGAATATGACAGGAGATTCACCTATTTGTAAAAAATCCAACAGAATGGATTAAAACGCACTCTCTCCGCCGATTTTTATAGCTTACGCGACGCTTTCTTGTATCATTAGGAAATTATCGCACAGTATATACAGGCTTTCTTGTGACTTTACACAAATTTATTTCAAATATCATGTCGGAAAATCTTGATATTTTGGGAAGATTGTGTTATTATATATTTAATATAACACTTTATGAGGATAAACACGCAAAGAATCTATGTTTTACTTATTTTATCTCCGTGCTGTATACGCCGTGCATATACCGACCTCAACACCGAAAGGACTGTACCACAATGAAAAACCTAAAAATCCGGAATAAGCTCTTTGTTGTCTTTGGGAGCCTGCTTGCGCTGTCACTTTTCATTTCCGCACTCTCTCTCAGTTCGATTCATCGAATCCAACACGAAACCGACATCCTTGCAAATACAACACTTCCAAACACATCATATATTTGGGAAATGCGCCGCAATCTGGTTTCTACACAGCGATACTGCTTAATGGCATTTGCAGACCAAGACCCCATACAGATTTCCAAATATCTGGAAAACGCTGTTCAAGACGTTGAACAGAACAAAGCTTTGCTTGAACAATGCAAGCAAAATAAGTCTCTTGACCAAGCTAAGGTGCAGCAGCTCGAAACTCTTATGGCACAGGAGGAAACCTCTCGTAACCGCATATTCGCACTCCTCCATGACGGTTCTGAAGCCTCTGCAGTACAGGCATTCCAAATTTTCGAAGAAGAATATAAACCTCTGCAAACACAGCAGTCAGACATTATCATGGCGCTGCGCGATGACCAGACACAGTTTGCCACGAACCGCGCCGCTTTTGCGAAAAAAGTCTATCTCATTTCCATCATCTTTGGTACGGCAACCAGTGTTTTCTTATTCCTCGTTGGTATCTTTATGCTATTGAAGCTGCTGCAATATATTACAATTCCCCTGCATCGGATTCAGGACGCAACCAGCGCACTGGCAGCAGGTGACTTCAGCAAAGAGCTTTCCTATGACAGCCAAGATGAATTTGGAGAAACCTGTCGCAGTATCCAGACAAGCTTTACCGAGCTGAAACGCATTATCGCCTCTATCAGCGCAAATTTTGAACAAATGGCAGAGGGTAATATTTCCTTCTTCCCAGATGGACATTTCCCGGGTGAAATGGACGAAATCGAAAAAACCGGCGGTATTTTGCTGGATAAACTCAACCTGTTCCTTCACGAAATCAAATCATCTGCTGACCAAATCCGCGCGGGGTCGGATCAGGTTGCAAGCGGTGCACAGGCACTTGCTCAGGGTGCAACCGAACAGGCAAGCAGTATTCAGGAATTGTCTGCTTCACTTAATGATGTCTCCAGCAATGTACATACCAATGCAGAAAATTCCAAAAAAGCAAATCAGCTTGCAATCACCTCTGGCAAGGTAGCCGAGTCTACACTTGTCAATATGCAGGAAATGCTTGATGCAATGGGTAAAATCTCCACTTCCTCAGAAAGTATCCGCAAGGTCATCAAAGTCATTGATGACATTACTTTCCAGACCAACATTCTATCCCTGAACGCCGCTGTCGAGGCTGCACGCGCCGGTGCTGCCGGAAAGGGCTTTGCAGTCGTTGCAGATGAGGTTCGCAACCTTGCACAAAAGTCGTCCGAATCGGCAAAGGAAATCACCGCACTGATTGAAAGCACCATTGAATCCGTAAGTGAAGGCGAGCAGATTGCGCAGACCACCAGTCAGGCATTTAATGAACTCACCCAAAAGATTCAGAATGTTGTCACCACGGTAAATGAGATTGCAGAGGCATCACAGGAGCAAGCAGAAATCATCGAACAGATTACTTTAGGCGTCGACCAAATTTCCGCAGTTGTTCAAACAAACTCGGCAACCAGCGAGGAGAGTGCCGCTGCCAGCGAACAGCTTTCCAGTCAGGCAAATATACTCAACGACCTTGTTGGACAGTTTAAGCTGCGTCCGGAACACAATGGTATGTCTCAGCACATAGTACCGCAAGACCTCCTCACAGACGATACGATATCGCCCTCTCCGAAATCATCTCTGGATAAGTATTAAAACATATTTTCCTTCGTTCATTTACCAGACCAAGTAAGGCTTCCCTGCCTTACTTGGTCTTTTTTACGGTAAGGATTTTTTATCTTCTCATCTCAGCCAGATGCTTTCTCATACAAATTCATTGCCAGCAAAAAAACCGTGAGACCGCATCATATCGGTCTCACGGTTTTTTCATCTGTCTGCAATTCGTTTCATTGGTTCTTGTTAGATTCCCTGCACAAATTGCATTAGCATCTGCGCAACCTCAGCACGTGTTGCTGTACCCTTTGGGTCAAGGGTGTTATTTCCCTTACCGGATAGAATTTTCTTCTGGACAGCCCACTGCATGGCTGCTGTGGAGTAATCGCTAATCTTACCAGCATCTACAAAGCTCTCAAGAGACTGTGAAGCACTCGGGGAGCCTGCATAGCGATACAAAATACTTGCCAGCTGCTCACGAGTAATCGAAGCATTGGGCGAGAACTTGTCTGCACTGGTTCCACGTACAATCCCTTCCTTTGCCGCCCATGCAACTGCATTTGCATAATATTGATTTGATGGAACGTCCTTAAACTCAGAAGCAGATGCTGCTGCCGGTTCGCCCTCCAAACGATAGAGCACCATTGCAAGCATACCACGATTCATAGATTGTGTTGGGGCAAATGTATTTTGTGCTGCACCCATAAACAAACTGCGTGCCGTTACAAAATCAACAGGATTCTTAAACCAGTTTGCATCTGTAACATCGCCAAAGGATACCGCACGGTTTTCAATCTGCACCGTACAGGAACCGTCAATTGTGACAACCATATTACCGTCCTGAATGTAGGATTTCTTACTCACAGTCTGTTTATCTCCGACACCAATCACGGCAACTGCACCCATACCGGTTTCTGATGTTGGCAGAGATATCGTAACACCTCCCTCAAGATTTGTGACTTCCTTGCCATCTTTCTTGACAGTCAGTACGTATCCATTTCCAATCTTCTGTGTTTTAATGGATACCACTGCTCCATTATTGGCTGCGACATCAACCGTCTTGTTCTCCGGCAGCACAGGCTTATCTGTGAGAGGCGGCTTACTATCCTCCTTCTTTTCGTCCTTGCTGTCTTCCTTGTCCTCCTGTTCCGGCTTTGAGGTTCCATGATGCGTGCCGCCAGACGAAGAACCGTTTTCTACAAGAATTCTTTCGGCTGCCTCCATCAACGCAATGGTTGCATCAGTAATTTCCTTGAGATTGATTCCATTTTTCTTATCAATGAAAACTGCATTGCGATATGCGCTGTCATTGATAAACTGTTCCCATGAGTTTTCTGTATAATGATATCTGTAATAGCTATCGAGCAGTTTGCGCAAGTTTTGCTTGGCAGTAATCAAATCCTCTGTGCTGCCCAATAATGTTTTGTTGGCTGCAAGCAGCTTTGCATAGACCTCATTCACCTTTGCCTGTGCATCTATTTCTCCTCGCTCAACGGCTGCCACCATTTCCTGCGCTTCCCTGCGCGCAGCCTCGTATGCTGTTACAGCAGACATTTGATACTTCTTCTTTTCCTCTTCTGTCAGTTCTCCACACTTCTCCAACAGCCGCTCCAGCTCTGTTGCATCGACTTCTAATGCTTCATTCGCAACCACAGCGACTTCATAAATGATGGGCTGTACAGCCCCCCATTCCAGCTTGATTTCATAAAGGCTGTCAAAGTTATAGGTATAGATTGAGGTCAGAGGTTCTGTAAGCATACCAATTTCAACCCATTCTCCCTTTTCAGCTACGGCAGCCATTCTGGTATCTGCCCCCGCAGAAGGGATTCCACGAACAGATACACGTGCATTGCTGATATTGGCACTGCTCTGCAAAATATTGATTTGGTCAATATGTGTCGAAGAAGACAGCTTATAGACGAGAGACCCTTGGTCCCTTCCGGTCATATTGGGCTTGAATCCCGTTGATACGTTGCCATCTGCTACAAAATCAGGAATGAAGTCACCGGAAACCTCAGCTGGGTCCACAACAAAGGTTGGGTTTGCATGTACCGGAACATATTCTCCATCATTGATGAAAATTTCACTCAAGTTAATCCAGCGGTGGTCATAATCGGCAGTCAGGCGAATACGCAGATAACGCGCCGCAACCGGTGTATCCAATGTACCTGTATAGGTCTTGAAGTTTG
The DNA here is from genome assembly GCA_018366195.1 of Butyricicoccus pullicaecorum. GTDB lineage: Bacteria > Bacillota > Clostridia > Oscillospirales > Butyricicoccaceae > Butyricicoccus > Butyricicoccus pullicaecorum_C. Next base: position 30,560 of record JAGZIN010000024.1, on the reverse strand, counting down.
GATAATTGCTGCTGGATTCTCCCCAGCCAACCGAACCGGCCGTATCCTCGTTCTGTGTATTTCCACCTTCTCCCATCTCATCAATGGTGACAACAGTTGTCCATTCTCCGTCCTTCTCTTGCGCGACCTCAATCACACCCGAACGGATAAAGTCACGTTGAGCATCTTTCATCAAGGCTTCGATTTTTCGAATTTCACGAGACTGTCCCAAATCATAAGTAATGGTACCACCATTCTTTTGTTTGCGTGCGAAGGTGACATCTGTATTTACATTTCCGTCAAACAGATTGCCTGTGCGCCCCTGCTCCACAGCATCGTTATCCTTGCTCGCCACTTCCAAACCTTCGATGCTGTCAAAATGAACCGCCTTGGGTTCTGTAATTTTAGCTTTCAGCGCTCCCAGATAGAAAGAAATTGCTTGGTCAGTATCATTTTGCAGATAAACATATCGCGCATTGACACTGCCCTCTGTATAAGCATTCATTTCTTCGAGATTCGCGCCTGCTTTGAGCGTTAACCCCGTCTGCCCTATGGCATCAACCGTAATTTCGCTGAGCTGACGGATACGCGGCAGTTCAAATCCAAAATATTCACCCGGATTGAGCGTAATCGCAAACGCCTTGGAGATGCTTACAGATTCATTATCCATTCTTCCATAAACTTTTTGGCGTGCCTGTGCATTGTTTGTAAATACCTGCTGGAAAGTATCCTTGACCGCTTGGAACTGCTCAATAGCAATTTCTCCAATTTTTACTGGTATAGCATTTTCTTCATCACTAACCAAGCGAATTCTACGAATTTCTGTTCCAGCAAGATTTACTTCTGCGATGTCTGTCCCAGACTGAACCCCTACAAACGGACGAACTTTTATCCAATCTTCACCATCTTCAGTCGACGAGTATTCCATATGATACTTCGTCCACTTGACATCATCACCAGCACCTACCACAAAACGTACTTTTCCAACTTTATACGCAATCGGGAGTTTTACACCTACAAATCCAGCTGTAGCCCCGCTTTTTGGAGTAAATTGAACAAATGTACTATCATTTTTATCTTCCAGTGCATCCATATCTCCCTTGATTTCCCAGTCTGTACCATAAAGTGCTGTGACCGGATTGTGCTCATAAATACGGAAACCTCCAAACTGTACCCACTTATTGCGCACTTCATCGTTTACAATACGAACAGTCTTTGCCAGAACACCACCCATATCTAAATCGATGACATCTTTACCATTCTCTTTACCTGTAATTTTTCCATCTTCTGCGACTGATACGCCCTCATTTACTTTAATTTTACTCTTTGGCACTGTTTGCCAATTATTTTTTCCATCTTCAGAGTATTCAATATGATATTTCTTGAATTTATCAGCACTTCCATCCTTACCGACAACAATATGAATCTTCCCAAGCTTCTTCGCTTGCCCAAGCTCCATACCAAGGAAATCATTCACCTGAGCCGTATCATTTGGCATGCTATACCATACAAACGTATTATCGTCATCGTCCTTGAGTGTATTCTCATTGGTCTGCTGTGCAACTTTATAACTCGGCGTCTTTACTACTGTACTTTCCAACGGCTGAAACAACGGTGCTTCCGACTCTGCCGGAATCTCATTGACATAGATTTCACGTGCAGCAAACCACTTTCCGCTTCTTTCAACGGTTGCTTCTAAGCGGATTCCCTTCGCCTTGATTGACAGTCCATGAGCTTCTACAACGGCACGACCATCTGTAAATTCTTCAACCTCTGGAACAGGCTTCCACGTAACACCGTCCTCGGTATACATCAGCCTTGCCCGCTCGAAGGTATCCTCCGCATTCTCCCGACGTCCGGTCACAAACTTCACATCTGTAATCGGAATGGCACGGTTGTACATCACACCAATATAGTCACCAGCATGTATGGTGCTGCCTTCCTTATAAATAACCTCCGTATTGACATCTCCGTCCACCAGATTGCTGAGCGCCCCTGTTGGATTATCGGTACGGTTGCTGATTGCAGTTGCAATGAGTGCCGTTGGATCTACGGTCAGTTTGGAAAGCATGGCAACATGGTCACGCATCACACGCAGAAACGGCATGATATGCTGAACCCCGACCTCTGCATATTCCGTATGATCCACATAGGGGAATCCATGGGTCTCTGCTTCTTCCAGCTGAGCCTGTGCCTCTACAAAGTAAGTTGGCACCATATTGGCATCATCTTCCAAGTAATATGCCTGCAAAGCATTGAAGAAATGATTTGCTGCGCTTGTAATATTTTTCCAAGTATCCAGCCAATAAACGATTTGCTTGACAATGCGCGGATTGCCCTCTCTCCGATAGGTCTCTGCTGCCTCCTCCAGAATCTCAAATTCACGGCGCATCTTGTCAATGTCATCTTGTGTCAAGCTTCCTGCCGCCAGCTTTCCTTTGAATTCGTCCAGCTTGGGCTTGAGTTCCACGGACTCCTCCAGCTTCGTGACACGGTCGTCCATATTTTGGTTTATCATATGTTTGGACAGCTCACGAAGCGCTTCAGAAGCGTCGGTATCCTCATAGGTATCATGATCGGCATACGAAAAGGAAGCTTCCCATGCCTGTTCTGCCTCTTTTTGATCCCAAATATTCCACGCATAGCAGGCATTGCCAAAGATTGCAACCTTAGATGGTTCCGACTGCTGCATCGGATTGAGGACGATGCCCTGAATTTTTTCCGGATTTACCCCTGGGTGCAGGAAGGTAGTATACCCACCCATAATCAAATGGCGCTTGGAATTATCGGTACATGGCCAGTTAATCCACATGTAGGGTCCGCGATTTACATTCCCATAAAAAGCATTGGTGAAGCTGTCTGTCACCTCGCCCCATACTCTGCCGCCTGTCATAACAACCGGCACCTCGTCCGGCATATTCTGCATCCACGCTTCTCCATTCCCCATGTATTGAACCGGACAGAATGGAATGATTTTCTTGAGCCCCGGATATTTATTCTGCATTTCTTCAGAGGAAACCCAATCTACCAGTTCCTTCATCAGCTTGATATACAGGTCATTTCCCTGATTTGCAGCATCGTCTGCGAGTACCGCAATTTGACGCACGCCTACGCCCATGACCTGCTCAAACTTTTCCTTGAGTGTCTGAACACTTTCCTCATAGTTCGCATTGGTAATCGGACTATTCATGAAAGGGTGCAGCGCAAATACAAACTGGCACTTGGACGCATTGCCCGCCTTTGCAAGCGGCTCGATTTTTTCCTTCAGCTCCTGCTCTGTGTACTTTTCCCGCCATTGCTTATTATGCTTCGGGTCATCTTTTGGGGCATAGAAATAAGAATTGAGCTTAAAATTACCGCCCCAGCGCATCAGCTCTGCACGGTCCTCTGTGCTCCATGGCTCTCCATAATATCCCTCAATGAAGCCACGGGAAGCAACATTTGCCCAGTCTGTAATTTCCAAATCCTGAATGAGCTTTTCATTGTCTGTCTGCTGTAAGATTTGGCGCAATGTGGTCAAACCATAAAAAGCCGAATCGGTATCCTTGCCCAAAACGCCAATTTTCCCATTCTTAACAACCAGCATATAGGAATCCGTTTTTTCAAAAACATCGAAATCTGCGGCTTTCTGTCCGCCCATCTGTTGCTTGAACCAGTCATCGACTGTGGTATCTGTATTATTATAGATACCCACCAACAGGTCGGCATCATCTGCACGCTGTACCCGACGCATGTCCACATTGACTTCCTCAAGCGTATCCTTTGCACGCTGCTCTGTATAGGAATCAATGCCGTTTTCAAAGACAACATCGACCGTGTCTTCCAATGTCACGCTGCCTTCTCGGTAGACAATTTCCTGTGGCTTTGGGTAGAGTTCATAATCGCCTTCCACCACCTTTTCTTCCTCAAACACAACCTTTTCAGGGGGTGTCAGCGGCAGCATGGGAACTACTGGCTGTTCCGGCTCCGGCATTTCGTTGGGTGTGTCTGGCTGATGGTCAGGCGTTTGTTCCGGCTTTGGCGTTTCAGACGGATTTTGAGTCTGCCCAACATCTGGCGTTTCCTGTCCGTCCTGTTCCGGTGCATGCTCTGTCTCTGGCACCGTCCCTCCGTCCTGTTCCGGTGTAGCTTGCCCATCTTGTTCCGGCTTTTGCTGCGTGTCCTCTGGTATCAGTGTCTGATTTTGCCCTTCCGGTGATGTCAGCTCCTCCTCCAGTGCAAAGGCTGTCATCGGAGCCGATGAGCAAATCATCGCCAACGCCAACGCAAAGGCGAGCACCTTTTTCCATTCCATAATAACCCTTCTCCTTTTATGTTCTGCTGCGCATGATTTTGCCAATTTCCGCGTTCGCTCCCGATTTTTGTACAAATTCAGACTTATTTCCAACTGTCACAAAGGGAGTCCAAAAAACAGAATATCTACAAAATCCTCTATCATAACACATTAATGATACCACCGCTCTTGTGTGAAATCAATAGATTCAACCGTACAAGAAAGCAACCTTTTTTTAGATATCCTATACAATTATATGGTAGTCTTTTCAATAATTACGCATCACATCAGCACTTTTTCTCAGACTGTTTATAAAAAAGCAATCATACGCAGAGATTCCCAAATACGATTTTTGTTCTTTTCGCAAGAATGATAGAGAATTATATTTCACAATTGGAAAAGGTATGTTATAATATGGCGGGGCATTCAAAAATCAAAGAAAAGGAAGGTTACTGCATGGAAAACTCTAAAAAACTAAGCTGGTATACCCTTGCATTCATGGCGTTTTCAACAGTATGGGGCTTCGGCAATGTGCTCAACGGCTTCGTTTACTTCAATGGAATTCAGGTTATCTTTAGCTGGATTCTGATGTTCGCATTGTACTTTATCCCCTACGCCTTGATGGTTGGTGAGCTTGGCTCAGCTTTCAAAAACTCTGGCGGTGGTGTCAGCTCATGGATTCACGAAACCATCAACCCCAAGTTTGCATACTATGCCGGCTGGACCTACTGGGCTTGCCATGTCACCTACATCGCAAGCAAAGGCAGCGGCGGTTTGAAAGCACTCAGCTGGATGGCATTTCAAAACGGAACCACCTACGACACATTCCCCACCATCTGGGTACAGCTTGCCACGCTTGCTGTCCTGCTGTTCTTCTGCTGGGTTGCAAGCCGTGGTCTCAATCCGCTCAAAAAGCTGGCAACCATTGCGGGAACCAGCATGTTCATCATGTCGATTCTCTATATCCTCATGATGTTTGCTGCACCCATCATCAACCCGCAGGGCGGCTATGTTTCGATGGAATTTACATGGGACAAGCTCATTCCGGAATTTAACCTTGGTTATTTCACCTCCCTTTCCATTCTTGTATTTGCAGTGGGCGGATGTGAAAAAATTTCTCCTTATGTAAACAAGGTAGAAAATCCTTCCAAGGGCTTTCCGAAGGGCATGATTGCGCTGGCTGGCATGGTCGTCGTATGCGCCATCCTTGGCACCATTGCCATGGGTATGATGTTTGATCCATCTGTTATCAACGAGAGCACAGAAAGCTTCAACTCCTATGTTTCCAATGGTGCTTACTGGTCTTTCCAGAAGCTGGGTGAATATTACCATGTCGGCAACTTGCTCTTGATTATTTATGCAGCCTGCAACGCCATTGGACAGTTTGCTGTACTGGTGCTCAGCATCGACGCACCGCTGCGTATCCTGCTCGATAACGAGGACGCACGCCAGTTCATTCCCAGCAAGCTGCTGAAAAAGAACAAGTATGGTGCATATATCAATGGCATCTGGATGGTCGTAATCCTGTCCGGCAGCATTATTTTGATTCAGTCCTTCGTACCTGGTGCAGCAACCGTACTCACACAGCTCAACAAACTCAACTCTGTCACCATGCCGCTGCGTTATCTCTGGGTATTTACTGCTTACATCGCACTCCGCAAGGCAGCAAACCGTTTCCAGCCGGAATATCGCTTTGTAAAGAATCAGGGCATTGCTTTGACCGCAGGTATTTGGTGCTTCATTGTCACCGCCGCTTGCTGTGTTATGGGCATGTATGTCAAGGGTGATATCGCATCTACTGCACTCAATATCATCACTCCATTTGTCCTGACCGCACTGGGACTCATTCTCCCAATCATCAAGAAACGCGAAACCACCTCTCTCAACAAGTAAACCCACATCGTTTACACCACATAAAAATGCCCAATACATAAAAAGTCGCTTCGCACCAGAGAAAACTGGCGAAGCGACTTTTTTATCGTCCGAATGAGACCGGCTGTCAACTCATTGCATTGGATACCGGAATATATTCCATTCTTTCTTTGAGAAAGGACTGAAACGCACTGAGACTTCCAACGGTCAAATCTTTTTTTTGCAGCACAGTAACATTGCCCGCAAAAATCATAAGAAACAGGTCAGACGTTTCAATCACACGTTCGAATCGTTCATAGGGCACTTCGGCAGCACCCTGCTGTCCCTCCTCCGAAAGTGCCATACCCTCTGCTGAAAACACCGCTCGAAGCCGTACTCCCTCCGGCAGATTCTGCCATCTTGTCAAAATCCGCAGCGCCGCCCGCTCAAACTGTGTCAGACGTCTGCGAAAGAGGAACGCAAGCACCCCAACCAAAAATCCGGCAGCGCCAAGAAGCAGAAGCTTTCCCAGCTGAGCACGGTCTGTCAATCCAACGATGGTGAAAAATACGCCCTGCACGATGCTCAAAAAGGCAAGACGCGAACGCCCGCCATTCCACATCAGCACCACACCCGCGGCATAGCTTGCCGCACCCACAAGCAGCAGCCCCGTAACCTGAGAAAGCAAAGCAGGCGCCAAAAGAATCAATCCCAGCACCCACTCAACGAGCGCCAAAATGCTTCTGCGTTTTTGACGTTTGTGCTGTACTGCCTCAGGCAGTTTGTCCGCCTCATTGAAGCGGTCCGTTACCTTCCATATTTGCGGGTGACTCTTTCTCGATTCCAGTTCTACCTGCTTTTCCAGACCATAGCTCACCTGCGGAACCAGAGTATCCAAATCCATGGAACTCACCTGAAAGAGAAATTTTTGTTCCATTTTTGCACCTTCCAAACCGTTTTACTTGAAATAATTGTATCGAATTCAGGCGCAATTGTCAAGAACCTTACCGTTTGGGAAGGGGAATCCCATTTGTCTGAAATGCGATTTTAAGATTGGAAGCCATATAGGTATCCGCATGGTAACGCTCCCACATTTCGAGATATACAGGCTCCAATCTGCGGCATGGAGTACGGGAAACTGCCTGCAATGCGGTATGAGCGACCCAATAGGAGCCATTTCGCATAAAATGGGCAAGCGTATCGACTGCTTCCAGCCGGTCAGGAACATATTTTAGCGTATCAAGCGCAGTCTTAATATCCCCTTCCGTCAGGCTGTTTTTTTCGAGGAACATGATGATATCCTTTGCCCGAAGCTGTGGACATTCTCTCAAGCGATAAAGCAGGATATCATGTAGTGATACATACCGATATTTCTTTTCCGAGCCATTTTCTATGGTATAGAGTAAGTGCAGCATGGTTTCATAGTATTCCGGCAAACGCTCCTTTGGAACCAACATACTGTGCGCAAGGGCTGCTTCTGGATTTGTTTGCAGCAGATGGGAAAACAGTCGGAGTCCGTTTTCGGTATCATACAACAGCAAAAGCGCCATCTTATAGTCTGCCAATGTATCCTCCGGAAGGTCTTGGAAAAAACGGATACTTTCAGGCTTTGGCGTCAAAAAACGAACAAAGCTGTTGAGAATGGTTCTGCGCTCCTCCAAATCCTCTGTTTGGGCGAATGTATCCATCAGTTCCTGCTCTGTTTTGATGATGCGCGTACCATAGGAATCCATGCGATTGCCCGCAATAATCTCAAGGAAGAAATCCTCATACCATTTCAAAAATGTCATTTTGGTATCATAGGGCTTGTTCTCATAGTTCCAATCCATATCGACATAAAAGACACGGTTTTCTTCGTCCCCTTGTGCCGCGACCATGGTTTCATAGCTGCACCCCTGTGTGCTGACCGGATAAACGCCTTGCAGCACCTCTGACTCGATTTGCTCATAAAGGTCATCAGGGCAGTCGTCTAAATCCTCATTCTCCCGCGAAATCGGCATCAGTTTTCCCGTCCATTGCTGTTGTGTTAAATGACTTGTGATAAACGGCACACCCATATTTTCATGTCTTGAACGCTTCAAATCCAATGGATAGATTCCATAATAAGGACCTGCACCACCGTTTCCGACCTGTGTAATCAGGAATACATACTCTGAAGGCAATACAACATGATATTTTTCCTGATATGCTTGTACCTCCTCCAACGAAAGCACAGGGTTTAACTCGTATTGATGCGTATCAGCGCCAAATACCTTTCGCTCTGGGTCGGCAAGAGATGCCTTCTGTACAAGATCGCGCAGATATGCCGCATATTCTTGTTCTCTCATCGCTGCTGTCTCCTTTGATATCATTCACTCGTCGTTTTATGTGCTTATACACATTGTTTCTTCACAATTCGGTTCATCTACATTATACTAAACGTGTTGCAAAATATCAAACTTATTTTTCTTCACGACTCTTTTCACACGCAGGAGCCAGCACCAAAAGGTGCTGGCTCCTGTTTGCTTTCCTGTATGTTGGCAGGGATTGGCGTGCCATCTCGTCCGGCTCCAGTGTATCCGCTCTGTGTTACATCATAAAATACCAGAGTGCAAAAAAGCTTGCCAGCACTCCAAATCCAATCACACAATCCCGAATCCGCCCGACCTGTGCGACGCGCACGATTGGACGGTTGGCACCGGCATAGCCTCGCCCATCAATTTCATAGAGAATCCCGCTTTTTTTGCTGCGGCTTCGATGGAGTTCTTCCGCACTCTTACCACTCAAAGCGGCAAGACCGTCCCGAATGGCTGCCATCGGATCTCCGCCGTTTCGCTCAAAGATATGCAGAATTGTCTCATAGATATCCTTGACCAGCCCCCGATTCAAGGGTGCTTTCACAGGTTCTCCACTGTTTGCTGCGACATGCGTTTTGCTGCTGCGCGAAAGAATACGTGCATCAGCCGCGTCCATGACTCCTTCATGGCGCTGCATTTGTGACCCCTGCAAAAGATTCACCATGCGAGTACTGACCGCACCCTTTCGAATCTGCATTTGCAGCTTCATATCCACCATAGCAAGGTCGGCAGCCAGCTCACGTTCTGCGCCCATGCCTGCATTTTTATAAAGCATCTGGTAGCCCTTCGCCAGCTCCCCTGCCTGCCGCATATCCCCAAAAGAAAATTCCTTTCCCCGCAGCTCCTGCAAGGAAAAACCAGAATCCTGCTTACCGGCTTCCAGCACCGCATTTCTCAGCTGTGCTGCCATATAATGATTGTCCTGTCCGGTCTTTGGATTTCCTGTCAACTGCGGTTTTGTTTGTGCCGCTATTTTCTCGTAGGTCTGCAAACGCTTTGCGAGCATGGTTTCCAGATTATTTTTGAGCCGTGCGGCATCGGCATCAGATAGCTTCAGCGTATTTTGGAGACGATTCACATATCCATCTACCAGTTGTCTGCGACCCTTGGAAAAGGTGTGCTCCAACTGCTGTCTTTGGTTTGTCCGGTCACTGCCCTGCGTGTCCATCACCTGACTGCCCAGCGCAACATAGCGTGAAATCAGGTACTCCAGCCCCTCTCCCACATTTCCAGCTCCCATATTTTGAATAAAATTCAAAATCTCGTCGGATATATTGCCCCAATCTAGGTTGCCGTCCAAGGCTGGCATCTGAAATCCTGGCTGTGATGGCTGTAAGGGCTGCTGCATCATAAAATCCTTGCTTCCAGCAGACTGCTGCGGCATGGTTCCATTTGCACTGTTCTGCTGGAGCTGATAGCTGTCCTTCCATGCCTGTATAAGTTCATTTTTCTTGCTCAGCGCCTCACTTTGGGTAAAGGAATCTTGTGCCTGTCCAATAAATTCTTCGGTTTTTTCCGGAAGTACAGACATGAGCGCATCTAGCGTTTCATCGACCGGCGCAGACGCCTCCAGCTTTCCAGTTGTCTGTACAATTGTTTCTCCCTTTCCAGCAGGCACCCCTTCCGGAGCAGCCTGCGGTCGATTTTGCGGAACTGGTGTTGGAATCGTATGCTGACCCATTTCAATATTCAAAATTTCCAGCCTCCTTTCTGACTTGACTTTCTGTTCTCAGGGTCATTCTCTATGACCTATTCACAGTCAATATCGTCTTTTTCGCAAAAAACTTAACACAAAAAATGCAAAAAGCAGCTTTCAGAAGGGCTTTTACCGCACAGGCAGTCAGCCCGCGTCAAAAATAATTTTTGCAATCTGGACAGCTTTTTCAACGCTGCGCTTATCCAGTCTGCCTCCGCTCATGCAAAACTCTGTTAGGGTCTTGTCTGCCTGACAATACACGGTCATGATGGTTTTCTTGCCCTCTGGAGAAGGAATATCCATGGAGATTGCGCCAATTGCCTCGACCTCCTCGGTATCCCCAAACCGGCAGGAGCCGCCAAAGTAGGTTGGCTGTGCGAATACAGTTCTGCCCTTGAATCTGCACAGACCGCCAATTTGATTGTCTCTTCCAATGTCTGTATTATAGTAAAATGTGCCCTGCTCCCCAATGGTACAGCCCACACCCAAGTCTATATTTCCCCGAATGACAAACTGTCCGCCCAAGCGGCTATATGCCCCCAGCTCCACCGAGACGGGTTTTTCCCGTTCCTCCGCAGACTCCACACGAAAATGCTCGCCAATGACTGCATATTTTTCGAACTGCATATCTGCCGTACTCACACAATCCTTTCCAAGCTGCACACTCCACCCAAACCGCACGGGAACCGAAAACAGAGTCGCGTCTCCAAACTTACAATAGTCGCCAAATCGAGTCCACCTTTTCGGGCTTACCTGTACATATTCAAATCTGCACCCATCTGGAAACACACAGCCGTCCGGAAATTCTACGATATCCACATACATACCATACGGCATCATACACGGCTGTGCATTGCTTGTTCGGTTTGCCTTGATTTGCTCCATATCCTGTTGTGTCACAATTCTCATATCGCTGTATCCTTACAATATCTCAAATGTCTTTTTCTATTATAGCATCATTTTCCCCTTGACACTACACTTTTCTACCAAGGATTCCTATTATCATCTGAAATATGCGTCTTTGCAATCGGTTTGGCTGTACCTCACTGCCGTCATGCTTCCGCTCGTTTGCTCATGCCCCCTGCCATCTGTGCTGTTTTACATAATTTTTCAAAAAATAAAAAATTTCTTTTTTCCTCTCCATAATTGACAGCAAAATATATATAGTCTGAATACAAGTATTCAAACACTCGCAAATGAGAAGGAGGGCTTTTTCATGAAACACAAACGTCTATGGTCTCTATTGCTTGTATGCTTATTCAGCATCGGGCTGCTCTGTCCCGCACAGGCGGCTGGGCTTCCCACACAAGCAGCATCTGCGGTTGTCATGGATTACCAAACTGGGGAAATCCTATATGCCAAGGACCCAGACATCGCACGCGTCCCCGCCAGCATGACCAAGGTCATGACTGCCTACATCATGTATGAAGAAATGGCACAGGGAAACTTACAAAAAACGATCTTGTCACCATCAGTCCCACTGTTTCACGCATTTCCCGTGATGCCAGCTATCCACAACCCGTCCCGTTGTTTTCCGGCGCACAGTATACGATCGAGGAGCTTTTGAACCTCATCATGATTCCATCTGCCAGCGCCTCCTGCATCGCGATTGCAGAACACATTTCTGGCAGTGAGCAGGCATTTGTAGCGCGCATGAATCAAACTGCCAAATCACTGGGACTCAACGCACGCTATACCAATTGTCATGGCGCTCGTATCAACTATATTTCCGCACGCTCAATGGCAGTATTGGTGCGTCTTTTTATTCAGCAATATCCGGACATTCTAAAAATCTCGTTGGAGAACATGCAGAGCTTGTACTTCTGGTCGATACCGGAAACGATGAACCGCTTCGTCTGACCGCTGACCTCAAAATCGTTGATTCCTATACCCGCCTGATGGCAGGATAAGCGTTGTATCCCAACCCGCTCAAAAAAGGCTGTCGAAATTTTTTCGACAGCCTTTTTCTGATGTTCCGAGAGGGTATGGAATCTGTCCCTCAATCCCGGAAAGCGATATTCTATTCCTTTAATTTTTAGCAAAGCGTTCTAATACCGCAGCAGCCTCTGCACGGGTCGTTGCCCCTGTTGGGTCAAAACGTCCCAGACGCTTGCCGGATAGTATCCCCGCCTGCTGCATTTCCTGTACAGCTTCTCGTGCCCATGGCGCAATCTGATTCTGGTCGGAGAATGTACCTGCCTTTGATGACAGGTGCATGACTTTACCAGTCTTTTCTGCGAAACGCTTCATCATAACCGCCATTTCTTCACGGGAAATCGGCTGTTCCGGTCTGAATACATCAGCACCTGTGCCGCTCACAATGCCGTTTTGTGCTGCCCATGTGATATAAGGCGCATAGTAGGACGCATCTGCAACATCTTGGAAGCTGCTCGCCTGCCCTTCCGGCTCAACACCAGCCAGCCTGCCCAGCGCTGTTACGAACATACCGCGTGAAAGCACTTCATTCGGGCTAAAGCAGCCCTGTCCGGTTCCCATAAACAAACCGCGTCTTGTGACAAACTGAATGTTTTCCTTCGCCCAATGGGTATCTGTATCCACAAAGCTCGGCGAGTGCCCAACTCCATAAATTCCCAAGCTGGTTGGCGTAAAGACCAAACCATTTTCTTCCAGCTGATAGGCAGAATTCTCAAGCCAATGGGACGCACCATCAGAATCAATGCGGACTGCCCGCAAATCCGAGGCCCGTTCATTCTGCGCTGGTGTATAAGGCAGGGTCACCCAAATGCTTCCCGCCTCAAAATTCTGAAGGGTTACCTTTTTCCCGCTCGCGGTATACCACAGCTGCAGGTCATAGGCAGGACGTGCTCCGATAACCCCTTTCGGCTCCGCCTGCGTAAAGCTTGCCTGATTCATTTCCAAAACGATATCACGCCCGCCTGACTGTACATACATCACACGGAGTGCATTTTCCGTCAGCGTCATACCCGTGCGATGCGCTGTCTCAATTTGCAGGGAATCCACCTTGTTTGTAACCAGCTGTGACAAAGCCTTGGCTGGCAGCGTGATTTGCAGGGACGGTTCATTCTCGATATCCTGTACAGGTATCGCAACTGCAACTCCATGTTCCAAGGTATCATGTTCCTTTGCATAGGCTTGTGCTTGCGCGATTGCCTGCGTAATGGCATCACTGGAAACTGCCACAGTTCCGTTTGCGCTGGGCTTTGCAGGTGCCAATGTCGCTGTATTCGAAGCATCGCCGGAAACCGTGATATCTGCCGTGTTTGCAGAGCTAGATGTACTGCTGCCGGAACCAGAACTGCTTCCTGAACCGGAGCCGCCGCCCGAACCGGAGCCGCCGCCTGAACCGGAGCCGCCGCCCTCTGACACATCTTCAAACAATGCTGTAATCTTCACCGCATGCGCTGGCATTTGGAATGTTGTTGTCTGTGCCTGTGCATCTGCAAAGACAACGTCATAATCCGCTGTCTGCCAGCCTGTAAAGCGCTTTCCCTGCGGAACCTCAGCGGTAATGGTCACCAGTGTTCCAGCCTGCGCCTCTGCTGGACTGGCCTGTCCGCCCGTAACAGTCACAGCGTACATTGCTGCGGTAATATCTTCATACACTGCCTGAATCGTCACCGCATGGTTTGGCATCTGGAATGTAGTCTGCTCTCCATACTCATCTGTAAAAACAACATCATTTGTATCTGCTGTCCATTTGACAAGACGCTTGCCTGACGGCACAGCAGCTGCAACCGTCACGGTTGTATGCTCCTGCGCGGTCATATAATCGGCATATCCGCCCTCAACCTGAATGGCATACATCGTGGGTGCCGTGCCGTCCTGACTGATGGTCAGCGTCCCCTTTTCTGTGATCAGCCGATAATTAGGGTCATGCATCGTCGGAATTCCAATTTCGATTTGGTACAAACCTGCCTGCTGGTTGTCCGGCTGTTTGGGATACGCCATTTTGACTTCGCCCAGCGTCTCTCCCGATATCGGCTCATATCCGTCTGCAAACCGATAATCAATATCCTTTTGCGGAGAATCAAGCACTGGAATCTGTTCTCCAACCTTTATGACACGATTGATTGCACACAATCGTACTTCCTTTGGCGAAATGGCAAAGTTTACGCTTTCTTCGCCCACCTGACCATCTTTTGCAAGCTTTGCAGTCAGACGGTAGGAGCCTGCCTTTTTGGGTGCATCTGTACCCAGCTCCCGCTGCTCCTGCAAATCATAGTAACGAACGGTCACATCGGCTCTATCCACTGTGGTTGTCCAGCTGTCGTATGCTGTTCCGCTATAGGTCACATCTGGTGCAGTCAGCCCCAAATCCACCACAGTCTGTCCGCTTACGTTAACCTGAATCTGTATCGTGATATCCTCAAAATTCGGAATTTTGGCAATCACTGGAATGATTTCTGTCCCCTCTGCCGTGCCTGCGGTAAAGGTAACTACGCCATCGGCTCCAACGCTTGCACTTTGTACCACCGTTTTACTCGGCTGATACTTTGCATCGAGCGCAAATGTTGCGGTCTTAATCAAATCCTTTGGAATATCAGCAAGTGCAGTGAGCACCCCCTGACTGGTTTTCTGTTCCGCGGGCTTTGCAAACTCTGTAACGACCACCGGAGCAGGCGCCTGTACTGGCAAAATGTGAACCTCCGGTGAAACCGCAATTTGCGTTGGTGCTTTGGGAAGCTCATACCATGCAGCATCTTCTCCGGACAATTTCCAGCTGTTTACTGCCGCGGTTTGATAGGCACCGGCTGTGACGCTTGGAAGCTGCGCCACACCAACCGCTGGGAGTCTTGTCCCTGCATCGCCCTTGACAACCACATACTGGATTTCGGTTGTATTGCGGGCTCCATCGTATGTAAAGTCTCTGAGTGCAATACTGCTGACCTCTACCGTCTGTCTCTGCAGCGTCACGGCTACCTGTCCTTGTCCGGCATTGAGTGTGTCGCTGCCCCCAAACTCTGCCGTAATGGTAGATTCTCCGATTGGAATTTTGCGGTCTGTGGTGCGATAAACCAGAACAGCCTCATTCTGTGTATTGACTCTGGTTTTTCCAAGCAGTTCTTTTCCGCAATAGAACGCAACTTCATTCGGCTGAAGCGCATAATTTTTCCGATTCCCGCCCGTCTTCTTAGGCTGTGCATGGAATGTAAACCGAATCTGGTCACCATAAGAAACCGTCGGATTTTCAGTTCCATTTGCAGTCACCATCGCTTCCGCGTCTGATTTTACAATCTGGAAGGTCTCTGTCTTGGTTCCAAAATACTTGCCTGTTCCAATAATTTCCACTGTGGCTGTGCCAACCGCTGTATTATCCTTATAGTTGAGATAATAGTCCGTCCCCTGCTGGAGCGTTACAGCATTGTCCTTCACTGTGATACTTGGCGTAACCGCCTGTCCGGTATAGACTTGATTGCCAATCGGCTCGATGGTGACACGCGAAATCTCGGTGCCAGAGGAAGCTGGCTTGTAACATGTGACCTCACAGCTTTTGAGTGTATACTTTTCCACAAATTCTTTTGCTTTGTCCAGCGTCACCGGATTACCATCCTCGTCAGAAGGCGGCTCCTCGGAGGTAAAATACAGCACATAGGTGCCTTCCGTCTCTGCCATTGTGAGATAGTAGGTATCCGGCAATGTATCGTCTGGCTCAAGCACGACCATATGACTCCAATCATTCTCTGTTGGGTTCTTTTTAATTGCCATAATATTGTAGCAAAGACCGGTCTCTTTCATCACATCAAATGGAATGCGATTGCCTTTTTTATCGTACCAAACCGCCTTTACAACTGCTGCATTGGGTGTGTCGCCCAATTGTGTTGCATCGACGGATGACGGTATAGACAGAATCTCAACCCTGCCAAGCTCCGGGGTCTGTATCGTTCCATCTTCGCCTGTATAGCTTTTTTCTATGACCCACGCAGAACCATTGTATGTCAATGTATAATCGTTGTAAGTTCCCGATTGTGGCAGCTTAAATTCCGTGCCATTCGTTGTGCTTGTACCAGTAATATAAGGATGTCCCGTTACCGGTACCCCTTCTGTTCCAATCGAAGTACCCGGGTAGAAGGTCGTTTCTCCGGTAATAGTCCCCTGAATATCCAGTGTCCCGCTATTCTGGTCTAACACCAGCGTACCTCCGCCGGTAAAGTCCCCTGCTATTGTGGTATTGCCCACAAGAGTCAGCTTTGTCCCCGCCTTCACCGTGACATTGTGCAGTGTCCCGGCAGCTGGAGTCAGCTCCGCAGCCCCATCTAAAATCAGATGACCGACATTGTCTAAATCAAAGCCTTGCGTCAGAACTCCATCTAACGTCAATGTTGTATGTTCATTTCCATGAATTCCAGAAAGTCCGGAACTTAAAAAGCTACTGCTTCCCTTGATGGTAACCGCAGCGCTGCGATTCTTATCTACATAAATCCCTTTCTTTACAACAGTCTTTGGCGCAAGAGAAAGCGTTGCTGCATCAGTATAGGCAACTGACCCACCTGTTGCATTCGCGTCATGCCCCATATAGATGCCTTCAAACTTTGATTTGGTTCCGGTAACCGTAAGCCCCGCATTTGTACCAATATTCCCTGTATTTGGATAGGCACCTCCATAGACCGTGGGAAGCATCTCAGACTCCGTGCCGCCCAAATCACCCAGAGAATTGTCACCGCCTCTTAAAAAGGTATCTACATTTTCAAGAGTCAAATGATGTCCCGCAAGAAAAATTTCACGATGAATTACACTGCCCAGTGCATTTGCAGAGCTGAAATGTAATTCCATGTCTCTTATTGTGACGTCACCGGACAACTGCATGGGACAGCGAAAGTTGAGAGCTCCACCTTCTATGGTAGTCCCCTCCGGAATGATGATTGGACGCATGCGTCCACTGGGGTCTGCGTCCAGATTCAAGGTAATTCTTCCATCAACCCGAATGTGCGTATTTGGTTTTTTAATGGCTTCCAAAAACTGGTTGGTCGTAGAAACCGTAACGACACCATCACGCTCCAAGTCAGACAACAACTGTTCCTCTGTGTCTTGCAGCACAGGTTCTTCTTCGGACTCCGGCACTGCCGGCGAATCCTGTGGCCTCGGCAATTCTTCAGGCATATCTGTATTTTCCGGTTGTATCTCCGGTGTTTCCGCTTGTCCCGGCATCTCCTCCTGCACATCTGACATCTGCGGTGGCTCAGACGGAAGCTCAATTTGCGGTTCCTCTGTTGGCACATCAGATTGCCCCTTGTCTGTCTCTGGAGTGTCTGCAACGTCCTGCACGATTTCATCACAAAGCTCACAAGAGAACTCACAGTCTGCCAGCAAGCCATTACAGTCCGATGTATGCGCTGTGTGATGTGCACACAGACCACTTTCCTCTACGGGCGGTTTGTGTTCTGCTGCATATGCAGGGACTCCTGTCATGCCGGTCGTCATGGCAACCGTTAACAGTCCCGCTGCTTGTCTTTTTCTTTTTTCGTTCACATGATCTCCTCCCTTTTTCTCATGTTCCAATCAACATGAATTGCTAAAGCACCAAAACAACTCTACACTTAACCTGATTATACCAAATTTATACAAAAATACAAGTATTTCCGCGTCATGGTTCAATAATGATTTACCAAATACAACAGCTTTTTCTCAGATTGAGCGACAAAGAAGGTTTGATGCACACTCAGCTTTTCCCAACTTTCTGGAAGCTCTATCTCTTTTCCTATCTCTGACTTACCAATTTCTTTTTTATTTTAGCGCCCCAAGTTCCAAAACTTAATAGTTCAAAATATATAAATTTTATCTTTATATTTTGTGCAGGAATTTCCCGTGCATACATTGACTTTTAGTAAATATTTGTTATAATCTAGTCGAGTCTTAAAAATTATAGTAAAAGGAGGTATCTTATCGGATTGCAGGCATCGCACCAGTCCCATCTGTGAATCAATTTATCCATTGATTTACAGAAAGCTGTTCAAATGAAAACTCAGCGCATGAAACAGCTTTGTTCCTCGCAGCGTAAAACAAGATGCTTTTTTATACTTATAAAAAGAACCATCTATAAACCATAAGGTAGCATACAAATCCACAGGAAATGTCACAAAATACAATGGCGGTGAGTTAAGCCAGCCCTGCCGTCACAACGGAACCTGTGGATTAAAATAAGGAGGTATTGTCATGTATGTCGATTTTTCCGGTTTCCAAAGCTATTACCCAGACACTTTCAAGCCCGGGCATGTCCCGGATCATAACAACCTGATTCCGCTTCCCAATCAAGGGTCAAACTCCTCCTCACAGTCCAACGGCTCGGTTTCCAGACCCTCCAGACCCTCAGTAGACACCTATGAACCTTCTGCAAAGTTTGAACGCCCTGACTCTGTCACATTCACAGTTCCAGACCGCATAGGCTATATAGATTTCTCTCAAAATGGATTGGTTT
Organism: Butyricicoccus pullicaecorum; assembly: GCA_018366195.1. GTDB lineage: Bacteria > Bacillota > Clostridia > Oscillospirales > Butyricicoccaceae > Butyricicoccus > Butyricicoccus pullicaecorum_C. The sequence continues at coordinate 12,030 of JAGZIN010000024.1, read as the reverse complement.
GGAAAGATGTTACAGAGAATGTAGGAAAAAGCTATACAGTTTCCTTCAAGCCTCCGGAGAAAACTGTGCTAGATCCATATGATTTTTATACAGATGACCCCAACCGAATGCATCTGACAGACAGAAATCCAGAAGAACTTAATGAAAGAAAACCGCTTCACGATTTCCTGCGCCAAGATGGCGACACACTGGTACAGGCTGCCCTGCACCTCGTATCCAAGGGCGCAATCACCTCAGAGCGCTGTGAACGTGATTTGGAAAAATTTGCAGCAGATACTCTTGACTTCTTCACAGGCGGCAAGTATACCCACGAAGATGTAGAAACACTCAAGGGGCAGCTTCATCAGGTCGTTCAGGAGCTGGCAGAGCAGCTAAAAGCCGATGAGGACATGGATTTCCACAACTTAGATATCCAAAAGGTAACCACCAAGCTGACCATCGGCGGCGTGGAAACAACAGCGACCGAGTTATTCCGTCTGCAAAAGGTAGGGCGCATCTTCGAAGAGGAATGCGGAATCTATTGTGGTAGCCTGATTTGCTCTGACTACGGGAAGACAGGTGTTGCATACGCCGCAGCGAAAAAGGCAGCAGCCACAAGCGGCGAACTGGGCAAAATGTTTGGTGCAACGATAGATCGCCTGTTTGAAACCTACCGAAAGGATTTTATAAAGGAGACAACAGACACTGTTGAAAATCAGTTTGGCGAAAAGCACTATGGAAAATATCATGACTCCTTAAAGGCTGGACAGGAAATTTTAGATGCTTATGCCAGCATAGACTTTGGTGACCCTTCCTCTATGGAGCAGGCGCACAAAAAGGCTCAAAAAATCGAACAGGAACATTTTGACCGATTTGGAATTCCCAATAATTATCCTTTCGACCGTGACATCGAAAGCATTGAAAAATACAGTGAATGGGTATATTCTCAAATTTTTGGTTAAGTATCAACGCAAAAAATCCCCCAAAACGGGGGATTTTTTCATTTCTTCTTCATCTGCTTTGCAAACTCGGTTAGGTCATATTTTTTGAATGTGCGTTCAATCAGCTCCGGCAGCTTTTCCGGCGTGCAGGCAAAGCATGGAATATCCATCTCTGCAATGCGTTTTGCCGTTTTCTCATCATAATACGGGCGACCGCCGTCCGCGACTGCAAGCAGCACCACAACGGTCACGCCGCTTTCCTTCATTTCGCGCAGATGGTTTAAGAGTCCGGCGCGATTGCCGCCCTCGTCCAAATCCGAAATGAGGAAAAACAGGGTCTTGTCTGGACTTTCCACAAACCTTCTGCAATAATGCAGCGACTTGGCAATATCCGTACCACCGCCCATCTGGAAGCCAAACAGCAAGTCGACCGGATCCTCACACAGGTCTGTCAAATCCATAATTTGGGTATCGAACGCAACAACATTGGTTTTGACCGACGCCATAGACGCCAAGATGCACGCCATAATCGACGAATAAATAATGGATTCTCCCATAGAACCGCTTTGGTCGATATCCAGAATGACGTGCCAGCGATTGACCTTGCTGGCGCGGTCGAAGAAATATACACGCTCCGGAATGACGACGCCAAGGGTTGGGTCATAATTTCGCAGGTTGCGGGCAATCGTGTACCGGAAATCAATTGCGGACGCGGAGGGCAGGGGCGAATGTTCCTTTTTATTGAGTGCCGCTGTGACTGCCCTGCGCATCTGGGTTTCCATTTTCCGGTTGATGGATTCCACAATCTTCTGGATAAACCGGCGTGCCGATTCCTTGGACTTTTTGGGAATCTGGTCCTTGAGCATCAAAAGCGTAGACGCCATATTCAAATCCGGCTCCAGATTGTCCAAAAGCTCCGGTTCCAGCAGCAGCTGCTTGAGTCCTCGACGCTCGACGGCATCACTCTGCACGACCGCCACCATATCCGGCTCAAACAGACTGCGGATATCTCCCAGCCATTTGCTGATATGCGGTGCAGATGGTCCTCTTCCGGCTCCTCTGCCGCTGCCGCCGCCTTCCGAAACGCCGTAAATTTCAGCCAACGCCTCGTCCATCAGCATTTGTTCTTTGGAAAGCGCGTCCATTCCCATGCCGGAGAAGGTGTCCTGCGTTTGCTCTCCCAGAATCAGACGCCAACGCGCCATCTGTTCGTTTTGCATTTTGCCTTGTCCCCTTTCCTAGATATCCCCAAAGTCAAAATCGTCCAATCCGGCAAGGATATCCTGCTCGGCTTCGGTGGGGCTGCGCATCAGGACATCGGCTGCCTGTTCCGGTTCAATGCCCCAAATTTCGCCCAGATTTTCTGCAATATCACTCTTTTCATTTGCAGTGAAATCAGCAAAGGCGCGGCGAAGAAATACCAGCGCACGCTTAAATGCAGCCTCATCGAGGTCTGCCAAATAGTTGTCCAGTTCCCGCCAAAGGGACAAACGCATAATGAGCGAATACCGGTTCTTTTTGGCAAGTCCTTCGAACCAGCCCGCTGCCAAATCTGCCGGAATCCCTTTAGATAGGCGGCGCGACACCTGCACCCGCAGCTCCTCCTCTGTCGCCTGTCCGCGTTCGATGCGTGTCGCCATAGCAAATCCTGCACATCGGGTATTGAGGTCATCTCGTTCCGAAATTGTAGTGAGTACATCGGTCCAGCGGCTTTCTTCTAAAAATTCATGGCTGCGCTGCACCTGATTGATGCGTTCTATGCTATCCATGACCTGTGCGGACGCCGCATCATCACAGCCGCACGCCTCCTCCATCGTCAGGCAGGCACGCAGATAAAGCTGTGACAGCAGCGGCATGAGCGGCTCAGAAGGAAACCTTCTCAAATCGCCATACCGAATGACCGTGGACAGATTGATTGCCGTTTTGGAAACCTCCTCGATTGCCGCCGTATCTACGGACAATCTTTGCACAACAGCAAGGGCATGCCCTGCCGCCTGCGGCATACCGCACAGGAAAGCGTCCTGAAAGACCTCTGCCGCCTGTGAAATCGTGTCACTTTTGTCTGCCCGCTCCTTGAGCGCAAAAGCCGCGGCTCCTTCTATGGTTTCTCCCAACAGCGCCGACTCTACCAGTTCAATTTCGGTTTCCGGCACCCAGCACAGCGTCCAATACTCTCCCCAGTTCGCACTTGTCTGCCGGCTCTGCACCGGTGCTGCAAAATGAACCCCCAGCACCCGCAGACGATGCAGGAAAAATGAGCGGTGCAAATCCAAAAATGCTGATTTCTCCGACTTTACCCGCAGATTTTCACGCAAATCCAAATCCAGCTGCTGTGCCTGCACGGTGCGGTACCGTTCCAAATTAAGCTCCTTGAGCTGTCTGTAAAAATCGTCCTGAATTGAGGTGCGGCTCACGCCCTCCGGCAAGGCACCAATTTTTGTGCCAATTTCGATTGATGCCGCCGAGACCGAAATCTCTGCAAAATTGCCGTGTCCCATGCAGGTAACTGCCGCGTCCCGCAAGTCCTGCAAGGTCGGATACTGTCCGCCGCGCATATAGGCGAGCGTCTGTGCGAGCCTGACCGCCTCGATGACTTCGGCCGCCGAGGTCATCTGTCCCTGTCTGCGCTGCTCTGCTGCCAGACGGGCTAAATATTGATAGGCAGTTTGGCTCAAGTCTCCTTGCTGTATCGCCTGCCAAAGCAGTTCAAAATAGGCAGGCGCCTGATTGCCCGCACCATAGCCCGCGCGCTGAGACAGCCGATAGTAGGAGTATGGCATAAGCGTTGTGCTGGACGCCGCACGCGGCAGGCGCTTTTCCTCCTCGTCGGTCATGGGGGCACAGCTTTGCAAGCCGGATACATGGAAGGCACCGCACACACAGAAAACCTGTCCTTCCCGTTCTGCCTGCACAATCATGCGCTTCATATAGGCTTCGCGTATCTGATTTTCCGCAGTCCGCTGTTCTGAGTCCGAAGCACTCTGCCGCAGCTGCTCGCCAAAGGCTGCCGCCGCCTGTTCATAGCCATGCGTCAGCTGTTCAAAACGGCGCTCCCAAAAGGTATCATGCGACTCGCCCAAAATCAACTCCAACTCCCGATATACCTGCTCGGTCGTTTTGCCTTGGGTCTCCGGTGTTTCCTCTGCTGTCTCCTGCTCCTCTGTCTGCTGTGCGTCCCGCTCGCGCAGCGCCAAAAAGACCTCCGACGGCAAATCCATAAATCTGCACGGCACCTTATGGGTATGCGCCCATAAAATTGCCTGATATTCAGGAGAATACACCGCAAACGGATAAAGAATGGTGTGCACCGGCGCTTTTTGGGTATAGGCAAGAATCGCCGCCGGAAGCTGGGTTTCCTTGTGACAAAGCCATTGCATCTGGTCATTGAGGTCTGAAGGACCTTCAATCAGCACCACGTCAGGCTGCACCCTGTCCAGCGCCAGACACACATGATGCGCCGCCGCCGGAGAGAGATGGCGCACCCCAAAATAGACAGGTGTCATATCAGTTCAGCTCCTTGCACGCCTGATAGAGCGGAAGCCAGCGTGCTCCGCGCTTTTTCATGACATTTTCGAGATATTCCTTCCAGCAAACACCGTCCTTGTCCTCGTCCTTGATGACAGCGCCCTGCAATGCCGCCGCAAGGTCACCGGCCGCAATCGTGCCGCTGCCAAAGCTGCCTGCAAGCGCCATGGCATTGGTCAAAAGGGAAATGGCTTCCGCCGTGGACAGAACACCGCTGGTTGTTTTGAGCTTTTGCTTGCCGTCCAGCGTGCTCCCGCTGCGCAGTTCCCGGAAAATCGTAACCACCTGCTCAACAACGTCCTGCTGCGGTGCATTTGCATAAAGGTCAAGGCTGGCGGACAACTGCCGGACACGGCTTTCTACGATTTCAATTTCGGTTTCAAGGCTGGCAGGGGCGGGCAATACCACAATATTAAAGCGGCGCTTGAGCGCAGCAGACATATCATTTACGCCCTTATCGCGTGTATTGGCAGTTGCAATGACCGAAAAGCCCTTTTGCGCCGGTACCTCCACGCCAAGCTCAGGCACTGCAATGCGCTTTTCCGACAAAATGGAAATCAGAGCGTCCTGTACCTCACTTGCACAGCGTGAAATTTCCTCCACACGTGCAATCGTTCCGGTTTCCATTGCATGATACACCGGACTTTTGACCATCGCCTCCGGACTGGGACCCTTGGCAATCAACATGGCATAATTCCATGAGTACCGAATCTGTTCCTCGGTCGTGCCTGCTGTTCCCTGCACGACCCGCGTCGAATCCCCGTTGATTGCCGCCGCAAGATGCTCACTGAGCCATGACTTTGCTGTGCCCGGCTCTCCAATGAGGAGCAAGGCGCGGTCTGTCACAAGGGTTGCAATACAGATTTCTACTAGACGGCGATTGCCGACATACTTGGGTGTGATTTCGGTCTGCCCCACCCTGCCGCCGCAGATATAGGTCAGCACCGACCGCGGGGACATACGCCAGCCCGTGGGAATGGGGTCTTTCTCGGCTGCAATCAGCGCGTCGATTTCATTCTGAAAAAGCTGTTCTGCTGGTAATCTCTGTACAGTCTGCATGTTATGTTCCTCCTGCTTGCTGTAAAAACCTGTTTTCTATATACTTATTCCGATTCCGGTAAAAAACCATGTGCCTTCAAAACCTGTTCAATGCTCTCCGCGCGTTTGCCGTCCTTGGCAGAGCGGTAAAACGCGACGACGCGCTGCGCCTCCTCTATGGCTGCCTGTCTGCCTGCAATCTCCTGATAGGCGGCAAACATATCAAAAACATGGTATTCTGCCATATTATAGCAAGACTTGCACTGGCTGACCAAAATATTTTCAAAGTTCTGACAACCATACTGCGCCATTCGATAAAGCCTTATCCGTAATTTCCCGACAGAATAATAGCCGCTTTTTTCCACCTTCAAAGCCTTCTGATAAAAGTATGCACCTGCCTTGCGCTTCCACGCCTCCGGCATGGCATCAGAATCCATTCTGGTAAACATCTCCTCCCAATCGTTTTGAATGAACGTATCAATCCAACGCCAATCGAGCGGCTCTTTGATGGGGCGCTTTAGTTCGCGGTAATCCTCCAGCGCCAGCACATCGGATTCCTCGGTCATTCTTGTAACACACAAAGTGCCCGTTTGCTCGCTCTTGGCACGCCGTCCCAGTGTGTCATAGCCGACGTGCTGCATCCAATTCGGTATAGAGTTGCCGCTTTGTCCGCCCCATTTGTCATAGACCTCGGCGGCAGATTTTGTAAAGAGGTCTGCCAGAAATACCGCTTCTCCCCATTTTATGCTCTGACTGTTCAGAAAATCGACGAGCGGCGGCGGACAGCTTAGCACGAGCGTTGCGCACAGCTTGTTATACAGATAGGGCAGCATACTGATTTTTCGGGTCTGCTGATTGTAGGTGACCTCCTCTATTTTGGGCAGCGGCTGCTCGGCGAAAACCCACTGATAAAAGGCAATCGTCTGCGCAGATGCCTTGCCCAAAAGCGCAGAAATCCAAGGCATTATGGTGTCGTCCATCTGTTTGCGCGAAATATGCGGCTGTCCAAGAATTTCGGTCAGCGCCGCCTGCAAGCCCTTTGCCGCCATGTCGCCATAAACGTCTAACTCCGTACTGCTGAGACAGGCTGCCAGCTTGGGGGACTTTTCCAGCGTCTTTTCGATAAACGCAGTCACGGACGGGTTGTCCCACTGACAAAGTACACGATACGCCATTTCCTTTGGCTTGCCGCGCTCCTTTTGTGCCAGCTCCATCAAAAGCGGGATATTTTCCTCCCGATAGCCAAGCGCAAACACCACAAGTGTGCGGATATCCTTTTTTGCACTGTCCAAAAGAGAGAGATACCAGTCGTTTTCCGCAGCACCTGCAATGGCGCAAATGAGCATCATTCGTCTGACCATGTCGGTTTTTCCCTCTGGGTCAAAGCCGTATTTCAGACGGGACAACAGTTGTGCTTTGTCAATGGTCGGCAGGGAATATTGTTTTCTCTGATAGCCATCAATATCGAAATCACTGATTTCCACCGTTTCTCCTGTAACAAGGACACGCAGGATTCGGAAGATGAGCGCCCCCATCTCCCCATAAGGGTCTGCAAGGTCATCTATCAGTGCATGAATCACACGGCAATCCTTAAAATATTCTGGCTGCTCGCAAACTGTACGGGTCAGTACCTCCATACGTCCCGAACCAGTTGTGGTCAGCGCCTGCATAAGCGCATACAGTGCACTGTACCGGATTGGCTGAAATTCTCCGGACTCCGCATTTTGGGGCAGGGCAGTCAGCTCTCCCGCCGCACCATAGCCCGCCTGCGTATATAATACGGCATCTACAAGCCCCAAAAGGTTCAAAAGCATACGCCCTCTGTGCGCGGGCTGTTCTTCAAATAACGCGGCCAGCTCTTTGTGAATCTTTGCAAACACCGGATTCTTCGGTGCCAAAGATGCAAAGGTATCGACCATCTTTTTCAGTCTAAAATCTTCCTCTAACAGTGCGGTACCTGCCACCGCGCTGTATGCAAGACGCTCATGCAACTCTGCCAATGGGTTCATTTGATTTCACCTCTTAATTTTCTTTCTTCTGTTAAAAATCCATACATGTGCATCATATCACGCATTTTTTGAATCATACTTGCGCTTTTATAGTGGGTCTGCTCATAAAACTCCAACACGCGCCGGGCTTCCTCACAGGTTGCCTGTGCGCCCGCATAGTCCCGATACGCCTCAAAAACCGGCTGCAAATACCCTGTGGAAATTTGCGGCTGCCGTTTGCACAGCATCAAAATCAGCCCCCGGGGATTTGGAAGCTGGCATTTTTGGAAAATCTGAAAATACCTGCGAGTCTCTTGTACGCAATTGGCAACCTGACCGAACGCGGCTTGCAGACTGTGTGCAGCCTCCTGATTGCAATAGGCTTCATGACACAGCCTTCCCACCTGCTGACAGCGGGACGCATCTGCGAGCGGGAGCAGCCGTTCGAGTAAATCCAAGCAGTCATTTTGTACCATGTGCGCAAACCAGCGCACATCGAGCGGCTCTCTGAGTGCGCGCAATCCCCCTTCCTCGGGCACGGGGATATCCAGCAGATATTCGCCGTCTTGATAAATCACATACGCAAAGCATCGAGCCAATGCTTTTGCGGTAATCTGTGACCATTTCTCATATACCCTGTCTGCGGGCTGGCTCAAAAGGTCGCAGACAAAGCATGCCCGCTCCATCTTTCCCGCGTGTGTTTCCGGAAATGCAGTTAAAAAATCCACCAGCCTCTGCGGATACGTCAGGACAAGGGTTTGACAAATTTTATCCTCAATCCGCTCGCGTTCCCGTTCCAAGCTGTAAAAGACTGTTTTTCTGAGATGGTGGATATCGGTTTCCGGTCCAAAGAGCCAGCGATACAGCGCAAATACCTCATCAGAGCATTTATTAACCAGTGCATTGCACCAGTGTGCAACCTCTTCTGTATCCGGAAAAATACTGTCCTGTGCAATGACCGTTTCCGCAGCCTGCCGGATTCGCTTTGCGACAATATCCGCAACGCCGTCCGACTGCACATAGGTCACATATTCGGCAAACTTTTTGCTTTTGGGCAGGTTCTTTTTCCACATCTCATCAAGCTCAGGCGCGTCCATTCTGCCCAGTGCACAGTACGCCATTTCCCTGACCTGTCCCCGCTCGTTCTTTACCAACTCCAAAAGAACCGGCATATTTTCTTTCAAATACCGAAGCGCGAACACCGCCTGTTCCTTGACTTCCTTACTGCCCGCCCGCACGAGAGACAAATACCAATGATTTTGGGTTTCCCGTGCAATCGCGCTGACAAGCAGAACGCGCCTTGCCATATCCTTTTTGCCTGCGGCATCAAACCCATACTTGAGCTGACAAACAAGCTGTGCACGGTTCAGGTGATTCACCTGCGGCAGCGCAAACCGTTCCGGCGGCGCACTAGAGCAGACTACGGGACTTTGAAAAAAAGACTCCCCTCTGCCCAACGCCTGCAAAAGCTGTACGAGCACGGTTCCAATATGGGGATTTCCCAGTTCCGCAATCAACAGATGTAAAACACGGGGGTCTGTGAAACAGTCCGGACGTTCTGACAGAGTATCCAACAGCACACTATAGTGTCCTTTTCCCGATATCCATGTCAGAAAAGGAGAAAACTCACTATATTTGATATCGTGCATCTCGTCCGGCATTTCATTTTGCGCCAGCGGTTCCAGTTCTCCCATCGTACCATGTCCCGCCTGTGTATACAGTACAGCATCGACAACCCCCAAAAGGCGCAAAAGAATCTGTCCCCGCTGCGCAGGTTGTGCCGCAAACAGGTCGGTCAGCTCTTTGTGAATGTTTGCAAACACCGGATTCTTCGGTGCCAAAGAAGCAAAGGTATCGACCATCTTTTTCAGTCTAAAATCTTCCTCTAAAAGTGCAGTACCTGCCACTGCACTGTATGCAAGGCGTTCATGAAGCTCTGCAAATGGATTCATGCTTCTTCTCCCTTTAGTATTGCAGTCTAATCACGTGCTCGGTTGTCACAAGACTATACGGGTGCAGGCACAGGCTGGAATCCTGTCTATCATAGTACATCAGCCCAAACAGAGCCTGTCCCCGCTGCCATTTGCTGCTCACGAGCCAGTCCATCTTATAGACAGAGCGATGGTCGTCGCCATCTTCGGCGCGGTCTCGCAGCACAATCCGCTCCCCATTTTCCATTTGCAGCACAAATTGGTCGTCTACCTTTCCGATGACATCAAATGCAAGCAGAACAGGTACATATTTTTCTGCCATGGTGTTTTTGATTTCATTCTTCACCTGCTTGACCACCTGTGCCAAATCGGTCTGGGCAAAGGCGCGAACCGCCTGCACAGCGGCACGGTCTGCCTCCTCCATATTACAGCCGTCCCAGCGTACCCGCTGGCAGCCCATCGCAGGATAGCAGCATAATTTCGGTATTTTGACAAGGGAAAAACAGGTATCCTCTGCCTTGACATGCTTGAGCGCCTTCAGAGGACGATAATTCAGCGTTTGATAGATGATGCCATCTGTAAGCGCAATCCAATATCCTCTATCAATATACTCCTTTCGCGCATCATCTAAGCGCACATCAAAGGAAAGCTGTACAAGCTGTGCATTTTCCTGGACACAACCGATTTTTTCCAGCTCCTCAAGCTTCCAAACACCGCCCAATGCCTCATAGAGCAGATTATCTTCTAGTTCAAACTCCTTTTTATCCAGTTTTTCCTGAAGAAATGCCCGCGCTTTTTGCAGCATGGCACTCAGGCGAATGAGGATACGGAGCGCCTCATCATAGCTTGCTGTGTCGGGTGATTTTTGAATTTTCTGCACCTCATTTGCAAGCCGGATAAATTCGGTCTGTGCTCCGGTCAGATAGCAGCTTCCCAAGTCCTTGGCGAGCGCTTCATAGGTTTTGACCGATGTGCCATGCAAAGTACCCACACCATGCGAAAGCAGGTCGGAAATCATCTGTTCTGCCTTGCTGATTCCCTCAAGCTGCTTATTGATTTTCTTGACCTTGGCAGCATTGCTTGTCCGCTTGGGCTTTGTGGGCGTATCCTTGTCAGTGGCAGACTGCTCTTTCTTTGCGGCACGCGCTGCCTGTTTTGCGCGCTTGTTTGCCAAATCCTCCGGAACCTCCGACACCGCAAAGGACTTTTCTCCCAAAATTTCAAACATCAAACCGATTGCATGCTTGCAAGGGAATTGACGGCTTGGGCAGGAACAGCGGCAGGTTGGCGCTGCTTCATCGGTAAAATCAATGGACGTGTGATAGGGATTTGTTCCGCTTCCTGCGCAGTCTGCCCAAAAAAGAAGATTGTCCTCGGTCCTTCCAAGTCTCGAAAAACTTCCTTTTTGAGATAATTTTCTTCCATTTTGTACCGCAGATGCGCCCGGTGCCTGCGCAGTAATCCAATCTTCTGTCAGTTTCATCTCCTATGTATCCTCTCTGTCTTTCTTCAATTTGGACATGCACTGTATCACTCTGAAACAAAATACAATATCCATTATATAGGTATTATACCAGACAATCCTCAACAAAAGAACCCTCTATTTTTCGTTTTTAGGGCAATACAGTTTTGCACCAAAGCTTCTCCTTTGGCATAGGCTGTGCTGTGAGGTTCTTCGCCTCAATATGACAATCAAAGGAGAGATGAAAATGTATTATGATCCTCTGGCACCGGAGCCAGCAACATCAGGCAATAGCTGCCCGTTGTGTCCCGACCAGAACGATGGCGGCAGTTTACCGCCAGAAAATCCAAACGGAAATCAAGAGGGAGGAAACCCGAATGATGGCACCATTTTCCCGCCCGATGTACGTCCCCCCGAAGAGGGAGGAAGCACCCTGCCAAATGACTCCATTGACCCCTATCTCCTGTCCCTTGCCATGGGATTCGTCCCATATCAGGCATGGGAAAAGCCCTATGCCGATGATGTCGGACTGTCACGCGGTACCATCTTCCCCTCCCTCGACAAACCGTTCCTCGGCGAACGTCCCCTCACGCCAACACCAAGATGGGAGGGCTGAGCACATGACAGAACGACAGAAGCGTATGCGTGACGTACAGATGTATGACTTTGCCCTTGTTGAAGCCATTGAATATCTGGATGGACACCCGAATGACCCCAATGCACTTGCGTATTTCAATACCCAGAAGCAGCGCTACCAACAGGCCGTGCAGGCTTATACCCAGCGCTTTGGTCCCTTGCAGGCCAAAGATGGAGCGTATACCAATACGTGGTCTTGGATGAGCGATCCATGGCCGTGGGAAGGAGTGGATCAGTAAGTATGTGGAACTATGAGAAAAAATTACAGTATCCCGTCAATATCAAAAAACCAAATCCCGCTTATGCAAAAATCATTTTGACACAGCTTGGCGGACCAGACGGAGAAATGGGTGCGACAACCCGTTATCTCAACCAGCGTTATACCATGCCTTATGCCACAGGCAAAGCAATTTTAACCGATATTGCGACTGAAGATACAGCCCATTTAAGATACATAATATAAAATCCAAAATATTGTAAAAATGCTTGTAAAATTGATAAAAAGCAAGTAACCTGCAGAAGAAATTAAA
>JAGZIN010000055.1 GCA_018366195.1 Butyricicoccus pullicaecorum | reverse complement strand
GCTTGTGGGTACTTCATCATGCGGGTAATGATATTGAGTGCCGTTGTCTTGGACTTCTTACTGGCACGACTGCCCTTGCAAACACGATAACGCCCCTTGAAATTCCAATAGGCTGCATATCCCCTGCCAACTACTTCGGGCAGCCGGATTACCTTTGCCTGCGGGTCAATCTTCAAGCTCGTTCTCTCCTATAAGCACCACAGGAACTGTCCCTTCAAGCCCCACTTTATCCGTGAACAGACCGTAACGCTTGCCAATCAATTCCGCAGCTTTCAACCTCTCCTTTGCTCCAACACTTTTCTGGGTCAACTCCTGCATACCATCACCTATCAGAAGGGGAAATTCTTCTGTATGCTCCCCCCGCATCACGGCAGTCAGGTATTCGAGTATTTCTTTGGCATCAGCAATCTTGGTGGAATGAAGTTTTTCAAGCTCGGTTTCAATGTACGCTTTCAGGTCAACATAAGTCAACAATCTTTGTCCAATACTCTTTGCGGTTTTGGGTGAATACCCAGCCTTAATCGCTGCATCGGCGGCATTGCCGCTAATCAAGTATTCATCACAAAACTTCTGCTGTCTTCGTGTCAAGGGATTCACCACCTTCTTTTGAAAATGACAAAGCACCTCATCACTGAGGTGCTTTCTTTTATGAACAGGAATGCAGTGTACCAGCCTCATGCAGCTGATTCACTGCCTTTGGTCTTACGACCTGTCTTCTACGTATACAGAATATCATAAGAACAATATAACATTCTATCACATGATATTTTTAATTGCTTCAAGTGCCTGTCCATGCAGTCGGCATACCTGCATATAACAATAATCCATCTGACAAGCCACTTGTTCCCAAGTCATGCCCTCCACATAGTATCCAAGCAGCAATTCACGATATCGGCTGTCTGATACACGGGCGATTACTCGGGTCACTTCACTCTGTAAGTCAAACAACTCAGAAATACGCTCGTCCAGCGTTGCCGAATACTGGGCATAACACGCAAAGATATCTCCACCTTTCCCGCCGGATACCATAAGCTTATCGGTTGGTGCTGTTGCAGAGCACGCCAAATCACACGCCTGCTGCTTGAGTGCTTGATACCGTTGCACTTCTTTCTTTGCCCGACGTACACG
>JAGZIN010000054.1 GCA_018366195.1 Butyricicoccus pullicaecorum | reverse complement strand
AGAGAATGAAACTGCCGGATATGGACGATTTAGCTGATTCAAAGAAATGATTATAGTTTCTCAAGCAATATGACACGCATAATATTAGAGTTGTCTGCTCGGAAACACTGTTCAGCGGCAGACAATCCGTTGGAATCAGAGAACATCAGATTGCGGCAAGTATCCTCGTCTTTGCCTTCGGCAATGGCTGCCAAAACGGCATCACAAGCAGTAATTGCTTTTTTTGCCTGTGCAATGGTCTCATTGTAATAGTAATCCAAAACAGGCGTATCCGGCTTAGCAGTGTCCAGAACAGCCTGCATGGTTTTTTTACCAATTTCAGCACATTGCTTGACCTCGTCCTTGGTCGCTTGTTTATAATTTCTCCGCATCAGCAGAAAAATATGATTTTCCTTATCTGTTGAGCCATTTGTCCCTGTGACACTGGAAGTATTTGCATCAGGTGTATATTGTTTTTGCAGATGTGCGGGAACATCACCGCTTTGTGCAAGGTGTTCATAAGTAAATAGCTGTTCTACTGTGTCTACATAAGTTTTTCCAGCGGCGATTTGTGCGTCGGTCATGGCTGTGCGCAGGAAAATCATGGCTGGACCATGTGTATCTTTTTCACGATAATTGATATCCATGCCACATAATTCACCAATATTGCGCACCGGAAGATAATTTGTGCTATTGTATTCAATGGGATAGATGACCTCGCCGGCTGCATTCTTAAAGGTTTGCACCTGCTCATCGACAATGACTTTGATATCGTCACGCAGTCTGGCAGTGATACCGTCTGTTGTTTCCTGCGAAGCAGTGTCATCTTCTGTACGGTCATAAGTACCGGGTTCTGCATGAATTAGCTTTTGTGTTGTACCGCTTAGTGTGATGGTTTTAGATGAGTCATTCCAAGAGACATTTTTGCCCATCCACTCGCCAGCAGTACGAATCGGTATATAGGTAGTGCCATTATAGCTTAGGAAATCAATTTCTTTGCCGTTTGCGTCCCAGCAGTATGCACGCCGTCCTTCGGTATAGATGCGTCCATTGATTGTGTTTGCCTGAATATCAGATACAGCAAGTGCATTCACACCACATGATAGAACAGCTGCGGTTGTTGCAGTGAACACCAATGTTTTCCAATGCTTTTTCATAA
>JAGZIN010000023.1 GCA_018366195.1 Butyricicoccus pullicaecorum | reverse complement strand
TAACGGTGAAAATACTTGGCTGGAGACGGCCCGGGAAAATAACACGGCGCGCACATAAAGCAGATTCGTAAGAGTCTGCTTTTTCTTTTCTTGAAATAAGCATTTCTTTGATTGAAGCATGCAAAAAAATGCCTTCCTTTCACACGAAAGGAAGGCATTTTTGCAATTAGGCTTCCTCGGCAGAGGGAAACTATATTTAAAATTGAGTTGATGTAGCGGTTCAATCTAAGACTCACATTGATGGGGGAGATTCTTCGTGAGTATGACGCCTGCGGCAATATCGTGGGTGTGGTGGATGGCAACCAAAACCGTACACAGTACCCATGGACGAGTGAGAGACGAAAGACAGTTTAGCTAGAGCATTTCTGAAAAGTGCGTTCGATTGTTCTATTTCAATAAAATAGCAATCACAGTAAGATAAATAAAAGCCAGAAAAGAGGAAGCTAACTTGTTATAATGAGTAGCAACACGCATGAATTGTTTTAATTTTAGAAAAAACGCTCAACCCAATGCCGCTCCTTGTAGAGCATCCAATCACAACGCCAAGGGTTGCCGTGTATTAGACTTTGGTGGAATGGCGTAGCCTCCATCCTGCTGCTGAATATAGTCCAGAATTTCACGCGTTCCTGTTGTTCGTCTGTTTCCCATTTTCATCACCAACTTTATTTTACCATTCCCAGAACCATTCGTCACTTTTTACTTTTCAGAAACGCTCTAACAGACAGAAAATCTCGCTTTCTGCTACTTAAGAAAATTCCAAAAAAGAATACAGAGCCTGTAAAGTGAGGGATGATTGAACCTCTTAGCACATTGCCACCTGAGTACGTGCGTTTTGTAACTTCTGATAGAGGGCAAGAATTCTCTCGCCATGCAGAGATAACTGAAACGATGGATGGTCTACAATTTTAGCCCCATGCACCTTGGGAACGTGGTACAAACGAAAACACCAATGGATTGATTTGAGAATATTGTCCAAAGCCTGTTGACTTGGAACTTTTTGATGACAGCTACTTTCTTACATTTACCAACAAATTAAATCATTGTCCTTGTAAATGCCTTGCTTGGAATTCTCCTTATAAAGGTTTCTTTGATGTAGTGTTGTACTTTACTTGATAATTTAAGATATAAAAGTAGAAGCCGATGGATTTCTCCTTCGGCTTCACTCCTATCCTATAGATTTGATTTGAGTATTCCTTTTATCATTGTCACAGGCTATCTATTGTGCAAAAACTATGATAGAATTAAGTTATAATTTGAATGATACAAATTGATAGAGAAAGATGATATTATTATCAAGGAAAGAGGATGTATATGCAGTTTGATTTACATGAAATCTGGGCAAAAACAGACCCCTACCAATCCATTTTGACACACTCTGCACTCTCTGGTATTGTTGCTCAAGTCATCGCCAGACACATGATTGCTCCGGGTATATTACATAAATTATCGGGTGCATTATCCTGCAGTACAGAGGAAGCAATCAGTTGGATTGGATATCTCGCTTCACTTCACGATATTGGAAAGATTGAAGAGAAGTTTCAGTACCGTTGGTCTGTAATGGGAGACAAGATGGCTCAGCAGGGCTTAAGACCTACTGTGCCTGATTCTACACCTATTCGTCATGAAAAAACCACCTGTCAATGTTTGCAGCGTATTTGGAAAAAATGCCGTATAGACAAGTTTTATGCGAATCTTTTAGGGGTACATCATCAAGGAAAATGGGGTGAGGCAGGTGAGTGCGAAGATCAGGGTTGGAATGAGTTGCAGAAAAAACTGGAATCTCAGATGCGCGTTCGATTTTTGCATTCAGACATGTGCCTGTCCGCTCCGGATAAAAAAGATAGAGGAAGTGTAGGAGCCTTGCTGCTGGGAATTGTGATTCTATCTGATTGGATTGCCTCCAGCGATTATTTTGCACAGGCTGAAACTTGGTTTCATCAACCGGATGCGCAGGAACATGCGGTGCATCTTGCTAAGACGTTTTTGAAAGTCAGTGGGTTAGAATCACAGTCTACGGAGTGGGAATCAGAATTTCATCAGGTTTGGCCGAGTATTGCAAGAGAAGGAATGCGCGGTCTGCAAGCAGAAACCGAGGTGCTTTTTGAGCAAGCACAGGAACGAATATCTGTTGTGTTGCTTGAAGCACCGATGGGGGAGGGGAAGACAGAGGCTGGTGTTTATGCTGCCCTTCAGATGGCTCAGCAATGGGGAAAATGTGGATTCTATGTTGGATTGCCTACAGCTGCAACATCTAATCAGATGGTTGAGCGTATGCGTACGTTTTTACAGATGCACCATGCATCGGAACCAGTCAGGCTACTGCATAGTATGGCGTGGCTGAGTGATGATGAAACACAATCCTTTTGCCCAGACTTTGATACCGAAGAAGAACGTTATGCGTGGAGATGGCTGCTTCCTGTGCGAAGAGGACTGCTGGGATCTTATGCTGTCGGAACGGTAGACCAAGCGATGATGTCAGTTTTGTTGGTGAAATATGGCGTTTTACGATTGCTCGGCTTGGCTCAAAAAGCGTTGATTATTGATGAGCTGCATTCTTATGACGTGTATATGGGTGAGATTCTGCACCGGTTATTGGAATGGTGCAAAGCGCTGGAGATACCGGTTGTTCTGTTGTCTGCAACACTCCCGCCTGAGAAAAAGACGCAGATGCTATCTGCTTATACCAACGAATCAATTCCGTCAAGCTATCCTGCCGTAACAGCCATTACAGAGTCAGGTAAAGTGCTGGTGCGCACGATTCAGCGCACGGAAAAGCGGCAAACCGTATCTGTTACGCTTTGTCCTATCCTGCATCAGGCAGAAAAGATTGCCGTATATGCCAAAGAACTGGTACACAATGGAGGCTGCCTATGTATCTTACTGAATACCGTGCAGCAGGCTCAAGAAACGTTTCAAGCACTCAAAACCATAGGCTTTGATGGCGAGATGCTTCTATTTCATGCGCGTTTCCCGGCAGAACAACGTGACCGGATAGAGCAGCATTGCATTAGACTTTTTGGAAAAGAGAAGTCTATGAGACCCCATAAAGCCATTCTGGTCGCTACGCAGGTCGTCGAGCAGTCTCTGGATGTGGATTTCGATCTGATGATGACTGCGATTGCACCAATAGACCTTGTGCTCCAACGTCTTGGTCGAATGTTTCGACATCAGGATACACCTCGACCGCCCCACATCACGGTACCAAACCTTTATGTTTTGGTACCCGAACTGTCGGAACAGTTTGGTGCCGATGGGTTTGTCTATCCAGCGTGCCTTTTACAACAAAGCATTCATCTTTTGGAGCAATATACATCAATTCGCATTCCGGAGGATCTGCCTGTTCTGGTAACACGCGGGTATGACCCGCAAGCCGCACCACCCGAGGAACTCAGCGGTTGGATGGAACACCTGATTGAAGATCAGGTGAAAGCTGCGATGAGTGGAAACTATTTGATTCATGAACCCGGAAAAGGATATAGTCCAATCAAGGAATCTGAAAAAGTTCAATTTGACGATTTGGAAAGTACTAGCTATTTCTCAGCTAAGACGCGATTGGGAGAACCTACCATTCGAATTGCCCTTTTGCCGTCGGAGCGTTTTCAGTATTTCTGCAAAAAAAGTGAAAAATATGAAGACCGGACTGTTCTGTCAGCGGTTAGTAAGGAAGAAGCACGAGAAATTCTGAAGTCTAGTGTTTCTGTACGAGCCAAACTCCTGCATTCTGAAAACAAAAATATACTTTTTGGGAGAAGGCTATTGGAGGGTATCCAAATTTATCCAGCAGTAGTAGACAAAGACGGAAATATGCAGTATAATCAAGGTGGCACAGAAATTATAGTGAATAAGGAGTTAGGTGTAATATTTAAGGATGGTGATGTGAGTGAAAGCAAAGTTTGACATCTTGACACAGCCATGGATTCCGGTCATTGATAAAAACGGAGTTGCGCAGGAAATCGGTCTATTAGAAGCGCTGGAACAGGCACATACATACCAAAGTATTCGGGATATTTCTCCGATGGTAGAGTATAGTGTGTATCGGTTTCTGATTGTCTTTTTGATGGACATGCTCCGTCCGGAAGACGAGGATGATCTGGATGGGCTGCTGACTGAAGGTTGTTTTGATCCGGATGTGATTCAGGAGTATATCACTACATGCAAGCAAGAAGGTGTTAGTTTTGATCTGTTTCATCCGGAAAGACCGTTTCTTCAGACCACATACCAAAAAGACTGGGATCGAGAGCCCAAATCGGTTACTGTTTTAGATTATTCCATTCCCAACGGAAACAATCACATTCATTTTGATCACAAATGTGTGAGTGTTGCTTGTACCCCGGGCAAGGCGCTGCGGCTGCTGCTTGCCGCGCAAATTTTCTGCACGGCTGCCGCACAGGGTTATCCCTCCAATGTCAATGGAGCACCGCCGTGGTTTACCTTAATCCAAGGGAGAAATCTTTTTGAAACATTGGTCTTTGGCATGCTTGGAACCGATCGGATTGAGCTACCGTTGGATTGTCCGCCTGTATTGTGGCGCAATTTTGATGAAGTGATACCAAAACAAAAGGTCGCTCGAACATCATGGTTATTCGGCATGTATTTTCCGGCTCGGAGAATTCATCTCATTCCCAGCGAGGATGGTCATAGTGTCTCAAGTGTGTACTTTAGTCAGGGAATGAACTACGAAGTGACCGATGCATGGGAAGATCCACATGTGACATATCGAATCACGAAAAAAGGGCGTGCGAATTGGAAGCCTTCTGATGACGAAACGATTTGGCGCAATCTGATGGATTTGATTGATACACAGGGGAAACGTGCGCCGCAGATTGTAGCGCAATATAAATATTTGGACACTTTTGATCGTCCTTTATCTCTTACCCTTTATGGGGTTCAGACCAATCAGGCAAACTATTTAAAAGCACAGCGACATGATCTCCAGATACCCAAGCAGTTACTGGGTAAGGGTGATGCGCTGGAATTTACCACCGAATATATTAAGCTGACTGAGAGGTTGGGGCAAACACTGTATAAATCTCTTACGCATGAAGAAATTGCAGAAGAGAGCCGGCTACAAGCCAGACAACAATATTATGCATTTTGTGAGCGGCTGTTGTGGAAGCAGTTTGATGCAATGGCGCAGCTTGATTTTAATTGCAAGCTCAGTTCCGGTATGGCGGTCAATGCATTGTATCAGGAAGCGGTCAATGCATTGTGTCAGGAAGCGGTCAAAAGTTCCGATTGGATATTGGAGCAGCTGACATTGCGTGGTAAAACCATGCTGCAAGTCATGGGCAATCAGAAAAAAATCCTTAGAAAAGAAATTGCGATCATTAAAAAGGAGATGAAACGATGACCAAAGCAGATTGGGACAGCTTTTTTCAGCGGTTGGATGCGCTGCCCAAGGGCGAGCGTGTCGCGCTCAAACGAGAGGTTGGAACCATGCTGTATCAGGCGGATGGACGTACTGTACGTATCTTTTACCAGTGTCTGCCTTATGGGGCGACCGCTTGGCAGGAGGATCGTATTTTTGCAGCAGCCTGTCTGCACTGTCTGTGGGATACAGAAGCTAAGCGCCAGCCAATCGAGCAGATTTTTTATCAGTTGAGACGAGATCAGGATATCTCAGAGAGTACAGGGCATCGTCTGGAAACCTTGCTCGATGTGCCATGGGATGAAGATGGCTTTATGCTGACCAAACTGGTTCGACTCATTCGGTTAGCAAAATTTAAAGGCTATGCAGTCGATTGTCAGCAGTTGCTGGAAGATTTATTCTATTGGAATGGAGAAAAGCAAAGTGTACAGCGAAAATGGGCGCGGGCACTGTATCAGAAACCGGAAGATTCATCGAATGTGCAAGAAGGAGAATGATTTATGTTATACGAAATTCACATGCTGAAAAACTATCCGCC
Source organism: Butyricicoccus pullicaecorum (assembly GCA_018366195.1). Taxonomy (GTDB): domain Bacteria; phylum Bacillota; class Clostridia; order Oscillospirales; family Butyricicoccaceae; genus Butyricicoccus; species Butyricicoccus pullicaecorum_C. The sequence goes on along the minus strand of JAGZIN010000023.1, from coordinate 34,790 downwards.
TGTCAATCTGAATCGGGATGAGTCCGGAGCCCCGAAGTCCTGTATGTTTGGTGGCACGACCCGTGGTCGTGTATCCAGTCAGTGCCTGAAACGAAGCTGGAGAAAGTCATCCGTACTTTCTGAGGCGATTGGCGCAGAGCATTTTGGTATCCGAACCCGTCAACTCCCTCAGCTGGTTGCTGAAAAACTGACCGAACTTGGTGTCAGTCAGGAGTACATTGATGTGATATTTCAAAAAATCAGCGGATTTGGAAACAAAGAGGGCAAAGAGAATAAAGACGGTAACTATACTGCGCAGATTATCTTCTATGCTCCAGAGGACATTCAGGCAGTTGCAGATGCTGTCTATGAGATGATAAAGGACTGTGCATCTGTGAAAGATGTAAAAGCGCTGAAGGCAAAAGACTTGCAGGATGCTGTTAAGGGTGCGGATGTTCGTCCGATTACGTTGGATATGGCACTGTTTGGTCGCATGGTCACTTCCAATGCCTTCCGGAATGTTGAGGCCGCTATGCAGGTTGCGCACGCAATTTCGACCAATAAGCTGAATATGGAATCGGATTACTTCACCGCAATGGATGATCTTCTGAGTGGCGCAACCATGCAGGAAAGTGGCGCGGCTACTATTGCTGATACAGATTACAACGCATCCTGCTATTATCTGTATGCTTCGCTGGATACCGATATCTTGCGTGACAATCTGAAATATACAGAGAATGCTGACCAGCTGATTCGGATAGCGATTCCGGTTTTGATCCGCGCAATGGCACTGACCAATCCTTCGGGAAAACAGAACAGCTTTGCTGGAAATGTACTTCCCAGTGCGATATTGATTGAATGTAAGGAAGAAAAGATACCTGTCAGCATGGTAAATGCCTTTGTGCGACCGATTAAACCTGAGCCGGCGAACGATTATGATTTGGTCAAGGGCAGCATTCAAGCGTTGGTACATCAGACTGATACCATCCAGAATAGCTTTGGTTTACCGGTCAAGCGGCGGATGTGGTTCTGCCCTGCGCATGCGTCCATCACACCGGTCTGTGAGACAACGGTGTGCAAGACACTGCCTGACCTACTCGAACAGGTCGCCGACACGCTGGCGTGAGGCAGCTATGATGGAAAAAAAATTACTTATTTTACGGTTGGAAGGTGCTTTACAGTCTTGGGGCGATCATTCCAAGTGGGATACACGCGACAGCGGAGATTTTCCGAGTAAGTCTGGTGTCGTAGGGCTGCTTTCCTGCGCGTTAGGACTCGAGCGAGAAAGTCCGGAAATCGCTGAGCTGTCTGCAAATCTGCATATGGCAGTACGAGCAGATCGTTCTGGTATTCGTATGCTGGATTTTCATACAGTGCGAGGCAATCCGTTGTATAACGCCGAGGGAAAGCCAAGATCAAGCAATACCGTGGTTTCGCGTCGTTGGTATTTGCAGGATGCCAATTTTTTGGTGGTGCTGGATTTGCCTGAAATCTGGCAAGAGCGGGTTATCAAAGCGCTGCAGCACCCTGTGTGGATGATTTATCTGGGGCGTAAGAATTGTGTTCCGTCTCGTCCGGTTTTGGAAGAAGTGACTACGGCCTATGCTGATTTGATGGATGTGATTCGCCATTATCCGGTATGTAAGCGAGAGGGAGAGAATACAGCACCGCAATCGTTGTTCTATGAATGTGAGATTGCAGCAAGTGGAACGGCGAGCTATACCCGCTCGGATGAACGGATATCCGGTGGACGCGATTTCGCGCTCCGTTCAGTACATCGCGGTGTAGTCAACATGGAGGTACAAGATGTATCTGACAAAAATTGATTTGCTCCCTCATGGCAGGGATATTCAGCGGTGTCTAGGCGACTGCCAACGATTCCACCAGATAATGATGGGGCTGTTTGAAAGCGATCGCAAGAGTGCACAGGTTTTGTATCGCGTGCGTCAAGACCGCAATACTTTGGCAGTATATCTCTATTCCAGTCACCCGGTGAACCGGAATCGTGTACTCTCCGGGATGCACTTTTGCGGACAGCGTGATTTGACCTCGTGGTTGGAGTCTATGCAGCAAGGGCAGGTTTGGCACTTTGATTTGTTGGCTTCTCCGACTAAAAAAGTAGTGCAGCATGGTCAAAAGAATAGTCGGCGGCGTATTCTTCGCACCTTAGACGAACGTATTGCCTGGTTGAATCGCAAAGGTGTACAAAATGGCTTTAAGCTGCTGAGTTGTCAGGAGCTGGAGGGTGGTCAGTTCACCGGTCGGCATACGCAGGAACGCGGCGGACGGATGTATTTGGATCAGTACCACTATCAGGGAACACTTCAGATTACTGATATAAGACAATTTCAAAAAGCGATTCAAGAAGGAATCGGTCCAGGAAAATCTTATGGTTTGGGGATGCTATTACTCAATCAATAATATAAGACTACCTACTGGAGTTTAGAATTTTTTTGGAATAAAACCCGGTGAATTGCAGCGCTGAACAATCAAAATTCAACTTGATTTCAGTGTAAACCCCACACACGTGGGGATGAACCGTAAACCTCGACTTCAGGGCTTTTTTTTGTGCCGTAAACCCCACACACGTGGGGATGAACCTTCGGATACCAAGGCGCTCATTGAACGCTGTAAAGTAAACCCCACACACGTGGGGATGAACCTTACGCTTCACTACGTAACCTGCACGCTCCATCTGTAAACCCCACACACGTGGGGATGAACCAGGTGCTTTATTAGCGGTAAAAGAAAAATGAAACGTAAACCCCACACACGTGGGGATGAACCGGTCCGCAAAATGACATTTAAGCGCTCGGTATGTAAACCCCACACACGTGGGGATGAACCGGACAGACACGCTACCGGAGCCGGGAGGATTGCGTAAACCCCACACACGTGGGGATGAACCGGCGGAGTATGCTGCCGGAATCGCCGGAAAAAAGTAAACCCCACACACGTGGGGATGAACCGTCACGCGCGCGCTGACAGAGTTTTTTACCGCGGTAAACCCCACACACGTGGGGATGAACCGCGCTGTTGGACACCATCAAAAAATCTGGATAAGCGTAAACCCCACACACGTGGGGATGAACCGTTCTTAAAACTATGTGCTTCATCTACAAATAAGGTAAACCCCACACACGTGGGGATGAACCGTAGAACAGTCGATATTGCACAGTTTTCTATGCAGTAAACCCCACACACGTGGGGATGAACCGCTTCACCAGCCTGTTCTGCCCACTGGTCAATTGTAAACCCCACACACGTGGGGATGAACCATATACCAACGTATCTGTTAAATCCGGCGCGGGTGTAAACCCCACACACGTGGGGATGAACCGATAGACATGAGTTCAAGTCCAAAAAATAGAATGTAAACCCCACACACGTGGGGATGAACCGGGCAGTTGGACGCAGATTTACCAAACATCAAATGTAAACCCCACACACGTGGGGATGAACCGACGCACAGATTTTTGGCAATGCGCTAATAGATGTAAACCCCACACACGTGGGGATGAACCGCGGATGCAGACGCGGCACTGTATACGGCGGACGTAAACCCCACACACGTGGGGATGAACCGGAGGCGTTCAAAATTTATGGCTAAGGTCATTTCGTAAACCCCACACACGTGGGGATGAACCGAATATAATATACCCCCTATATCCCCCGTGGACGGTAAACCCCACACACGTGGGGATGAACCGAAAAACCGGCAGAACCCCCCCAGACGGGCGGGCGTAAACCCCACACACGTGGGGATGAACCGGAGTGATATCATGAAAACCATCATAGAACAGCGTAAACCCCACACACGTGGGGATGAACCGGGACGGGTAGTATTTTTCTGACGAAAAATCTCGTAAACCCCACACACGTGGGGATGAACCGAGATACCAGTGTAGCGTCCTGTACACGTACCCGTAAACCCCACACACGTGGGGATGAACCGGATTTTGAATAGTTCAGGACATCAGAACGTAGGTAAACCCCACACACGTGGGGATGAACCGCAATTTAGCAAGAGAAACTTTGACATACTGCAAGTAAACCCCACACACGTGGGGATGAACCGATAGACAGGACTTCAAGCTTAAAAAATAAAGGGTAAACCCCACACACGTAGGGATGAACCGCAGTGTCTATCTTTTCGTCACCATAGTCCCGAGTAAACCCCACACACGTGGGGATGAACCGTTCAAAAACATATTTATGCACATACTGATAAGAGTAAACCCCACACACGTGGGGATGAACCGCTCTGGGACAAATTATCCCCCGAATTCATCGAGTAAACCCCACACACGTGGGGATGAACCGAGCGGGGACGGCCGTCGCGGCGGGAGCGCTATGCGTAAACCCCACACACGTGGGGATGAACCATACAGATGGAACAATTTCATTCCCCGTTCCTCGGTAAACCCCACACACGTGGGGATGAACCGTATCGAACTCATGAGAGAGTTGTGAGCAAAATCCGTAAACCCCACACACGTGGGGATGAACCGCGGAATATGCTGCCGGAATCGCCGGAAAAAATGTAAACCCCACACACGTGGGGATGAACCGGTTATGCCCAATGTGTCAATGGCGTAAATCAATGTAAACCCCACACACGTGGGGATGAACCGCTGAACTTGCAGTAAAATCTGCCCGACTTGCAGTAAACCCCACACACGTGGGGATGAACCGACATTCTCAGCGATCTACTGCGTGATACAGTGGTAAACCCCACACACGTGGGGATGAACCAGAGTTTGGTGTTATGTTATCTCAATCCATACAGTAAACCCCACACATGTGGGGATGAACCTCAATGTTGGGTTGCCAGCAGGCGGTGTATTGCGTAAACCCCACACACGTGGGGATGAACCATTATCAGAGGAGTTTATTCATCAACATTCAGACGTAACCCCCACATACCTGGAGAAATTCCAAAGGAGATGACTCGAAAAATGAAAAATCTACAGGAATTACCAAAATTAAAAGATAGCATTAGTTACTTGTATGTAGAGCATGCAATCATTGAGCAGAATGATTCAGCAGTGATCGCAATACAGAAAAATGGACGGACGCCCATTCCAATCGCTGCAATGACATGCCTGTTATTAGGTCCTGGAACCAGCGTGACCCATGCAGCAATCCGGACAATCTGCGAAAATGGGTGTATGGCAATTTGGTGCGGAGAACATGCGGAACGCTTCTATGCGGCGGGTGTAGGAGAAACCAGAAGTGCCAAAAATTTGTTGATGCAAGCAAAAGCATGTATGGATACCGAACGGCATCTGCAAGTGGCAAAAAGAATGTATCAGATTCGATTTCATAACTTGAAAACGGATGGATTAACTTTACAGCAATTGCGCGGAATGGAAGGGATTCGTGTCCGTAAAGCTTATGAACTAGCGGCAAAAACAAACGGTATTCGATGGAAAAACCGTTCCTATAAAACCGAAGAATGGGATCAGGCTGATCCGGTCAATCGGGCATTATCTGAAGCAAATGCTCTGTTATATGGACTTTGCCATGCTGCAATTATTTCACTGGGATATTCTCCTGGACTCGGATTTATTCATACCGGAAAACAGCTTTCCTTTGTATATGATGTAGCGGATTTGTATAAAGCTGAAACGACCATACCAGCAGCGTTTGAGGCAATTCGGAAAATGCATCAGGGTGACAATCAGAAGAAACAAGTGCGTCTTGCCTGTCGAACCTATTTCGCAAATGCGCGTATTCTATCACGAATTGCGCAGGATCTTGCATGGATTTTTCAAGAAAGTCCGGCTGCAGCAGAACCGGAGAATGGTTCTGCGATTGGCTCTTTGTGGGATAGTGAGCAGGATGCGATCTCTGGCGGTAAGAATTATGGAGATGAGCCATTATGACAGTGATTGTTATGGAGTGTGCACCTGAAAGTGTTCGCGGAGAGCTGACCAGATGGTTTTTGGAGCTAAAACCCGGTGTATTTGTTGGCAACGTCAATGTTCGAATCCGCGAACTGTTATGGAAACGAATTTGTGAGACCGATGCCGCTACAGGTTCTGTCATGGTTTTTTCGGCTCCGAATGAGCAGGGCTTTGAAATGAAAGTTTTTGGCGATCCCAAACGAAAAGTGATAGATTTTGAAGGAATCCAGCTCATTACTGTGTCTGAGATATCGGATAATGCAACAGAAGACGCTGTCTTACTGTAAATTTCCTGAGATTTGCGCCGATAAAGAATCAAAAGATGTGCATTGGGTATCATTGTATGAGAAGTATGGTATACGTATCACATTGGAGTATGCGTACGCTTAGGAAATCTGTGCAACAAAAAAAGAGACTCAGAAGGCGATTTCTCGCAATCTAAGTCTCTTTTGTGGCACGCCCGAAGGGACTCGAACCCCCAACATTCAGAACCGGAATCTGACGCTCTATCCAATTGAACTACGGACGCATTTCTTTAGCTATTATAACAAATCTACATACATTTGTAAAGACTTTTGAAAAATAGTTTTCTGTAAGAGTGATTGACAATGTATGTGATTTCCGTTAGGATAAAGAGAATAAGCACAAAAAGAAGGTTTGTTTATGCATGATAAAACAAAGGAAAGGATACTTGACTTACTCGCCGATATTGCGGGAGGTCTTTTGTATGCGCTCGGAATTTATACATTTGCGAAGACGGCTAATTTTGCTCCAGGAGGTTTATCGGGTCTTGCGCTGATTCTGTATCATATATGGGGGCTTCCGATTGGTATTATGACGCTTGTACTCAATATTCCCGTGATTTTGTTGAGCTATCATTTACTTGGAAAAACTTTTTTACGAAAGAGCCTATGCTCTATGATTTTTTGCACGGTATGGGTTGATTTTATTTTGCCATTGACACCGGCATACTCGGGAAGTCCGCTGCTTGCGGCATTGTATTCCGGTGTATTTTTAGGGGCTGGATTGGGAATTCTTTATATGCGCGGTTCCTCTTCGGGAGGAACAGATTTTTTAACGGTTTCGGTTAAGGTAATTCGCCCGCATTTGTCGCTTGGTGCAGCAACCATGATTATTGATTTGGTTATCATTTTGATGGGTTGGCCAGTGTTTGGGAACATTGATTCCGTATTATATGGTATTATTGCAACCGCAGTCACCTCAATTGTCATTGATAAGGTGATGTATGGCGTAGGTGCTGGCAAGTTGGTCATTATTATCACAAGCAAAGGCCAGTTGACCGCGCAGCAGATTTCCAGAGCTTGTGGACGAGGTTCTACGCTGATTCGAGCAATTGGAACGTACACAGAACAGGAGCGCCATGTTCTTTTGTGTGCATGTAATAAATCGCAGGCGTTTAAGGTGCGTGCTGCGGCACATGAAGTAGACAAAGATGCTTTTGTCATGATTACAGAAACCAGTGAGGTATATGGAGAGGGATTTATTGAAGGAGAACATTTTTAAGAAAAAAGAAGGCTTATGAGCAGCCTTCTTTTTTATAATCAGAGAAAATAAAATTTTTACAGCAGCACAGACGAAGTATATTCTACCTTGATTCCATCGTCTTTTGTCCGGCTGAATTTTGCCTTATTACCGCTTCCGTCATCTATTGTCATTTTTTCCAGTTTATAGCCCGTGAAAAAATCAACTGCGGGTCCTTCTACAAAAGCAGACCACTTCTGACGCTTTTCCTGTGCTTCAGGTGGCAGATAGCAGCTTTCAGGTGCATCTTCTGTGTTTCCATTACTTTCATGGTTTTCTGGAAGTGTGGAGATTTCTACTTCCGGTTCGGCAGAAACCGTCTCTGCTGCGTTGTCTGAATCCATAGATTCTCGGATTTCTTCGTACATTACAAGGATTCCTTTCAAAAAATATGGTGTATTTCTGTTCTGCTGATACCATATCATGTTTTTTGGGAAAATGCAAGTCTTTTGCCACGAAATGAAATCTGTACAACGTGTGAAACAGGAAAAAATCTGAAAAAAGACTTGACATTTGTTGTATGATTGGCTATACTATAATAGTCACTGAAAGATGATATATTGATAGCCGGATTGTGTAATGGTAGCACGACAGACTCTGACTCTGTTTGTCTGGGTTCGAATCCTTGTCCGGCTGCCACTAAAACCACTGATTTTAGAATCAGTGGTTTTTTATTCGAGAAGTAATATGGTTTCTGGCAAAAAAGGGATTGTACATACCTGTGTACAATCCCTTTCTTGTCGATTAAAGTATAATACGACGTGCTTCCATATAATAACGCTTTTCCTGTGCTTCCCCCATAGAAAAGGTCTTGCGCGGAAGAACCCCATCTAAAATGATACCTCGGAATAAATCTTCCTTTTTCAAATCAGGAAGCAGAAAACCCATGTTGCGTGGCTCTTTGGACAGCGATGCGACAACATCTGCACCATGGATATAATCAATTGAGGATTTTGGATTTTTTTCTAGGAAATCATCAAGGAAGTTCTGAAGCGTTGCAACTGGCAGTGCCCATGGAGAGTCTACAATACAGAGCGTCACGCTTTCTCCATCAAATGAGCAGGGAAATGTCTGCACATTGCTGCTGGGTGCATTGTCAGGACTTCCGCAATAAGCCATACCGCCATGCAGACGGAAAAAAGTATCAGCAGCTTGAAAAACCTCGCGTGGATGAATGTGGAACAGAACACGATGAATTCCTTCGATTTGTATGCTCTCATCATGAATGTTCACCAGTTCTGCCAGAACAAAGCGTGCGGGGTGGTTTTCCTGTTCTTCGGGTGTGAGCGTGCTCTTGATGCGCTCCCAGTTTGCTTTTGCGGTTGCCATGGAATGGTTTCCATCTCCCACAGCATACGGAAGCACGGGGTATTCCTTGGTCAGTGCATATTTTTGGTGAAAGTTTTCAGGGTCAGACAATGTTTGAAGGCGCTCTATCAGTGCTGCGGTTTCGCTGCCTTCGGGTAAGAACCAGCCGCTGCTGTGTCCGCCGTCCATCATCAAATCAATATCATATACCTGTTTCAGCTGCGGCTTCAAAGCAAATAGAGGTTCTATGATATGGCATGCAGGATCATCAATCAATAACATGATATGAGGAAGCTCTAGAGAAGCGCCTTGTCGTATGGAAAGACGAGGCGGAATCCGCTCTACAACTGTTTTTTCTGTGGGACGTATATAGGATTGAGAGTTCTCTGTATAGTTATAAGCTTCCAAATCAAATGCCAGCAGAATACCGTGGCGGGTACCGGATTGTGTGGTACGCTCTACAAGCATGATGCCGGGGGCGTATTCGGTCAAGGTACCGTCTTGCTGATATTGCAGCATGGTTTGCTGAATGGTTCTGGTACGTTCTGCAATATCTGGCTCTTCCAGAAAGATTTCGGGAAGTGTCAAACGTAGGGTAGAGGGCGCATTTCCAACAATTTCATCTGCTTTTTGCCAGTAATCGGGCTGAGAGGTATATTGGTCACATGCAATGACAGACCATTTGGATAAATCTACGCTATCATTGGGCATGAGAAGTTTCGGAAGACGAACTGGTGTGTACATAAGAAAACCTCCAATATTAGGAATCGGCGGTGTCCATCAACGGGCACTCCCACCGGATATCTTCATTTTAACAGGATACTGTGATAAAAGCAATGTGTTGTGAAAAACTTCTGCTATGACCAGAGAGATACATAGAGCAGATCCTGCAATGCAGAGGAAGTATCATGCGTTGATTTGATGCAAACGGATTGACAAAGTAATTTTACAGATGTAGTATAAGGATACATCAAAATATTTTACAAATGTAGAAGGTGGGTGTGATGCAAAAAATAAAACGTTTGCCAGATGCAGAGCTTGTTGTGATGCAGGTGGTATGGCGTGCGCCAGAAACGCCGGTTCTCTCTACTTGGATTACGGCTCAGCTCAAAGAGCAGTGGAAGCAGACATCTGTTTTAACATTTTTATCGCGGCTATGTGAAAAAGAATTTTTGAAATGTGAAAAATTAGGGAAAGTGAATGTATATACGCCGCTGATTGATGAGAATTGCTATCGCTCACAGGAAAGTGTCAGCTTTTTGCAGCGATTTTATCACGGTTCGGTGCGCAATTTGGTTGCAGCATTGACGGGTACAGGAGATTTGAATCAAGAAGATTTAGAGGAGCTGCGGGATTTTCTGGAGAAACAGGGGAGGGAATGAGATAGATTTTCGTCTGCTGTTGTCATGGCAGGGGGCACAGAATTTGGAAATTGCGTGCGATCAGGCTGTCATACAGGGATTGGACACAGAGGGCAGACGACAATATGGGAAATGTATTTTGAATCATGCAGCCGGTCGGCTGGTTCATCGTCAATATACTTTCACCACGCAGTTGATAGGAGGCAAGAGAGCGATGAAAATACGCTTACAGGAATTGTTTACACCGCCAAGCAGAGTATGGTTTGTCTTGGTTTTGGAGAATCGGCTGGGGTTCCAGTCCAAGTGTGAAATTCTGGAATGTGGAAGTAGAATCAAACAATCGGGTGCTTATCGTTTATAAGCTTTATGCGGGCGGAGAAGAATTTCGCTATACAGAGAGATTACATCTGGTCACGGAGCATGAGACGCTGGTTGCAGATACTTGTGAGGTTGTTGCAGATGGCATGAACGACGATGTGCTGAGCCGTCAGGAATTTGTGATGCTCTATGCCGCATCAGAAGCGATTGAGATGCTGCCGCCTCAAATTGACGAGGCGCTCATACAGGAATGGAAAGAGCATGACAAAGAACGCTATGCAACGCTGATGACGCCGGAGAGTGCACTGAAGACAAGCATCGGGTTATTGAATCGTGAAGCATACACAATCCGTCGTGTGAGTGAGGAGATACCTGTGTATGTGGGGGTAGATATCGACTTTGCAATCAAATTCCCAGATTCGGATTCCCCTGTTTTTGTTACGATGCATGGTGAACAAACAGAAGAGGGCGACACCCTTTGGCAGATTGGGTGTTTTTGGAGCGGAAAACCAAATCATACGATTTGAGGATAAAAATGCTGGGCAGCATCGCCCAGCATTTTTTATAGCAAATCTGCAAAAGATTCAATGTATCTATCGGCAGTTTGCTTGATTTTTTCTCGATTTGGCAGAGAGAAGGGTTCTTCCACACCAACTGTATAGAATCCGGCAGATTTTGCGCTCTGGATACCCAAGAGGATATCTTCATACACGACACATTGTTCTGGTGCAACGCCAAGACGTTCGGCGGCAAGCAGATAGATATCCGGAAATGATTTATCGCGTGTCACTTCCTGAATGGTCGTGACACTTTGAAACAGGTCAAATACACCCAGACGTTTGAGTGTTGGTGTAATCAGGGTATAGTCAGATGCAGTCGCGGCAGCCATAGGGATTTTCTGGCTATGTACTTTTTCCAGAAATGTGCGCACATGTGGCTTCAGCATGACATGGTCGCGGTATTCTGTGACGGCCATCGCATACCATTCTTCCATCAGAACCTGAGGAGATTCAGCAAGATGAAAACGGTTGATGGTGTATTGGGCAGCTTCTGCAAAACTCAAATGTGCAATTGCCTGTGCATAGTCCTCTGGGACATCAAAGCCGCGGCGCTTGAGGGAAATGATATCGACCTGACGCCATACCCATAAGGAATCCAACAGTGTTCCGTCAAGGTCAAAGATAAACCCTGAGAAGTCAAACAGATTTTGCATGAGATACCTCCGTAATGTTCAAATAAGGTTGTAAGGTTTGTGCATGAAATTGGCTGAGTGCATCAATTACAGCAACATGAAAGCTTCCGGCTCCCTTCTGTCCTTCCCTTTGATAAGCCCATTCACCGGCAGCTGAAATCATGCCAAGAGCGGCAAGGGCGGCTGTCAGGGGAGTTTCAGAAATCGCTGCATAGGTGCCGCACAGGGCAGAGGAAACGCAGCCCATGCCTGTCACACGGGAAAGTATTTCGTGACCACCTGCCAAGCGGTAGACATGCTGTGTATCTGCAAGGATATCAATGCTGCCGGTTATCGCAGTGGTACACGAAAAGCGGTTGGCAAGCGCAAGAGCAAGCGCCTCACTATCTGCCATAGAAAGTGCCGCATGGCTGTCGATTCCGCTGGCAGCAATGGGAAGTCCGTAAATACAGGCAGCTTCTGCACGGTTGCATCGTAAAATAGAAATCGGCAGACACTCTAACAGTTGCCGAACTGCATTTGCGCGGAACGGGGAAACTCCAACCCCCACGGGGTCCAGAATGATGGGAATTCCAAGATGGCTTGCTCGTTTACCCGAACGCAGCATGGCCTCTAGCTTTCGTGGGGATAACTGCCCAATATTCAAAACAAGCGCCTTCGCATGTGCCGTGATAGTGTCTGATTCTTCTGGGTCATCTGCCATAATGGGAGAGCCCCCAACTGCCAAAACAGCATTGGCGCAGTCGTTGATTGTAACCAGATTGGTCATGCAATGAATGATGGGCATTTGTGTGCGCACACGGTCAATGAGTGCACACACAGCAGAGGTGAGTTCCATAAACAAGTATCCTCCTATGCAGATATTTTGTCACAATCTATTATATAAAGCAAATACAGCTGCGTCAACCAGAGACACTGTCAGCTGCTGTGTACGGCTATTACAAAAATGGAAAAAATGTCTGATATCGGATAGTTGGCATTGGCACATTTGCCTATTGACAAAGTAGGGAAAAAGCGGATAGGATAAAACAATCAAGGCAATCAAGAATGTGGGGGAATCGTATGAAAAAATTTGACTTATATGTGTCATCGGTTTTGGCGGGAATGCTCATTGGAATTGCAGGAACGCTGTATATTGCGAGCGGGAAAGCCTTTTTTGGTGCGGTATTGTTTACCGTTGCACTGTTCAGCATCTGCACACGAGGAATGGGTTTGTTTACCGGACGTGTCGGATATCTATGGAAGCAGTCCGATAAATCGTCCTATCTGACAGAGCTGGCTGTGATTTGGCTCGGGAATTTAACAGGCTGTATCCTTCTGGGTGCAATCATGCGCTATACAAAGCCGATGTATGTGGAAATGGCGGTGCAAGTGACGCATGCAAAGTTGGAACAGACACCACTGCAAACTTTTTTGCTTGCGGTATTATGCGGAATGTTGATGTTTATTGCAGTGGACCATTTTCGCACATGGCAGGGAGATTTCGGCAGATTTGTCGGAATGTTGTTTTGTGTCCCTGCGTTTATTGTGGCAGGATTTGAGCATATTGTTGCCGATATGTTTTATTTTGCACTGGGGCTGTCCTCGGAACAGCTCGGACAGGCAGCTTTGTTTTTGATGATTTGCTCGCTTGGAAATTCTGTTGGCGCATGGCTGATTCCATGGGGAGAAAAGAAAGCATGACAAAAAGGAGGGCACTTGGGACGTACCAAGCTGCCCTCCTTTTGCAAAGAGAAATTTAGAACATATTGCCGACGTGCTTTGCTGTGTTGCTGACGGTGTTGCTGACCTGATGCGCTGCGCGCTTGACGGAACGCTTGACAGATGGTGTGGACATTGCACTCGATGCCATAGCGGAAGCAACGGCACCAACGGCAACACCAGCAGCAAGACCGGAAATGATAGGGGTAAGTTTCATGTTTTTCACGCTCCTTCTGTTTTCTAGTATGGCGCACATTGAACATTTTACGCCCATAAAATATAGAAAAAATTTGTAAAAAGCTGACAAAAATTCTTTCATTGCCGAAAATAAACAAAAATTTGAAAGAATTTCTTTTGCTTTTGTGCGAATACTGCTTTACAGGGACGGGTGTCTTGCGATATAATAATAAAAACAAAAGCTCTTTAATTGGAATCTGTGAGTTCCCAAAGTGCGTCAGAAATCAAGTGTAAGTCATCGTTCTCAGGTATGATTCTGCCTGAGGGCTGGCTTTGTGCGGCTTCCGACCTTTGGGCGGAGGCTTTTTTGTTTTCATTGAGTGAGGGAGAGTGCTTTTATCATGTCCCAACAGATTGCAGAGATTATGGATGAGCACAAGGTTCGGCGTGCGCTGACCCGCATTGCTTTTGAAATGATTGAAAAAAACCATGGCTGCCGCAGCTTGCTGCTGGCTGGCATACAAACAAGAGGCGTACCGCTTGCCGAACGCCTTGCAGATAAGCTGGGAGAAGTGGAGGGCTTTCGGCCACCGGTACTGTCTCTGGATATTCGTCCGTTTCGTGATGATATGCCGTATATGGAGCCGCCAGATTTGCCGGATATCCCCGGACTTTCCGGCTGTACGGTTGTGATTGTGGACGATGTGTTGTATACGGGACGTTCGGTACGCGCTGCCATAGAGGCCATCTCTTGCATGGGACGTGCCGCACGGATACAGCTTGCAGTCCTTGTGGACCGAGGACATCGAGAGCTGCCAATTCGCCCAGATTATGTGGGAAAAAATCTGCCGACCGCACAAAACGAACATGTACACGTCAGCCTGCGGGAAACCGACGGTGAAGACCGCGTTACCATTGTAAAACGACAGCAAAGCATATAAATAGAAAACAATCATTCTGGTTGCGGCTCGGAGCTTTTCGGGCTTGCGTGAAAGGAGAACGAAATCATGTCTGTACAAAAACTCGTCTCATGTATTCAGGCGAAGAATAACCCAACGGTTGCCGGCTTAGACGCCCGTCTGGAATACATTCCGCCTTTTATCGTTTCCCAGTGTATCGAACGATATGGAGAAACGCTCGAAGCCGCCGCTGCTGCCATGCTTCAATTCAACATCAGCCTGATTGATGCACTGCATGATATTGTTCCAGCAATCAAGCCGCAGGCAGCATACTATGAGCTGTTGGGCGCAAAGGGGGCTGAGGTGCTGAAAAGTACCATTGAGTATGCTCACCAGAAGGATATGTATGTCATTGCAGATATCAAGCGCAACGATATTGGCGCAACGGCTTCTGCCTATGCAGAAGCATATCTGGGGTGCACAAAGGTTGGAAATCAGGAATTGCCTGTTTACAATGCAGATTCCTGTACCGTAAATGCTTATTTGGGTACGGACGGGATTGAGCCGTTTTTGAAGGAGTGCCGTGCACGCGAGAGAGCCATCTATGTGCTGGTAAAGACTTCGAACCCGTCTTCGGGTGAATTCCAGAATCGTGATATGGAAGGGAAGCCCCTTTTTGTTCGTGTTGCAGAAAAGTTTGCAGAGTGGGGACAGGGACTGGATACCGAATCCGGTTACAATCAGGTCGGTGCCGTTGTGGGTGCAACCTATCCGGAGGAGCAGAAGATTATTCGTTCCATCATTCCCAAGGCATATTTTCTGGTTCCGGGCTATGGTGCGCAGGGCGCAACCGCAAAGGATATTGCCAATGCATTCAATGACGATGGTTTGGGTGCCATTGTAAACTCCTCACGCGGTATTATGTGTGCGTGGAAAAAGACCGGAAAAGATGGCGCAGACTTTATGGACGCAGCCCGCGCAGAAGCGATTCGCATGCGTGATGATATCGTTTCTGCAATTCGATAAACAGGTTCTCACAGTAAGAATTAAGGAGTGACAATAGATTTGAAAAAGGCATATTTGCTGCTGGCAGACGGCACCCTGTTTGAGGGGAAGGCTGCGGGATATGAAGGGTGCAGCATTGGTGAGGTTGTATTCAATACGGGAATGGTTGGATATCAGGAGGTTTTGACCGATCCGTCCTACTATGGGCAGACCGTGTGCATGACCTATCCGCTGGTTGGCAACTATGGCATCAATTTGGAAGATGATGAATCCCATAAGAGCTGGGTATCTGGTTATATTATGCGTGAGATGTGTGAATATCCATCGAATTTCCGCTGCAAAATGACATTGGGCGACTATCTGAAGAAACAGAAAATCGTTGCAATCACAGGCATTGATACACGTCGCCTGACCCGAATTCTGCGCAACAGCGGTGTTATGAACGGTGTCATCTATACAGAGGGGCATGAGCCTGATGAAACCCTGATTGCACAGATGAAGGACTATGTGGTAAAGGACGCGGTCAAGACCGTGACCCTGCATCAGGCAAAGGTATATCCGGCAGAGGGAACGCAAAAATACCGCATTGCACTCATGGATTTTGGTGTGAAATACAATATTGTACGAGAACTGTGCTCGCGCGGCTGCGAGGTTACGGTATTGCCGGGAGAGGTGGCACCGGAAGAAATTCTGAGTGGCGGCTATGATGGACTGATGCTGTCCAACGGACCCGGCGATCCGGCTGAGAATGTTCAGATTGTAGACAATCTCAAGGTGTTGATTGCATCTGGTATGCCGATTTTCGGTATTTGTCTGGGACATCAGCTGATGGCGCTGGCAATCGGTGCAAAGACCGAAAAAATGCGCTTCGGTCATCGCGGTGTGAATCACCCAGTCAAGGATTTGGATACCGGCCGTACCTATATCACAAGCCAGAATCATGGATATGCAGTGGTTGGTGAGACCGTAGACCCAAATGTTGCACGGATTTGCTTTGTAAATTTGAATGATGGTACCGTAGAAGGACTGGCTCATGTCAATCGCCCGATTTTTACGGTACAGTACCACCCAGAGGTTTGCCCCGGCCCACAGGATACCTCATACCTGTTCGACCGATTCCTCGAAAATATTGACAAGCACAAGGGAGGAAATCTATCATGCCGCTGAGAAAAGATATTCATAAAGTGATGGTGCTTGGCTCTGGTCCAATCGTAATTGGTCAGGCAGCTGAATTTGACTATGCAGGCACACAGGCTTGCCGTGCACTGCGCGAGGAGGGGCTGGAGGTGATTCTGGTCAACTCCAATCCCGCAACCATTATGACGGATAAGGCGATGGCGGATAAGGTTTACATTGAGCCGATGACGCTGGACGCTGTTAAGGAAATCATCAAGAAGGAGCGTCCGGATTCCCTGATTCCAAACCTTGGCGGTCAGACAGGCTTGAACCTAGCGATGGATTTATCCGCAGACGGATTTTTGGAGCAATATCAGGTCAAGCTGCTGGGTGCGAATCCGACTACCATCGCAAAGGCAGAGGACCGTCAGATGTTTAAGGACACGATGGAAAAAATCGGGGAGCCTTGCATCGCTTCCAAGGTGGTACACAATGTAGAAGATGCTGTTGCATTTACCGAAGAAATCGGTCTGCCGGTAATCATTCGTCCGGCATATACATTGGGAGGTACCGGCGGCGGTATTGCATATACATGGGAGCAGCTGCGTGAGATTGCTGCCAGTGGTATTATGCACTCTCGTGTCGATGAAATTCTGGTCGAAAAGTGTATTTCGGGCTGGAAGGAAATCGAGTTTGAGGTAATGCGTGACAGCAAGGGCAATGCAATCGCCATTTGCAGCATGGAAAATGTAGATCCGGTTGGCGTGCATACGGGTGACTCGGTGGTCGTTGCACCCTGCCAGACCTTGTCGGATAAGGAGTACCAGATGCTGCGTACCTCAGCGCTCAATATCATTACAGAGCTTGGCATTGAGGGCGGCTGCAATGTGCAGTATGCACTCGATCCTAATTCTTTTGAATATGCTGTTATCGAGGTCAATCCCCGTGTTTCCCGTTCCTCTGCGCTCGCCTCTAAGGCTACCGGCTTCCCAATTGCAAAGGTGACTGCAAAAATTGCAATTGGCTATGGCTTGGACGAAATCATGAATGCAGTCACCGGAAAAACATACGCTTGTTTTGAGCCGACCATTGATTATATTGTTGCAAAGTTCCCGCGCTGGCCGTTTGATAAGTTTGTATATGCGGACAACTCTTTGGGCACCCAGATGAAGGCAACCGGTGAAGTCATGGCAATTGCGCCAACCTTTGAGCAGGCAATGATGAAGTCGGTTCGCGGAATCGAAATGAAGCTCACAAGCTTTATCATGCCAAAACTCAAGGCATGGTCGGACGAAGAAATCAAGTCCGGTGTGCATGTGGTCAATGATGAGCGTTTGTTCGTCATCTGTGAGGCACTGCGCCGCGGCATCATGACCATTGAGGAAATCCATGAAATCACCATGATTGATGTCTGGTTCCTGCATGGGTATCAGAATATCATTGCGATGGAGCATGAACTGGCACAGGCATCTGCTTTGGACGAGGAACTCTATCTGCGTGCCAAGAAGATGGGATTCCTTGACCAGACAATCGAGGAGCTGTCCGGCTGCAAGGTGGGTGCGCTCAAGCGTCTGCCAGTTTATAAGACGGTTGATACCTGCGCCGCAGAGTTTGATGCAGAGACTCCGTATTATTACTCAACCTTTGACGATGAAAATGAAGTCAAGCCGTCTACTGGAAAGAAGAAGATTCTGGTATTGGGCTCCGGACCAATTCGTATTGGACAGGGTATTGAGTTTGACTACTGCTCCGTACATTCTGTTTGGGCACTGAAGGAGCTGGGCTGCGAGACCATTATCATCAACAACAATCCGGAAACGGTTTCCACCGACTTTGACACAGCAGATCGTCTGTACTTTGAACCGTTGACTCCAGAAGATGTAGAAGGGGTTGTATGCGCAGAAAAGCCTGATGCAGCCATTGTACAGTTCGGCGGACAGACCGCAATCAATCTGGCGGCGCATTTGGAAAAGCTGGGTGTACCGATTCTGGGTACACAGGCGTGGTCCATTGATGCAGCGGAAGACCGTGAAAAATTTGATGAAATTTTGGAGGAATGTGGTATTCCACGTCCAAAGGGAGAAACTGTGTTTACAGAGGAGGAGGCAGTGACTGCTGCGGACCGTCTGGGGTATCCGGTTCTGGTGCGTCCTTCCTATGTGCTCGGCGGTCAGGGTATGGAAATTGCATACAGCGAACAGGATATTCGGGAGTATATGCAGGTCATTACCCGAAACAAGGTAGAAAACCCTGTACTGGTTGATAAGTATATGATGGGGCGTGAAATTGAGGTCGATGCCATCTGCGATGGAGAAGATATCCTGATTCCGGGTATTATGGAGCACTTTGAACGTGCCGGTGTACACTCTGGTGACTCGATTTCCATGTATCCCAGCCTGCATATCCAGCCCAAGCATAAGGATACGATTATTCAGTATACACGTGCACTGGCAAAGAGTCTCAAGGTATTGGGGCTTGTGAACATTCAGTTTGTCCTCTATAATGATGAAATTTATATTATCGAGGTCAATCCCCGTTCCTCCCGTACCGTTCCGTATATCTCCAAAATTACAGGGGTGCCAATGATTGATTTGGCAATGCGCTGCATGTTCGGAGAAAAGCTGCGTGATATGTCCTATGGTACCGGTCTGTATCCAGAGCGTGATTACTATGCCATCAAGGTTCCGGTATTTTCCTTCCAGAAGCTGCGCAACTTAGACACCCAGCTTGGACCGGAGATGAAGTCTACGGGTGAGGTATTGGGTGTTGCCAAGGACTTTAGAGAAGCTCTTTACAAAGGACTTCTCGGTGCTGGATTCTCCATGCAGAAAAAGACGGGGAAGGTCGTGCTTTCGGTACGTCCAGCAGATAAGCAGGAAATCATTCCAATTGCAGAAAAGTTTGAAAAGCTGGGATACGATATTTATGCAACCAGCGGAACGGCAAATACACTCAATCGCGCAATGGTTGCAGCGAACATGGTATATAATGCGTTTGAAACCGAAAAACACCCGAATATTTTGGATATGATTGAGAATGGTGAAGTGGATTATGTCATTTCTACTTCTGTCAAGGGACGCCACCCAGAGCTTGCAAGCGTAAAAATCAGAAGAAGTGCGACAGAGCACGCGATTCCGTGCTTGACTGCTATGGATACTGCCAATGCTCTGCTCGAATGTATGGAAAGTGGAATGGAAATTTCCAATTGCAGCATGGTGAATATTAACGAAATTTAATTGGCATCTATGAAAGAGGCATTTTCATAAGATATCAGGATATGAGAAATCATGGGACAGGCGATATCCAAAAGCCGGATATCGCCTGTCCTATTTTGCTTGGATTGGAATAAAACAGACTGCGGAGGAGCGAAGAATGCAAGGATTCAAAAATCAGAACGGAATTCCGGATATCAGCGCAAGGACACTTCATATTCTTGCAATGCTGTTTATGCTGTTCGACCATCTTTGGGCAACCGTGATTCCCGGACAAAACTGGCTCACCTGTGTCGGGCGGCTGGCATTTCCCATTTTTGCTTTTTTGACTGTGGAAGGTTATTTTCACACACATGATTTTAAGCGGTATATGCAGAGATTGCTGCTGTTCGCAATCATTTCAGAGGTGCCGTTCAATCTGATGTATGGAGGGAGCATCGTTTATCCTTATCATCAAAATGTTTTATGGACATTTCTCATTGCCTTGTCAGGGATTTGGCTGATAGAACGAGCCAAACAACGTATGAAAGGCTGGCGTATCGTGCTGACAGCGCTGCTGATTTCAGGTCTGGTCAGTCTGGCGGGAACGATTGCGATGACCGATTACTATGGAGCAGGGGTGCTGATGGTGCTGACCTTTTACTTTTTTCACGGAAGAAAATGGTGGTGCCTGCTGGGACAGTTTCTGATGCTGTTCTGGATTAACGTTTCGCTGCTTGGAAGTATGTATTATCCAGTCAAGCTTTTTGGAATGGAGCTGGAAATCGTACAGCAGGGATTTGCACTCTTTTCTCTTGCCCTCATTTGGTTGTATCAGGGGAGACAGGGGGCGCACAGCAAGGGGTTTCAGTATTTCTGTTATGCTTTTTATCCAGTACATATCACCATTCTGGTTTTGCTGGCTGCGCGCTTGTGAACGAGAGAAAAAGTCATCTTGCGCAATGCAATGGATACAAGTTGAGAAAAATGCAAAAAAAGATAAAAAAATACCCGTTTTTTATTGTTTGACCAATAAAAATAGGAGAAAAAATGTGAAATTTTGGATAAAAGACTTGTATAAAATGGAAAGGACGGATATAATGGTAATCGAACTCTCAAATAAGGGGGAAAAGCAGCTGGATTGTGAGTCTGCTTTTCAGAACAGGAGGATGAAAATGAAAGCAAAGAAGATTCTCTCTCTTTTGCTGACCGCTGGAATGTTGGGATCTATGTGTGCTACGAGTGCATTTGCAGCGGACAACAGTCGTATCTCGGTTCGTGTACAGAACGAGGCGGGACAGGCGTTTCAAATGGTTGCATTCAGCAGCGAACTCGGACAGCCGTATGAAGATGCAAATTATCGTACCATGGTTCCGCTGCGCACAACCGCAGATGCGATGGGGGTCACTGTGGACTGGAACGAAGCTTCCAAGCAGGCTGCCTTTACCCGTAAAAGCGAAACCAAGACCGAACAGGTTATTTTCACTGTGGATTCCAACAAGTTTACCTTTGTTGTAACAGAGCAGGGTAAGGAAGCTGTTTCTGTGGAGAAGGAAATGGACACAGCAGCAGTACAGAAGGACAACCGGATTTATACCCCGGTTCGTTTCTTGGCAGAAACCTTGGGCTATTTGGTGACTTGGGACAATGACAGTCAGACGGTGACGCTTTCCATGGACAAAGCACCGGCAGCTCCAGCAACTCCGACAGAGGGGGGCTATGCAGAGGCACGTCCGCTGCTGCTTCAGGGTGCAATGGATATCGAGACAGAGGACATGATTCAGGCATTGGAGAATCCGCAGACAGTCGATATTGACAAATATCACTTTGTACGCGGTACTTTGCATGGATATCCAGTTGTCGTATCCCGTACCGAACAGGGACTTGCAAATGCAGCCGCGACTACGGTACTGGCGATGCAGAATTTTGACCCGATTGCGGTCATCAATCAGGGCACTTCGGGCGGACATGACCCGGAGCTTCATACCTTTGATATTGTATTGGGTGAAAACAGCATTGATTATGCCGCAATTCGTACCACCGCTTCTGCAAAAAATGCAGGCGTAGATTATAAGGCATACGAAAAAAATGGTGTTTATGCGTATGACGCCGCACAGAAAACCTTTGTCAAGCAGTTTGAATATCCGGCGGATAACACGCTTCTCAAGACAGCACAAAGCGTGACCGATACCTATAAGAGCGGAAAAATTGTTACAGGTGTGATTTCTACTGCGGATTCTTGGAACAATCAAGTAGACAAGATGCTGGAAATGCACGAGACTCTGGGCTCCTCCTGTGAGGAGATGGAGACCAATGCGGTTGCGCAGGTTTGCAAGACCTATGGCGTTCCGTTCCTTGGTATTCGAATTCTGTCCAATACAGGCATTTATAATGAGGATTTCGACCCGAAAACGGGTCCTGCTTGTCAGGAATATACGCTGACGGTTGCAAATAAGTATATTGATACGATTCTCAAAACCAAGGAGCCGCAGAAGGCTGATGCTCCCATTACAGTCGATTATCAGACACAAAAGCGTCCGCTGCTCTTGCAGGGCGCTATGGATATCGAGATGCAGGATATGGCAAAAGCGCTGACTGATGCCAAGGAATATACCATTGGTCAGTGGCACTTTGTTGCAGGTATGCTGGAAGGTTATCCGGTTGTTGTGTCTCGTACAGAGCAGGGAATTGCAAATGCAGGTGCGGCAACCATATTGGCTGTCAAGTACTTTAATCCGATTGCCATTATCAATCAGGGTACTTCAGGCGGGCATGACCCAGAGCTGCATACCTCGGATATCGTATTGGGTGAGTATACCATTCCGTCCTCTGCATGGCGCACGAAGGCTTCTGCCAAGGACGCAGGCGTAGACTATAAGGCGTTTGAGATGATTGGTGTCGCAGCCTATGACAAGGAGCAAAAGACCTTTGTCAAATCTGTGAAGTATCCGGGAGATCAGGCCCTTTTGACGGCTGCTGAGGCGGTTGCAGATACTTATCAGGAGGGCAAAATCGTAAAGGGCACCATTTCTTCCTCGGACGAATGGAACAATCAGATTGATCGCATGCTGTATCTGCATGAAGTCAATGGTTCTTCCTGTGAGGAGATGGAGTCGAATGCAGTTGCACAGATTTGTAAGACATACGAAATTCCTTATCTGGCAATTCGGATTCTTTCCAATACAGGCATCTATGGGGAGGACTTTAATCCGGCAACGGGTCCTCAGTGCCAGTCCTATACCCTGAATGTTGCAAAGCAGTATATTCAGACTGTGCTCAGCAAGTAATTGAAAATTGATTTTGTAAACTGCATCTTGTCTGAAAAGACGGGGTGCAGTTTTTTCAAAGGATTCTGCCGATGTCTGTCCGTGCCGCGTCTGACGGCATATCTTGCCTTTGACTTGCGTTTTTTTCTATTTTCAGATACAATAAAAACAAAGAATTTTGTGTTTTTAAGGAGGATATCGCATGGCGACTCAGGAAATTTGTCGTGTTGTCAGCAATGAAGAGATTGGAACAGGTCTTTTTGCGCTGACCATGGAAGCACCGGTTTTGTGTATGCAGGCACAGCCGGGGCAATTTGTGCATATTACTTGCGGGGAGGGCAATCTGCTTCGCCGCCCGATTTCTATTTGCAATGTGGAGCAGGGTTCCATGACCGTCGTATTTCAGGTCAAGGGAGACGGGACCCTATGGCTTTCGAGACGCCGTGCGGGAGATGTGCTGGACGTGCTGGGAACATTGGGGCATGGATTCCGAATGGAGCAGTTGGGCAGTCGTCCGGTCTTTATCGGCGGCGGAATTGGTGTTCCGCCTATGCTGATGACCATGCAGGCTGCCAAGGAAAACGGTGCACAGCCGGAAGCAATCTTGGGATTCCGCAACCGGAATGTGGTGATTCTGGAAGATGCATTCCGTGCCTTAGGTGAAACGCATATTTGTACAGATGACGGCAGTTATGGACTCCTGGGATTTGTCACAGATATCCTCAAAATGCACGCACATGATTTTACTTCTGTTTGCGCGTGCGGTCCGAAGCCCATGCTCAAGGCGGTGGCGCAGATTGCAGAGGAACAGGGAATCCCCTGTCAGGTTTCGATGGAGGAACGTATGGGCTGCGGCATTGGAGCCTGTCTGGTCTGTGCCTGCGAGCTGAAGCTCCGAGACGGAGAAGAAGGCGTGAGATATGGACATGTCTGCAAGGACGGACCAGTATTTGATAGTCAGGAGGTCGTTTGGTAATGGATTTGCGTGTGAATATCTGTGGGGTAGAACTGAAAAACCCCATTACAACAGCCTCCGGCACATTTGGCTTTGGGCATGAGTATGGTAATTTTTTTGATTTGTCTGCGCTTGGCGGGATTGGCGTGAAGGGATTGACGCCGACCGAGCGTCTGGGCAATCCGGCACCGCGTATCGCGGAGACTCCAATGGGCATTTTGAACTGTGTCGGGCTTCAGAACCCGGGAATTGACCGCTTTATTGAGGAACAGATTCCGTTCCTGCGTCAGTATGATACCAAAATCATCGCCAATGTATCGGGCAATACCGTAGAAGAATACTGTGGTATGATTGAAAAAATTTCAGACGCTGATGTGGATTTGATTGAAATGAATATTTCCTGTCCCAATGTAAAGTGCGGCGGCATGGCGTTCGGTACACAGCCGGCAATGGTGCAGGAGGTGGTATCTGCTGCGAAACGGTATGCAAAAAAGCCGCTGATTGTAAAATTGAGTCCAAATGTAACCGATATTGCAGAGATTGCACGTGTGGCAGTGGCAGCCGGTGCGGACGCGCTGAGCCTTATCAATACGCTTTTGGGTATGCGTATTGATGTGGACAGCAGAAAACCCGTTTTGTCCAATATTATGGGTGGTATGTCGGGGCCTGCGGTATTTCCGATTGCAGTCAGAATGGTGTATCAAGTCCGGCAGGCAGTTGATGTGCCAATCATTGGTATGGGCGGTATCCGCACGGGACGAGATATTGTGGAAATGATGCTGGCAGGTGCCGACGCAATTGCAATCGGAACGGCAATGTTTGCAGACCCGATGGCACCTGTGAAAGCGTTGGCGGAACTTGAGGGATATATGGAACAGCATAATATCCAGAAGGTAACCGAGTTGACAGGAGCTGTACAGCTATGACCACAGTATATTTGATTCGTCATGCAGAGGCAGAGGGCAATGTGTGCCGTCGGTGTCATGGACAATATGACAGCCTGCTTACAGAACGAGCGGGTGCACAGTTGGCGTGCTTGGCAAAACGCTTTGCTGAGGTGCCGCTTGATGCAATTTATGCGTCTGATTTATATCGTGCACGCCATACGGCAAAGGCAATCGCAGATACAAAAGGCATGAAGGTTCGCGTGCGTCAGGTACTGCGCGAAATTGACATGGGAGATTGGGAGGATTGTTCTTGGGCAAGCCTTGCACGACAATATCCGGAGCGCTTTGCGCTTTGGCAGACCCGCTCGTGGGAGTGTCGTGTTCCCAATGGGGAGACGGTGATGGAGTGCGGAGATCGCGTGATGGCTGGCATACTTCAGATTGCACAAGAATGGGACGGAAAATCTGTGGCTGTGGTCAGTCATGGCTCCGCAATTCGTGCCATTTTATGCCGCGTACTGGGGTATCCTCCAGAGCAGATTGGAGAAATCGGCTGGGGAGACAATACCTGTGTTGCCAAGTTTGAAATCACCGACGGTAACATAAACCCTATTTACTGGAATGATGCAGCCCATCTCCCTGAGGCGCTTTCTACATTTGCAAAGATTGGCTGGACCAATCATCGCGGACTGCCAACCAGTGCACAGGCATGGTATCGACCCTATGAGCCGGATTCTCAGGAGGACCGCGCGCTGCTGCTGACCTTTGCACGGGATTTGTATCAGAATGCGTATGGTTCCACAGAGATGCTTGATGAGGAAGCGTGGCTGGCAGATACCGACCTGATGTCTGCGAAATGTCCCCGTGCGGTTACAATTGGTATGGTAGAGGAGGAGCCTGTGGCGCTCGTTCGCATGAATGTTTGCGATGAGAGTGACCCGGCAGTTGGAATGGTTGGCTCCTTTGTTCTGCGCGATGACTACCGCGGTACTGGTATGAGCAGTCAGATTTTGGGACAGGCAATTTCGGTCTATCGCTCTTTGGGAAAATCTTATTTATGTGCACATGCTGCGAAAAACAATGTGCGTGCGCAGGGATTTTATCAGAAGTATGGGTTTGAAAATCAGGGAGAAATCGAAAAGCCAGAGGGGATTCACTATAAAATGGTGAAAAAAATCAAAGTGGAGACTTTGGAGGAAGAAAAGGACGATTTTATCATAGAAGATTAAGAAAAACCAAAGGGCTTGTTGTCTGCATTTGCAGATAACAAGCCCTTTCGGCTGTTGAAACCCGATTTGGGGAATCTTGCAGTGTGATATTTTAGACTACCGAAATGGAAATGGTGTTTGTGTTAGGCAGAATACTTGCTGCAAAATCGCATCAGAATCGCTGCAACCTCAGCACGTGTGGCGTTGCTTTTTGGATTAAGATTCTGATTGGAACTGCCGTGAATGAGCTGGACAGCATTTGCCCATTGCATTGCTTCCTGCGCGAAGGGGCTGATTTGTGCTGCATCTAGGAAGCCTGTCAATGTCTGAGATTCTGAAACTTGATATTGCTTTTGTATTGCATAGCGATAGAGTATGGTTGCCAGTTGCTCGCGGGTAATCTGGGTATGGGGGGAAAAAGAATTTGGGGTCATGCCGCTTACAATTCCCGCAGATACTGCCCAATTGACCGCATCGGTGTAATATTCTCCGGAACTATCTGTGAATGGGGCAGCAGAGTTTACATGAGGCATGCCGGCCAGACGATGCAGAACGGTCACCAACATGCCGCGTGTCATGGGCATATCGGGGGCAAATGTATGTTCTGAGATGCCTTGAAACAGATTGCGGCGCACTGCGAATTGAACCGCCTCTTGATACCATGCAGAAGGCGAGACATCAGAAAAGGATATCGTGACCTCTGGTTTGATTTCGGGTTCCGGAGCGGGTTCCGGCTTTGGAGCAGGTTTTGGTTTTTGTTCTGGTTTGTCCGGCTTCTCTTCTGGTGTGGGGGTTGGGTGTGGTGCGGGAGAGGACGGAATCTCGTTTGTGATTTTGATGACGGCAAAGGAATGTTTTTTGAGCGTGATAAGCGGCTTGGGATTGCCAATCCATGATTCTGTTTGAACCGATATTTTATCAGGTTCCTGAAGGGTATTTTCGTCTGTAATGTGTTCAGACTCTAAACGCTGGATTTCAACCGGACAGCCAGACGGGTTGAAATGTTCGAATTGCAATGCAATGGTCTGGTCGTTTTCTCGGTCGATATTGACAAGTGCCAGATAAATATTTCCCTCGTCATCTCTGCTTGCAAGCGCGGATAAGGTTTTCACACCATTGTGCATCTGTGGTATTTTATCAAATTCCGCCTTGATGATGTTTTCTCCAAAGCCTGCATTGAGCATTTGAAAAACATGTGCAGAAGGGGTTGCAAAGAATTCGAATTCCCCTTCGCCTGTTTGGGTGCTTGCACCCTCTTTGGGAACGACCTGAATGACGGCCTGTTGGGTTGGACCAAGTGCATCGGCTTCGGGAATATACCAGTCAGACAGACAGTGCTTTTGAATATAGGGACTGCCTAGCTTTACATATTCCATCAATACCTTGGCAATATATAATGCATGTGTCTGAGATCTGACCTGCGGCTGTGTATTTTTGAAGATGCCGTATTCACTGATGACAGGAACTTTATCCTTTGGCAGCATTTTTACATATTTTTGTACATTGCCGATGCCTACTTCTTCGGCCTTCTGCATCGCTTCATCATAAAAGGCATTCTCATCATCGACATTCTGTACACTGCCGGAATACGGGTGAATCGTCATACCATCATACCACTCATTATCGCCTTGTTTTTCCATCAGGTCGATGAACTCTTTGGACTCATGACTGGTATATACCTTTGCTTGATGGGAAGTGCCTTCAATTTCGTTGATTTTTGCGGTGGTGTTTTTGATGGCTTTGGAAATATCAAGGAAGCCCTGACGATTTACGGAGTAGGTCACATAAATATTGCTTCCGGCATCTGGAATTTTACCGTTTGTGCCATCACCGAATTGAATCGCGCCGGTGCTTTTATCAACGATGCAGTGTGTATCTGTGGCAGAGGAGCCACGCAGGTCGGATACGATTTCCCACTGCTCATGAGACTGGTCATTGCCCACGTAGACTTCAATGTCATCGTTGACTGCCTGAAAGCTGGGGTCTGGAACAATCTTACCATCAACCATCATGCCGGGATTGAGGTTTGCGTAGCGCATATATCGGACAAGGTTGGGGGAACCATCGGACTGCGATGCTTTTTTGTTCCAGTCTTCTTCGGCAACCGCGTAGGTTTTTGTAAAGCGGGCTGTCCCTCCGTTGGTATAGGCATTCACATGACCACCTTCGATACCATAGGTGGTCCAATAACCTTGAGAAGTTGTTCCGTCCGCATTCGATGCCTGCTGCATTTCGTTTCCGATTTCGAAGTAACGGACATTGTAAGGCTCTGGGTGTCCGTTGTCTGCACGAACCTGTGCCCAGTCTATGCCGTCGTTGGGATTTGTGCCGACTTGTGCATTGAGATATTCTATCAAGTCAGACGCATCTTGCGCGTTGCCACGCCCAAGACTGTACACATATACGATTTCTGAATTGACATCGTTGGCAAACTCTGCAATCTCCGTCAAACCGAAGTTTGGCTCGATACCACCCTGACCATCATTGTTATAGAAGCCGTGAATCTGTTTTTTACGGTCTTTTTTTGGCCCGATGGTTGTTTTCCAGTTGAATAGGTTGGAAATTGTGCCGCCGGGATAGCGGATAGAGCCAAATCCGGCATTGCGATACAGCGCTGTAAAATCATCTTTCATACGCATGCGCTCGGAATCGAATGTGCCGTATCCATTGAAAGCATAACGGTGATTGATGCCAAATATGGAATCTGGTTCGATGACACGGCTGACCTCCAAGGGGGCGATGGTCAGCACAATGGGGGAGTTGGATTGATATGCCTGTATGGCCTCATTCAATGCTTCGTAGGCTGTTTCCAGTTCATCAATGGTATGGGCAGCCTGTGCTTGTTCCAGCCGTTCTTTTAATTGATTTGCTGGTGCACTGTCTTGTGGCAGTGCATTGCTTTCATAAAGCTTGTTCGCTTGTGCAATTAACTCCTGTAATTCGGACGCTAAAACGGCTGTTCCCTTATCTGCATAAAGTGCTCGGGCTTCTTCGGACGTCAAAGCCCGATGATAGACATAAAATTCGTCTATGTAGCCACGCATGGGGTGCGGATTTGTATTTCCGGAATCCTTGTGTGCACCAATACGCAGGGAAAGAGTCTGACTGTTTTCAGGTGTATTTCCCAAATCACTTTGGCTGTCGAGTTTGCCATTGATGTAGAAGGAGACCTTCTGGGTATCTTGATCGAATGTTATGGTAATATGCTCCCATCGGTCTCTTTGGAAGGTACCGCTGCTGGAAACATTTTCCCCATTGAGGAATGTATGATAATGATTATCAGGTTTTAGGGTGAGCAGGGAACGCCCGATGAAACTTTCCTTGTCCTCATGCTGAAGCAGTACAGCAGATTGCTCTGCCTCATCTCCGGGGATTGTCGTATCATAATAGTACCACATGGAAAAAGAGGTTTTCCCGCTTCCGGTATTGATGTAATCTGCCAATTTGAGATATTGGTCCGTACCAGCGTCAAAGTGGAGAGCCTGACCAAAAATGGGGTTTTGGGTGTCTGTGAGCGCAACATCATAAGGAATCGCTGTGGACTGCTTGCCGGCATCACTTTGGAATGTGTCGAAGCTCCAGTGATCCACAATGCCAGACTTCCAATCGGGTGGTGATTCCTCTGCCGCAGAGACCTGCACGGGAACTGCTATGACAGATACCAGAACAGAAAGCGACAATGCAAGGGATAGGGTGCGCTTGATTTTTGGCTTCTTCATAAATCATCTTCCTCATTCCTTTTGGGTTTTGGGGGGATATCTTATGCCTAAAGATATCACAATTTTGTTGAATTTTCAACGCATATCAAAAAATTTATTGGATATTTTATACAATATTGACAGGGCGTAAAGGATATTGGGAATGAGGCTGACGGAAATAGATTCTCAGCGCAGGCGCTGAGAATCCAAATAGCCTTGTAAAATCAGGGTTGCAGCAACGGCATCTACATTTTTGCGATGCTGTTTGGCTTTTTTGCCAGCCTGATGCAGGATTTGGTGTGCCTCGACCGTGGTGCGGCGTTCGTCCCATAAAATCACAGGAACAGCAGTTCGGGCTGTAATATCCGCAGCAAGCTGTGCGCACTTTTCAGCGCGCTCTCCGACAGAGCCGTCCATATTTTTGGGATAGCCGAGCACAACACGCTCGATGTGGTTTTCCTGAATCAAGACAGTAAGCTTTTCCAGAAGCTTTTCGCGGTTCCATTCGGATATAACAGATGGGGAACCGGCGAGCAGTCCGGTTGGATCAGATATGGATAATCCGGTACGTGCATCGCCATAGTCAACACCTAAAATTTTCAAAAGATTGTCCTCCTTGAAGAATGATAAAGTATCAGAAGATGTTCTGTGTTTTCTGATTCTAGTATAGCATGATAAATTTGCACAGGGCAAGAACACTTCCTGTAAGGGAATCAAAACACGATAAGCCATAAGTCAAAAGGTTTGATAAATAAAGCGGATAAATTGTGCGGAATTCCCACAGAAAAATGCGAAACAGTACTTGACTTGCCTGTAAAAGCTATGATACAATAAATACACCTATGTAGGGTCTTTTTTTATGCCTGATTTTTTTGACGGGCTGAGCCTGCAAAGGGAGGCAATCAATTCCTCTGCAATCGTGCAGAGGGACAAACACAATTCAAGGAGGTGCCGTTATGCGCGTTAAGGTAACGCTGGCCTGCACAGAGTGCAAGCAAAGAAACTATGACACAATGAAGAACAAGAAGAACGATCCCGACCGTCTTGAGATGAACAAGTACTGCCGCTTCTGCAAGAAGCATACTTTGCATCGCGAGACCAAGTAATCGACAAGAAAGGAAGTACGCTTCATGGCAGAGCAGGAAAAAGCGACTCCCGCTGTAAAGAAGCAGGCTGACAAGCCGGCAAAGGCCAAGAAGCCCTCCATTTTTGCGCGCATCAAGAATTGGTTCCGCGAGCTGAAGGGTGAGATCAAGAAGATTGTTTGGCCGACCCGCCAGCAGACGGTCAATAACACATTGGTTGTTTTGGCGTGCTGTTTGCTGCTCGGCGCATTCATCTGGATCATTGATGCCGGCTTTGGCTGGGGCTTCCAGACGCTCGTCAGCTTCTTCGCCGCTTGATGAATGAGAGGGGCCGAATACGATGTCAGACGCAGCAAAGTGGTATGTAGTACACACATACTCAGGCTATGAAAATAAAGTAGCCTCATCTATCGAAAAAGCGGTGGAAAACCGCAAGCTCCACGACTTGATTACAGCGGTCAACATTCCGGTTGAACGTGTGACCGAGGTGAAGGACGGCAAGACCCGTGAGGTTGAGCGCAAGCTCTTTCCGGGCTATGTGCTGGTCAAGATGATCTTGACTGATGAAAGCTGGTACTTGGTACGCAACACGCGTGGCTGCACAGGCTTTGTCGGCCCAAACTCAAACAAGCCGCTTCCGCTTTCTGATGAGGAAGTGCTGAAGATGGGTGTGGAGAAGCGAGAAATCGAAATCAATTATCAGGTCGGGGACAGCGTTCGTGTAATTGATGGACCGCTGGCCGGCTTCATCGGCGTTGTCGATGAGCTGGAGCCCGATAAGAACAAGGTGCGCGTAGTCGTATCCATGTTCGGAAGAGAAACTCCAGTCGAGCTTGAACTCGATGAGGTCGAGACACTGGGAGACTAAATGTATCACATGCGGCAGAATACCCCTTGCTTTCGTTGGGGGAAATCAGCCGCCGCAGCATTCTATATGGTAGGGTGGGACACGCCCGAGCCGATACGCTCGGTGAGACCTTGCAAGACCTCGCAAATGCAGGCTGCGGTCAGCAAACCGAGAATCCCCTGGCTTTTGCTGCGGGGAGTGTCGAAGGAAGAGCATAATATATGCACTTCATGGCAAGTGGGAGAGGGAATGTATGTGCGTTTTACTCGCCAGCCACCACATTTTTTAAGGAGGATACCTCAACATGGCACAGAAAGTAGTAGGTTATATCAAGCTCCAGATTCCTGCGGGCAAGGCAACCCCTGCGCCCCCAGTTGGCCCTGCTCTGGGTCAGCATGGTGTAAACATCATGGCTTTCACCAAGGAATTTAACGAGCGCACCAAGAACGACGCGGGTCTTATTATCCCGGTTGTTATCACTGTTTATGCAGACCGTTCCTTCAGCTTCGTTACAAAGACTCCGCCGGCTGCCGTTCTGATTAAGAAGGCTTGCAAGATTGAGTCTGGTTCCGCAGTTCCGAACAAGAATAAGGTTGCTAAGATCTCCAAGGCTGATTTGCAGAAGATTGCAGAGATGAAGATGCCTGACCTCAACGCGGCTTCCGTAGAGGCTGCTATGAGCATGGTTGCCGGCACCTGCCGTTCTATGGGCATTACCGTAGAAGAGTAATTTTAGCTGAAGTTTAATCGTTTTTTGACGGCGGATACGGCCGTCTAAGTGGGAGGGAAATTCCCGCAGTACCACTAAAGGAGGATATTATTGTGCGCAAAGGTAAAAAGTATGTAGAGAGCGCAAAGCTGGTAGACCGTACCAAGCTGTACGATCCCGCTGACGCGCTTGCAACCGTTATTTCCACTGCAAAGGCAAAGTTCGACGAGACCGTTGAGCTGCATGTAAAGCTGGGTGTTGACTCCCGTCACGCTGACCAGCAGGTACGCGGCGCAATCGTTCTGCCGCATGGTACCGGCAAGCAGGTTCGTGTTCTGGTATTTGCAAAGGGACCGAAGGCTGACGAGGCTGCTGCTGCTGGTGCAGAGTACGTTGGCGCTGAGGACATGGTAGCAAAAATTCAGAATGAGAACTTCTTTGATTATGACGTTGTCATTGCAACACCGGATATGATGGGTGTTGTAGGTCGTCTGGGTAAGGTACTCGGCCCGAAGGGTCTGATGCCAAACCCGAAGGCAGGCACCGTATCCATGGACGTTGCAAAGGCAGTTAAGGAGTCTAAGGCTGGTAAGATTGAATACCGTCTGGACAAGACTAACATCATTCACTGCCCAATCGGCAAGGCTTCCTTCGGCGCTGAAAAGCTGCAGGACAACTTCAATGCACTGATGGGCGCAATCATCAAGGCAAAGCCGGCTGCTGCAAAGGGTCAGTATGTGAAGTCCTGCGTGGTTGCTTCCACCATGGGACCTGGTGTTAAGGTGAATGCTGCAAAGGTTACTGAGTAATTTTCTCAAAGACCATAAAAAAGTGTTGACAGGCTATTTGCCCTGTGCTATAATTTAATAGCTTGGTCAAAGACAGTAGGTATGCCGTAAGGCTTGAATGGCTATGAGCCGCCTACCGAGGTCAGCACAAACGTTGCATGTTTTGTGTACCCTCTTGTGTCTTTGCACAAGAGGGTACTTTATTTTTGATGGAGGTGAAACAAGATGCCTAACGCAAAGATTCTGGAAGAAAAGAAGGCTCTGGTCGCTTCTCTCGTCGAGAAGATCAAGAACAGCCCGGCTGGCGTTCTGGTCGATTACAAGGGTATCAACGTGGAAGATGATACCAAGCTGCGCCGTGAGCTGCGCGAAGCTGGCGTTGAGTATGCTGTTGTAAAGAACACCATGCTGCGCTTTGCTGCGAAGGAGCTGGGCTTTGACTCGTTCGAGGAGCACCTGAATGGTACAACTGCTCTGGCAATCAGCACCAATGATGATGTCGTAGCACCCGCAAAGATCCTCAATGAGTATGCGAAGAAGCATGATAATTTTAAGCTTAAGGCTGGTTATCTCGAGGGTGAGGCAATTCCTGCTTCCGAGGTTCTGAAGCTGGCTGAAATGCCGTCTAAGGAAGGTCTTATCGCTCAGGTTCTGTATGGCTTCAATTTCCCGATTACTCAGCTCGTTATTGCGCTTGACAATATCGCAAAGAAGTCTGAGGACGGCGAAGCCCTGGTTTCTACCCTGGTTGCACCCAAGGAAGAAGCTGCTGCTGAGTAATCAAGCATTACTCGTGTATTTTTAATTTTCAACTTAAATTTGTAATTGGAGGTTTATACCATGACTGTTGCAGAGATTATGGAAGCTGTAAAGGGCCTGAAGGTCCTGGAGCTGGCTGAGCTGGTTAAGGCTCTGGAGGAAGAATTTGGCGTATCCGCTATGCCGGTTGCTGTTGCAGGCGCAGGCGCTGGCGCTGGTGCTCCGGCTGCTGAAGAAAAGACCGAGTTTGATGTAGAGCTGACCGACGCTGGCGCTTCTAAGATCAACGTAATCAAGGTTGTTCGCGGCATCACTGGTCTGGGTCTGAAGGAAGCTAAGGAGAAGGTTGACGGCGCTCCGGCAATCATCAAGGAAGGCGCTTCCAAGGAGGACGCAGAGTCCATCAAGGCTCAGCTGGAAGAGGCTGGCGCAAAGGTTACCCTGAAGTAATCTGGAAATATGGATATCAAAGAGACAGGCTTGCCCTGTCTCTTTTCTGTTATCTCGCTTTCGCGCCTATAAATCATCAGTTTTACTGGTGGAATCAAAATCTTTCGATAAAAGCATATACAAAGGTGACTGTAAAAAGATATTCTGTCAGGTCAAATTATATTCAAAGGATACATAGACCTGTTTACGGCTCTCAAGAATACCAAGGCATAAAAACAGACCGCTGAGAAAGTGGTCTGTGAAATAAATGCGGTTGGTAAACTTTTTCCGTATCGTTTTAGCGGCAGCTCGTGTGCTGCTCCTCATAGAGTTTGCGAAAACCACCCGTTCAACGGGTGGTTTTGATTGTGATGTAAAACCACTCGCTAGGCGAGTGGTTCAAAAAAAGGCTATTGCCGAAGATGAAGAAATAAAAACTCCTTTTGCTATAATAAAGAAGC
>JAGZIN010000002.1 GCA_018366195.1 Butyricicoccus pullicaecorum | reverse complement strand
CGCCCTCGGCTGGCTCTGCCTTTTTGCGTGTAGTTCTTTTCTTGGGAGTCTCCTCGCCCTCGGCTGACTCTGCCTTTTTGCGTGTGGCTCTTTTCTTGGGAGCTTCCTCGCCCTCGGCTGGCTCTGCTTTTTTCTTCCGAGCAGATTTCTTTGCCGCCTTCTTTTCCGCTTCCTCAGCTTCCTTCGCCGCAGCGCGTTCTGCTGCCTTTGCAGCACGTGCTTCCCGACGCTCTCGATTCTTTTGCGCTTCCTCTGGAGATACGCCCTCCTTGACCAGCTCCCGATAGGTGCAGCCCTCTCTCAGACAGAGGTCAACGACTTCCTTGGAATCACGGTCTGTATGACGGAACAACGATGAATCACAGACAGGACACTTGGTTTTGAGCGGCTTATCCCACGTAATGAACTGGCAGGTTGGATAGGTGTCGCAAGAATAATAGACGTATCCGCGTGCAGATTTTTTCTTTACCACCTTTGCCCCGCAGGTTGGACAGGAGGCGCCTGTATCTTCGGAGAGCGCCTTGGTATTGCTGCATTCCGGAAATCCCGGACAGGCAAGAAATTTTCCAAACCGTCCCGACTTAATGACCATGTTTCGACCGCATTTTTCGCAGATGACATCGGTTTCCTCATCAGGGATTTTAATACGGGTCTTGTCCAAATCCTTTTCTGCCTGTTCGAGCGCACCCTCAAACCCATCATAGAAGGAGTGCAGCAGATTCACATAGGAAATTTTTCCGGCTTCTACCTCGTCCAGCTGATGTTCCATGTTTGCGGTAAACTCATAATCCGCGACAGACTTGAACTTATCCACCATCAGCCCCGTAACGCCCTCACCCAGCGGAGTCGGGCGCAGACTGCGGTTCTCCTTGTTCACATAATCACGGTCAATGATGGTTGCAATGGTTGGCGCATAGGTAGACGGACGACCAATTCCCTTTTCTTCCATTGCCCGAATGAGGGACGCCTCTGTGTACCGTGCTGGCGGCTGTGTGAAATGCTGTGCCGGCTCAATTTTGTCGGCGGTCAGCACATCTCCTTCGGCAAAGGCAGGAAGCGGCTTTCCGGCTTCGTTCTTTTCGCCCTGTTTTTCATCGTCTGTACTTTCCTCATAGACCACAGTAAAACCGGGAAACGCTACGGTATGCCCAGAGGCACGGAACACATGCCCCACACATACAATATCAGCCGAAATGGTATCTAAAATTGCATCTGCCATTTGACAGGCAACAAAGCGTGACCAGATGAGCTTATATAGTTTATATTGGTCCGGTGTCAGCTGGTCTTTCACTGCATCTGGTTCGATTTCCACATTGGACGGACGAATGGCTTCATGCGCGTCCTGTGCGCCGCCCTTGGTCTTAAATGTGCGCGGCTTGCCCGGGTAAAAAGCATCTCCATACCGATTTTGAATATAGGAGGCTGCCATTGCGGTTGCCTCATCGGACAAGCGCAGGGAGTCTGTACGCATATAGGTAATCAAACCGGTCAATCCATACTCCCCTCCCAAATCAACGCCTTCATAAAGCTCCTGTGCAACGCTCATTGTACGGCGCGGCACCATATTCAGTTTTCGGGAGGCTTCCTGCTGCAAGGTCGAGGTGGTAAACGGCGGCGCTGCCGATTTTTTCTTTTTGCCCTTTTTGATGGCAGAAACCTGAAAGGGCTGACCGGTCACAGCGGCAACGATTTCCATAGTCTGTTCTTCGGTTTTCAGCTCCACCTTGCCCTCTGCTTCTCCATAATAGCGTGACCGAAGCATACCGCCCTGCGCCGTGCGCAGACTGGCTTCAATCGACCAATATTCCTCGGGCTGAAAGGCACGAATCTCATTTTCACGGTCTACGACCAGACGGGTTGCAACCGACTGTACACGCCCCGCAGACAGTCCTCTTTTGACCTTACGCCACAAAAACGGAGATAGCTGATAGCCTACAATGCGGTCGAGAATCCGCCGCGCCTGCTGTGCATCTACCAAATCAATATCAATATCACGTGGGTGATTGATTCCATACTGCACGCCTTTTTTTGTAATTTCATTAAAAGTTACCCGCTTGAACTCACCTTCTTTGAGTTCCAAAAGCGCTTGTAAGTGCCACGAAATCGCTTCCCCCTCACGGTCCGGGTCGGTTGCAAGGTACACGAAATCGGATTCTTTGGCAGATTTGCGCAGATCGTTAATGATTTTATCCTTTCCCTCAATCGGTGCATACTCAGGCTTAAAATCATGCTCAATATCCACACTCATCTTCTTTTTTGGCAGGTCACGCAGATGCCCCATCGAGGCCTTGACCACATAGTCACTGCCCAGATATTTTCCAATGGTTTTTGCCTTGGCTGGCGACTCTACGATTACCAGTTTTGACATAGTATTCCTCCAGTGTTGTATCCAAATCATCTGAACGCCGCACGTTCAGACAAGACATATCAATCAAAGCAGAATGCAGCGTCCTGCCTTTTGCGCTGCGACCCCTGCAAGCTCCAACAGCACCAATGCAGAAGCGATTTCCGCTGCGGGCAGACCGGTTGCCTCACTGATGGCGTCTATGGTATCCGCGCCCGCGCCAATTGCCTGCACGATTTTGCGCTGTGTATCCGATAGGCTGTCCGGCAGCTTCTTTTCTTGTAAGGGTTCTGCTGTTTCTTCTTGTTTTTGTTCCTTCTCTCCGGAAGCCGTCCGGCGTCCTCCCGAACTTCGTGCAATCCGATAGGGCTTTACGGGTTCCGGTGCAGGCAGACTGCCATAGCCGCCAAGCTCCCGAAGCCACACCGAACGCACAAGCTCTTCCTGCGGTTTTTGCCGCAGCATCGAGGCAAGCTCATGTACAATATCCATCGGGTGTGTGGCAATCCGCGCAATTTCATCACGAATCAACCGATTACAACCGACCGAGCCTGCCACATCGAGTGCGCCCGGTATTGCGAATACCTCGCGTCCCTGCTCGAATGCAAGGCGTGCCGAAATCATCGCACCCGAACGAACGGGCGCCTCTACAATCAGTGTTGCAGCAGACAGTCCGGTTATGATGCGGTTGCGAAGGGGAAACCGGAATCCTTCGTTTGCAGTTCCCGGCGGATTCTCGCTGATTACCGCACCGCAAAGCATAATATCTCCCATGAGATATTGATTTTCTTTCGGGAAACAGATATCCACACCACCGGCAAGCACAGCAACCGTTTTTCCGCCTGCCTTTAAGCAGCCCTGATGTGCTGCTGTATCGATGCCGTGTGCCATACCCGAAACAATAGAAAATCCTGCTTTTGCCAGCGCTGCACCAAAGCGCTCTGCCATACGCAAACCATAGGCAGAGCACGACCGTGTCCCCACCACCGAAATCGCAGGCATGCGTTCAAAATCTGGGAGCGTTCCGCGGACATATAAAACAGGAGGCGTGTCGGCAATCTCACGCAGCGCATCGGGATAGGCGCTGTCCTCAATGGTGACTATTGTGATTTTCTTTTGCTCACAAACGCGCAAAATATGCTCGGCTCTGGACAAATCCTTTTCGCAAAGCGCGTCCGTTTGACGTTTGGTCAGTCCGGCGGAAAGAAGAACGTCCCGCTCGGAAGCATATAGAAATTCCGGCGTACCAAAAGATTCGGTCAATCTGCGAATGACCGCTGCATCTAACTCCTGCTTTTCTGCCAGCCACAGCCAGTATACGCGCCTCGACATGGTTTATTCCCCTTTCTTGGTCATCTCCCAAATCAAAATTGCAGCCGCAACGCCGGCATTGAGTGATTCCGCACGTCCCGCCATGGGAATGACCAGCTTCTGGTCACATAATTCCAGCGCGGTCTGCGTCACGCCATTTCCTTCGTTTCCAATAATCACAGCCGCACAGTCCGGAAATCGTCCAAGCGGCACACTGTCCGGCTCCAGCGCCGCCGCATAGACCGGAATCTGCTGTGCATGCAGTGCTGCAATGGCATCTGCAAGCGGCATTTGGCATACCTTCTGCCGAAAGGCAGCCCCCATCGTCGCACGAATCACCTTGGGTGCTGTGGGGTCTGTACAGCCCTCGCACAGCACCACCAAATCCAGTGCAAATGCGTCTGCGGTACGCAAGATGGTTCCCAAGTTTCCAGGGTCTTGCAATCCATCAAGTAGAACAGTACGGCGCACCTTGGCAAAGTCCACCGTATCCTGCACTGGGCGCACGCAGGAGAATAAAATCCACTGTGACGTTTCCACATCACTTGCCATCGCAAAGAGTTTTTCCTCTGCACAGAACAGCGCCGCGCCCTGCTCCTGCGCCTGATGCAATAATCCCTGTGCCAAAGAATCTGGCATTGCGCCCGAACGCACCAGAACGCTCTTAATCTGGGTGCCGGAGGATAGCGCCTCGTACAGCATTTTATCCCCCTCACATACCATTTCTCCGGTTGCAAGACGATATTTCTTTTCACGCGCCAGCCGTGCCAGATGCTTGAGCGTTGCATTCTGGCGGCTTGTAATCTCAGTAAATTCCATGAACTTCCTCAAATGAATGTATATGCCGAAAGCCTGTGCATCGCAGCGCAATGCACAGGCTTCTTCTCATGTTACTCGCCCAGCGGCTTCATGGTTGGGAGCAAAATTCGGCTCCCTTCATCCTGCTCCATGCCGCTCTGTAAGGCTTCAAAGCCTGCACAATTCTCGGTTCGTGAAACTTTTTTCATTCGTCTCGTGTCCTCTTGTGCCGTCCTTCTCGTTTCAAAAGTTGTAGAAAAGTTGTAGTGCGCCTGTTATGGCATATCGCTGGCACAGGAATGGCAGAAAACTGCTGTGTTTCTCAGGATGCTATTCTACCATGAACTCTATATAAAGAACGGCTTGATCGTTTAACCGC
Organism: Butyricicoccus pullicaecorum; assembly: GCA_018366195.1. Lineage (GTDB taxonomy): Bacteria > Bacillota > Clostridia > Oscillospirales > Butyricicoccaceae > Butyricicoccus > Butyricicoccus pullicaecorum_C. Next base: position 209,520 of record JAGZIN010000002.1, on the reverse strand, counting down.
AGACGCATACATTATTATATAATAACCTTCAAGTCCATCCAAGTCAACGATTTTATCGAAACATTTTATTACTTTTATTACCCCGCCTTTAATACATAATACATAAATAAAGAGGAGACTGTCATGCCAGAATACCAACTTCAAATCAAACAAGTGGTAGATTACCCACGATGCCGAATTTATCGTGAGTTCATCCACAAACTGATCAACGACCGGAGCATCCGCATAAACGGAGGCTCCGGCCGCTGAGGGCTGTCACGCGCTACCGTATGCCGGATACTGAAAAAGCTGGACGGTCTTGGGTATATCTCTATCATGTCGTTTCCCGGCCGGCATGGAAGCGTGATCTACCTGCAAAACTACCTGTCCACCATGTTTGAGATTTCCGATGTTTTAATCGACAAGGAGGAAGTTGCCATGACCTTAAACATTCATCTGGAGCTTCCGGAAACCGCTGAAACCGAAGAGAGCCATTCCATCTCTGAGCATGAGGTCATTGTTTCGGATGCACTTTCCAGCATTTCAAAATCGCACATTGAAACGATACTCCGCAAGATGGCTGACATCCTATCTACGCAAGGGATTTCCTGCTTTTCTTGCCCGCTCTCCCGCTATCAGTTATATCCCTTATCGGATGACTGCTGGGAAGAGTTGATTCCGCGTGCGCGAGGGAAATCCACAGTCCACTTTGGTCTGACCATCCTCTGCGGCACAAACACTTCAATCGTCACTTTTGAACTTACACTCACTCCCTTTGAGGAGCATGAAAATAGGAGGAACCTGAAATGAGAAAATTTGTTGAACCTGATGTTGCTGATAATCCCCTGTACCATGATACCTGGAAACTGCTGAAAAAATACCAGGATGTTGTGTGGAGCCTGGAGCTTTCTGTCCAGCATGTCCGCACCAAGTTTGAGATCGAGTATGGCACCTCCATCGAGGATTTTCTGGATTCAGTCTATCTGGCTGGCGCTGATTTGGCCGGAAGCGACATCGAGCATCATGCCAAATGCATTGAACGCAGCCACAAAATGCTCAAGCTGCTGGATTCCGCAGTCGAATTGCTGCGTACCAAGCACAAAAACGGTGAGGCATATTACTGGCTGCTGTACTACTCCTTCCTCTCGCCGCAGCAGCTCAAAAATGTTGAGGAAATCATCGAGACCCTGCGGCCGCATATTCGTGACATCAGTTTCAGAACCTACTACCGCAAACGCCGGGAAGCTATTGAAGCCCTCAGTTCCGTCCTTTGGGGGTATACCTCCAAGGATGGAAGCAGAAGACCCGGTAAAGCTGAGTATCCGTTCCGTTATTTTTATCCTGCTGACGCTCTTTTCAGATGAAATCGTCAATATTGTTCTTACCATCGGCGGCACCCCCTACCACTGGATCATGGAGTCCGACCTTCCTGCATGAAGTTTGCGGAAGCTACGCGAGTATTGTGACGATCTGATAGCCACCGGAAAATACAGAGTCGTTGCCAGACACTCCTATGAAGAGGAATGCATTGATATGCCGATCAGCACGCTTTCTGTTTCGGCTGGTACTGGTACATTCCTCGATGAAGGGAATTTTGAAACTATCTCTTTCCCTAAGAGTGCAGTCCCTGATCGCGCTGATTTTGGTGTTCGTGTCTGCGGCGATAGTATGGAGCCGGTTTATCACGATGGTCAAATCGCATGGATTCAGGAATGCAGTGAACTGTCCCCAGGCGAGGTCGGCATCTTCATGTATGACGGCGACGGCTACATCAAGATGTATGATGAGCAAGATACCTTGCGAAGCCGAACGTTACGATTTTACTGACAGTGACGGCACACTCCATATGCAGTCTGTTCTGATTTCGTACAATAAAAAATACGAGCCGAAACTCGTATCTCCATTAGTTAGATTTTCTATTGTAGGTCGTGTACTCAATTAATCCTTAACACCCTCAGAGGAGGTCATTGACTTGAATACGATTAACCGCGTGCAGGAACTTGCTGACGAACGCGGACTTACCCTTTGCCAGCTCTCTAAAATATGTGATTTGTCCGAATCTACTATCCGCGCTGCTAAGAAACGTGGTAATCAACTGAGCGTGGATACCATAGAACGCATCTGCGATGCACTGGATATATCGCTTAGTGAGTTTTTTTGCAGATGCTTCTTAACAATAGTGATTTGCGAGTAAATTTTGCGTACTGACGAGGCACAGTTTTGCGGTAATACTTGATGTATTACCGTGAAACTGCAACAAAGTCAGGACACAAAATTTCCGCAAAGCACCGCCGCTTTAATTGTGCGGTGTTGCCCTAACAGACTTCCTCAACGCTGTGGACTTTTTTTATGTGTTCAATTTCATTTTACAATCTACCAACGAAAAAAACGGAGAATGGCCGACCGTTACGTCATTCTCCATTCTCCATTTTCAATCGTCTTTACGCGAGCTCTACGTCCTCGAAGCCCTCTCTTGCAGCTTTGCCGTCAAAGCGCTCAAGCTCGATCTTGCCGCACTCGTAAGCATACACGGCCTGACCGAAATCGGACAGATCCTCGCCCTCAAAGCGCACGCGGCAGTCGCGCAGCGTGATGTCGTCCGCGCGGCGCATCAGGAAGCCCGCCGAGGTGATCTTCTCGATGCCCTGATCGTGGCCCGGGCGCAGATCGTACAGGCCGCGCTCCCACTTGCTCTTGCGGCGGAGCGTTACCTGCACGCGGTCGAACAGCACATCCTCGATGTGATTGCCCTCACAGCCGGAGAGGAACACGCCGTTCTCACTGTCGCAGGTGATATTGGTGAAGCGGATGTTCGAGATCTTGCCGCTCGGCACGCCCTCATTGCGCTCGTGAGTGGTGAGCACGATGGGCTCGGCTGTTCCCCACCAGCAGTCCGCGAAGCGGCGGGTTTCGATGATGATATTCGAAAACGAAACGTTCTTCGCGTGGCCGCCGTCGCGCACCTGGATCGAGATGCCGCGGTTGCTGTTCGAGATGATGCAGTTATCGACGATGACGTTCTCAAAATCGCCGGTGCCCTCGGTGCCGATCTTGAGTGCGGCCGAGGTCGAAGTGAGCGTGCAGCCGGAAATGATGATATTCCTGCACGGGCCGTACTCCATGTTGCCCGCCGAACACTTCAGGCAGATGCAGTCATCGGCGCAGGTAACGTGGCAGCCGATGATGCGAACATTGGTGGAATGATCCGGGTCGATGCCGTCCGAATTGGTGCAGTCGAGCGGATTGAGCACGCGGATGCCCTGAATGAGCACATCGTCGCAGCCCGCCGGATGCAGGGTCCAGAACGGTGCGTTCTGCATGGTGATGCCGGTGAACGTGATGTGCTTGCAGTGCTCCACATAGCACATGGTCGGGCGCGGATAGAAGTCACCGTTGAAGTAATACGGGCTGACGCGCTTCATGAACGCATACACGTTGCCGTCGATAGCGCCCTGACCGGTGATAGAGAAGTTATCCGCATCCTTGGCGTAGAGGAACGCATAGCTCGGCTTGAGCGTTACCGGGCGATCGACCGCCGCCGCGCCGGATACCGAGGCCTGACCGGCCTCCACGCCGTTCGGATGGAAATAGGTGTCGATGTCGGCGTGGGCCTTCAGCACGGCACCCTGCTCCAGATGCAGCTCGATGTTGCTCTTGAGCACGATGGAGCTGGAATAATAGGTGTGGCCGCCTTCCAGCACAACACGGCCGCCGCCGGCCTCGTGGCAGGCATCAATGGCCGCCTGAATGGCCGCTGCGTCATTGGTCGCGCCATCGCCTTTGGCGCCGAAGTCAAATACGTTATACTGCATCCGTGGGATTCTCCTTCATGTTCGAATACTTTAAATTACTTTTATTATACTATATAGAAATACCATATGGAAACGGGTATGCGGAAGGACAGTCCGACTGCCCCTCCGCATTTGAGAAAAGATAATTAAGATAAAAGCGATAATTGAGGGATGTCGCCTATCGTTAACCCAAAACCGAGACTTACGAACCCATTACGAGGTTCGGGATGACCATGGAGAACCACGGAACATACACTACCAGCAGCAGGGCGATGAAAATGGCTGCATAGAACGGGAGAAGCGGTTTTACCATATCCTCCATATCCATGTTGGCTACCTGACAGCCGGAGAACAGCGACGAGCCGACCGGCGGGGTGATGTTGCCGACGCCGAGGTTCATGACCATCATGATACCGAAGTGGATCGGATCCATGCCGAAGCTCTTGACAACCGGCAGGAAGATCGGTGCGAAGATCAGAACAGCCGGGGTAATATCCATGAACATACCGGCAACCAGCAGCAGCAGGTTGATGAGCAGCAGGATAACGTACTTGTTGTCGGAAACGCTCAGCAGCGCATTGCCGATGGCATCCGGCAGACCGGTAAAGGACAGAACGAACGACATGACTGCGGATGCTGCGATCAGGAACATGATGACTGCGGTGGTTTCGCAGGCCTCACGCAGGATGCGCGGCAGGTCGGACGGCTTGATGGACTTGTAAACGACCATCGCGAGGAAGATGGTGTACGCAACGGCTACGGCTGCGGACTCGGTAGCGGTGAAGATACCGGAGGAGATACCACCGATGATGATGACGATGAGCAGGATGCTCGGAATGGCATCAATGAAGTACTTGAACAGCTCGGAAGCCGGCAGGCGCTCGGTGGTCGGGTACTTGTTCTTCTTTGCAACGATGAATGCGACTGCCATGCAGGCGAGGCACCACAGGATGCCCGGAATATAGCCGGACATGATCATGCCGACAACAGAGGAGCCGGACAGAACCGCGTAGATGATGAGGATGCCGGACGGCGGGATGATCAGGCCGGTCGGAGCGGAAGCGATGTTGGCTGCGGCTGCGAACTTCTTGTCGTAGCCTGCTGCTTCCTCCTCGGGCAGCATAACGCCGCCGACTGCGATGGAAGCTGCTACTGCGGAGCCGGACAGCGCGCCGAACATGGTGTTGCCCACGATGTTGGTGTGCGCCAGACCGCCGGGGATACGGCCTACAAAGGCCTTTGCAAGGTTGATGAGCCGCTGTGCGATACCGCCGGTGTTCATCAGAACGCCGGTGAGGATGAAGAACGGAACGGCCAGCAGCGAGAAGCTGTCAACGCCGGAAACCATCTTCTGGCACGCAACGAAGGTGGACAGGTCAAGCGGCAGAGCTGCGGAAACAGTTACCAGAGAGGAAACGATCAGGCTGATCGAAACCGGGACGCTCAGTGCGAGCATCAGGAAAAAGCTGGCCAGCAGAAGCAGGCCAATCTGTAATACGGACATGGGATGCTCTCCTTTCTTTACTTTGCGGCAGCCTGCGGCATTTCGCGGATCGCCTTGATATCCTCAAAGATGAAGATGATGGCGTAGAAGATGATCAGTACGCCGCCGACGAGGATACTTGCGTATACATACGGCATCGGCAAGTGCAGAGCGGAGGAGATCTGGTTGAAGGTGGTCTCTACCAGACGCAGGTCGCCGACGATCATGACAACAACGCAGAATGCGATAACGACTGCCTGTACGAAAATGTCGAGCACTTTCTGACCGCGTGCCGGCAGCTTCTTTGCCAGCATGTTGATGGAGAGGTGCTTGCGGCGGCCATAGGCGTAGGCGCCGCCGACCATGGTGGTCCAGACGAGCAGGTAACGGAGAATCTCCTCAGTTACGGTGGAGGGGTTCTTCAGTACGAAGCGGGTGACAACCTGCCAGCAGACAGCCAGCACCATGTAGCCCATGATCGCGGCACACATGACCTCGATGATCTTGTCGATAATTTTTCTCATTTCACACGTTCTCCCTTACTTGTCCAGATAGCTCTGAAAATCTGCGAAGTAGCGGGCGTTGTCCTCGCTCTTGGCGCAGAACTCGTCCTGAAGCGGCTTGCAGGCCTCGATGAACGCGGTCTTGTCGATCTCGTAGAACTGAACGCCCATTTCCTCGGCGCCCTTCTTGTTGCGCTCTACGATCTTGTTCCATTCGGTCTCGTGTGCCTGCCACGCGCTCTTCATGGCCTCGCGCAGGTCGTTCTGCTCCTCCTCGGTCATACCGTCCCAGGTCTCGGCGGAGATGATGACGATGTCCGGGAGATACTGGTGCTGGGTGTAGGTGTAGGACTTTGCAACCTCGCCGTGGCCGTCGTCGACCAGTACGGTCTCGTTGTTCTCAGCGCCGTCGATAATACCCTGCTGCAGAGAGGTATAAACCTCGCCGGAGGACATCGGGGTAGCCGCTGCGCCCATGGCGTTGATCATGGAAACCGATGTCGGGCTGTTCATGGTGCGGATCTTCAGACCCTTCAGGTCAGCCGGAGAGGCTGCCGATCCGTCCTTGGTGGTGTAGATCGAACGTGCGCCGGAGTCGAACCAGCCGATGGCGATGAAGCCGTCCTTGCGGGTGGACTCGAAGATCTCCTTGACAGCCTCAGAATTGTTCATTACGTTAAAGTAATGCTCGGTAGACTGGAATACGTACGGGATCGAGAAGATGGAATATGCCTGATTGAACTGCTCAAGCGCGCCTGCGGATACCTTTGCGATATCGAGTACGCCTGCCTTGACCAGCTGGACCATGGCGCTGTCGTCGCCGAGCTGACCGTTCGGGTAAATGTCGAAGGCATAATCGGTTTCCTTCTCCATCTCATCGCACATGCAGCTCAGACCGATGTGAACCGGATGCCAGTCGCCGTGACCGTGCGCAACCAGCAGACGCTTCGGGTCCTGACTGCCGCTGCAGCCAGTCGCCGTAAGCAATGCCGCACCCGCAAGCACGCAGGCAAGGATTTTTTTCATGCGTTTCATTAGGGGAACTCCCTCCGTTTTTATTTTGTGTTTTTGATAAAAGTCCGGAGCTTTCCTACTCTTTCTTCCCTGCTCCGATAACCGCAAAGTACTCGCTTTTATCATGTTCCTATCTCTTTGCGAAGGCGGCGGCAAACCGGCCGGACTTGTACGCCACCTCGCTTTGTGATAACATAATTATAGCAGAGCCGCAGTGTGAACTACATCGTCATGATTGTCAAATCACATTGTTATTCTTGCGGTTAGAATTGGCTTTTTGTCAGAGATGTAAATTTTATATCTGTTCACTTGGTGATTATGCCGAGACCCCAAAGGAGGTCAGAATATGTCAGTTCAGTACGATAACTGGCTGCACAAGCACTTCATGGAGAAGCGCGATTTCGAGGCGGAGCATGCGGTGCATGAGCACTACCACGAAATCTCGCCGCACTATCATGAATTTTACGAACTCTATTTTTTCATTTCCGGCAACACGGATTACGTCGTCAGCAATGCGCGCTATTCGCTGGAGCCGGGCGACATGCTGTTCGTTCCTCCCGACATCATCCACAGTCCCGTGTTTCGCGATTTCGAGGCGAACTACGAGCGCTGCGTTGTCTGGATCACAAACGGCATGATGAATTCCCTGTTCCGAATGGACCCGGATTTGAACCGTTTTTCCATTAAGAACAAGGAAAATATCTATTTATTCCGTTCCGGAGAAGAAGGCCTCCGCCGCTATCTCCCGCTGTTCGACACGATCTGCCGCGCCTACAATGAGCGCGGGCTATGCCACAGAAGCGAGGGGATTTCGGCCATTCTGTCGCTGCTGACCGACTATAACCGCGCGCTCGAAAGTCAGAACGAACGTCTGCGTCCGGCTTCACGCGAGAGCATGCTGACCGATCTCTTACAATATATCAGCAACAATCTTGCAAACGATCTTTCTCTGGAAACGGTTGCCGAGACATTCTTCACCAACAAGTATCATCTGTCCCACCTGTTCAAGCAAAGCATGCACATCTCGTATTATCAGTATGTCATCCAGATGCGTCTGCTGCTTGGCAAGAATCGCATTCTTGCCGGAGAGCCTGTCGCACAGGTGTGGGAGCAGTGCGGTTTTTCCGACCACGCCGGATTCTACCGCGCGTTCCGCAAGGCCTACGGCGTGTCCCCAAGCAAATATGTTGAGGTCCACGCCGCCATGCAGGCGGATACACTCCCGCCAGACGGTAAGAAATAACTTATCTTATGCGGCGCATCCTCTCACGGTAATCGTGCCAAACGGTTTCAAACCAGCCGTTTCGCACGGGCATGGGCCGCACGTCCTCACGGCGGGAATGCACACCGCCCTCCGTCCATTCGGTGACGACCACGCTGCCGCCGCCCGGATGGGTGCTGGGCAGGCACCGCAGCTCCGGCAGCGCCGCGCAGACCGGCTCCCCTGCTTCATGCAGAACGAGGCCCGCACCGCGGCTGCCGAACGCTTCTGCGGAATACCGCATTGCGGAAAGCACCGCCGCCTGCGTCATGAGCGTATCGCGGATGCGGAGCATCTGTGCAAAGCCGCCCTCAGCTGCAGGAATATAGGTTTCCGGCAGCGCCGCCAGCGTGTCCTCCAGCTCGTGCTGGAGCGCCTGCATAGCCTGCGGCCGGCGCAGATGGGCCGCGCACGCACTCATGTGCTGCTGCATCTTGCCCAGAATCTGATACGACTTGCTCGAAGCCTGTGCTCTTGCCGTGGTTTCGAGCATTTTTTGCAGCCACGGCTCGAGCTTTGCCGCTGTCTGCGCGAATCTTGCCTCGTCGAACGGTATTTCGTCGCTCGTCATCGCGATATGCTCGGCGGCGCGCATCGAACCCACCTGTGTGGAGTTGAGCGCCGAGCCGCCCGGCCGGTAAACGCCGAACGTACCCGCGCACTCACCTGCCGCGTACAGCCCGCGCACCGTAGTCTGCCAGTTGGCATCCACCGAAACGCCGCCGTTGGCGTGCTGGGCGCACACCGCTACGCGCAGCGGCTCCTTGTAAAGATCAATGCCGTGGCTCTGATAGAGCGCGATCGCGTCCGGGTTCATGTGCGCCAGACGGGCGATGGGCGTTGCCAGCAGCGCACCCGAATTGGCAAGATAGGTACGGGTTTCCTCGGCCAGCCCGGAGAAGTCCGCGCGCAGACCCTTGGGGTCGGTGCGGAAGTCCATATAGACCTTGCGGCCGAGCTCCACGGTTTCGTGGTGGATGATGAGGTCGATGACCGACGAGCCTTCCGTCTTGCGGACATCGAACGGCCACTGGTAGCCCTTGAGGAACACCATATCGAGCGCCTGCTCTGGGCTTTCGAAGTAATCAGGCAGAAATTCGCGCTCTGTGCCATGCTCGTCCACCGAGATGTAGCGCGGGAGCACCTGCTGATAGGTGCCGGACACGTTCCAGCGGAAATCGATGGAGGCGAGGCCGTACTGCCACTCCTGAAGGTTGGTCATGGCGGCGCCTGCCTCGATGGCAAGGCCCGAGCCGCCGATATGGCCGTACGGATACACGGTCTGTGCATAGACAGCCGCCGGGCCGCCGGTCGCGAGGATGATGTGCTCCGCCGCGAAAAGGGTCAGGTCCGCCGGGCCGCGGCCGCGCAGGTCGAGCGCCAGCAGCCCCTTTACCGCACCGTCCTCCGTCAGCAGGCGAACGGCCTGCATCTGGTCGAAAATGCGGATGCCCTTGCGCGAAACGCTGCGCTCGAGCGCCTCGGTCATGAATCTGGAGGTCAGCGGGCCTGCCGAAGTTGCACGCTGGCGCGGGTCGTGGTCGGTCTTGTAGCCGACATACTCGCCGTACTCGTTGGTCGGGAACGGCACGCCGAGGTTCGCCAGCTTCATAAAGGCGCGAAGCGAGCCAGCCGCCTCGGCCAGCGCGGTGTCGCCGTGGACACTGCCACCGGAGAACAGCGTTTCCGCCATCTCCTGCACGGAATCCGCACCGTCGGAGGCGATGGACAGCTTGTAATAGGTCTGCTTGTCGCTGCCGGTGTTGCGCGATGTGCCGATGTTCACGCCCTCGGTGAGGATGGCGATGTCCTTTCGGCCGAGGTCGTACAGCCAGTCAGCGGCGTTGTAGCCCGCACAGCCCGTGCCGATCACCAGCGTATCGAGCGCGATAACCGGTATCTCGCGGCCTGCAAGGGTCAGCTTTGTTTTCAGCATAGTGCTTCCCTCTCTCTTACAGGCGGCGGATGTGGAAGCCGCCGTCCGCGTTCAGGATCTGGCCGGTGGCAAAGTCCAGACGGCCGCTGACCGCCGCGAGTACGCAGTTTGCAACATCCTCCGGCAGACCGAAGCGGCGGATGGGCGTTATGCCCTCATCGATGAGCTTCTGGTACTTTTCGTGTACACCGGCGGTCATATCCGTCATGATAATGCCCGGACGGACCTCGAACACCGGGATGCCGTACTCCGCGAGCCGGTCGGCAAACAGCTGGGTCGTCATCGAGATGCCCGCCTTGGAGATGCAGTATTCACCGCGGTTGACCGAGGAGGTGTACGCCGACATCGAGGAGATGTTCACGATGCGCGGCCGGTAGTCCTCGAGGTTTTTCTTTTGCAGCTCGATCATCCGGTTGGCCGCCGCCTGACACATGAAGAACGTGCCCTTGAGGTTGATGTTCATCAGGCGGTCAAAGCTCTCCTCGGTGGTTTCGAGGATGCCGAGGCGCACCTTGGGCGCGACACCGGCGTTATTCACCAGCACATCCAGACGGCCGTAACGCTCGATGACGGTATCGAGCAGGTGCTTGCGGTCCTCGGTCTTGGAGATGTCGCAGGAGATATAGGTGCAGCCGATGCCCTCGGCGGCAAGCCTTGCGGTGACTTCCTCGTCCGCCGGGGTGGCGGCAGAGAGGACAACGAAATAGCCCTCCTTACCGAGTGCCTCGGCAATGCCCAGACCGATGCCGCGGCGCGAGCCGGTGACTAATGCGATCTTTTTCATTTCGCTCTCCTTATTGCTTGCCCTGCACGTCGCGCTGGTAGATGGGCAGGTAGGTCTCGTCGCGGATGACGCAGCCTGCGGTCGAGCCGGCGCGCATCAGCTCGGTACACTTGCCGCACGCGATGCAACACTTGTTCGGCTCCATGGCGCCCTTGGTGAAGATGTCGTTCGGGAACTGCGGGTAAGCGAATGCCTCGCGGCCAAAGCCTGCGATGGAGCACACGCTGGTTTCCAGCTCGCCTGCTGCAAGGTTGGCGGAGAACTGGCGCAGATAGCTCAGGCCGGACGAGATGACCTTGAGCTCCGGGTTGGCACGCTGGATCTCGCTGACACAGTGCGCCATGCGGGCAACGCCTTCGAGCGGATGCTCCTGCGGCACATACGGGCCGCCGTCATACGGGCGGTTAACGTGCGGGTTGAAGTACGGGTTGCCGATGGTAACGTCCAGCAGCTTCATGCCCATCTCCCTGTGCAGGATACGCACCAGCTCGAGCGGCTCGGTCAGGTCGATCTCGGTGCCCTCGCCCTCGCGCACACCCCAGCCATACGGATGCGGGAAGCCGTCATACACGTTCAGGCGGGAGGTGACGATGAAATCGCTGCCGGTGGCCGCCTGTGCCGCTGCAATGCCGCCGCGCAGCAGACGGGTGCGGTTCTCGAGCGAGCCGCCGAAGTCGCCCTCACGGTTGTATGCGGAGAGCAGCTCGCTGTTGAGGTAGCGGTGGCAGCACTTGATGTCCACGCCGTCAAAGCCCGCCTGCTCGGCCAACGAGGCCGATACGCCGAACTTGTCGATCAGACCGTACAGATACTCGTCGGACAAGATGCGGTCGGCTGCGATCGGTCTGTCGCCCTCGAAGATCGGGTTGTTGTACGCGATAAGCGGCGCAGGCACGCCCTCCGGCTTGGAGTAGCGGCCGGAATGGGTCGCCTGCATGATGACGATGGGCTCGAAGCCGTTCTCCCTGAGGCAGGTTTGCTTCATATCGTAAACGAACCTCTTGTAGTCGTCCAGATTGTCCCGGGTCAGCCAGAGCTGGCGCGGGTTTGCGCGGCCCTCCGGCGTGAGGGCTACGGCCTCGGCCCAGATCAGGCCCGCGCCCGAGCGGGCAAAGCGGTCGTAGCGGCGCAGGGTCAGCTCAGCCGGACGGCCGTCCGCCGTGCCGTCGCAACCCTCCATCGGCTGGATGGCGATGCTGTTGTGCATGGTCTTGGCACCGAGCTTGACCTCGCGCTTCAGCGCCTCGAGGCTGTCGGACAGCGGCAGCCGGACACCGATGCGGGTCAGTTCCTGCTTCAGCTCGTCCATGGACTTATAGTGAAATCTCTTGTGCTCCATTGGTGGATTTCCTTTCTGTTCATATTTTGTCTGCTGCTATCGTATCGCAAATTTCTCTTGCACAGTCATACAAAGAAGCGTTATAATATGTAAAACTTGTGCTACACAAAAATGAGGTCAATCACATGGCAGCTGCACCCTCCCTGATCCACGAATGCTCCCACAAACAGTCCTCCTGTCAGGTACGCATTCATTTTCACAACGCATACGAGCTTTTATTTGTAAAAAAAGGCAATATGCGTATCAATATCAATGGCAGAGTATATGACGGCTCGCCCGGCTCGGTGTTCGTCATCGGCCGGTTCGAGGAACACGAGCTCGAGGCCCGTTCGGCGGAATATGAGCGCTGGTATGTCATCCTCGATGCCACGCACGTTGAGCAGCTCATCACCGAACGGCGGCTGCTCGCGCCGCTGCGCAACCGCGGTGCGGATTTCTGCCACCGCATCGATGTATCGCCGTTCATCGACCGGTTTACCGTGCTTTTCCGCCATTTATTAGAGGAATACGAACATCCTGCGGACTGCGCCGAGCTCATGCAGATCAGCCTCATCACCGAGCTGCTCATCCTGCTGCGGCGCGCCGACCCGGCCTCCGGTCAGGCCGAAAAAGCCATCCCAGGCTCGGTGCTGGCCGTGCAGACCTACATCGAGAACCACTTCTCCGAGCCGGTGTCCATCACCGAGCTGGCGGGCAAGGTGTTCATGACGGCCTGCCATCTGTCGCACTGCTTCAAGTCCGCCACGGGATACAGTCCCAAGCAGTATCTGGTGCTGTGCCGCATCGCCTATGCAAAGGATCTGCTGGCCTCGACCGATCTGCCCGTATCCGAGGTGGCGCTGCGGGCCGGTTATTCCGATGTGAATAATTTTATCCGCACGTTCCGCAAGGAGAGCGGCCTGACACCGCTGCGCTACCGCGAGCGCCAGCGAACATAACAGGTTTTACATATTTTCACGCAAGTGCTGCTGACCGCTCTGTGCCATTATGCCGTACAATAGCAGACAAGAAAAAGAATCACCGCGCAGACCGCGCGGCGCAGGAAGCAGGAATGAAGATGAATAAAGTAAGAATGGCCATCGCCGGCATCGGCGGCTACGGCGATTACTGTCTGGGACTGATGGAACGCTTTGCAGACCCGGAAAGCTACGAGCTGGTCGGCGCCATCGACCCGTTTTACGATCGGGCGCGGCGCGCAGACAAGCTGCGCGCCGCCGGCGTGCCGCTCTACCGTGAGCTGGACGAGTTCTACGCCGCAGACAGCTGCGAGCTGCTGCTGATCGCCAGCCCGATCCATCTGCACAAGCAGCAGTGCCTGACCGCCTTTGCACACGGCTCCAACGTGCTGTGCGAGAAGCCGCTCGCTCCCATCCTGCAGGATGCCCGCGAGATCGATGCGGCAGCCCGAAAAGCCGGTGTCAAACTGGGTGTCGGCTTCCAGATGTCGTTCTGCAAGCCCATTCAGGAGCTCAAGCGCGACATCCTGAGCGGACTGCTCGGCAAGCCGCTCATGCTGAAATCCTACGTTTCGTGGCAGCGCTTTGACAGCTACTACAACTCCCCGTGGAAGGGCCGTCTGCGCGACCGGAACGGCAAACTGGTGCTCGATTCCATCATCACCAACGCCACCGCGCACTATCTGCACAACACCTGCTTCGTCCTCGGTGAGGACATGGGCAGTGCCAGACTGCCAGTTTCGCTCTCCGCAGAGCTGTACAACGGCAAGGACATCGAAACGTTCGACACCGCGTTCCTGCGCGGCTCGTTCGAGGGCGGCTGCGGCTTTTACATCGCGGTAACGCACTCGGGCGACAAGAACATCGACCCGATCCTGCGCTACGAGTTCGAGAACGCCGTTGTAACGGCCTCCGGCAATGACGACACCGCCGAGATCGTCGCCACGTTCCGCGACGGCTCCGTCAAAAACTACGGCGCGGCGCTCGGCGAATACCACGTTGCCGAGAAGATCCGCTCGATGATCGCGGCCACGGTCGCCCCGGAAAAGCCGGTCGCCTGCACCGCACAGACCATCCTACCGCAGCTGACCGTGTGCAACGCCATCGTCGAGTACGGCCGTGTCGCTCCCCTGCCGGAGAGCAAAATGCAGCGCGTCACCGAGCCTGAGCCGGGCATCTTCATGCCGGGTCTGGCCGACGAGGCATGGGCGTGCTTTGAGCAGGCCCAGCTGCCCTCCGAGATGGGTTACGACTGGGCGCAGCAGCCGAGTGTCATCCCGCTCGACGGGTACACTGCATTCGGCTGTCCGTTCTGTGAAAAGGAGGAGAACGCATGATCCGCGTTTGCATCATTGGCAATTCCGGCCACGCGGCCACTGTCACCCGCGCTCTGCCGCGCCTGCCGCAGGTGGAGATCGCCGGTTTCTGCCGCGCGTGGGACGGCGAACCCATGACCGAGGTGCTCGAGGACTTCGCCAGACTGGGACTGTCCCCCAAAGAATACCCGGACTACCGCACCATGACCGAGGCCGAGCATCCCGATGTGCTCGTTGTCGATGGTCTGTTCTGTGATCACGAGGAAATGACCCTGTATGCCCTCGCCAGCAACATCCATGTGTACTGCGACAAGCCGCTTTCTCTCACGCTCGAGGGCCTGAAGCGCATCGAACAGGCTGCGTCGCAGTCCTCCGCAGTGCTGTGGGCGATGCAGACAGCGCGTTATGACCCATGGTTCTACACCGCCAAGTGCCTCATCGATGAGGGCGCCATCGGCGACATCCGCCTGCTTTCTGCGCGGAAGTCCTACCGGCTGGGCCAGCGTGCGCCGTTCTTCCGCGAGCGCGCACTGCACGGCGGACTGATCCCGTGGGTGGCCATCCACGGCATTGATTTCATCCGTTTTCTGTACCCGAAAGCCGTACAGCAGGTGTTCGCGAGCCACTCCACCCTGCCGGGCGGCGGTTTCGGCGAACTGGAGGTTTCCGCTCAGCTGATGCTGACGATGGAGAACGAGGTTTCCGCTCAGGTGAGCGCGGATTATCTCCGTCCGGCCAATGCGCCCACCCACGGCGACGACCGCGTGCGTGCCGCCGGCACCTGCGGCGTGATCGAGGTGGAGAACGAACAGGTCTGGCTCATCAACGCCGAGCATGACGGCCGCACGGCCATGCCGCTGCGCGAATGCCCCATGATCTTCGAGGATTTCATCCATACCCTCGAGGGACACGGCGCCGGTCTGCTCGATCTGACGGAGTCCATCGAGGACAGCCGTCTGGCGCTCCTCGCCCGCGAAGCCGCCGACACGCACACCGTACAGCAGGCGTAAGCCCTGACAATAAAAAATCCTGACCGCAGCAGTCAGGATTTTTGTTTGCCTTTTTCAGGCTGTTCTATTGTATTTTCGTTGATATTTTCATTTTATCCATTCTAGGCATTTTTGCAGTAAACGCTCGGATTTCGTCCGAACTCGCGCTTGAACGCTTTGAGAAAGTTGGAATAATCGTTAAATCCGCACTGGAGGTACGAGCTTGTCACCGACTGACCGGCGCGCAGCATATTGCGGGCCACGATCAGGCGTTTTTTCATGATGTACTGATAGATGGTCAAGCCCGTGAACTGCTTGAACCGGCGGCTCAGGTGGAACTTACTGATATAGAACCGGCCTGCCAGCGCATCGAGCGTGAGCGCATCCGACAGGTTGTCGTTGATGTAGCGCAGCACCTGATTGATCTTCTCGTCCTCGGTGATGTCGTTCTTGACCGACTCCGGCGTGTCGTAATACGCACGGCACACCCGCACGAGGAACTCGATGAGATACGCCTGCGTGAGCGCGGCGCTGCCGAGCTGGCCGCTGGACTGAACCTCGCCCATCTGCTCGCAGAGCTGCCGCAGACGGATCAAGCTGCTGTCGTCCGGGCGGATGAGCCGGTAATCCCGCAGGGCCGCATCCGTGAAGCACGCGGTGAAGTCCTCGCCGGAAAAGCGGCGCAGATGGTCGAAAAAGTCGTCCGCCAGCCAGATCACGAACCGCTCATACGGCTTTCCGGGTCGCACCTCTGGCCGGTGGATGTCCGCGTTGCTGGTCAGCAGGATGTCGCCCGGGCGCAGCTTGTAGCTCCGGCCCTCAATGATGTAGTTCACATTACCCGAGATGAAAACGAATATCTCGTAGAACGGGTGCTGGTGGAACTCGATGGTCGGCGGCGTATCGTTGTAGCTGTGATGGAACTCGCAGTAGCGCTCGGTCATCACCTGCCGCGGGTCGAAAACGTCTTTCAGCATTGTGTACAACCTCCCATCGATGGTTTTGGCGAACCTGTTTATCATGTATTTAGTATAGCGCAAGATTCACCAGTTTTCAAGCCACTTTCACCGAGTACCCGCGCCCATCCACTGCTATACTGATTACGATAGAACACACAGAATGACACTGTAAACGGTTTCTCCCCGTGGTAAAAGTTGCGGCGGAGAACAGACAGGCAAAAAGCACAAAGGAGGAATCCCCCAGTGAAAATGACATTCCGCTGGTATGGCGAGGGCAACGACAGCATCACGCCGCAGCAGATCAAGCAGATCCCGGGCGTGACCGGCCTTGTATGGGCGCTGCACAGCAAGCAGGCCGGTGAGGTATGGGAGGTCGAGGAGATCGAGGAGGCCCGCCGCCAGATCGAGGGCGCAGGCTTCAACATGGACGTTGTAGAGAGCGTAAACGTGCACGACGACATCAAGATCGGTCTGCCGAGCCGCGACAAGTACATCGAAAACTACAAGACCACCCTGCGTAATCTGGCAAAGTTCGGCGTTAAGGTCGTCACCTACAACTTCATGCCCATCTTTGACTGGACACGCACCGACCTGTTCCATCCCCTGCCGGACGGCTCCACCGCCCTGTACTACGAGAAGAGCAAAATCCAGGACGACTACAAGGAGATGGCAAGCTACATCCTCAACAACCTGCACGGCCTGACCTTCCCCGGCTGGGAGCCTGAGCGCATGGCAAAGCTCGACGAGCTGTTCGAGGCGTACAAGCCGGTCACCAAGGAGAAGCTGTGGGAAAATCTCCGGTATTTCCTCGAGGCCATCCTGCCGACCTGCCACGAAACCGGCATCAAAATGGCCATCCATCAGGACGATCCCCCTTGGGATATTTTCGGCCTGCCACGCCTGCTGGTGGACAAGGAATCCATCGGCCGCTTCCTCTCCATGGTGGACGACCCGTACAACTGCCTGTGCCTGTGCTCGGGCTCGCTGGGCGCAAACCCGGAGAACAACGTGGCCGACATCATCCGCACCTACTGCGACCGCATCGCGTTCGCGCACATCCGCAACGTGAAGCACTTCCCCAACGGCGACTTCACCGAGGCCTCCCACCGCGACTGCGACGGCGATGTCGGCATCCTCGACATTATGAAAGCCTACCACGACTGCGGCTACACCGGCTACGTCCGTCCCGACCACGGCCGCCACATCTGGGGTGAGCAGTGCCGCCCGGGCTACGGCCTGTACGACCGCGCACTCGGCATCATGTACCTCTGGGGCTGCTGGGATATGCTCGAAAAGACCGAGGGTAAGGTGGGCAAATCATTATGACACCGTTTATGGATGCAGATTTTCTGCTGACGACTGCGACCGCCCGCCATCTCTACCACGATATTGCGGCGAAGCTGCCCATCATCGACTACCACTGCCACATCGACCCGAAGGAGATCGCCGAGGACCGCAGGTTCGACAACATCTCCGAAGTATGGCTCGGCGGCGACCACTACAAATGGCGCCAGATGCGCTGGAACGGCATCCCGGAGGAACTCATCACCGGCAATGCCGACCCGCGTGAGAAATTCCGCGCATTCGCCTCCGTCCTGCCGCGCCTGATCGGCAACCCGCTGTACCACTGGAGCCATCTTGAGCTCCAGCGCGTGTTCGGCATCCATGAGCCACTCACTGCGGACAATGCCGACGAGATCTACGACAAGTGCAGCGAGGTGCTGCGGAACACCTCCGCGCGCGGCCTGATGCGCCGCTTCAACGTCAAGGCGGTGTGCACCACCGACGACCCGTGCGACGATCTGCACTGGCACGAGGTCATCGCGGACGACCCGACCATGGAGATCAAGGTGCTGCCGGCGTTCCGCCCGGACAAGGCAGTTAACATCGAAAAGCCGGACTTCAGCGCCTACATCGCCCGTCTGAGCGAGGTCTCCGGCCGCTCGCTCACCGGCGCGGACGACGTCGCTGCAGCACTGTGCGCGCGCGTCGACTACTTCGCCGCCCACGGCTGTCTGTGCGCAGACCACGGTCTCGATTACTGCATGTTCGCACAGCCGGACAGACAGACCGCAGACCGCGCCTTCCAGAAGGCGATGCAGGGCAAGCCGCTCACCCGTGAGGAGATGGACGCCTACAAGACGCGCGTCACCGTCGCGTGTGCGAAAAAGTACACCGATCTCGGCTGGGTGATGCAGCTGCATTTCGGCTGCCTGCGTAACACCAACAAGCCGCAGTTCGCCGCGCTCGGCGCGGACACCGGCTTCGATGCCATCAACAGCCGGTCCGGCGTGGAGAACGTCGCGCCGCTGCTGAACGCCTTTGCCGAGAACCACGGCCTGCCCAAGACCATCCTCTATTCCCTGAATCCCATCGACAACACCGCGCTCGTTACCATCGCGGGCTGTTTTCAGGGCGGCGGACAAGTCGGACGCATCCAGCAGGGCAGCGCATGGTGGTTCAACGACAATCTGGACGGTATGCGTACCCAGCTCACCGACCTTGCCACGGGCGGCACGCTCGGCGCGTTCGTCGGCATGCTGACCGACTCGCGCTCGTTCCTCAGCTACACCCGTCACGAGTATTTCCGCCGCATCCTGTGTGAGCTGATCGGCTCCTGGGTCGAGAGCGGCCGCTACCCGAACGACGAAAAGCAGCTCCGCAGCATCGTGGAGGACATCTGCTTCAACAATACCAACTCTTTCTTCCGTTTTGACGTATAAGAGAGGACATAAACATGAAACTTTCTCTTTCTTCTATCAAGGATACCGAGGCGTGGAAGGGTTATCATCTGCCCTCCTACGACCCGGCGGTCATCTCCGAAAACACCAAGGCAAAGCCGCAGTGGCTGCACTTCGGCTCAGGCAACATCTTCCGCATCTTCCCGGCAGCGCTGTGCCAGCGTCTGATCGAAAAAGGCAGGATGGACACCGGCATCGTGTGCTGCGAGGGCTATGACGATGAGATCATCACCCGCTGCTTCCGTCCCTACGACAACCTGACCGTGGGCGTGACGCTCAACGCGGACGGCAGCATCGACAAGGAGGTCATCGGCTCGATGGCCGAGAGCCTGACCATGCTGCACGACAGCGATAAGGTTGCCGAGGTGTTCCGCCAGCCCAGCCTCCAGATGGTATCCTTTACCATTACCGAAAAGGGCTACTCGCTCCGCAATGCCAAGCACGAGCTCATGCCCGCCGTCGCTGCCGACATGGCAAACGGCCCCAAGGACTGCAAGAGCTTCATGGCGCAGCTGACCGCGATGTGCCTCGAGCGTTTCCGCGCCTGCGGTACGCCGCTCGCGCTGGTTTCGATGGATAACTGCTCCCACAACGGCGAAAAGCTGCAAAAGGCCGTCATGGAGATCGCCGCCGCGTGGCGCGATAACGGCAGCATCACCGCCGAGGAGTACGCTTACCTCGAGAACGACGTTGCGTTCCCGTGGAGCATGATCGATAAGATCACGCCGCGCCCCAATCCGAGCGTGGAAAAGCAGCTGCTTGCGGACGGTCTGGAGGACATCAGCCTGTTCGAAACCGCAAAGCATACGTTCACGGCGGCGTTCGTCAACGCCGAGAAGCCGCAGTACCTCGTCATCGAGGACAGCTTCCCGAACGGCCGTCCGCCGCTCGAGGAGGCCGGTATCATCATCACCAGCCGCGATGTGGTGAACAAGGTCGAGAAGATGAAGGTCTGCACCTGCCTCAATCCGCTGCACACCTGTCTGGCCGTGTACGGCTGCATCCTCGGCTATGATTCCATCGCCGCTGAGATGCGGGACGAGGATCTCGTGAAGTTCATCACCCGCATGAGCCATGAGGAGGGTATGCCGTTCGTTGTTGACCCGGGCGTTATCGACCCGGAGCAGTTCCTGAACGAGGTGCTCACCGTGCGCTTCCCCAACCCGTTCATGCCGGATACGCCGCAGCGCATCGCGACCGATACTTCGCAGAAGCTGTCCATCCGCTTCGGTGAAACCATCAAGGCCTATATCGCCTCGCCCGATCACGAGGCTTCCGAGCTCACGCTCATCCCGCTGGTGCTGGCAGGCTGGCTGCGCTACCTCATCGGCGTGGACGACAACGGCGCTGCTTTCCCGTGCAGCCCGGACCCGCTGCTCGAAGCCATGCAGGCGCACCTCGTCGGCATGAAGCTGGGCGGCGCCATTGATGCAGAAAAGCTGCGTCCCATCCTGTCCGATGCCTCCATCTTCGCGGTAGACCTGTACGAATGCGGTCTGGCCGGCAAGGTCATCGGCTACTTTACCGAGCTGATGGCCGGTGCGGGCGCTGTCCGCGCGACCATCCGCAAATACATTAACGCTTAAACCAACATACATCTCCATAATCGGTGTTTCCGCGCTGTCAGCCCGTCTTTCGGCGCGGAAATGCCCCCAATTTTGCCCATGTCAAGTCTTCAGGCGGGCGTGGACGGCTCTGCCCTGTCACGCGCAGACCGTCCCGCGCTCTCCGTTCCGAACTTTTTACATAAATTCCGCAAAAATTCTGCAAAACCACACTGAAAAAGGAGAACTACCATAAACACTCTGAATCAGAAGATTTCCGAGATCGGCGTTGCGCCGGTCATCAAGCTCAACCACCCGGAACGCGATGCCGCACCGCTGGCCAAGGCGCTTCTGCGAGGGCGGCGTGCCGGTCGCTGAGGTCGAGAAGCTCGCCGGCGGCGACGGCTCGGGCCGTATCCAGCGATAATAACAGAAAACGGAGAGCCGCGGCTCTCCGCAAAGCGAAATGGAGAATGAACCTCAACCGGAGGCCATTCTCCATTTTCTTTTTGCAAACAGGGCAATCAAAACCACCCGTTGAACGGGTGGTTTGAACCGACCCTATAAGGGTCTATCTCTTGTGGTTGCCCCCTTAAGGGGGCACTGAATTGATTTGACAACGACATAATTTTTACTGGCAGCCCCCTACTCGGGGGCTGTTTCTTTTTGCCTACTGATTCTTGCTACCCATAAACGGGTCCATATATTCCTTGAGGCTTATCTGATCATTCATAATATCTTCTTTCAGTTGATTATTGATGTATTCCCTGATTGCAGTTTCGTACTTCCCTACTGTATCTACAAAATATCCTCTGCACCAGAAATGCCTGTTTCCGTACTTATATTTTAAATTTGCATGCCTGTCAAATATCATTAGACTGCTTTTGCTTTTCAAATACCCCATGAATACCCCATGAACTGTGATACACTCAGGTGGGGTGGGATACTCACCAGCATGTGAATATGATCTTTACAACACTCTGCTGCTTCAATTTCCACTCCTTTTCTCTCACATAATTCTCTCCGTATTTTTCCTACATCTGCTTTTATTTTTCCATAAATTACTTGTCTTCTGTATTTTGGTGCAAAAACAATATGGTATTTACATCTCCATCTGCTATGTGATAAACTATTAATGTCTTTCATGACATGACTTCCTGTGTTTTTAGTCGTGTGGTCGCCAAACCACTTCTATTTTAACACAGGAGGTCTTTTTTGTACTATAAGTTTTTATTGACCCCCAGTTCAACTGGGGTTTTTTCTTGCCTGTTCGGCGCCAACGCAAAACCGCAGCACTAGATTACTCTGATGCTGCGGTAAAACTTTTGCAAATGTGTGATTTTACAGGCATTCTGCCGACTTCGACACAGATTGGCATACGCTTGACACACGTTAGCATACAGCCCAGCTTTTCTGTATCATAATCATGCAGAAATCCCTGTAAACACGGCAAACTTTCGAACTTTTTAGTCCAAAGGTTTCATGGTTGGGAACAGCAGCACATCTCGAATCGATGCAGAATCGGTCAGGAACATAACCAGACGGTCAATGCCCATACCCATACCACCCGTAGGCGGCATACCGTACTCCAACGCAGTTACAAAATCGGTGTCCATCATGTTTGCCTCATCGTCCCCTGCCTCGCGCAGTGCAACCTGACGTTCAAAGCGCTCACGCTGGTCGATGGGGTCATTGAGCTCAGAGAACGCATTGCATAGCTCTCTGCCATAGACGAAGCATTCAAAGCGCTCGGTCAAGCGTGGGTCAGATGCCTTACGCTTTGCAAGCGGAGAAATTTCAACCGGATAATCGGTAATAAAAGTTGGCTGTATCAGATTTTCCTCTACATACACATCATAACACAGCGCGAGCAAATCGCCCCAGCTTTCCTTATTTTTCTCGACCTCAAGACCGCGTGCCTTGACAGCTTCCAAAGCCTGCTCCGGACTCATTGCCATAAAATCCAGACCCGCATATTCCTGAACCGCATCTGCCATGGTCATACGCTTCCAGCCCTTGGCAAAATCCAACTCTGTCCCCTGATAGGTAACCTTGGTCGTGCCCAGCACCTTTTCACATACATGTACCACCATATCCTCTGTAATGTCCATCATACCATTGTAATCGGTATATGCCTGATACAGCTCAATGGTCGTAAACTCCGGATTGTGTCGAGTATCCATGCCCTCATTGCGGAAAATACGTCCAATTTCATAAACCTGCTCCATGCCGCCAACAATCAGACGCTTGAGGTGCAGTTCGGTTGCAATGCGCATGTACATATCAATATCCAGCGCATTGTGGTGGGTGATAAACGGACGTGCAGCGGCACCGCCCGGAATGGTATTGAGACAGGGGGTTTCTACCTCCATAAAGCCGCGGCTGTCCATAAAATTACGAATTTCACGCACAATTGCCGAACGCTTTTCAAAGGTATCACGCACGTCAGGGTTGATAATCAAATCCACATAACGCTGACGATACCGCATATCCGTGTCCTTCAGGCCATGCCACTTTTCCGGCAGCGGAATCAGGTTCTTCGACAGCAGTGTTAATTCCTTGACGATAACAGAGATTTCGCCCTTCTGGGTGCGGAACACCTCGCCGGAAATCCCAACGATATCACCAATATCCATCTTTTTGAAGCCCTTGTATGCGTCCTCGCCCAGTTCATCACGCTTGATATACATCTGCAAGCGTCCGTACCGGTCGGAAAGGTCAGCAAAAGACGCTTTGCCCATGATGCGCTTGGACATCATGCGTCCTGCGAGACGAACGGTTTTGCCCTCCATCTCCTCGAAGTGCTCCTTGATATCGGTTGTAAAATGGGTGCGCGCAAAACGTACCTGTTCAAATGGGTCTGCACCTGCCTGCTGCAGCTCCGCGAGCTTTTCCCGACGGATACGCAGAAGCTCGTTGAGTTCTTCCTGGGTCTGCTCTGTCACGGACTTCTGTTCGTTTGCCATATCGATTCCCCTTTCTTACTTTCTAATTTCGATAACCTTATACTGAATCACACCGGCAGGCGCGTCCACCTCGACAATCGAGCCTACCTTTTTGCCCAGCATCGCCTTGCCGAACGGAGATTCATCTGAAATTTTTCCATTCATCGGATCGGCTTCCTGAGAGCCTACAAAGTGATATTCCTCCACATCACCGAACTCAACGTCCTCTACCTGAAAGCGGCAGCCCGGAGAAACCTCATCTTGACCATACATATCATCTGTGATGACCACTGCATGTGCAAGAATATTTTCAACCTCTGCAATGCGGGAATAGAGTTTGCCCTGCTCGTTTTTTGCCTCATCATATTCCGAGTTTTCCGAAAGGTCACCAAAGGAACGTGCCTCCTTGATTTGCTCTGCGACCTCCTTCTCACGAACGGTTTTCAGGTACTCGAGTTCCTCCTTCAGCTTGTCCAAGCTTTCTTGTGTCAGCTTAAATTCCTTCGCCATGCGTGCATTCCCTCTCTATCATAATTTTGTGAACTATCCATTGTCTAAAGTCAATGGGCTTCCTGCTTCGCAGACCTCGTAACCTACTATCTCCACAGGCGTGAATTCGGGCAGTCCCTGCCCTATTTAGACTGCTTTCTGCTATTTGTCGCAAACCCTCTGTCAGTAACTTCGTCTGTCCGAATCCACGTCTAAAGTCAGCGGGATTGCGGCAGCCTTATTTCAAATACAAGACAGTATGGTATCAAACCATTACTCCTTATTATAGGAAGATATACAGTCTCTGTCAAGCAAGCAAACTGTAACTCTGCGAACTTTTTGCATGTTGCCTGTTTTCGTGAACCATAAGCCCGCATTATTTGCGTTTTTTGACTGCTTCCCATGCAGCAGACAGCTGATTATCGTTTTCCGGTTCCAGAAAGTAGAATCGCTTGCGTTTTTCCTCGGGCATCACGACTGCAATCTCCGGCACAACACCCACACCAATGAGGCTTTTGCCCTGCGGGGTATAATAGGCATTATCGGACAGCCGCAGCGCGGAGCCGTCTGAGAGCGCATAGGTGCGCTGAGAATAGCCCTTGCCAACCGTTTGTTCTCCAATGACAACTGCCTTCCCATATTCCTGAAGCGCAGCGGCAAAAAATTCAGCAGCAGAAAAGGAATTCTGATTGATGATAACCGCCATCGGCAGATTCAATTCCTGTGCATCTGAGGAATATACTTTCTCCTCTCCACTTTTCGAGCGCAGCGTCATAATGGTGCCTTCCGGCAGGAGCGGGTCGAGCATTTTTGCCAGCACATCGACTGCACCGCCCGGATTTTCCCGCACATCAAAAATCAGCCGTTTGGCACCCTGTTCCAAAAGCCCTTTCAGCACCTGTTCAAACTGCTTTTCTGCGTGCATATGAAAATTATAGATGGAAAGATAGCCTGTCTGGTCATCCAGCATTTTTCCGGTGACCATGGTTGTTTCCACCTCTCCGCGCACCGCCGAAACGGTTTCTGTTTTTCCGGTATCCGCATGGCGCACCAAAAGCTCCACCGCAGTTCCCGCATCTCCTGCGATGCAGTCCAGCACCGCTTGATATCCATCTTTTGCAAAGGTCTTGCCGGCTGCACCCAAAATTTCATCTTCACGTTTCAGCCCCGCACGTTCCGCACCCGAATTGGGATAAACCTCAATCAGATGCAGGCTGCTTGTATCAGGGTCATATAATGTATACACGCCGATTCCTTCTGCCTGTCCCTGCAATGACATCTGATAGTCCTTATATTCCTCCGCCGAGAGATATCCGCTCCAGCGATCCCCAACGCCCAGAACAAAGCCTGTACTCGCCATATCCACCGCAGTCTGAAAATCGTACTCTCCCACATAAAGCCGGTCCACCAGCTCACGGATTTCTCCCATTTTTTTATAAATCACATTGTTTGCCTCATAATCCGGCATTTTTGCTTCATTTTGACGCTGCAAAATCACATAAGAGGCATTAAATGCTGTTGCCGCGCTCAAAACACACAGAACAGCAGCTGTCATTTTAGAAACACCACGACTCATGAACGATACTCCTCATTTTTCCTAAAAAAATCGGGGACAGCGGATTTCCCCCTGTGCCCCGATTCCAAATCGTTTTTCATCACGGACTCACATAGTCCATTGGATTGACCACCGCACCATCTACATACACTTCAAAATGCAGATGATTTCCGGTCGAATTGCCTGTGGAACCCACCGTACCAATTTGCTGTCCAGCAGAAACCGTATCTCCAACAGATACCATGCGCTTTGACATATGTGCATAGGCAGTCATCAGCCCACCGCCGTGGCTTACCACGACATAATTGCCATAAGACGATGACAGATAACTTTTGACCACTGTGCCGGACTTTGCCGCAAGAATCGGGTTTCCCTTACCCGATGCAATATCAATCCCCTTGTGTCCGGACTGCCATTCCCCGGTAATCGGGTGTACACGCGCACCGAACTCCGAGCTGATGTAGCTATAATTCGGACAAGGCCACCGCATCGACCCACCTGAAAAGACCGCTGTATGGCTGCTTGATGAATTCTGCTGTGCCGCCTTTCTTTTTTCTTCCTGTGCCCGCTTGCGCGCAGCCTCTGCCTCCCGACGAGACAGCTCTGCAATTTCCGCGTTGATTTGTTCCCGCTCCGCGTCCATCTGGGCTGCCAGCTTGCGTGCAGAATCCATATTGCTTTCTACCTGTTCCATCATGGTCTTGAGCTTTGCTTTGTCTGCTTCCAACTCATGCTTGCCCGCTTCCAGAGAATCCTTATGCTCCTTCTGCTGTTTGTGGTCTGACTCCAGCTTTTCCTTCATCTGCTCAATGCTGTCGCGCATCTGCTGCACTTCTGTTACAACATTCTTGTCATACTCCATAATTTGGCTGACAATTTCCATGTTGGACAGCATATCGCTGAAGCTATCCGAATTGAGCAGAACTTCCATGTAAGAGGTTTCCCCATTTTCATACATGACGCGGATACGGGTTTCAAACAGCGCTTGCTTTTCTGCCAGCTTTTCTTCTGCCTTTGCAAGCTCCTCGTTCGTCTCGGCAATGGAGCGGGTCAGCTCCTGTATGACCTCCTCGGTTGCTGCAATCTGCTGCTCCGTGAGGTTAATTTTATTATTGAGCGTGCCGATTTGACCGGCGTATGCCTCCTTATCCTTCTGGTAGGCGGCAAGCTGTCTTTCCACCTCTGCCTTTTGTGTTTTGATTTCTGCCAGCTTATTGTTGAGCTGACTTTTCGAAGCTGCTGCCGCCATGCTGAGTGCGCCAAAAATTGTAGAACCCAGCATCAGCACAACCAGTATCCCTGCAATAATGGCTGCAATGATACGATTGCGTTTGTTATGGTACATGTGGAACCTCTCTCCTTGCGTTTACTTAACTAAAATAGTTCATTGGATTTGTGGTCGAGCCACCCACATAGACCTCAAAGTGCAGATGCGGACCGGTGGAATTGCCCGTCGAACCAACAGTGCCGATTTGCTGACCGGCAGAGACCTGCTGACCGGCAGATACCATACGGCGTGTCATGTGGGCATAAGCAGTCATCATACCGCCGCCGTGACTGATTGCCACATAGTTTCCATAGGAGGACGAAAAATAGCTTTTTACAACCGTACCCGGAGCTGCTGCCACAACCGGATTGCCCTTAGATGCCGCAATATCCAGTCCCTTGTGCAGCTTTCTCGTGCCGCTGAGCGGGTGAGTGCGGTAGCCATACGGGGAGCTGATTCGACTATACGAGGGACACGGCCATGTAAGCGAGCCGCTGTACGCCCTTCCTCCGCCCGAGTAAGAGCTGGAGGAGCTGCTTCCTTTCTTTTTCGCCGCCTCTCTGGCTGCCTTTGCCGCTTCTGCCTCACGTCTGGAAATTTCTTCGATTTCTGCATTGATGGAGTCCTGTTCTTTCAACATGCGCTCTGCTTCCGCTTTTTTGAGTGCAATATCCTTATCCACCTTCGCTTTTAAGGTCTTGTACTCTTTTTTCTGGGACTCAATCTCCTTCTTGGTGTCCTCCAGACTTTCCGCGTAGTTCTTTTTATCCTTGCGGTCGGATTCGAGAGAAGCCTTCTGCGTCTCAATGCTGGACTTCAGCTCCTTGTACTCCTGTACCACCTGCTTATCATAATCCATGATTTGGCTGACAATTTCCATATTGGAAAGCATATCCCCAAAGCTCTCGGAATTCAAGAGCACCTCCATATAAGAGGTTTCTCCATTTTCATACATCACACGGATACGGGTTGCAAACAGCTCCTGCTTTTCATCGAGGGTTTGAATGGTTTTCTCCAGTTCTTCCTCTTTTTTCCCGATGTCCTTTGTGAGCGTCTCAATCAGCTGATTGGTTGCATTCAGCTCTGCGCGTGTGGACTCGATTTGATAATCGAGTGCTGCAATCTTTTCACTGTACTTCTCTGCCTGTCCAGAAAGCTGCTTGACGGCAGCATTTGCCTCTGCCCGCGCGCTTTTCAGCTCAGACAGCCGGCTTTTGAGCTGAGACTTGGAAGCAGCCGATGCCATCGTCTGCTCTGCCCCCGTGCCCGAAAACAGCAGACCTGCCAGCATGGCTGCCAGCAGGCTTGACACGGTGATTCTCTTTGCAAGTTTCTTCTTCATTGCAGGTAAAATCCCCTTATACGTCCATAAATCTACGAATTGTCAGCGACGAGCCGGACACGCCAACGATAATGCCGGCAACGCCAAAGACACTCAGTACATAAAACATCAAATCCTCAAACTTTGCCATGGTGAACTGCGGCAGATTTCCGACAATAAATCCCGTCAACTGGTTATACAGCAGCCATTCCAGACCAAATGCAATGCCGCAGGCGATCAGCCCCAGCACCAGTCCCTCAATCACAAAGGGCCAGCGAATGAACCAGTTGGTTGCGCCAACCATCTTTTGAATGGATATCTCGCGGCGGCGGGCAAGCATGGCCAGCTTGACTGTATTGGCGATAATGAAAATAGAAATCAGCCCCAATGCGATGACCAATGTCACCGCAATCACCTGAAACATACGCTGCACCTGAATGAGCTTTGCAACGACAGCCTCATTGGCGACAACTGAGCCGACACCGTCTACACTTTCCAGCGCGGCCTTGGTTGCCACAACCTTGGCAGGGTCTTTCATCGTGATATGGTAAGCATCACGCAAAGGATTGTTGGTTTGATTAAATCCGTCGAGCAAATCGGCATTTTGCCCCAGCTGCTGCCTGTAATTTTCAAGCGCCACATCACGGGACTCAAACTCTGCCTGCTGCACATTGTCTACCTGCATAATGGTTCCGCGCAGCTCCCTTGCCTGTTCATCGGTATAAGTATCCTCAATATAGATGATGATTTCGCTTTCATTTTGCAGCTTCAGGATATTGAGATTGATGTTATAGGAGACCAGCGCCGTTGTGCCCGTAATAATCAGGCAGATCACGATGACGCTGACCGCTGCAAAGCTCATAAAGCCATGCAGAAAAATGTTTCGAAATCCTTCCCCGAGGAAGAATCCGATACTACTGATTCGGTTCTTCTTCATATGTGTAATACCCACCTGTCTGGTCGCTGGCGACCTCACCCTTATCAATCACGATTACACGCTTGCCAAACTGATCGACAAGCTCTTTCTCATGGGTAACAATGAGGATCGTCGTACCAAGTTCATTGATTTTTTCAAAGAGGACCATCAGCTCCAAGGAGCGTTCGGGGTCCAGATTGCCGGTTGGCTCGTCCGCAATGATAAGGCGCGGATTATTGACCAGTGCACGTGCAATGGCAACACGCTGCTGTTCGCCGCCGGACAATTCCACCGGCTTGCAGTCTTCCTTGCCAATCAGACCAACCAACTCCAGCACATAGGGCACGCGCTTTTTGATGGTTCTGCCCGGCGAGCCAATGGCACGCATGGCAAAGGCAACATTTTCATAAACCGACTTATTTTCAATCAGGCGGAAATCCTGATACACAACGCCAAGGGTACGGCGCAGGTACGGAATTTCACGCTTTTTGATTTTTCCAATATTAAAATTATTGACAAGGACACGTCCCTCCACAGGACGCACCTCAGCGGTCAGCATCTTTATGATGGTAGACTTGCCCGACCCGGACGCTCCCACAAGAAAGACGAACTCGCCTTCCTCGATACGGAACGTCGCCTTATTGAGGGCGCGGCAGCCATTGTCATAGACCATGCTGGCCTCTTTCATGCTAATCACAGTATCAGTTCCCTCCTCAGCGCAAAACGTACCTTATTGTAAGACGTTTGCTGTCCGAAATTTGTTCCCTGTTTCAGACAAGAAATGTTCTTTTCCGGTACTTCAAAAGTTGCCCTGTTCGCGGCTTGTGAGATACTTCCGTACCATCAGCGCGACCTTGAACACAATCGCGTGGTCAAATTCGCGCAAATCCAGACCGGTCAGCTTCTTAATCTTTTCCAGTCGATACACGAGTGTGTTGCGGTGTACGAACAGCTTGCGCGAGGTTTCGGATACATTCAGATTGTTCTCGAAGAATTTCTGAATGGTAAAGAGGGTTTCCTGATCGAGCGACTCTATCGAACCGCGCTTGAACACCTCTGTGAGGAACATTTCACAGAGCGTGGTTGGCAGCTGATAAATCAGTCGTCCAATTCCGAGGTTCTCAAAGTTTACAATCGACTTTTCGGTATCGAATACACCACCGACCTCAATTGCAATCTGTGCCTCCTTGAACGACTTTGCAATGTCCTTCATTTGAGAAGAAACCGAGCCGATGCCAATGAGGCTCTTGACCAGAAGCTCTGAGGACAGCGCCTCCTCAATTTGCTTTGCAATCTTGATGAGCTCCTTGCCCTCGCAGTTTGCCTTGACCTCCTTCACCACGACAATGTCCGATTCGCTGATGTGCAGGACAAAATCATGCTGCTTGTCCGGAAACAGTCCAGATACCACATCAATGGAGGCAATATCCACCCGCTCCAGCTGGCGCACCAGGAACACCACGCGCGGCACATCATTTCCAAAATGCAGCTCGCGCGACTTGATATAAATATCCCCCGGCAGAATATTATCCAGAATGATATTTTTGACAAAGGTTGCCTTGTCATGCTTTTCGTCATATAATGTTTTGATATTATTGATTGCAACCGCAGCAAGAGAGCAAACCGAACGCGCCAGCTCGTCCTCTCCCTGTACAAACACAGCATACTCAAAGCGAGTCGAACGATCTGCCGCCGAGCGGTAGGTATATCCGCCAAAGCGAATCATATCGCCTGCATACCCAAGCTCTGTCACCGCGTCCTCACGCATTTCCCCAATACGCGGCAAATCTGTACAAGCGACCACTGCACCCGTTGCATCTACGATACCAATTGTGCGATCCACCGTATCTTTCATTTGCAGAATAATCGACTGGAACA
Organism: Butyricicoccus pullicaecorum; assembly: GCA_018366195.1. Taxonomy (GTDB): domain Bacteria; phylum Bacillota; class Clostridia; order Oscillospirales; family Butyricicoccaceae; genus Butyricicoccus; species Butyricicoccus pullicaecorum_C. The sequence goes on along the minus strand of JAGZIN010000002.1, from coordinate 178,554 downwards.
ATCTGGAAGCCATAGCCATCACCTTTCCTTTTTTCAAGATCCATCTTTAATTTTATCTGCGAGCTGTACACATCTCTTTTCAGCATCATACACAAGAAAGATTTCTCATCTTCGTCCATTTTAAGAAATTATAACACAGATTCCTCTATTTTTACACAAATTTCCTCAAAATTTTTTGTGTATTTTTATCATTGTCTGTTGAAAATTACTGGTTTCGGGCAACTCTTCCCCTTTCTTTCAAACCACGATACGACGCATTTTTCAGGTCGAGCGGATAAAATCCCATGCGAAATACACCCGCTTTTCGGGAATTTAACAACACGTCCTGCATGCGCAAGACAAAGCACACTTCCGATGGGTTTTCAAGGCTGACGCAGCCCCTTGCAGGCAGAAAAAAGCGCTTGGAGCTCCGCTTCTGTCAGTTCCCGATATTCTCCCTGTGCAAGGTTTGTATCGAGCACAATCGGTCCCACAGACAAGCGTTCCAGCCGCTCTACATGTCCGCCCAGAGCCGCAATCATACGCTTTACCTGATGGTACTTTCCTTCCTGCAAAACAACCTCCACCGTGGTCAGCCCTGCTGCGTCTGTTTCCGCAATCGTAAGCTCTGCCGGACGGCATACGGTGCCATCGCGCAAAAGCACGCCTTGCGCAAATTGTTCCTGTGCATCTGCCGCCAGCTTTCCGGAGACCAGCGCACGATAGCGCTTGTCCACATGACGGCGCGGAGCAGTCAGGGCATGATTGAGTGCGCCGTCATCGGTCACCAACAACAGCCCCACGGTATCCTTATCGAGCCGCCCCACCGGGGCAAGTCCTGTGCGCTCCGATTCCGGAAAAAGCTCCAGTACGGTTTGATGCGCGGTATCTTCGGTTGCAGAAATGACACCCGCAGGCTTATTGAGCATAAAGTAGCGTTCTTTTCTTGCGCGGATTGGAGCTCCCATGACACAGACCGTGTCTTGCGCTGCCTCCACCTTACTTGCAGGGTCACGGCAAATTGCGCCGTTCACCGTTACCTGTCCTGACCGAATTTGCTGCCCGACCTCCTTGCGCGAACCGATTCCGCGTGCTGCCAGCAGTTTGTCGAGACGTTCCCGTGCCATTTTGCCCCTCCTTGTTCCTCAGATAAACATAGCGTACCACTTTTTTGCACTTTGCACAATAGGTCTTATAAAAAAAACCGATTTTCTCCGGCTGCTCTTGTCAATTTTTTACAAGCATAATCAGAAATTTCTATGATAATGCACAAAATAGGATAAGTTGTTTCTGACAATATGTCAACACATTTCCACATAATTTATGCAAAAAAATTAACAGCCCGAATCCAAGGATTCGGGCTGTTTCTTACTCCTCTGTCTGTTGTCCGGAAGCAGAGCGGTCTGTCACAGCACGCACAAAACCATCTGCATGCTCCGAACAGATATCTGCCGCAATCAGGCGATTTCGGTAGAGCACCAGATTGGCAGTCACGCCCTGTTCCCCACTCGGGTCATTGTGAACCCGATACACATAGAGCTTGCATTTGCGCCCCTGATACTTGGTCAAATCCAATCCCTGTGTCTTTTGCAGCGCATTATAGCTCTCATACGCGGCATCAAATGTATCCGGAATCCGTACCTCCTGCTCGGCTGCCGGACTCTCCTCGACCTCCCAGCCATAGCTTCGCAAAAAAGAAACACGGTCTTCATTTCCCTCCAGCTTGCACGAAATGCTGGTTTCTGCGGCAGCGCTTGCAGCATCCTCTGCTCTGCCGCCAAACAATCCATATCCCGTCCCAACAACCAGCGCACACAAAGCCAGAAATCCTACCACAATTTTACGCCGTGTCAATTTTGTCGTATACATTACCATGTCCAATGCCTCCCATTTGTGACGAATGTCCACACTGCTCCGTGTGTTCTTTCTTATCATAAGGATATGGACGTGCCGCACCAAATAGACCAAAAAGAAAGAGAGGCACTCTGCCTCTCCTTCTTGCAAAATCCCGTACAGGCCGTGCGCTGCCCGCACAGAACACTGGGAACCTATTTTAATCAGCCAGCGCCTCCAAACGCGCCTTATTTTCTGCAATCACCTTTTCCTGTACCGGTACGGGCGCTTCATCATAACGGACAAAGTCCGATTCGAACGCACCGCGTCCATGTGTCATCGAGCGCAGGGCAATGGCATAGTCGGTAAGCTCTGCCATGGGTGCCTCTGCCAAAATTTCCTGCTGACCGTCCTCTGCTGGATTCATGCCCATGATGCGGCCGCGGCGTTTGTTGAGATCTCCAATGACATCACCCATATAGGAATCCGGCACCAAAACCTTGAGCGCACAGATTGGCTCCAACAGAACCGGAGAAGCCTGTGGGATACCAGCCTTATAGGCAAGACGAGCTGCCATCTTAAAGGAAAGCTCATTGGAGTCCACATCATGATAGGAGCCATCTGTCAGCGTTGCCTTGAGTCCAACCAGCGGATATCCAGCCAATACACCATGCTCCATGGCTTCATGGATTCCCTTTTCCACTGCCGGCCAGAAGTTTTTCGGAACCGAGCCGCCAAAAATCGTTTCTGCAAATACAAAATCCTGATCCTCACACGGTTCAAAGTCCATCTTGACGTGTCCATACTGTCCATGGCCGCCCGACTGTTTCTTGTGCTTGCCCTCTACGGACACCTTTTTACGAATCTTCTCACGATATGGCACGATTGGCTCCGAAAGCTCTACTTCCACGCCAAACTTATTCTTGAGTTTGGAGCAAATCACATCAAGATGAATGTCACCCATGCCCGAAATCAGCATCTGCTTGGTTTCCGCATGATACTCTGTGGTAAAGGAAGGGTCTTCATCTCTCAAACGTGCCAGACCCGTTGCAAGCTTTTCTTCATTGCCCTTGCTCTTTGGCGCAATTCCCTGCGAATAGCATGGCTTTGCCATCGGCACAGTATCCAAGCTGACCTTACGTACCGACATGGATAGCGTATCTCCCGTCTTGGTTGTAACCAGCTTTGCCACTGCACCGATATCACCACAGCCGACTTCCGTGACCTCAGTTGTCTTTTTGCCGCAAACGGTGTAGATATGTGCCAGCTTTTCATTGGCATCTGCGCGGCGATTTACCAAGGTCATATCCTGCTTGACTGTGCCGGAGAACACCTTAAAGTAAGAGAATCTGCCATACTGGTCTGCCACGGTCTTAAAGACCATTGCAACGGTAGAGCCATTTGGCGCACAGTTGATTTCAATGAGGTCACCCTTTTCATCTTCACAGACCTCTGCCGGTGCTTCATCGGGCGATGGCATATAGTCTTCGATTCCCTGAAGCAGCGCATAGGAGCCGATGCCAGTTGCAGCCGTGCCGCAAAATACGGGTGCAATGACCAAATCACGTACCCCCTGACGAATTCCTGCAATCAGCTCTTCATTGGAGAACTCCTCACCCGCGAAATAGCGTTCCATCAAGTCCTCAGACAATTCAGCTACATTTTCGCACAGAGCAGCGCGGTGCTGGTCAATACGCTCTACCATATTATCCGGAATCGGAATCTCTACACGTTCATTGCCCTCCATCTTGTATGCCTTGCGGAATACACAGTCTACGACACCCACGGTATCGCGATTGCCCTCAAAAATCGGTACGACGATTGGACAAACCGAAACACCGAATTGCTTTTGTAATTTATGTAATGCGGTATAATAATCGGAATTTTCCTCATCAATTTTAGAAATATAGAACATACGCGGCATGTTGCGTTCCTGCACACGCTTCCACGCTTTTTCAGTTCCTACGCCGGGACCTGCTTTTCCGGTTGCCACAATCAATGCAGATTCTGCAACGCGCAAAGCCTGATTGACCTCATTTTCAAAGTCAAAGAAGCCCGGTGTATCTAGCAGGTTGATTTTACACTCATGATTCCAGACAACGGGTGCAACCGCAGTAGAAATAGAAAACTGACGCTTTACCTCTTCTGGGTCAAAGTCACATACCGTATTGCCCTCTGGCACCTTACCGACGCGGTCGGTCACACCGGCAGTGAACAGCAGGCTTTCCACCAAAGAAGTCTTGCCATCGCTTCCATGTCCCATAATACATACATTGCGGATTTTGTTTACTGGAAATGTTGCCATAATTACACACTCCTGCCATTTTGTTCATTCAGTTTGCGCACATTGGAGTCGATTACTCCTTGTTCGTAATTATAAACCATAACCATGTAAATTGCAATCACTTTTTTATGCAGTATGCACATTTTCTATTCAGATATAAAAAACACTGCCTCAAAAGGCAGTGTTTTTTTGCACAATTTTTTGTTGTCAAAGTCCCTTTCTCGTGTTGAAAGTCACGAAAAACGACGGGATATACCAAAATATCAAATACAGCAGCACATTTTTCGGGGTGACTGCCTCTGGGTGTCCCACAAACGCAAGATAGAACATCAGGAGCAGTCCGCACACACCACCCACAGCGCCCAAAATCAAATTGGAACGCATCGCGCCGGACAACTTGTCCGCAGACTGATGCACCTGTGCAAAAGGCACTGCACCATCACGTGACAAAATCGCACAAACGCGGTCCCCCATAATATAGGCAGAGGAGGTCACGGACGCAATGCGGTCGGCTGCAACCTCTCCGATTTTCCCACGGCGGGTTTCAAACATCTTCTGCACCATTTCCGGCGAAATGTTAAAGTCTCTCGTCGCCAGCTCTGGAGCCACCTTGAGGCGCAGCAATGCCTGCAACGCATTGAAGGTCTGCGGATTGGAATGATAAGTCAGCTCAATGACACCCGCAGGCTGGCTGTTGATGCTCACATAGATTCCCGTATTGACCTCATGTCCCTGCTTTGGGGCTTGGATTGGTCTGCCCAGACGTGCCATATAGGCAGCATTTCCGATTTCTACGAGGTCTCCTCCAATTTTACCGGACAATCCACCCACGTCATAAACCTTGATATCGCTTGCACGTGCAGGGCGTCCATACTGTTCGCGCAAGGCTTCTGCGAGCAGCTTACCGATTTCCATGTCATAGCCATCGGTCATCGCCACCGCATAAGAGAGCAGTTTTTCCGGTGTATAACCATTGTGCGCACGCACCTCGGTGATGGACACCGTACCGCTCGGGAACAAATCACTGTCCTGAATGACTGCACGGCACGACTTGCGCACCCGGAAGGCTGCCTGACCGCTTGCAATGGCAGCTCCCTCAGAAATCAAACGGCGTGAGACATTATAATACGCTCTGCCGAATGCACACAGGATAGGAAGCGGGCAGGCAATGGTCAGCATCGCAGACAATGCCCAGAAAAAACTCTGGATATTCTTCTGTGCAACAGCAGCCACAACCGCCAGCACAATAGAAGCCACCAGCATAATGGGAGCATAAATTCGTGCAAAGCGTTCCATAGAATCCGGACGTTCCAGTTCCTGCAAAAACTCACGGACTCCGTGCATACGGCTTTTCACGGTGCGGCGTGCGTGGTCGATTCCATCATGATGATAATAGACCCCCATCGGCGTTTCATGCAATGTTGCCGTCTTATAGGCACGTGCTCTGCCTGCGCTGCGATTTTTGTCCTCACGCATTGCCGCATAGAGCAGCAGGATACAGATCGAGGAATAGGGCAGCACACCGCCCCAGCCTGCAATAATAAAGCACATACAGTGCAGAACCGCTGCCATATTGGCGATGGCAACCAGAGAAGCCCTGTCTGCTTTCAAGGTAATGAGCGCATAAAATCCGGCACCAATGATATCAATGGCAATCAGCATGGACAGCACCTGCAAGCCAATCTGTGTCAGCACGAACATACGCGGATTTTTGGCATAAGATATGATTTCCGGCATGGGCAGACCGAGACCCTCTGCCATTGTCAGATAGAGCGCAGCCAGTCCCAGAATCAGCACCGGAATGGCGCGTCTGCCCAAATTCTTAGCCCGTCTGTTTGCTTCATGCATGGCTTTCTTAGGGTCTTGGATTGCAATGATCTCATCATCGTCGTCATCGTCCTCCTCATCGTCTGCATAGACAGGCATTGCAGGACGCTCCTGCTTTGTTTCCCGCCGCGGCAATCGGATTTCCTGCTGTTTCAGCCCCTGCGCACCCTGTTTGTCCGACGCAGCCGCCGGCATCTCGAACGACTCCGATGCCGGCGGCGTCTGCGCGGAAGGCTGTGCCTGTGCAGCCGCACGCGCTGAAGTCTGCGGCTTTCTTGCCGTTGTCTGATTTTCCGGACGCTTCGCCTCATATTCCGCATGTGCTTCGTCTACTACGCCGCTGACCTCTGCCAAAATATCGTCCAGATTAAAACTGCGTCCGCCGGAACTGCTGTTCTCAGTCTGTGGGGCAGGCTTCGCAATTTTTTCCGGTTCTTTTGGGATTTCCTCACCCAGCAGCCGCCGAATATCATTGAGCTCAGCGGTATCAAATTTATTGCCCATTATACACCTCACCTTGCACATGTCCGGCGGCGCACTGCTTCAAAGAGCAGTACGGCTGCCGCATTCGATGCGTTCAATGAATTTACCTGCCCACGCATGGGAATACTCACAATAAAATCACATTTTTCGCGTACCAAACGGCTGATACCCTCGCCCTCAGAGCCAATGACAATGGCTGTCGGTCCTGCAAAATCCGCATCATAGAGTCCAACCGTTCCATCTGCCTCTGCTCCGAAAATCCATACGCCTCTCTGCTTCAGCACATCGAGCACAGCCGGCAGATTGACCGCCTTGTGTACCGGCATATAAGCAAGTGCTCCGGCTGATGCCCGTGCCGTCACCGCAGTCAGTCCCACTGCGCGGCGTTTTGGAATGATAACGCCATGTGCGCCTGCGGTTTCTGCTGAACGAATGATTGCCCCCAGATTGTGCGGGTCTGCAATGCCGTCACATAATACAAACAAAGGGGCTTCCCCCTTTGCCTGTGCGTGTTCGAACAGCTCGTCCAGACTGGCATACGCATGGGCTGCCACCTGCGCCATGACTCCCTGATGATTGCCGGTCGTACTCATACCGTCCAGCTTTCGGCGGTCACATGTCACAACTGGCACACCACGCTCCTTTGCGAGCGCAATGATGTCTCCGACTCGCGCGCCCTGTGCTGCAAAGACCTTGTCGCAGTCTTGTCCGGAGCGCAAAAACTCAATGACCGCATTGCGGCCCTCAAGCAGATTATTCTCTTCCTTTTCGTCCTGTATCGGACGCGATTTCCTCTGTTTTGGATTGTGCATCGCAAGCTCCCGTCTTTCTCAACGATATAAATTTCCAAGCTTTATTATAACATACCAGATTCGTCCGATTCAATGTTCATTCGCTGAATTCACCGAATTGTTACCGAATTTTCTGAACATTTTCCACAAATTTCCTCTACACCGTGCAAAATGCGGCTCCCAGATGCAGGAGCCGCATAGATGATAGCGCACGTGTTTATACGTTGAAAAATTTCTGATGAATCGCCTTGATTGCCTTTTCGCTGTCCTCCTCATTGATGAGTACAGAGATTTTAATTTCGGAGGTTGAAATCATGCGAATATTGATGCCTGCACTTGCGAGCGCCTCAAACATCATAGCAGCAACCCCCGGATTCGATGCCATGCCCGCACCGACAATGGAGACCTTGGCAACCCCTGTATTGATGGAAACATCTTCAAAGTCCAGCCCGTCCTTGTTCTGGCTCAGAATATGTCCAACCTCCTCTGCCTTATCCTCCGGAATGGTAAAGGAGATGGACTTGCGTCCCTTGAGACCGACCGACTGCAAAATGATATCAATATTGATTTTGTGCTTTGCCAGCAGTGAGAACACCTTAAACGCAACGCCCGGTTCATCTGGCAGGTTGATGAGCGCGACACGCGCACAGTTATTGTCACGGGCTACGCCGCTTACATTCATTTTCTCCATATCAGAACCCTCCTTGACCTTCGTACCCGGATTTCGGGTAAAGCTGGATACAACTTCCAAATCGACATTATATTTCTTTGCCATCTCTACCGAACGGTTGTGCAGCACCTGCGCCCCCAATGTTGCAAGCTCGAGCATTTCATCATAGGTGATGGCTTCCAGCTTGCGTGCGTCCTGAACCACGCGCGGGTCAGCCGTATATACGCCATCTACATCGGTATAGATTTGGCACAGGTCTGCCCCGAGTGCGGCTGCAATGGCAACCGCAGTTGTATCCGAGCCTCCGCGTCCTAGAGTGGTAATATCGTCCTGCTTGTTGATGCCCTGAAAGCCTGCAACAATCACAATGCGGTTGCGGTCGAGCTCCGAACGGATACGCTCTCCTGTCACATTGCGAATCCTTGCTTCCGAGTAATTGATATCGGTTTCAATTCCGGCCTGCCAGCCGGTTAAAGAAATGACCGGATACCCCAATTTTTGAATTGCCATTGCCAGCAGCGCCATGGAAATCTGTTCGCCCGCAGACAGCAGAACGTCCATTTCGCGCTTGGACGGGCGTTCGTTCAGCTGCGCCGCCTTTTCAATAAAATCATCGGTTGTATCTCCCTGCGCAGAGACCACAACCACGACCTGATTTCCTGCTTTATAGGTAGAAGTGACGATATCTGCGACATTTTGCAGCCGCTCTGTATTTGCCACTGAAGTGCCGCCGAACTTCTGTACAATTAAGCTCATTTTCTTTATATCCTCCTTCGGGGCTGACACGTTCGTCAGTCCTTACGATACTGAATTAAAACCGTGTCACTGTTGCACCGACCTCATCACAGGTCAGACGTATTGGCTTCCAGTGCGGGAAATGCTGCCCACAATACATTTGTGCGCGGGATAAGTATGTTTTATCTGCGGAATCTACGATTGCAATGATGGAAGGTCCGGCACCGGAAATAAACGCGCCCAGCGCACCCATACATTTTGCTGCATGAACGATTTCCGTCCCGTCAGGAATCAGCCCAAAGCGATAGGGCTGATGCAGGCAGTCTCCCACTGCAACGCCGACATTTTCCAGCTTTCCCGTGACCAAGGAGCCGGCAAGCAGCGCCGCGCGCGCTAAGTTGAACACAGCATCATGGTGCGCCACCTGTTTGGGCAAAGCCGCACGTGCTTTTTCGGTCGAAAGCTCAAAATCCGGAATGAACGTAATAAAATCAACCGTACCGTTCATCGGAACGCGCACACTCCACACCTTTCCGTATTCCAAGAGCGCCACACAAAATCCGCCCAGAATGGCTGGTGTTGAGTTATCCGGGTGTCCTTCAATGGACGCTGCCAAATCAATCACATTTTCCTGACTGAGCGGCTCACCCAAAAGCGCATTGGCTCCCAGAATCCCAGCAACCGTGCAGGCAGAGGAAGAGCCCAGCCCCCGCGTCTGCGGAATCGCACAGTCCTCTGTAATTTTCAAACCCGAGAGTGGTTTTCCACAAATATCATACACCTTTTTTGCACATTGGTAAATAAGATTTGTGTCATCTGTTGGAATTTTTTGTCCATTGACATCGGTAATATCAATATGGTCGCTTTCCTCCATCGTAATGACATTATAGAGGTCTAACGCAATGCCGATGCTGTCGTAGCCCGAACCCATATTGGCACTGGTTGCCGGTACCTTTACTGAAACACCCATTGTATCTGCTCCCCCTTTTTTTACAGAACGCGCATAACGCCCTGTGCGTCCGGCAGCTTTTGTCTGCGTTCTGCCGCGGTCATTGGAACCGTGATGGCAGCTCCCTCTGTGGTTTGTGTGCACAGCTCTGCCGGTACGGTACCACGCACATACCATGCACTCTCCAAATCATCGAGCGGCAGCAGCAGCTGCTTGGAGCCGTCCCCCCACTCGACCGGACGGCGCTTTTCCCGATGCACCAGTGCGTCCATCATATCGGCAGCCACAGCAGATGCGGTTGCATGCTTGCCTGCGCCGCGTCCATAGAACATGACCTCTCCCACCATGTTTCCGGTGACAGAAATGCCATTAAATACGCCCTCTACACTTGCGAGCGGCATTGTCTTTGCAAGCAGATGCGGGGCAACAAACGCATATACCTTGCCGTTCTCGGTACGCTTTGCGCGTCCTAACAGCTTGATGGCATAACCCATACGGTCCGCTGCCGCCACATCTTCCAGCGTGATATTGGTAATGCCCTCACAGGATACGGCATCGGGATTGATTTTATCCCCAAAGGCGAGGTCTGCCAAAATGCAGATTTTGCGGCAGGCATCATCTCCTTCGATGTCCGCAGTCGGGTCCTTTTCCGCGTAGCCATGGCGCTGTGCTTCCTCGAGTGCATGAGAAAAGGATACCCCATTTCGAATCATCTGTGTCAGGATATAGTTTGTCGTGCCATTGAGGATACCGCAGATTTCCTCGATTCGGTTTGCCGCCAGACACTGCATCATGGGGCGAATCAGCGGAATTCCGCCGCCAACCGATGCTTCAAACAGATAGTTGACATTGTTTTCCTTTGCAATTTGCAAAAGCTCCTCTCCATGCGTCGCAACCAGTTCCTTGTTCGAGGTGCAAACACTTTTTCCTGCTTTCAGGCAGCGCTTGCTGAACTCATACGCCGCACCGACACCGCCCATGACTTCGGCAACCGCCAAAATTTCCGGGTCATTTTCAATGACAGAAAAATCCTTCACAAATTTATCTGCATAATGCAGGTCGGAAAAGTCCCGCAAATCCAGCACATATTTCACCTCAACGGCTTGTCCGACCGCGTGTGCAATCTGCTCCGCATTCTTTTCAAATACATCATACACGCCCGAACCGACGGTACCATGTCCCATTACCGCAACCTTTAACATAACATTTCCTCCTCATTATTCGCTTGCCACCACTTCAATATGCAGGACGCCGTCCAACGCTTCCGCGCGCTGCATCAATACATCAACGGTACATTTCATCTCCTCTGTGCGGGCAGCGATTGTGACCGCCGCTTGTCCGCTCATGGGAATACTCTGATTGATGGTTAAAAGATTGGCGCCAACACGGGCAAACAACCCCAAAATACTGGACAGCACGCCAGGTCTGTCAGAGAGCATCAAATGAAATGTAATAATGCGGTCATGTGCCGCCTCATAAAACGGACGGATTCCGTCTTTATATTTATAATATGCCGAGCGGGATAATCCCACACTCTGCGCCGCCTCGCTCGCCGTGCGAACGTGACCCGCCTTGAGTGCGGCATTTGCCCGAACGACCTTTTGAAAGACTTCCGGCAGAAGCACCCGCTCAACCAAATAATATTTGGGTTCATTTTCCATTCTGTCCACCCCACAAGTACATCTGTCTTTTTTGCACCCCCTAATCATATCATAGAAACCGACAGATTTCAAACGGCATATTGTCATATTTTCGCCTGTCCCCAATGTCTTTTTTTGTGCATATATAGGGGAGATTGCGTTTTTTCCAGAGCAGTCTCTTATGCCGTGCAGCTCGTCCCATGGTGAGCGGCAGACGAAAAAAAGACCGCATACCGGTCAAATTCTGTCAAACACAGTATGCAGTCTTTTCACTCTTTAGTTTTGTGTGTCCTCAGGGAACGTGGTATCCGGCTTTTTATCGGGTTCTGTACTTTCGTTTTCCGATTCCGGAGCAGCATCAGCCTGTTTCTGCGCAGCAAGTACTTCTTGTGCATCTGCTTCCAGTGTGATGTCTACATTCACACCCTTGAGTTCACGTTCCGAGGGTGTCGTTCGGTCAGGAACGTTCTCTCCCTCATACAGCTTACAGAAGGTCTCTCCGTCAATGGTTTCATTGCGGCGCAGATATTCTGCGACCCGTATCAGCTGTTCGCGGTTCTCCTCCAAAAGCTTATGACAGCGTGTATTTGCCTCTTGAATCAGGCGGTGAATCTCTTCATCAATTTCAGCCGCCTTGGCGTCGGAGTAGCCCTGTCCGGCCGCGAAATCACGACCCAAGAAAATCTCTCCGCCCTGTGCATCATAGTCAATGGGTCCAATCTTGTCGCTGAAGCCATAGTTGATGACCATTGCACGTGCCATTGCCGTTGCCTGCTTGATATCCCCATACGCACCGGTGCTGATATCGTCCATAAAGATTTCCTCAGCCACACGTCCTGCAAGAGAAACAATCAAATGCTCCTCCATATAGCGGCGGGTACGATATGCGTTGTCCTCCTTTGGCAGCGGCATGGTAAAGCCGCCAGCGCCATTGGAGCGCGGGATAATGGTTACATGGTGTACTGGGTCCTGTGTGGGCAGCACATGGAAGGCAATTGCATGACCTGCCTCATGGTAGGCAGTCAGCTTTTGGTCCTCCTCATTGACAATACGTGTCCTCTTTTCCACGCCCATGACAACCTTGAGCAAGGACTGCTCAATTTCTTCGGTGGTGATAAACTTTTTATTGCGGCGTGCCGCCAAAAGTGCTGCTTCATTGAGCAGGTTTTCCAAATCCGCACCTGTAAATCCGGTCGTTGTCTTGGCAATCGACTTAAAATCTACATCAGGGTCAAACTGCTTGCCCCGTGCATGCACCTTGAGAATTGCCTCACGGCCGACGACATCGGGCGCACCGACATAAACCTGCCGGTCAAAACGTCCGGGACGCAGCAGCGCATTGTCCAAAATATCCTTACGGTTGGTTGCCGCAATGACGATAACACCCTCATTGACGCCAAAACCGTCCATTTCAACAAGCAGCTGGTTCAGCGTCTGCTCCCGCTCGTCATGGCCGCCGCCAAGACCAGCACCGCGCTGTCTGCCAACGGCATCAATTTCGTCAATGAATACGATTGCAGGTGCACTCTTCTTTGCCTGCTCAAAAAGGTCACGCACGCGCGAAGCACCGACGCCGACATACAGCTCTACAAAGTCCGAACCGGAAATCGACAGGAACGGAACGCCTGCTTCTCCAGCAACCGCCTTTGCAATCAGGGTTTTACCCGTACCCGGAGGGCCAACGAGCAAAACGCCCTTGGGAATACGTGCACCAATGTCAATAAATTTGCGTGGATTCTTGAGAAACTCCACAATCTCCTGCAGCTCAGCCTTTTCTTCGTCTGCACCTGCCACATCATCAAATGTGACCTTTTTCTTGTCATCGCTTGCCATTTTGACACGTGCTCTGCCGAACTGCATGGGGCTGCCGCCGCCGCCCCCCTGTTTGTTCATCATGAAATACCACAGCAGTCCAAAGAGCACCAGCACGATAAGATACGGCACAAAGCTTGCCCACCAAGGCATTTCTACCGTTTTATAGGTATATTCCTTTAGGATTCCGGCTGCTCGCTGTTCATCAATGAGCTTTCCCAAATCGGCATAGAACAAATCCAGATAAGGTACCTTTGCTGTCAGCTTTTTTCCATCACTGAGGACAAGATGCAGCGTCCCATCGTTATATTCGAACGCCTGCACCCGTTCTCGTTCAAACATGGAAACGACCTCAGAATACTGTACCTCTTGGCTTTTGTTTCCTGTACTCAGCATGTAGGTTACCGCACTGAGCAGCAGAAGGGTAATAATCAAATACAGGCCAAAGCCCTTCATTTTCCCTTTCAAATTGGTTTCCAACTCTCCTTTCGTCGCTGTATCCGTTCGGATACCACCTTATTCTCCGCCATAAACAGCGGGCTTCAAAATACCGATATACGGCAGATTGCGATATTTTTCTGCATAATCCAGTCCATAACCTACTACAAACGCATCTGGAATCTCAAAGCCCAGATAATCGACTGGAACCTCGACCTTGCGGCGCTCCGGCTTGGACAGCAGCGTACACAAGCGAATGGACGCTGCCCCGCGTGCCTTTAGGATTTTGATTAAGAAATTGAGTGTCACGCCGGAATCGAGAATATCCTCCACGATCACCAAATGGCGTCCGTCAATTTTGCTTCCAATATCCTTAATGATTTGTACCTCTCCAGTCGTTTTGGTCCCCGCACCATAGCTGGATACCGCCATAAAGTCGATATTGCACGGAATGGTGATTTTACGGGTCAAATCCGCCATGAAAACATAAGAGCCCTTGAGCACGCTGACAATCAGCGGATTCTTGTCTGCATAGTCCTCGCTGATGCGGGCACCCAGCTCGGCAACCTTTTCTGCCAGCTGCTCCTCTGAATACAGTACTTGTTGAATATCGTCTTTCATCATCTTTACAACCCCTCAAAACGGATTTCTAATATGTCATTCCCACACGGAATACGGTCATACGCAGCACCAACCGACTGCACAGCAATGATTCCCTGACAGTCCTCCAAAACCGCAAGGCGTGCCTGTACAGATGGCGGTATGTGCCGGTCAGCAAAGATACGCTTGAGCTGCCGAGCGCCACGCGCCTCGGAAAGCCTGAGCCAATCTCCCGAACGCATCACACGCGCTGTCAACGTACCGAATTTTATTGTACCACAATCTACCTGAAAAGTATCGCATGTTTTTGGAAAAACTTCATCTGGTTTTTTTCTGGTGATTGTGAGTTTGGTTGCAGTATCCCAGAGCCGTGCCGAAAACCCATCAAATAGTGGGATTGGCGGCCGCTCCGGTTCATGGATTATGCGCAGACAATTCTGCTCCCGATAAGCGCGGAAGCCCGCAGGGAGAGAGCAGCTGCGAAAATCGCCTGCTGTCAGCAAGGCAGTGAGCAGACGGATATGCCGCGCAGATATCTGCTGCATCGGCACCCCCGCATCAGTCAAAAGCTGCATGAGCATTCGGCTTTGTACCGCCGGAACGGTATCAAACGCATCCATCGCAATCCCCTGCGGGGTTTTGCCGTTGACAAGCGCCTGCTGTGCGAACATACGCAGTGCCCCATCATCTTCCCGCAGCTGCTGTGCAAGCCGCGCAGCCGCGCCTGCACACTGGGGATTGATTTGCCGCAAAACCGGAACCACTGCATGACGGATTCGATTGCGTGTGTAGTCCAACGTCAAATTCGAACTGTCTGTTACAAAGCTCTGTCCTGCGGCTTGCAGATAGGACTCGATTTCCGTGCGCACCGCACGAAAAATCGGACGAATCACATTGCCGCGCACCGGTGGGATTCCAGCCATGCCCTTCGCTCCCGTTCCGCGTGCCAAATGAAACAGCATGGTTTCCAAATTATCATCTGCGGTATGAGCCGTTGCAATGCGCTCGATGCCCTGCTTTTGTGCACATTGTCTCAGGCGTTCATAGCGCAGCCTTCTTGCGGCGGTCTCAATGCTTTCTCCCACCTGCTGCGCATAACTTTGTACTGCTTCCCGTTCTATCGTACACGCAATCTGCAGCTTCCTGCACAGGCTGTGTACAAATTCTGCATCATGCTCCGATTCTGCACCGCGCAGACAATGATTCAAATGATACGCATATACCGGGTAGCCCAGCTCCCGCAGGACAAGCAGCAGAGCCACCGAGTCGGCGCCGCCGGACAGCGCCACCAAAACCTTTTGCTCCGGCTTCAGCATTTGATACTGCGCAATTGTTTGCGCTGTTTGTTCGGTCAGACTCATGTGTGAATCCGGTCGCGAGACGAAAACGTCGTATATTGACCAATCCATTGCAGCTCCACGGTTGCAGTTGCTCCATGGCGATTTTTTGCAATGATAATTTCCGCCACATTTTTCGATTCGCTTTCGGCATCATAATAGTCATCGCGGTAAATGAACATGACAATATCTGCGTCCTGCTCAATGGCACCGGATTCACGCAAATCCGAAAGCATGGGGCGCTTATCGGCACGCTGTTCCGCGGCACGCGACAGCTGCGACAAACACACAACCGGAACATTCAGCTCTTTTGCCATAATTTTCAGGCTTCGAGAAATCTCTGCAACCTCCTGCACACGGTTTTCGCTGCGTTTTCCGCCCGACTGCATGAGCTGAATATAGTCGATGACGATAAGCCCCAGATTTTCTCCCAAACGGCGGCATTTCGCCTTGATTTCTGCCACTGTAATGGAAGGGTTATCATCTACATAGATGTGGGTCTTTGCGAGCACACTGGTTGCCCGCGCAATTTTCACCCAGTCCTCCTGCCCCAGATTGCCTGTTTTGAGCTTATGGGAATCCAACAGCGCTTCACTGGCGAGAAAGCGGGAAGCGAGCTGGTCCTTGCTCATTTCCAGCTGGAAGACCACAACATCTTTTTCGGACGCCTTGGCAGCACCCAAGGCAATATTGAGTGCAAACGCGGTCTTACCCATACCTGGACGGGCTGCCACCAAAATCAGGTCTGACTTGTTCAAACCGGTCAGCGCCTGATCCAGCTCACGAAAACCGGTTGTAAGCCCCGGAATATCGCTGTTCGAACGGCTGCGCTCGTCCAGCTGTGCATAAAGGTCCATAATGACCGACTTGATATGCGACAGACCCTTGATTTCTCTGCCTTGCCGCACCTGATAGATTTTTTGTTCTGCCAGCTCCGCAATTTCAGAAGCCGCACCCGCTCCGGTCAAAGCGAGTGTCTGGATTTCTCCCGATACCTCTGCAATGGCACGGAGCATACTCTTGTCGCGCACGATTGACGCATATTCCTTCACATTGGCAGAGGTCGGAGTGACCTCCATCAGCTGCATCAAATAGGCACGCCCACCGGCTTCATCATAATACCCCTGTGCCTTGAGCCGGTCGAGAACGGTAACGGGGTCAATTTTCAGCCCATTATTGAACATCAAATAAATGGTTTCAAAAATGTGCTGATGCTCCTCCGCATAAAAATCCTCCGGACGAAGCAGTTCAATGACCTCCGTGACACAGGCAGGGTCAATCAACATCGAGCCAATTACCGCCTGCTCCGCCTCCAGACTCTGCGGCAATTGCCTTGACAGCAGTTCATCTGCCACAGCTTGTTCCTTCCTTTCCGGATTATGCTTCTACCACGTCCACTGTAATTTCTGCAACAATCTCAGGATAGAGCTTTGCCTTTACAATGGTTGTTCCAAATGTCTTGATTTGTTCCATGACGATTTTATTCTTCGGAACGTCTATGTCATGCTGCTTCTTGAGGCACTCGGATACCTCCTTTGCCGTCACTGCACCAAACAGTCTGCCGCCGGAGCCGCCCTTTGCGGGAATCTTTACGCGCACCGTCTTGAGCTTTGCAGCGTATTCCTCCGCTGCTGCCTTTTCTACCGCCGCCCGATGTGCGGCTGCTTCATCAGCCTGACGCTTGAGATTCATATTATCTGCATTTGCAATCACAGCCAGCCCGCGCGGCAGCAGGAAATTTCTGCCGTAGCCTTCGCTGACATCAATCATTTCTCCCTTTTTGCCCTGACCCTTCACGTCTGCCTTGAGAATAACTTTCATTGTAAAAATCCTCCATCATTCTTGAAATCTCTGTTATATTCTGAAATAGGTATAACCAAACTGTTAATTGTCGCCGTCCTCATTTTCCTGATAACGACGAATCGCATTTTCCGCATCTGCCTTGACCTCACGCACCGAACCATGCATGATCTGTGCGCCCGCCGAAGAATGGTTGCCGCCGCCGCCCAGCTGCTCCATGAGAAGCTGTACATTGACCGTACCGTTGGAGCGCGCCGAAACCAGTACATCGTCTCCCGCACGGAATACGACAACCGAAGCATTCACGCCGTTGATTTTGAGCAGACTGTCTGCCGCCTTGGCCGCTGTCACACGGTCTACCTCTTCCTCGGTCACAGCAAGCACAATGCCTTCGCCGCAATCCGCTGCCCCCGCAATGATTCGCTGCTGGGCAATATACTCATCAAAGTTTGACTGAAACAGCTTCATGACCTCGCCCATATCAGCACCGGCACGCTTGAGATACGCCGCTGCTTCAAAGGTTCTGACACCAGTCTTGACGGAAAATCCCTTGGTATCGAGATACAGTCCGGCAAGCATACATTCCGCCTCTGCCTTTAGGATATCGCTGGTTGGAACCATATATTGCAGCATTTCACTCACCAGCTCACAGGTTGAGGAGGCATACGGCTCATGCAGATTGAGCGCAAAGTTTTCGATATAGCTTGCTGCACGGCGATGGTGGTCGATGACTGCAACCTTATTGATGGACTCCAAAAGCGGCAGAGATTCCACATAATCCGGACGATTGGTATCCACCACAATGAGCAGGGTGTTAAAATCACACTGTACCATAGCTTCATCTGGACTCATGAGCAAATCTTCATATTCCGGTACTGCCTTGATTTTTTCAATGAGGTTCTGTGCCATCGTCTTATCTTGATTGATGACGATATGTACCGGTTTTTCCCGATGCCGAACCGCACATGCCATGCCGACTGCTGCGCCAAAGGCGTCCATATCGCTCATTTTATGCCCCATAATCATAACCTGAGAGGAGTCTCGAATGAGCTGTACGAGTGCATTTGCCAGCACACGGGACTTGACCTTGGTGCGTTTTTCCAGTTCCTTGGAAAGTCCACCAAAAAAGTCGAAATTGTAGCGTGTCTTGATGACCGCTTGGTCGCCGCCGCGAGACAGCGCCATGTCAAGGGCAACGCTTGCATTGCGCCAGTTTTCCTCATAGCTTTCGCCGTCCTTGCCAATGCCAATGGACAGCGTAGCGACAATGCCCGAACGGCTTTGAATGCTGCGCACGTCCTGCAAGACACTGAACTTTTTCTCTTGCAGCTTTTCAAACTGGGCTTCTTCCAACACAAAAATATATTTATCGCGGTCATATTTGCGCAAGAGCGCCTGACTATCCTGCGTCCATTCGCCGATTTTACGGTTGATATCCGCCATCATGCTGGATTTTTCCAAATCCGTTGCTTCTTTTATCAGTTCCTCATAGTTGTCGATTGAAATGATTGCAACCACGGGACGGCTGCGGCTGTAAGCGTCACGCATTTCGATGAGCTCTGTACAGGGCACAAAGTAAATAAGCATCAGCACTTCTTCCGGACGGTTTTTGTCAGCAGACAACAGATTGCCAAACGCCCAAAATACATTTTTTCCGATGCGTACCTCTCCCGGATACTGTGCCTTTCCCTCAACCAGCCAATGGGTATCGAAATCCGGTGCCAAGTCCATGAGGTTCTCACTGAGCGCTGAATCAAAGCACCCTGTACTCTCTGCAAAAGCATCATTTGTCCAGATAATCTCTCCGGTTGCAGCCTGTACAATCACCGCTGGCATGGGAAAATGGGTAATGGACGCCTGTGCAGCATCTCCCACGGACAAGGTGACGGTCTGCATATATCGAATAATGTCCCTGCGGCGTGTGCGTTCACGGTAATGATATGCCAAAAACAGAAACCCATCGAGTGCAATTCCAATGATGGCAATTGCCACAGAAATATAGGCACATGCCACAGAAAACAACAGGAACACCATAAAATAGACTTGGTAACTTGGTTCTAATAGTTTTTTTAGTCGTTTATCCAAAGCAAAATCCCCCCTTTACACATAATTATACAGGTATAGTATAGCAAACTGCCGGGATATTGTAAACGATAACTTGTCTTTTCCATACGAATATGTTATTGTATCAATATCCTGATTCCCGATTGGAGGTATTCTTTATGCAGTTTCAATTCTATCATACCAATTATAATGTTCGCGATTTGGAACGCTCCCTCAAATTCTATGAGAAAGCACTGGGACTGACCGAACAGCG
Source organism: Butyricicoccus pullicaecorum (assembly GCA_018366195.1). Classification (GTDB taxonomy): domain Bacteria; phylum Bacillota; class Clostridia; order Oscillospirales; family Butyricicoccaceae; genus Butyricicoccus; species Butyricicoccus pullicaecorum_C. The sequence continues at coordinate 159,059 of JAGZIN010000002.1, read as the reverse complement.
CCGCATTGATGCAGAGGACGGTTCTTTCATCATCGTGTATCTGGGGGACGGTGTTTCTCCGTTCTGTCTGGAGCTGACATGGCTGCGCGACTGGGAGCGCGATTATAACCTTGGCGACAATGAGTTTCATCTGGCATTCCGCGTTGATGATTACGATGCAGCCTACGCAAAGCACAAGGAAATGGGCTGTATCTGCTTCGAAAATCCGTCCATGGGCATTTATTTCATCAGCGACCCAGATGGCTACTGGCTGGAAATCGTACCCACACGGAAATAAAAACACGCATTTTTCTGTCAAACACAAAGGTGCATACCGTTTCGGTATGCACCTTTGCTTTTATCTCCATGCCATCAAATGATATCTGCCGCAGCAGCGAACGGGTTTATTTCACCATAAATCCATTTGGCAGGCGGCGGCCATCTCGATTGCCCGTAGAGGTCGTCGGTGAGTTGATGACGCGCCCCTGGTAATACATGACAGAGGAAGACCCGCCGTCCAGATTACATGCCTGTACCGCGCCATAGTCCCATAGAATATCACGGCAGTCCACGCCGCGGCTTCCCATAGAGCCGCCCTGATTTCTTCCGTTGATGACGAGCATCAGAACACTTTTGTCCTTCTTCTGCCCAATTGCAGTACGCGGCTGCAAGCTGTTGATGGAGCCAAGCTCCTCGATTTTCTGACCATTTACAATGAGCGCAGGGCCGAACTCTACGGCATCGACCATCTGCTCTGCCGTTGTTGTATCGCCAATCAGGAAGCGATGCTCGGCATCAAAGCCAATGATTTTATAGCCATGTCCAAAAGCACCCTGAAGCTTTTCTCCGTCCTTCTTGACATAACCATACGGTGTGCCGCCTTCTGCTGCCTCTCCGTTGTCAATAAAGCCCGAAGCGTTGATGCCCAAAATGGCTCCATTATATTCGGCAAGCTCCGGCATACGCTGTCCGGCACGTTTTCCCATGCCCTTGCACAGCCCCAGCTCCACGCGGGAGGGGTCTTTTACAATGGCAAGATATCCCGTATATTCGGTTCCCAGCGTGCCTTCCCGATTCAGTTCAATGACCATCAAATCCTTCTGGGTATTGATTGCAACGACTTTATCGCCCTGCTTGGTTACAATTCCAGTGTCATCTTTCTTTTCGCACCAGTCCATATTGATTTCTTCATATCCATTTTCTATGTACCGCGGGTGCTCCGCAAAGAAAGTTTCCGCACTTTCCCGCTCCAGCTCATCAAACCGCGCATAGAACTTGTCCTCCTCTGACAGGTTTTCGTCCACTGGCGGGGCAGGCGGCTGCTCCTGCTCCACCCAAACGGACTGGATATCCTTCTGACTCTCAAACATCTGCTTTCGTGCTTCGACGACTTCAGTCACCATATTCTCTGGAAAAAAAGCAGTTGCCAGCCACTGATGCGTCATGGTTTCCATCGCCGTGGAAATCCACAGAGTTCGCAGTTCTGTCACAAGAGAGTTGGTACTGTAAACAATAAATGGATAAAATACCGTCAGTCCCAAAAGGAAAATAATCGTAAAAAACAGCTTGATTCGCCGTGACACACTCATGCGCTTTTCTCCTCTCTCTTACCAAACGGGCAGGAAAATTTTATCCACGCGCACGGCCACGACCGGAACGTGTCTGCGGTTTTCTCTGTACCTTACCCATTCCTGCCTGACGCGCCTGTGCAGACTTTTTCTGTCCTGCCTGACGCTTCTGCGCAGATATTGCCCCCTTCTTCTGGGCAGCCTCGCGCGTGTGCGCCGCCTTTTTCTTTTGCTCCGCCGCACGTTCTGCCAGCTTTGCCTCCACCTTTGCACGGATTCGTGCCGCAGTGCTCGGTGACAGCGGGCGGCCGGTCGGTGGAGTCATCACGTCCACGCGGGTTTCAGGCTCCTCATAGCGTCTCTTTCGCTGCTCCGGCTTGGACGTGCGCATATTTGCGCGCCCTCCCTCATTCGGCAGGGTGCCGCGCTTTTGGGCACCCTGCTTCTTGGGCTTGCGCATATCCGGTGCGGCGGTGCCGCGCTTCGGCTTATCTGCCGTCTTCTCGCTCCGTATTTCTGACGGATTCCTGCGATTCGGTGCTTCTGACGCGGTCTTATGCAGACGCTTTCTGGTCGGATGGCTTTTCTCGCTTCTTGCGGGGCGCTCAGGCGGAAGGGTGGGGTCATGCTTCACATAACGCGCTGCGCTCTGCGCTTCTGCCATAGCAATTCCTTCCGGCGGCTCCAGCGCTGGGATATTCACCCGTGTCAGGGCTTCAATATCCTTGAGATACGGCAGCTCGGAGGGGTCGCAAAAAGAAAGTGCCGTTCCCTCCTGTCCGGCTCTGCCCGTTCTTCCGATGCGGTGTACATAGGTTTCGGGTACGTTTGGCAAATCGAAATTGATGACGAGCGGCAGCTCATTGATGTCAATGCCGCGTGCTGCAATATCGGTTGCGACCAATACGGGTATTTTATATTCTTTGAAGCGTTTGAGTGCATTCTGCCGCGCATTTTGCGACTTATCTCCATGAATCGCCTTAGCTGGAATCCCTGCCCGCGACAAATCACGTGCAACACGGTCTGCACCATGCTTTGTTCTGGTAAAGACCAAGGTCTGCGGCAAATGACGTTCCTTGAGGATTGTCTTGAGCAGTTCACGCTTTGCCTGCTTTTCTGCAAAGTACACGCCCTGTTCAATGCACTCGACTGGGGTTGCCGCCGGCCGAATGGAAATACGCTCCGGCTTGTACAGCAGGGTCTGTGCAAGCTCTGCAATTTCCTTTGGCATCGTCGCAGAAAACAGCAGAGTTTGTTTCTTTTTGGGCAAGCATGCAATGATACGCTTGACATCGTTGATGAAGCCCATATCAAGCATCTGGTCGGCTTCGTCCAAAACAAAGCACTCCACAGCGCTGATATCCAGCAGATTCTGTCCCATCAAATCCCACAAGCGTCCCGGTGTTGCAACCAAAATATCCACGCCATTTTTGAGCGCCTCTACCTGCGGATTTTGTGACACACCTCCAAAAATCACCGTAGATATGCGTCCGGTGTATCGTCCATACTGGCACAGGTTTTCGTATATCTGCAAAGCCAGTTCCCGCGTTGGGGTCAAAATCAGTCCGCGTATGGGTCTGACCTCTCCTTGCACCGGACGTCCCATTCTTTGCAGCATCGGAATGGCAAAGGCGGCCGTCTTTCCGGTACCTGTCTGTGCACAGCCCAAAAGGTCGCGTCCCGCCAAAATGGCAGGAATCGCTTTTTCCTGAATGGGAGTGGGGGTCTCATATCCAATCTCCCGAATTGCCTTTTGTATAGATGGGTCTATTTGTAAATCTTGAAATCTCATGGATACTCCTATCATAAATGTCGGTTTGCCGACAGCTTTTAACGAAACCATTGGGTTTCCCTTGTAACGATTGTATGGTCTGTGCTATAATAGAAAGCCATACAGATACTTTACCTGTGAAACCATTGTGAGGTGAAAGAACAAATTATGCTACATGCACTTGTACATGCGCTCGAACATGCCACGTTAGATGTCCTGCAAGCGCTTCCGATTCTGCTCATTGTTTACGCCCTGCTTTACTGGGTAGAAAACCGTTTGCGTTCCACCCCTGCTTTGCTTGAAAAAGCGGCAGAATTTGGTCCTGTTGTGGGTGCATTCTCCGGTTTAATTCCGCAATGCGGCTTTTCTGCCGCCGCATCTGCACTCTTTGTCGATGGATATTTGGCACCTGCAACACTGGTTGCAGTCTTTCTTGCCACTTCCGACGAAGCGCTTCCTGTGCTGCTCTCAGAGGGTGTCTCCAGCTCTGCAATTGCCACACTATTTCTTTCAAAATTTGTGCTGGCTGTGGCAGGCGGCTATGCCCTGCGATTCCTCTGGGGAAAAAAACGCAATCAAAATTATGAAATCGAGTTGGATATGAATGGGGGCTGCGGCTGCGGCTGTGACAGCGGACCCATTCGCGGCATCTTAGGGCGTACCCTCAGCACGGTTGTCTTTTTGATTGGCATTGGCTTTCTTCTAGACCTTGCCATTCATTTTATCGGGACGGAAAATCTGTCTGTCCTCATGCTGAAAAACAGTATTTTGCAGCCAATCATCTGCGCCTTTATCGGGCTGATACCAAGCTGTGCGATTTCCGTCCTGCTCACCCAGCTCTATACCAGCGGTGTGATTGGCATGGGCAGCCTCATTGCCGGTCTTTCGACAGGCGCAGGCTTTGGATACATGATTCTGCTCAGCAACGAAAACGGACGCAGACGCGCCCGCCCTGTGATTGCTGCCACACTCATTCTGTCTATTGTGGGTGGTCTTGTGGCGTATTTTCTATTTGATTGACACGCCTTTGTGTTGGAATTTGGGACGGCATACGCCGTCCCTTTTCTTGTGCCTGTATGTCAGAGCTGACACACTTTTTACTCACTGCGCAGCAAATCCATCGCATCTGCTGCCCAATTCGTATCAATTTTAACAAAATCTCTCGGTGTATATAGGCGCTCCTGCACGTCCAGCAGGATACGCTGATAGGTTGTGCCCGACATGGCGACATACTGCTCTGCGCCGTCGGATAAAACGGCTGCAAATCGAAAATCCGCTGTCCTTGTATCGAGGTCATGATATACAAGCTCCACAACGTCCAAATCATGCCCCAGCTGCAAAAACAGAATCAGCTTCATGATTTCCACAGCACGGTCATCTAGCCCGCGCTCCAAAATCTGTATTTTCTCACGGAAAGAATTGAGGTCATCAACATACCGCAGCGTATAGCCTGCCAGCGGGTCAAAATGTCCGGTTTCCGGTTTTTTGCCGTCTGGAGCCAGCCAAACCATAAACTGTCCTGCCATATCATGATAAAGGCACGGGTCCTCCACCAGCATCGTTGTACCACAGTTCGGGCACTTCCAGCGAAACAGCGAAAGGTCTTGTACCTTTGCCCGAACCGATGGGTCACGGTCGGGACTGATGCGCGTCAGCGGCACACGCTCGCACTCATTTTGGCAGTGCGGACATTCTATGCGTGCTTTTGCCATATTTCCTCCTTACCGGAATTGCTTACAGCTTCTTGTTATACTGTGCACGGAATTCCAGAAATTCATCATAAGAACATTCCTTATCGAGCACACCATCTTCGCGCAGCTCAATGATACGGTTTGCAATCGTGTTCATGAACTCATGGTCATGGCTTGCAAAGAGCACATTGCCCTTAAAGTCTGCAACACCATTGTTGACTGCTGTGATAGATTCCAAGTCCAGATGGTTGGTTGGCTGGTCAATGACGAGCACATTCGAACCAAACAGCATCATGCGCGACAGCATCATGCGCACCTTTTCACCACCTGACAAAACATTGACCGGCTTGTATACGTCGTTGCCTGAAAACAGCATACGGCCCAAAAATCCGCGCAGTGTAGATTCCAGCGTATCCTTCGAGTAGGGTGCCAGCCATTCCAGCATATTCTCGGTATGTTCATTGAAGAATTCCGAGTTATCCTTTGGAAAATAAGATTGCGATGTAGAAATGCCCCACTTAAATGTGCCCTCGTCCGGCTCCATTTCTCCCATCAGGATTTGGAACAGGGTTGTCATGGCAAGCTCATTTTCCGAGATAAAGCCAATCTTGTCACCCTTGCGCACAATGAATGATACATTATTGAGCACCTTGAAGCCATCTACGGTCTTTGAAATCCCCTTGACCTCCAAAATATCCTTTCCGGCTTCTCGGTCCATTGTAAAGCCGACCCATGGATAGCGGCGGGAAGACGCAGGCAGCTCCTCAACGCTCAGCTTTTCAATGAGCTTTTTTCGGCTGGTTGCCTGACGTGACTTGGACTTATTTGCAGAAAAGCGCTGGATAAAGCTTTGCAGTTCCTTGATTTTCTCCTCATTCTTGCGATTCTGGTCACGCATCATACGCTGTACCATCTGTGAAGATTCATACCAGAACTCATAGTTTCCGACATATACCTGTACTTTTCCGAAGTCGATATCGACAATATGGGTACATACATTATTGAGGAAATGACGGTCATGAGAAACCACAATCACAGTGCCTTCAAACTCAAGCAAAAAATCCTCCAGCCAGTGAATCGCGTCTACGTCCAAATGGTTTGTTGGCTCGTCCAAGAGCAGAATATCTGGACGCCCAAACAACGCCTGCGCAAGCAATACCTTTACTTTTTCCGAGTCCTGCAAGGTACGCAGCGGACGATAGAGCACCTCAGCCGAGTTCAGCCCCAGACCCTCGAGCAGCTGGCTTGCCTCTGTATCTGCATTCCAGCCATCCATTTCTGCAAACTCTGCCTCCAAATCAGCTGCCCGATTTCCGTCCTCCTCTGTAAAGGGGTCATGTGTATAAAGCTCGTCCTTTTCCTTCATGATTTCATAAAGGCGCGCATTTCCCTGAATGATGGTATCCAGCACGGTAAAATCATCATAAGCAAAGTGATCCTGCTTGAGAACGGACATACGTGTATTTGGCTTGATCGAAACATCGCCCGTGGTAGAATCCAGTTCACCAGACAAAATTTTCAGGAATGTAGATTTTCCTGCACCATTCGCACCGATGACACCATAGCAGTTCCCCTCCGTGAATTTTACATTCACGTCCTTAAACAGCGGTTCCCCGCTGAAATTTAAGCTGACATTCGATACAGTAATCATAGTTCCTCCCAAATTAGATTATTACAAGTCAAATGATAGGATACCACAGCGGCATGAAACGTCACGCACGCTGCATGGTGCGCCGCTGGTGGTATTCTCATAAAATATCCGGTATACCGGTATAATTGTCGCTTATTTCATTATTATACCATGCTTTCATCAAAAACACCAGCGATTTCATTTGTTTGCATATTTATCCCTCATTCATATAAAAATACCGGCAAGGTATTTGCCCTCGCCGGCATGGTTCATATCAAAAGGAACTCACCAATATGCGAAAATCCAAAAGGGTTCTCGAGTATTTTTCATCTTCCTTATCGCTTTGGCTTGGTTGCACCTTGCGCAACCAACTCCCAATTCCGGTGCATATAATCATAACCGGAATAAATGGTTACAAGAGTCGCAACCCATGCACAGGCATACGGCAGGACTGCCGGCAAGGGGGTTCCCATACCGGTTACGATACTGAACAGGAAGATGGCAATGATGACTGCAATCTGTACACAGGTCTTAACCTTGCCCGACCACGCCGCCGCCATGACCTGTCCCTTTGCCGCTGCAATATTGCGCAGGCTGGTAATGATAAATTCGCGCGCCAGAATCACGAACACCATCCAGCCAGCAAACAGTCCGCGCTCCACAAAAATCACCAGCGCGGCGGTCACGAGCAGCTTATCTGCCAGCGGGTCAACGAACTTACCAAAATCTGTCACCTGATTATATTTACGCGCCACATAGCCATCTAAAAAATCGGTAGCCGATGCCACACAGAACAAGACAAGTGCAATGGCATCTCCGGTCGGTGTCCACCGAGTCGCAAACCAGATAAAGAACGGAATGAGCGCAATGCGTGCCAGTGTAATTTTATTGGCTGTTGTCATATTCACCCTCCAAGCCTTGTACCGGAAAGGTCTGCGCCAAGGCTGTCATCTATGCGCACCTGCACAAAGTCCCCCGCCTGACACGGCTCCTTCGAAGCGAACCAAACCTTGCCGTCTACCTCAACCGAATCTGCATAGGTACGTCCATAGTACAGCCCTGTATCTTCCTCAAAGCCCTCGCACAATACCTGCATTTCCTCATGTATGCGGGAGAGATTATATTCGTCCATCACACCGGATTGCAGCTCCTCCACAATCAGGCGGCGTCTTTCCTTGATTTCCTCTGCAATCTGGTCAGGCATTTCTGCCGCTGCGGTGCCTTCCTCCGGCGAAAATTCAAACACACCGGCGCGCTCTATGCGTACCTCCTGTAAAAATTCACACAGTTCGGCAAACTCCTCCTCGGTTTCTCCGGGCAGACCGACAATCAGGCTGGTACGCAGCACCACACCCGGAATGTGCTCACGCAGCTTTTGAATGAGCGCGGTGAGGCTTTGCCGGTCACCCGGACGGCGCATCGCGCGCAGAATCCGTTTCGAAGCATGCTGAAGCGGAATATCCAGATATTTTACGATTTTCTCCTGTTGTGCAATGACATCTATCAGCTCATCTGTAATTTGGTCCGGATAGAGATAGTGCAGACGAATCCATGTAAAATCCATTTTGCACAGCTCTTGTAAGAGCGCAGGCAGGCGGCGCTCTCCATAAAGGTCCACACCATATTTCGTGGTATCCTGTGCAATGACAATCAGCTCCTTGACCCCTGCATCTGATAACAGCTGTGCCTCCTGCAAGAGGGTATCAAAATCACGGCTGCGGTATTTGCCGCGCAGCTTGGGAATGATACAGTAAGCGCACGTATTTGAGCACCCCTCTGCAATCTTGAAATATGCGGTGTATCCCGGCGTCAAAAGACTGCGCTGCCCATTGAGGTCCGCCTGCTCCATGGCACCAAAGTATGCCCGCTTCTCATGCCCATAGGCAGCTTGTACCGCGTCCACAATATTTTCATAGCTTCCGGTGCCGCAAATCACATCAACCTCGGGCAAATCGGATTCGATCTCCTCCCGATAGCGCTGTGCAAGGCAGCCGGTTACAACCAGCCCCTGCATCTTTCCATTCTGCTTATACTGTGCCGTTTCTAAAATGGTTTCGATTGCCTCTGTCTTTGCAGATTCAATAAACCCACAGGTATTGACAATGCCAACCTCCGCATCGTCCATATCTGCAACAATTTCATGCCCAGCCTCTCGCAGTCTTGCCAGCATGTGCTCCGAATCGACCAGATTCTTTGCACAGCCCAGCGAAATCAGTCCAATTTTCATAACATCTTCCTCTTTTCTCTCATCATCTATACGGATACCAGCAACAGAATCCAGCGCAACAATACCACGACATATAGAGCAAGTGCTCCAAGCGCTACCTTTGCCGCATGCTTATCCGCGCGACTGCGGGCAGACATGTGCGCCAAAAGGCAAAACGCGATCCCGACAATAGACAGGATTGCGCCAAAATGCTGCATTGCAGATAAATTCAAAATCTCAGCCGCCAGCAATAGCACAGCCAAGACCGCCGCTGGCCAAATCAGTTTATGTATCATGGCGTATTCCTCCCTATGAAACGGTTCCTCTCTATGATAGCATGATATGCAGCGATGAGAACCGCTGCATACCACAAATCAGCAAACACAACACAAAAAAACGCAAGCCCCATCGCAAACAGACACAATCCACGATTCCCTTTTGGCGGCATATTCTTCTCCTGTATCCTTTTGGAGCGTTTAATCCCATTCTGCTTCCAAGGAAGCGCCATACCGGTTGAGTGCCGTTCGGATATCCTCCCAAACAAAGCCGCGGCGCTGTAAGGCTGCAACCGCCTTATTGACCTCCTTGCGGTCGGACAAGTCTCCATGCAGGCGTTTGTCCAAAAGCGCTTCCATGCTCTCCCAGTCTGGCTCATAGCAATCCATGGCTGCTTCTGCCTGCGCAGCATCTACCCCGCGGCGGCGCAGCTCCTGTGTAATCCGAAGCGTTCCATATCCGCGGCGCTGATAGGAACGCACCGTGCTTTCTGCATATTGTACATCATTCAAAAATCCATGTGCCTGTAAATATTCCAACGCATAATCGACCGCATTTTCCAGATAGCCGCGCGACAACAGCTTGTCGCGCAAAGCGCTGACAGAAAGGGCGCGGTAAGACAGCTGTCGTGCCGCAGCGTCTAAGGTACTTTGATAGAGCGCCTCTAATTCCTCTTGCGTCATCGAAAGCGGGTCAGGCTTTTGACTTGAGCTCCTCATACATCAATTCCGTCGTCATCTTCATCAAAGTCATCTGCGTCGATTGCCACTGCCTTGGATTTTGCTGCCTTCTTTTCCGGTTCCGGCTTGCTGACCGGTGCGGCTGGCAGTTCCTCGTCCTTGCTCTTCTTTGCGGCTTTGGCTGCCAGCTTATTGTTCTCCTCTGCAATTGCGTTCATGATTTTTTCATGAAGAATTTCCGCCTGTTCCGGGTGTTCCTTAAAATATATCTTAGCATTATCTCTGCCCTGTCCCAAGCGCACGTCGTCCATGGAGAACCACGCACCGGACTTTTGAATAAACCCATGCTCAACCCCAAGGTCTACCAGCTCTCCGGTGAAAGAAATGCCTTCGCCATACATGATATCAAATTCAGCTTCCCGAAATGGCGGTGCAACTTTATTCTTGACCACCTTGCAGCGTGTGCGGGAGCCAAGCAACTCGGTGCCATTCTTAATATGTTCAATGCGGCGTACATCAATGCGAACCGAAGCATAGAACTTGAGTGCCCGTCCGCCCGTTGTCACCTCGGGATTGCCGTATACAACGCCCACCTTTTCACGCAGCTGATTGATAAAAATTGCCACACAGTTCGACTTTGCAATGGAACCTGCAAGCTTACGCATCGCCTGACTCATCATGCGGGCATGCAGACCCACAAAGGAATCTCCCATTTCGCCCTCAATTTCCTGCCGCGGAACAAGTGCCGCAACCGAGTCCACCACGACAATATCCAGTGCGCCGGAGCGTACCAGTGCCTCTGCAATTTCCAGTCCCTGTTCACCGGTATCCGGCTGAGAAACCAGCAGACTGTCAATATCGACACCCAGCGCGCGGGCATATACGGGGTCAAGAGCATGCTCTGCGTCAATGAACGCCGCTTCCCCGCCCGCCTTCTGTGCCTGCGCGATTGCATGCAGCGCGACAGTCGTTTTACCAGAGGACTCGGGGCCATAAATCTCCACGATTCTGCCGCGCGGAAGTCCTCCGATGCCCAGCGCACAGTCCAAACCAATGGAACCGGTGGAAATATGGTCAATCGACATACCAGTGTTTTCTCCCAGACGCATGACGGCACCCTTGCCATACTGCTTTTCAATCAGCCCCAGTGCCTTTGCCAGTGCCTCCTGCTTATTGGCTGCGGGTGCAACAGGCTCTAATTTCTTTTTATTATTTGACGCCATCGCGATGATTCCTCCATAAAAATTCAAAAGATTGCTTGTTAAAGATTGTTTATGCTATTTGATGCGCCGCGAACAGACGCACGATATCGTTCCGAACCGCCTCTATACCACAGCAAAGAGTGGTTTCTCCGAACAGCTATCATAAACTGCTGCTTTGTACAGGGACGAAAACGGCTGTATGTACATTGTACTGGATATTTTATCAGAATACAATATCTGAAATATATGCCGCCATTTCAAGGAACGAGAGACTCTGGTATTCGGACACAGCTTGTGCCCTGCCGCTCCCATATTCCCCGCATCAGTCCGGACGCACTGTATGGATAATACGCGGTATCCCCGCATAATCCGTCTCGATTTCGGTTTGCCGCCAGCCTGCCTGTATGCAGATATCCGCAACCGCCTGTCCCTGCTTCCAGCCGCACTCAAAGAAAACATCTCCTGCCGGACGCACAGTCTGTGCCCAGCCCTGCATGACGGACCGGTAAAAATCCAGTCCATCTGGTCCTCCATAGAGTGCAAGATGAGGTTCATAGGCGCTCACACTGACATCGAGTGCACACATTTCCTGCGCCGTGATATAGGGTGGATTGCACACCATCACATCAAACGCCGCTTTATATTCCTGCGGCGGCGCCGTCAGCGCATTTCCTTCGATGCAGCAATAGCGCGATGCAAGCCCAAGCTGCGCGGCATTGGATTGTGCCAGCTGCACCGCTTCAGGGGATAGGTCTACGCCCAGTCCGACCGCCTTGGGAACCTCGCGCAGAAGCGCCAGCCCAATACAGCCCGAACCGCTGCACAAATCCAGAATCCGCGGCGTTTGCCGCGCCCGCGCCCGCTCGATTGCCAGCTCACAAAGGCGTTCGGTATCGCTTCGGGGAATGAGTACCGCCGGCGTTACCCGCAGGGTGATTCCACAAAAATCCCATTCTCCCAGCAGATAGGCAAGCGGTTCCCCTTGCAGACGGCGCTTGACAAGCGTCTTGAGCCGGTCTTGCTCCTCTGAGGAAACCGTCTGCATGGGCGGCAGCCGTCTCAAATCACAGTCCAGCGCACAGGATACCAACTCCCGTGCTTCCAGTTCCGGCATGGAAATCTCGGGCACAGACAAACGGCTGCACACCATTTGGTAACATGCCTTTATGGTCACGGTATCACTTCCACGCATCGCTGTCGTCCTCCGGAATCACCCGCTCCATGCCTGCAATTGCCACTTCAATCATGCTGTCATCGGGTTCAAATACCGTGAGCTTTTGCATTTGCAGTCCCGGCCACCGAATGGCACGGCAAAGCCAATTGTCATGCCGTCCCGCCCAACGATTACATTCGTAGGCGATTCCAACCACCACCGGCAAAAGCAGCAAACGCAGCAGCATACGAATCCATACATTATCCATCTGCACAAATGCAAAAATCAGAATGGGAATAATCATCATCACAATCATAAAGCTCGTACCGCAGCGCGGGTGAAAGCGCGGCATTTTGCGCACGTTTTCCACAGTCAGCGGCAATCCGGCTTCATAACAGAAAATCGTTTTATGCTCCGCCCCATGATAGCGAAAGGTTCGCTCAATATCCTTCATGTGGGAAACCGACCACATAAAAATCAAGAACAGAACGATGCGGACAATCCCTTCAAGCAAGCTGCGCACAAAATACGGCGTATCCTTGGGCAGAACGCTGACAATCAAGGTTGGCGCAACCAGAAACAGCGCGATGGGAATGAGCGTTCCCAACACCATTGCCACTCCGAGCAGCGCCTTTTCCATTTTGTCGGAAGAAATATGCCGGTCAAGCCACTTTTCAAAGCGAGACGGTTCGGTATCCATGCTGTCATCATCTTCGAAAAACTGCGCGGAAAAATTGATATCCGACACGCCGTCTTTCATGGCTGTCAGCAGCGTATAGGCACCGCGCACAACGGGCAGCTTCCAAAACCAATGCTTCGGAGTGGGCGTCGGGCGCTCCTGAAACTCCAGCGTACCATCTGGCTTGCGCACGGTTACGCAGGTATTTTTCGGACCGCGCATACTGATGCCCTCAATAATGGCCTGTCCGCCAATCGTAGTTTTCCGCACACAGGGCGGCATTTCATAATGACTCATCAACATTCTCCTCTGCTGCAATGCTTGTTTCTACACCGAGCGCGGTATGCACATCAATTGCGGGAACCGAGACATAGACAGCCGTTCCCTCTCCCTGCTTGGAGCGGATTTCCAGTTTACCGCCATGCAGCTTCACAATCTCATCGGTGATGGACAGTCCAATGCCGCTTCCGCGCTCCTTGGAGGAGCCTTTATAAAAGCGCTCCTTCACAAAGGGCAGTTCGGCTTCGGGAATCCCCGCGCCAAAGTCCCTGACACAAACGACAATATCCTTATCTGCATGGCGCAAATCAATCTCGATACGCCCGCCGCTCTTTCCATATTTTGCCGCATTGTCAATAATATTCAAAAATACCTGCTTCATTCGGTGGCGGTCTCCGTTCATAAAGTAAAGTTCTGTCTCCTCTGTGTGGTAGGCAAGTGTCATGCCGCTTCCTGCCAGCAGATTCTCATACATATAGACCGCCTCATAAAGCTCCATCTCCAAATCAAAGGTTTCGACCTCCAGCTTCATGCGTCCGGACTCCATACGCGCGAAATCCAAAAGTTCCTCCACCATACGGGTCAGCCGGCGGCTCTCCTTATGAATGATTTCCAATCCCTGCCGCACCTCCTCGGGATTGGTTCCTCCGCCGGTTAAAAGGGTTTCGCTCCAGCCGTCAATTGCCGTCAGCGGAGTGCGCAGCTCATGGGAGACCGAGGATATAAAATCATTCTTCATGCGCTCGGTGCGCGAAATCTCGTCCGACATATAGTTGATGGTATCACAAAGCTCTCCGATTTCGTCATCATAGACCTTTTGCAGGCGCATACCGTAGCGTCCGGCAGCAATCTCCTTGGCTATGACATTGATTTTGGTCACCGGCTCCAGAATGGACTTAATGAAGTAACGGTTTGACAGCACCACCAAAGAGAAAAACAGCAGACTGGCAGCCACTGCCAGCAAAACAAAATACATGGTCTGTTTTTCCGCAATGGCAAGCGAGGTGACCATACGAATCCCGCCGACCATGTGTCCGTCATCAATGTAGAGTGGGGTTGTCATGCTGAGAACCCGTTCTCCTGTCATCGGGTCTTTGCCCGTCCATGCCTGTAACATTGCCTTATGCGGCACCTCGATTTGCGGGGCAGGCATTTGGTTCCGCAGCGCACGCTCGACGTCTCCGGTTGCTGCAAGGGTGCCGTCATTGAGTCCGGAGGAGGATTTTACAATCGTTCCCTGTTCATTCAAAAACTGGAACTCAATTTTATCGCGCATATTGACATCAAAATCCCCGATGGTTTTTTCCATTCCATAGTAATAGTCCTCCGCACTGCTGAGCCACCCGCCATTATAAAAATTTGTTGTCTGGGCGTTCATGCGATAGCTCAGCATATCATGGATACTATTATAGTAATAGCTGGAAAATCCAACAGAAACCGCAATCACAACGGCTGCCAGAATGACCACGACAAAAGAAAGCGAGTTCATTACCCAGCGTCCGCGCAAACCGCCCGGAGAATGTTGGATTCGAGTCTGCGAGGCAGTCTTCGGCTTTGGCGCAGGCCGCATCTGCGTTTTTCGGTACTTCATACCTTGCCTTCCCACATATAACCATAGCCGCGCACGGTGACAATATAGCGGGGAGATGCCGGATTGTCCTCGATTTTAATGCGAAGCCGCCGAATGTTGACATCTACGATTTTGAGTTCTCCCACAAAATGATGTCCCCAAACCATCTCTAAGATATCATCTCTCGACAACGCCCGATCGACATTGCTCATAAAAGCCTTGAGAATTCCATATTCGATTTGGGTCAGTTCGATTTTCATGCCATTTTTTGTGACCTCTCTCGCACGGGTATCCAGACGGAACGGACCAGAACGCAGGCTGTCGTCCTCCTGAAAGCCGCTGCCCGCCACACGGCGCACCAGTGCCTCCACCCGTGCCACCAGCTCTACCACAGAAAAGGGCTTTGTCACATAGTCATCTGCACCGGTCATCAGTCCGGTAACCTTATCACTTTCCTGCGTGCGTGCCGTCAGCATAATGATGCCTGCACGGGAGCCATGCGCACGAAGGCTTCGGCACACCTCATATCCGTCGATTCCCGGCAGCATAACGTCTAAGACTGCCACCAAAATATCGGGATTCTGTGCAAACAGCGCAAGCGCCTGCTCACCGGTATCTGCCTCAATGACTTCAAATCCTGCCCGTTTGAGATTGAGCACTACAAAGCTCCGAATATTCTCCTCATCTTCTAAGACAAGTACCTTACGCTTCATCTTTTCCAAAGCCTCCTGTCACGACTCTATTTCGTTCCAATGCACCGTGATGGGTGCAAATCGTTCTTTTACCTGCACTTGTGTCAAAGCCAGACTGCTGCCTGCCGCTTCTCTCGGGATTTCTGCGGCGAAGGTTCCCGAAGGAACGGTATCCAGTGCAAACAGTTGTTTTTCCGCCATCTGCTGCTGAACATCGTCTGCTGTGCCGAGCAAATAATAGATGGTCAGCAGCGGAATCGACCTGCCATCGGGCACATAGACCTCAAATGTTGTATAGTCAATTCCATCTTCGGTTCCCTTGACCGCACGCACTCTGTTTTGCCATTCCGCGCTCATCACAAAGTCCCATTCCTGACTGACATTGCGATAGGTGGTCTGCACATACATCGGCGGACTGTTTTCGGCATATACATACCAATCGAGCATATAAACCTCATTGCCCTCTGTGCCCGCAGAGCCAACCATTTTGACGGCGCGCGGAATTTCTGTAAAGCCATCTCCGTTGATATCATAGGCATTGGCGGGAACCACACGGTATGTGCCTCGTCCCGTCCCGCTCTCTGTGTTGCGTGCCAGATTGCGCAGACCGCTTTCCCGACTCCAGATAAAGATATCGGTTTGCTGCCCATTGCTGCCCTGTACCGTTTCTTCCACAAAAATCGCCGGAATCCGGTCGGCAAGATAGCCCTTGTGCATGCGTTCAATAATCTTCGCCGATGCAGACAGCGGGGTTTCGCTCATCATCTTCAGCCCGCGGCTATTGACATCATAGCCATAAACCGAGGCAATGTGACGGGTATCCTGTCCGGAAATCAAAAAGACCTCTCTGGTTCCATTGCCATCTGCATCGACTGCCATCATATCAACATAATCGGTTTCCAGCATAACCCGAACACTTTCTCCCATATAATCGGCTGCAATGAGATGATTGCTCTGCTCGCTCATCTGCTCCATGCTGAGCAAAATGGCGCGCTGTCCTTCCGGCGTAATGACCGGATAGCTCACCGAGTCAATACGGGAGCCAATGCCATGAACGCTCCCGGCATAGCGATATCGCTCATCGGATTCCTTGGTGAGAACAACGGCTTCATAGGTATTCCCATTTGCTGGTGTTCGAAAAAATGCAACCACTTCCTCAACCCCATCGCCGTCCAAGTCGACCATCTGCACCGTATTGCGGTTTTCTCCCTGATAGGGCGCATCTTCCACGGCTTCCGATGATTTGACTCGGGCAAGCTCATCTGTAATTGCCTGACGGTCTTTGTTGGGCTTTGGCAGCTGCATTAAATCCACCCCATTTTTGAGGGTGCAGCCCGTCAAAACCGATAAAAAGCTAAGCAGGAGCGCCCCTGCAAAAAGTCTTTTCATTCCTGTCTCCTTACAGCCTTTGAATTCACGAGATACGTTTTCAGTGTATCACAAAAAACAGCGTTTGAACAGTGCAAGCACTTCCCCACCGTCTTTTACTGCGTAAAGAAAGATGCAGAGTCTGTCCCGACGGACTTCCCCTGCATCTTTACAAAATCTTGTATTAGTTCTCTTCGTCTGCATTTTCCTGACGCAGCCAACGGTAAAATGTGCTGGGTGCAACGCTCAAAAGCCGTGCAGCTTCCTGACCGGTGACCTCCTGCGCCTGATACATTTCCCGCACACGGCGGAAACGCTTGTCCTGTTTTCTGGTTGGACGTCCAATTGCAACACCGGCCTGCTGCGCACGTGCAATCCCCTCACTCTGCTTCTGACGGAAGCGGCGGCGATCTTCCTGTGCGGCCCGCTCAATCAAGCGCCCAGCCAGCTTGCTGACCAATTCAGCAACGGTAATTTTCCCCTCAAGCTGTGTTTCCAAAACGCCCTCTGACAGTCCCAGCTCTGATAAATATGCGCTCAACTCCGTTCGGATCTGCTCATTATCATATTCCTGCAAAGTTTTGAATAGCATAATACAGTTTCACTCCTCTCAAACTTTTCGTACACGGAAGTGTACAACATCTTCAACTGAATTAACATTCTTCTCACCAAGTATATCACATAAGAAGGGAGATTGCTACAATATTTTTGCAAATATTCAAAACATATCAAAATTTCTATGAAACGAGCCAGCAGGCAAACGAGGGTGAAACATCTTTTATACGCCTGAGTAAACCTCTCCCAATACGCCGCAGCGATACAGCGAAAGCAGTTCCTGAAGCTCATCAATACGGCGGCGGAAGCGTTCTCCGGCATCGGTATCCTCCACCATCAGCCGCCGCGGCATATGCTCTACAATGTGAACGGTTGTATAGGTTTCCGGGCTTTCCAAATCATTTCCCTTGTGGAAGGGGCGGTGCTCTGCAAGCTGGATTTCATGCGAGGAGGAAATGAGTGTATAGCCTGCAATACCCGTTTTGGAGCGATATGCCTTAGAAATACCGCCGTCAATGACAAACAGGCGTCCGCCCGCCTTGATTGGTGTTTCACCATGCTTGACCGGCACATGTCCGTTGATGATATGGCTGTGCTTGGGGTCGAGTCCAAACTCCTCCATGAGTGCCTTGCAGAACTCCGGGTCGTCATAGTGCTTATAATATGGATTCATATTCTCCTTTTGCAGCTCTTTGTTTTGAATAAAGTAGCGTTCAAAGGAGGTCATGCGGTCTTTGCCGAACAGCGGCGATGCCGCACCACACCAAAGATACCACAGCAAATCCACAGAATCCGGATTTTCTGCATGATATGCGCGGCGCACGTGCATTTCGAGCTGGTCAAGCAGTTCACGTCCCTTACACTTTTTGCCGAACAAATCGACCTCCTGCAAGGAGCCATCTTCATTGACCGGAATACAGCCATGATACAAAAGCTTTCCATTTGCAACCTTATACATCGCGCCATGATTGATAATAAAATCAATTTGTGTGCGCAAACGCTCCGAATGACGAAACGATGCCTGAAATCCGTCGAGAATATTTTGCTCCGCTGCGGTCAGGGCGTATGGATTTTTGGGGTCTACGGTTGGGAAACTGCTGTCCGTGAGCTTGTATTCCTTGCCGCCGATTTGAATGGTTCCCTTTTCATAATCAATCTTATCCAGCAGCAGCCGTCCGTCCATGCCATACTCCGGGTGCCGCTTGATGAGCTGCCCCTCCAGCTTAAAGAGCATGATGGCAACCGCCTTGTGCATTTTTGCCGCCAGCGCTGGGTCAACAGGGTCGAACTCATTTTCATCGAGCACATGCGGCATAAAATGAGTGCAGGGATCTTTTGCATAAGTAGTTGCCGCAAACATGGACAGCGGACGCAGGTTGATTCCGTAACCGTCCTCCAGACAGTCAAAGCCATTGTAGCTGATGGCAATGCGCAGCACGCTCATCAAGCACACCGGGTTGCCGCACATGGCGCCAATCCAAGAAACATCATGATTCCCCCACTGAATATCCACGTCATGATGCTTCATCAACTCCTCAATGATGCGGTCGGCACGCGGACCACGGTCGAAAATATCGCCGATGATGTGAAGCTGATCGACGGTCATCTGCTGAATGAGATGACACAGCGCCTTAATCAGTCCGTTCGCACAACCAACGCGCACCACTGATTCAATCATTTCGCAATAGTAGGTGCGCTTGTCCATGTCGGTTCCGTCCGTGTTCATCAGCTCTTCAATCATACCGGCATAGCGCGGGTCCATGGTATTGCGCACCTTGCTGCGCGTATACTTGGCAGATACCTCACACGCCACGATGACCAGCTGATTGATGGTGATTCGGCACCAGTCATCATAATTTTGCTCCACCTTGCGCGCCCGCGCCATCTGTGTTGAGGGATAATAAATAAGTGCTGCCAGCGCCGCACGATCCTTTTCCATCACAGAGGAATGGAACAGGTAATCTACCTTTTCTCGAATCACGCCGGAGCCTGACCGCAGCAAATGAATGAACGCCTCATGTTCTCCATGCAAATCAGAAAAGTAGTATTCCGTCCCCTTCGGCAGGTGCATGATTGCACGTAAATTCACAAGCTCATTGGTAACCGACTCAATGGTAGGAAATTTTTCTGCCAATAAACGCAAATAATTGATGTCGTAATTCAAAATCCATCTTCCCCTTTCAAAACTGTGACTGCCCGCCTGTGCAGCCATGCCAGTGTGTTTTCCCCTTTATGCTATCATACCCTTTATTTTGTTGCAAGCGTATTTTGTGAAATCGGAAAATGACCGGAAAAGACTTGTCGAAAGTACAAACGCATGATAAAATGTTAACAAGGATTTTTTTTGATTCGAGAAAGGATGAGTACCTATGTCAAAAAAGCTCTGGTGTTTGTTCCGTCGCCGTGATGCAGTTGGCACCAAGATTTGTGTTGCAAAAGCTGAGACGGAAGGACGCGTATTCGTCTGCCCCTACGCAAATGAGGTAGAGGCTGTCAACAACTGTGAGGATTATGCATTCAACACCCGCTCCGAAGGGGAAACCGAAGGCATCGAATAATCTCGCAGTCCGGTCTGGTCTCCGGCGTATGCAGCTGGAGACCTTTTACTATTTTGGGAAGGAGTCTCTATGCTACCACAAAAGAAACGGCAACGCCTTACCATTCGTGGTCTCTTATCCATTCTGGTGCTGCTCACAGCCGTCCGTGCGTTCTTCCGTGGAAACTATGAACATCTGTTCGTATGTATTCTAACGCTTACACTGTTCTGCGTTCCCATGTTCATCGACCGCACCCTCGGCATTGACCTGCCGCCGGCATTGGAAACCATCATCTACTGCTTTATTTTCTCAGCAGAAATTTTGGGCGAAATCAATTCCTACTATACCAAAATTCCCTACTGGGACACCATGCTGCACACCCTCAACGGATTTCTAATGGCTGCCATCGGATTTGCACTCGTTGATATCTTCAACCGCAGTGAACGCTTCTCCTTTGAGCTGTCTCCGCTTTTTTTGGCACTGGTTGCCTTTTGCTTTTCCATGACAGTTGGTGTACTGTGGGAATTCTTCGAATTTGGCATGGACGTATATTTCGGCACCGATATGCAGAAAGATTGGATTGTTTACAACATCAATTCTGTCCTCTTTAATCCGGACGGCTTGAACATTGTTGGACATGTTCCCATCGAAAGCATGGTCATTAACGGAGAGGACTGGATTGCCAAATACGGTGGCTATATTGATATCGGTCTTGTGGATACTATGAAAGATTTGATTGTCAACTTTATTGGCGCAGTCTGCTTTTCCATCATCGGATTTTTCTATGTAAAAAGCCGCGGCAAGGGCAAATTTGCTTCTGCGTTTATCCCCAAGGTCAGACGCACCTTTGGTCTGAAAGAGCGCAAAACAACACAATCCGACGCGCAAAAATAACGCGGCTGTTCTCATCTGGGGGCGCTCCTCTATGCAGGGCGCTCCTTTTGTCTTGCCAAATCTCCGCACACATACTTGACAATCCGCTTTCAAATATCTATAATAAACCTGAACAAACAACAAAATAAGCGTTTTGGTAGCTTTCTGCTATTTGCAGGATTTTGCTTTGAATGGGAATGCGGTGAAAACCCGCAGCAGCCCTCTCTACTGTAAAGATGACAAACACCCCTGTATACCACTGTCCAATCACGCGGACGGGAAGGTGGGTGCGCGGCCGAATCTGAGCCAGGAGACCAGCCAATACGCGTGAAATGCATGTTTTTCGGCGGGGAAAAACAAACAAGACTGCTATGGCGTCTGAATACCCTCCTTCCCGTATTGGGAAGGTTTTTTTATGCCCTCCTTTTTCATGCAGTTCAGAAAGGGGAATCCTATGAAACAATCCATTCTCTCCCGTTTACTCTGCCTCCTCGCAGCAACCGCTCTGCTCCTCACAGGCTGCGGCAGTCAGACCACTCCTGCGGCATCACAAGAGCAGGAAATCGTTTTTGCAGCCTCTCGGGATCAATGCCCCGGAGAGCAGGACGCCTACTATGCTTCTATGTCTCTCGGTATTTGGGAGCCGCTCATCACCAAAGATGCAGACGGCAAGCCCATTCCGGCTTTGGCAGACAGCTGGGAGGCAAATGCAGATTCTACTGTTTGGACATTCCATCTCAAGAAAAATGTCAGCTTCTCCAATGGTACCCCCTTCAATGCTGACATTGTGCTCGCAAACTTTGAGCGCATGAAAAAAGGTCCCTTTGAGTCGTCTTTCTATGGAATGAATCTCGATACGCTGTATCCCGGCTTTGTTTCCTGTGAAAAGACTGATGATGCGACCGTTGTTGTAACACTGGACACACCGCAGCCGCTTCTGCCATATTCGATGGTCAATTACGGCTCTGCAATGTTCGAGCCTTCGTGCTTTGCAGAGGACGGCACCTTCAACGGCTTTGCCATCGGCACTGGTCCCTATACGATTTCTGAAAACGTGCTGGGACAATATTGTGTCATCGAGCGGAACGATGCCTACTGGGGCACACCTGGCTTGACCAAGACCTTCCGGTTCAAGGTCATTCCCGATTCGGAAACGCGCTACTCCGCACTGCGCGCCGGAGAGGTGCAGGGGCTTTGTGACCTTGGCGCCATCTCCCCTGCACAGGCTGCCGAAATTTCGGACGATTCCGCTTATCAGGTTTCCGTAGGCGATTCCGGCATTACTCATTTTCTCAATGTCAACGGCGCTGCCTTCCCCTTCTCCGATGTTCGTATGCGCGAGGGTCTTTCGCTGCTCCTTGACCGTCAGACCATCATCGACAGCTTCTTCAACGGTTACGGTCTGCCTGCCGGCGGCTTTCTCAGCTATACCAGCCCATTCTATCAGGAACAGCCTGTACAGCACGATGCACAAAAGGGCGCTGCCCTGATTCGCGAGGTAGTCGGAGACCGCGCGGTGGAACTGCGCTTCCTGCTTCCGAATGTAGATGCCAATCGCTATCCCTATCAGGAGGTTGCGGAATATCTCCAATCCGTGCTGGAAAACATCGAGGGCACCCAAATCAAGGTCAATATCCAACTGATGGACTGGGGTCCGTGCAAGGAGGAAATGGCAGCTGGAAACTACAACCTCTGCCTCAAAATTCAAGGTCTGCCCTCTGCCAACCCCTTCTCCCTGTTCCAAAACTTTATGTCCAGCGGTGGCAGCACCAACCACAATTACGGGCTTGGCTATCACAATGCGCAGGTCGATGCACTGATTGAAGAAGCATCTGTCAGCGTAGACGCTGCACGCTTGAGCGAAATCTACACCGAGCTTCAGCAAATTTCGGCAAAGGATTTTCCCAATATCCCCATTCTGTATTCTCAGGAGGTTGTTGCCTCCTCGAGCAGCATCACCGGATATGAAGCAACCGTACCCGGTCTGACTGGCTTTACACAGGTTTGCTGGACAAAGTAACAATAAGCCTCCCGCTTGCGGAGGCTTATTTCTTATCAAATCCAAGTACCGAAAAGGCGAAACCGCTATGACCATTTTCAAATATATCTGCCGCAGGCTTCTTATCCTGATTCCCGTGCTGTTCGGAATTTCTCTGGCAGCCTTTCTGCTGGGACGCATTGCACCCGGCGACCCCGTAGATGATGCACTCTTTCGCATCGGCATTGAATTTCCCACGGCAGCCGACCGTGCAGCGATGCGCACAGCGCTTGGTTTGGACCAGCCAATCTTTGTGCAGTACCTGAACTGGCTGGGCAAAACGCTGCAAGGCGATTTGGGGCGCTCGTACATTGGCAATCGGGAGATTGCCCACGAATTGTTTACCCGCTTACCCATCACCCTGAAATTATCCTTTTCCGCGCTCATTGCCACGATTGTCTTTGGCATTGGAGGCGGTGTTGTCATGGCTGCCTGCCGCGGTACATGGCTGAATCCCTTGCTAAAATCCATCTCAACCCTGCTGTTATCCGTCCCCAGCTTTTGGATTGCCCTCTTTCTGATTACCATATTTGCCGAGTGGCTGCATCTTTTGCCCACAAGTGGGCTGGACCGCGGGATATCCTCCTTCATTCTGCCCACCATTGCGCTTGCCTCTGCCAACATCGGTTCTACGGCACGTTTGACCCAAGCCAATATCCTCACCGAGCTGGGGCAGCAATATATCATCACCGCAAACGCCAAGGGGCTTTCTCCAAACGCGGTCATGCTGCGCCACGCATTCCGCAATTCCCTCATTCCCATCATCACACTGGTGGGAAACTACTTCGGTGGAATTTTGGGCGGAAGTACCCTCATCGAGAATATCTTCTCGATTCCGGGTCTGGGCAGCTATGTGCTTTCTGCCATTCAAAACCGTGATTATCCTGTCATTCAAGGATATGTGCTCATTACCGGTACGACTTTTGTACTGATTACACTGTTGATTGATTTGCTCTATCTTGCAGTCAATCCCAAAATTCGGATTCAGGGGGACGCCGCATGACCGAACGAAAAAAGCAAATATATCAGCTCATCGCAGTCAGCACTGTTTTGCTGCTCATTCTTTTGATGACGGTTTTCGCGCCATGGATTGCCCCCTATGACCCCACTGCCGTCAATATGGAGCACCGCTTGCTCGCTCCCTGTCAGGCACACCCGCTCGGAACCGATGCACTGGGGCGCGATGTGCTCAGCCGTGTCATTTACGGCGGGCGCGCCTCTCTCCTGCTTGCCGTGATTGCAACCTGCTGTTCCATGGGATTGGGTCTTGCCATCGGCATCGCTGCCGGATATTGTGAGGGCATTACAGACACCATCATTACCGGCATTTCCAATGTTTTTCAGGGACTGCCCAGCACCATTTTAATGATTGCGCTGGTCGGGATTTTAGGCAGCAACAATTATAGCATTGTATTCGCCCTGGTGCTGACCTCGTGGGTTGGGTTTTCCCGTCTGGTACGGGGAGAAGTGCTCAAGGTCAAGCAGGAGCCATACATCGAGAGCATGTATGGCTTTGGGGCAAGTCATTGGCACATTATCTGGAAGCATATCCTGCCCAATATCCGCACCAATCTCATTGTGCTGTTTACCACCCGCGTCGGACGGGTCGTGCTGTCAGTTGCAGGGCTCAGCTATCTGGGGCTTGGGATTCAGCCGCCGACCCCCGACTGGGGAGAAATGATTAGCGGCTCTGCCCGCCGCTATTTCCGCTCTGCCCCGCATTTGTTATGGGCGCCGGGCATCTGTATTATCGTACTGACATTGTCCATCAATCTGCTGGGCGATTTGCTGCGCAGCTGGTTTGACGTGAAACAAGATGTGGTGAAAGAGCTATGACCCCAAATATCGAAATTCGCAATCTGTCGGTCTGTTTTGAGACGCCGAACGGTTCTGTCCGGGCGGTGCACGACCTGTCTACCACCTTTTATGCCGGACGCATCTCCGGAATCATCGGAGAGAGCGGAAGCGGAAAAAGTATTATGGGCATGTCGATTTTGCAGCTGCTTCCCAATACCGCCAAGGTAAGCGGCTCCTGCCTGTTCGGAGCGCATGAGCTGTACAGCATGTCCCCCAAACAGCTGCGTCAGATTCGCGGTGCCATGATTGGTTTGATTCCGCAAAACCCAAATGCATCTCTCAACCCAGTCATGAAGATAAAAGACCAGATTATAGAAGCAGTTTTAACACATGGGCATAGGAACCGTAAAAAAGCCGCACAGCATGCTGCCGATTTGCTCCGGCAGTTTGGCTTTCAGACACCGGAAAGCATTTTGAATCAGTATGCGTTTCAGATGAGCGGCGGCATGAACCAGCGCTTGGTATCCGTCTTGGGGCTTGCCTGTCAGCCGGGCTGGATCATTGCCGATGAGCCGACCAAGGGATTGGACGCCGTTGTACGCAATCAGGTATATACGGTTCTTCGAAAAATCCACCTGCAATATGAAAGCAGCATGATTGTGATTACCCATGACTTAGAGCTTGCCCATCATCTCTGCGATGATATCCGTGTGCTGTATCAGGGGCAGTTGGTGGAACAGGGTCCGGCAAAGCTGGTGATGGAGCAGCCCCTGCACCCCTATACAGCAGGGCTGCTGCACGCCATGCCGCGTCACGGTATGATTCCAATTCCGGCTCCCGACCCTGCCCGAAAAACACAGAATGGCTGTGTCTTTTATCCGCGTTGCTCCAAGGCAGACGCACGCTGCGCACAGCAGCAGCCCGCAGAGATTTCCCTGCCGTCGGACAGAAAGGTAAGGTGCTTTCTCTATGCCTGAACTGCTGTCGCTTCATCGCGTCTGCCGCAATTTTTCACATGGCATTTTTCAGCGGCGCACCGTACAAGCCGTACAAGATGTCAGCTTTTCTCTCGAACGGGGAAAAACCTTTGGTCTGGTTGGCAACAGCGGCTGCGGAAAAACGACCCTCTCCCGTCTGATTACCCGCCTATTACCGCTTTCTTCCGGAAAAATCTATTTTGAAGGGCAGGATATTTCCCTTTTTGACCGGCAGACGGGAAAATCCTATCATCAAAAGGTGCAAATGATTTTTCAGAATCCGGAGTCCTCACTTGACCCCACCATGCGGATTCAGGACAGTCTGCTGGAGGTGCTTCAGATACACGGAATTGGGCAGACACCGGACGAACGTATGGAGAACATCCTACAAAGGCTTGCACAAGTTGGCTTATCCGACCATCTGCTCTCCCGTTATCCGCACCAAATCAGCGGCGGAGAGGCACAAAGACTCGCCATCTGCCGTGCACTTCTGCTCAATCCGCAGGTACTTTTGCTTGATGAACCCACTGCCATGCTTGATGTATCCGTACAAGCCTCTATCCTAAATTTGCTCAAGGAGCTTCAGCAAAGCTTCGGTCTGACGTATCTTTATATTACCCATGATATAGAGCTGCTCCGCTATATGGGTCATACCATTGGTGTCATGCAGCAGGGACGTCTGGTCGAGCTTGGCAGTCGAGAGCAGGTTCTGGAATCCCCATCTCACCCCTATACACAAATGCTGCTTCGCGCATACACCGATTGGAAGTAAGGTGACTTCGATGAAAGAACGTATTCCCATGACAGACTTTGCACAGCAATGGACTGCGCAAATCCAACAAAGCACTTCCTCCCGTATGAAGGAAGATGCCGCCGAACAGGAATTCTGGAAACAGTTTATCCACACCAAGACCTATGCCCCAGAAGCCTCCTCCCGACAGGTGCTTGCTTTCCTGCGTCCCCTGTTCGCCGCGCATCAAATTGAAACTGCGCTTGAAATCGGTCCCGGCTGGGGAAACTACACCTTGGACCTCGCCGCAATCTGCACCGAGGTTGCCTGTGTAGACATCTCACAAGATGTTCTGCGTTTTATTTTGGAGACCGGTGCCGCCCATGGATACCACAACCTGACCACCTACCCTGTCAAATGGGAAGCCTTCGAGCCCGACCAGCAGTATGACCTTGTATTTGGCTATAACTGCTTTTACCGTCAGGAGGATTTGGCAGACTGTTTTTCCCGTATGCAGCGCACAGCACGCAAGCTGTGTGTTGCCGGAATGAACACCGGACTTGCTCCGGTTTGGGTGCACGAGCTGGAGCAAGCCGGTGCCAAAATTCATTGGGAATGGAAAGACTATATCTACTTCGTAGGCGTGCTTTATCAGATGGGCATTGACCCCAATGTGCGAATCCTGCCGTTTCAAAAAACCTTGACTTATCCCAACACGGCTGACCTGATACGGGGAGAATGTGCACGCTGCGGCTGTCCGGATTTGGCACCTGAACTCGCAGAGCCTATTTTGTGCCGACACTTTACCCAGCAGCCCGACGGAAGCTGGAGCGCACCGCTTCGATTTCGCAGCGGTATTGTCTGGTGGGAGCCCAAACAAATATAAAAAGGACCCATCACAGACCACATTGACATGGTGGGAGTCCTTCTGCTTCGGTATGCTGGACCTGTCGAAACGGCAGGGTTGGTGATACATATCCGATGATTTACTGTAAAATCGTCGCATATCTCTCCAAAAAGTGATGATTCCGTATCTTTGTATGATGCTGGAACAGCAGGAAAAGAGGCTGACCTTCGGGCCAGTCTCTTTTGTATTATTCAGAGATCGCTGCCTGCACAAATTCCTCGAGTGCTGCGAGCGGGATGCGATACTCCCGCCCGACCTTGAGCGCAGCCAGCTCTCTGCTCTGAATCATGCGCCGTACCTGCACCCGGCTGGTCTGGAGCAGCACGGCAATCTCTTTTACAGTCAGCAAACGGTTCATGCCCACGGATCTTCCTCACGGACATCTGAGTCGTGATTGCGACCTTCGTAATACAGCAAGTTGTGCAGACGGCAAATGTCGTACTTGACAAAGCCGTACACACCAATCTCATTTCGGCGGGGTTGTACATTGTGTGTCTCGCATGCAGTTTTCAGCTCGCTTTTGCTCATCTCAAAGAGTGCACAAGTGCCCTTGATAGTATAAAACTCTTCCAGCTGTTTGTAGTTAATGTATGGGACTGACATAAAAAGCCTCCTAATAAGATGATTTGCGATCCTGCAAAGCGGTGTTCGCAACACACGCTATTTACATTCACTTTATATCACTGTTACTCATTTGAATTTATAATTTGTTACGATTTTTGTCAGAATTCCAGCGCGATTGCACGATTATTTCATTTTTTTGTATGGAATCACAACCTCACCTTCTGAAATCATCCGGAGTAAAGATACCGGTCCGGGAATCTGCTGGGCACAGAAGTTCTTCCATAACGGAATAGGACTGAAACCCAGTCTATGTACCCTTCGGAGCAGATCGTCTACCGCAAAGCTTTCGGATGACATTTCCTCCAATACCTGATCGACCGACTGCTTGCGCTGCATTCTATGGGTAAGTTCCAACATTGCCTGTTTGATCTCATCTTCGTATTTCGAGCCTGTAATCCGCTTTTCGATCTCCTCGATCTGACAGAACTGAACATCGGCAAAGCACTGTTCAAAGTGCTTGCAGATACGTTTTTCGCTTTTCTGCATCAGATACCATAACAATTCACTCGGGTTATCGGTAGCCAGCTTCTTTTCCAACCCACGCAGTACAGAACGCTGATATTGTACTTCGAATCGCAGAACACCTTCGGGTAAATCCTCATAATCAACTCGCAAACCTTGTTCGGTTGTCTGGTAGGTCTTGTCATAAATGACGAGGCTATGTGTACCGCACTGAAACTTGATGTAGTGTTTGTTGTATTTGTTCGCCTTCTTCTTTGCGGGACACGCGCTTGTACCTTGGAGGCGTAGGCAACTTTCGCAACACACGGACAACCTCGCGGAAGATCTTCTTATGATCACAGCGCATATTGACGCATAAGTCGACCCAACTCAGATAATAGTCATCTAACTGATCATTGAATACTGATCGCTTCAGAAGTGCATGAAACGCCGCTTGCAGCTCGATGATACTGGACTTTTCAGGTGAAAAAATACCGATGTAGGATGCATTTGGATCGATGACCTTACGTGGATTGACCACCATGCGAACATAATAGCCACGGCTGTTCTCCTGATCGTGTGCGTGCTCCAATGTGATACGCAGACCATTTGTTTCATACTGCGATACTCGATGTACACCTTTCGACTCTTGATAAATACAAATCTTGGAAGAAACCTTGCTTTGATCGTATAGTTTTCCTTTGCAGTAATTCCATTCACTCTTTGTCAGTTTTCTGGATATTTCGAATGTATGGATGGAAAATCCATCTGCTTCTAACTCAAAACGAGCTTCTCTTGTCACAATTTTACTCATTTCAAACAGTCCTTTTTTGCTAAAATATTGTTTATTGAACTGTCTGATCTGTGTGTAAAAAAATACCCCCTTATTTCTGTGCTATAACATAGGAATAAGAAGGTACTTAGAAGATTTTATGCACTTTTATGGGTGGATTTGTTGGGAATACAATAGGGATTTTCTGTCAGGTTGTTCATAAACAAAATTGGCAGGTAAGTTGGTAAGCAGATTTCCCAGATATCAACTTAGATACCCTCCCTATCTCCCACCTGAATTTAGGATTGTCCTTATGCGTGCTAAACTTATTTAAGTACCAACTGATCCCCGCTTATTACAACGGAATTTTCAATCAAGCACAGAGCATTATCCAAAATTCTGCCGATTTCTTTTCCCAGTCGATGCACACCACATTGTAATGCCAACGTGCGATATAAATCTTTTTTGTCTGTGACACCCTCTTGTCTTAGAATCGCAAGCATTCCGGCAGCCAATTCCTCAGGGGAGATCTGTTCCATAGAGCGAGAGAGATCTCCGGGTACTCGGAATTGAATTTTTTGGCAACTGTCCAAGTACAAAAAACCGTTTCTGCGAGTAATTCCGTATTGTTCACAACCACGCATTTTTAATTCGTAGTCATTCCATACACTACTGGTGACTCGCTTGCGATCAAAGTACTGGACAATACGGCTTAACAAAAATTCTTCAGAAAGCGGAGCTTCCACCTCTAAGATCGCTTTTACCATTTCCTTAAAGCCATCGGACAAATATTTTGGGCGTATGCCGCAATGTCAGCTGCTTGATATGCCGGAAAAGAAGAAGTATCCTCGCATTGTTCTGTTATCACTTCCTGTTTGTCTTTCACAAGGGATAACTGCTCTGTCACATCTTGTTCACCCTGAGGTGTTGAAGGAAGCGTCAATGTGCTCACAGAATCCGGATTTTCAGGTGTTGCACAAATGATATCGTTTTTCGGATCCAATGCAGCTGCCATGACGGTACTTTCCGCTTCGGAGTCATCAACATTCTCGTGTAGAATCTCATGTGCCCGCTGTTTTACGCGCTGTAAAAGTTCGGTGTCACGTCCGGTTGCCTCCTGAACGCTTTCCGCCTCTTCTGGTTCGATACCTGCATCCTTCAGCGCTGATACAACTCGTTCCATAGTCTTTTCAGGATCTCGGTAATATTCGCTGCCGCGAATCCGGATAAATCGCCAGCCTAAACGCTCCAGAATCGTCTGGCGCTCCATATCTTCACGGATTTTATTTTCCCCGCTATGATAGCGTTCGCCGTCACACTCAATCACAATTTTCTTTGTTCCGCATACGACAACCATATCCAGACGATATGCACCGACTTCCCATTGCTGTACCAGATGATATCCTCTGAGCGATAGATATTGCGCAACCGCTGATTCAAATGGGGATTCCGACTTTTCTTCGATTTTCTCTTTCAGCATATGCACCGATTCGGGATTGATGGAAAAATCGATCAGCATTTTGCGAATATCACCGGGCTTGAGGTCGGTTGCTGAATCCAGTGAGTCTACGACCCAAAGCTGATCCTTTGCGCGGCTGGCTGCGACATTATAACGCTTGCGATACGCATCGTCAACGCCAAAGGTTTGTTTTGCGATGGGTCCTTCACCGTTTGCACAATCGACTACACTTAGGAAGATGACATCCCGCTCGTCACCCTGAAAGTTCAATGCATTGCCGCACAGAATTTTGCGTTCGCTGCATTCTTTGGCATCAATATGTCGGAAGATTTCTTCCTGCAGTTTTTTAACCTGCTCATCGCCCAATAGCGAAATGATGCCGAAGGATTTTCCTGCATACTCAGGCTGCTCTATACACGCTTTGAGCAGAGCAACAATGGCCTTTGCCTCATTGGGGTTGGTTTTGCCGATGCGCTCGCCGTTTGCTACACGATAGTTGACAACGGCGGGCAGAAGAACACTATTACTGCAATCTCGCAGGGGCTTGATCTCGAAATCATACGAGAGCCAGTTGGAAAACTCAATAATCTCCGGGATACAGCGAAAGTGTTCATGCAGCATCAGTGGCTGGAAGGTGGTGGCTGCAATGTCATAAATGGAAGTTTTGGCATCGTACAGGTGGGCATTTGGAATTTTATTGGAAATGTACATTTGCTTCAAAACATTCATTTTTTCAACTGGAACACCGACTGCCATCGGGCTGACCTGTTTATCATCACCCACAATGACCAACTTCTTACCCATATACAAAATGGCCAGAGAGGAGATATCCGATTGGCTGACCTCATCAATGATAATGATGTCAAACTGATTGGTACGCGGGTTCAGGCTTTCCAGTGCCTTGCCAATCGGCATGATCCACGCTGGGACGGCTTCCTGCATCTCGCGCCCCCTTCTGTGGCATGTCCCACCGCATGATCCACGCTGGGACGGCTTCCTGACATTTGACCATCAGTTTGCGGGCTTCTGCACGATACATCGGGGCATTTTTGCCGGTACCTTTTCCGATTTTCTTGACCGTCAGTTTCCAACCCTGCAGCGCCTGCTTCCTGCTGATATCGCATTCCGTTCTGCACAGTAAATGATACCAAGCTGATTTTTCTGCAAATTTGGCTGTGACTGTGCGATACTCCTTGCTGAGAGCGAGGCTGCGCTGCTGCAGCTCTGTGAAGGGTTCCGCAATCATGTCTTCAATGATTCCATAGTACTGCTTCCAGCGCCAAGCGGCTTCGATGTTGTCGGGGATCACCGCATTTCCGTGGATTCCCTCACGCTTACGTTTTAAGCTGGTTTTGGTATAGGTATTTTCCAGAATTGCGTAAGCATTCCGATATGCGGCGGGATCATATATTTCTGCGGCAGAAAGAAGTGCCTTACACGCAACCGAGTATATACGCTTGCCAGTTTGCAGAAGATTGCGATTGTCTTGCAAGTCGGTTTGCAGATCCGATATTGATTTGACCACATCGAAAACATCACAAAGTCCCAGAACATCACGTTTCAGTGCCTGTAAAATCTTTTCAGTCGAAGCGATCTCAGAATCGAGCGTATGGTACTGGAAAATGGTATTGCAAGGCAGTCCTGCAGCATCCATACATGCTGTCAGCGCAGGGTATTCCTTTTCAAACCAATCCAGATAACGCTTAATCAGCGGGATGTACTTGGCAACGATACGTTCGGGCGCATCTCCATCCAAATCGTAAAATTGTGGCACACCATATTTTGCAATCAAATCATTCCAGTAAGAGAAACACTGGTCGCGCATAGACTTTAGCTCCAGAATATGGAGGATCAGCTTGCAATCCTCTGTATTTTGGGGCTTTTGCCCGTTGATGGTGGCTCCGTTGAGCGCGACTTCCAGCTGCTTGTTGAAGAAAAGTGCAAGTTTGCCGATTTTTCCGCCTTGGCTATACTTATCCTGAAGCTGCTGCATCGCGTGATAAAATTCCGGATTTGTATTGTGAATGACAACCTCTTTGCCAAATTTCTCAGCAACGAGGTTTTCTGCATCCATGCAAGTTCTCTGGATGTGATCAATCAGCCGAGTCCAAAGTTCCTTGTAGGTACCACCCTTTTTGCCATCCACAGCGCAGTGCTGCATCCAGAGCTCTATGCTTGGAAACGTAGAAAGATACTGTTTAAGCTGCTCGACCGCTTGTACAGATGGATACTCCAGTGTAAGCTGTCCGAATGCACCATTTATCAGGATTTTGCGCTCTGCAGCTGAATTTTGAACCTGCCAGTGATGATTTTCAGAAATTGTGTCTAAGCGGGCTGTTGCCGAATGTAAAGCCTTACATTTTTCTTCAAACACCTCTGGACGAATGAGCTCTGTCGGATTGGGAAGGTCATGTTCAAATTCTGCTTCATCCTGAACGCTGATCACGCTGTTACTCTGATATAGCTCGGTTAATTCTGCAAAGCTGAGCGGAAGAGGGTCATATAATCGTACTGAGCCCGGAATGTAAGAAAGGATATCACTGTTTTGTTGCACATAGGCTGCTGCGGCAGAAGGAGATATGTCCTCACCGTTGTACACAATACAGTTGCATTCCTGATGGATCATAGCAAACAATTTTTTGCGCACATCGGCAAGTTCGCGGATGATTTCCTTTCGTTCTTGACCCAGAGATTCCATCTTCCGCTTAACCTCGAAAGATGTTGTTTGTGCCATATAACTGGTAATGCCGTCAACGGATTTTTCCATATCTACATTGGAATCATCCAGCACAGAAACACACAGATTTTGCAGTCCGGGAGCCAACTTTTCTTTCAGAACACCCAGTGCCTTTTGCGTATGGCTGGTCACAAGAACGCTCTTACCTTGTGCTAAAAAATGTCCCATCAAAGTTGGCAATGGTATGTGTTTTACCCGTTCCAGGAGGTCCTTGGACCAAAACGGCATTGTAGCGCTCAATACGTCGGGCAATCTCCAGCTGTTCTTTGTTTGCCTCTTTGGATAACAGAATATCTACGCTTTCCCCGCCCACTGCGGCGAGTTGTTCCTCGATAGAAGTTTCTCCGGTATCTGTAGGAACTTTGATTTTTCCGCCTTCTACAATATCTCCGATGGGAGCCGGAATTTCACCGGTCTCATCAATGTGTGCAATGATCTGCTCGATTGCCTTTAAGGTGCCATCCATGCGTTTGCGCAGGATGTAACACGGATTACGATAGAGGAGAAGCCGTTCCTTTTCCTGCCAGTGATCGGGAATACCATCCTCGGAATAAAGGCTTTCCGAGGAAAGCTGATGAATAAACATTTTGAAAAATACAGGCAGGTCATTTCGATCTAAAGGATGGTAATCATTCTGGTAGAGGTCATCGCGCAGATTGTTGATCGATGCCAGATTGACATTTTCCATTCCCTGAAACATGACAGTATACAGTTCGGTTTCAACATCGGTATCTTCTATGTAGATGGTGTTTTCAGCGGCATCATGGCGAATTTTGACGCGCCGAGTCAAGATTGGATGGTTTAGTTCTGGAATCGTCCGATCGCGCATGAAACCATCTGCTACGATGAGCTCTAACGTCTCAGATTCACGTTCCAGATCAACGCAAATTTCATAAAGATCGGAGAAGAAATCCCGTGTCTTCTCCAATTCCTTTTGTTTTTCTGCCCAAGAATTGCGTTTGGCAGTCCAGTCTGTATATGTTCTGACTCGCTCGGCATCGTCGACAAAAAATTCTTGATAGGTCTGTTCTTCATTATTGATGCGCGGCAGATGCGCTTGCAGCTCCTGCTCGGAAAAGTCCATCTGCTCAAGTGGACGAAAAATGGACTCTTTTCGTACGACCTTATTGCGATAGTCCGCCCAGCCTTCTTCCAGCCATTCTTCAAATGCAGGATCAGGTTCCGGACAGCGCTGAAATTCAGGTTTATGCACTGACAGAATCGTGTCGGCAATACGCTCGGTTTCTTCATCCTCTATCCGATCTCGATAATAGATTTTGATATTTTCTGGATCGTCAGGAAAAGAGGCAATCGAACGCCACCACGGATAGCCTGAAACATCAAGGACGACTTTCTGCTTTAATTGGTTTAGTTCTTTCATAAACTTGAACAGAGAAGCGACCTTTTCTTGTTTGGTTAGATTTTTATCCACCTCTTCGTTTAGAATCTAATCAGCCAAAACGACACTTCCTTTTTCTCTCAATCTGTATAAAACATGACTGTAATTTTAATAATCGATAAATTGTGTATTACTACGGATCGAGAATCTAACGATGAAACTTCGTGATTTACAAGGGATTCAAGCATCCGCAAAAGTTATATTTGTATTTATATTATTATACTATACACGTCATATTTCAGCAATAAACGACATGATTTCAATATGTTATATCAGAACTCTTTATGTTAATGCACCAAAAATATGGATATTAACGCGATTTATCACATATGATATATCGTTTTACAAGCTACATCAGAACTTTCCACAGGCTGTGCATAAGAAGGAAGCATTACAACATATTAATGAAAGTAGTTTTCGCCAGCACACCATGAACAAAATGCCGAAACTTATGAAAAAGCGAGCAACTGCAATTCATTCACAGCTG
The DNA here is from genome assembly GCA_018366195.1 of Butyricicoccus pullicaecorum. GTDB lineage: Bacteria > Bacillota > Clostridia > Oscillospirales > Butyricicoccaceae > Butyricicoccus > Butyricicoccus pullicaecorum_C. Next base: position 123,982 of record JAGZIN010000002.1, on the reverse strand, counting down.
CTCATCAGAACAGATAAAAACCAGTCATTTACGTTATTAGCAAAAAAAAGATTGCTTTGATGATCCGATATTTTCTTACCCCGCACATCTAAATTTATTGCACCAAACCACTTAACTCTGATTTTACACCTAAAGCGCACACTCGAACCGCAACGATAAGGCAATAAATTACTTTTATTGACTATGCTGCGTCGACAGTGCTTAGAGCAGATCTCAATCCATTAAAAATTATCTTCCAAACCTGCTCTCGATATTATGCGAGACGCAACAAATCTGATAAATCAATTCCTTTTTGCGTGTTATAAAAAAGCTTTCCCCCCACATATGGCTAAAACAATGTACTACATCATCATTTTCTCTTCTCATATTCCCTTTCTTACACATCAACCAGCATACAAAATCCCCCAATGTGATTGAAATCACATTGGGGGATACTTTCACAATTTATGGTAATATACCATCTCGAGTGCTGTTTCCAACTTATTCGCCGTAAAAGGCGGTAAACCAACGCGGTATGCAGGTTAAATTGAAAATTGAAAAGGGAAACTGCGTATTACCCACATATATCGGCTCTATTGGCTTGCGCAGTTTGGTGAGGGTTGCTTTCATTGGAAGAGTAGGAGAGATTTTCACAGAGCATAGCAAGCCGCGTCAACGGGATACCGCCTTACAGCCAAAATTTGGGAAATGTATCCGATCAGTCGGCAGACTCGTCTGCCAGCTTACGATACTTCTTGTAGCGTGCTTCGATGTCGGCAACTGCCTTCTCGTACAGAGCCTCTGCACGATCCGAGAAGTTGTTCTTGAGCGATGCATAACGGTTCTCGCCCATCAGGTAGTCCATCACCTTGCTGGTGTCCGGTTCGGGAGAATCCAGCTGGAACGGATTGAGGCCCTGAGCCGTGCGGCGCGGATCGTAGCGGTAGGTCTGCCAGTAACCGCACTCAACAGCCTTCTTCATCTCGCTCTGGGTGCAGCTCATGCCAGCCTTGATGTGCTGCTCGAGGCACGGGCAGTATGCGATGATGATGGACGGACCCGGGTAGGACTCAGCCTCACGGATAGCCTTGAGGGTCTGTGCCTGGTCGTAGCCGATTGCAACCTGAGCAACGTAAACATAACCGTAGTTCATGAAGATTGCGCCCAGATCCTTCTTAGCGATGTGCTTACCGCCAGATGCGAACTTCGCAACGGCTGCGGTCGGGGTTGCCTTAGACGACTGACCACCGGTGTTGGAGTAAACCTCGGTGTCGAGTACGAGCAGGTTGACGTCCTGATTCTGTGCAAGGACGTGGTCGATACCGCCGAAGCCGATATCGTATGCCCAGCCGTCGCCGCCGATTGCCCAGACGGACTTCTTAGCGAGGTATTCCTTGTTTTCGAGTACAAACTGGGTCTCGGGAGTCTGCTCAGCAGCTTCCATCGCTGCGATCAGGTCGTCAGATACCTTACGGGACTGATCCTTGTCTTCCCAGTTTGCGAGATATGCGTCGATAGCTTCAACAGCTACGCCAGCTTCCTTAAGGGCTTCCAGACGGACGATGATCTCCTTGCGGATTGCGTCCTGTGCATGGTAGAAACCGAATGCGAACTCTGCGTTGTCCTCAAACAGCGAGTGCTCCCAAGCCGGGCCAAAGCCGCGGTTGTCCTTGCAGTACGGCAGGATCGGAGCGCCGCCGCTGTATGCGGACGAGCAGCCTGCTGCGTTGCCGATGTACATGCGGTCGCCGACCAGCTGGCTGACGAGCTTAATGTAAGTGGTCTCGGCACAGCCTGCGCAAGCCGCAGAGAACTGGAAGTAGGGCTTTGCAAACTGTACGGACTTCATGTTCTTGTCGCTGATAACGTCCTTCTTGAGGTAAGCTTCGTTCATGGCTACCTTGTCGAAGTTCTCCTGCTCGGGCTTCATGTCGTCGAACGGAGTCATGGTCAGCGCACCCTTGGCCGGGCACGCAGTCAGGCAGACGCCACAGCCCAGGCAGTCGTAGGGCGAAATCTGCATGCGGTAGGAGTATGCCGGAGCGTCCTTGCCCAGACCCTTTGCGGGTACGGTCTCGAAGGATGCCGGAACGTTTGCCTTCTCCTCCTCGGTCAGCAGTACCGGGCGGATTGCTGCATGCGGGCAGGTTGCCGCGCAGCGGTTACACTGGATACATGCGCTGCCGTCCCACTTCGGAACCATGGTAGCTACGCCACGCTTGGAGTAAGCAGAAGTGCCGTTCTCCCAGGTGCCGTCGAGTACGCCGTGCTTCTGGAAGACAGAAACCGGCAGCTTGTCGCCCTGCTGACGATCCATCGGCAGTACGATCTCCTTGACGAAGGGCGTTGCCTCGATCTCCTGCGCCGGAGCGTCGACTGCATTTGCCCAGCTTTCTGGAATCTCTACCTTGACGGCTGCGCTCACACCTACGTCAACAGCCTGGTTGTTCAGATCGACGATCTTCTGACCAGCCTTCTTAAAGTAGGAGTTGTAGTTGTTCTTCTTCATATCCTCGACTGCAACATCCAGCGGGATGACCTTGGTCAGTGCGAAGAATGCTGCCTGGAGGATGCTGTTGGTGCGCTTGCCCAGACCGATCTCAGCTGCCAGCTTGCCAGCGTCGATGATGTAGAACTGAGCATGCTTATTGTACAGGTCACGCTTGACCTTTGCGGGCAGGCGCTCTTCCAGCTCGTCTACGCTCCATGCGCAGTTGAGCAGATAGATACCGCCGTCCTTGAGGTCCTCGGTGGTGTCGTACTTGGAAACATAGGTCGGTGCGTGTACAGCGACGAAATCAGCTGCCGATACCAGATAGGTGGACTGGATGGGCTCGTCACCAAAACGCAGGTGCGACTGGGTCAGACCGCCCGACTTCATGGAGTCGTAAGAGAAGTATGCCTGTGCGTACTTGTTTGCGGTCAGGCCGATGGTGGTGATAGCGTTCTTGTTTGCGCCAACCGTACCATCGCCGCCCAGGCCCCACAGCTTGCACGATACCTGGCCCGGATGTGCCATCTCAACCTCGGTGTAGTCGAGCGAGGTATGGGTAACGTCGTCGTTGATACCGATGGTGAAGTTATTCTTGGGCTTGTCCTGTGCGAGGTTGTCATAAACTGCAACCAGCTGGCCGGGAGTGGTGTCCTTGGAGGACAGGCCGTAACGACCGCCGACGATCTGGATGTCGGTTCTGCCAGCCTGATTGAGTGCGGTGCATACGTCGAGGTATACCGGCTCACCAACCGAGCCAACTTCCTTGGAGCGGTCGAGGACGGCGATCTTCTTACAGGTTGCCGGGATGGCATCCGAGAAGTGCTGAACCGAGAACGGACGGTACAGGTGAATCTGCACCATACCAACCTTGCGGCCGTTCTGGTTGAGATAGTTTACAGTCTCCTTGAGTGCCTCGGAAGCCGAGCACATAACGACAATAACTTCCTCTGCGTCCGGTGCGCCGTAGTAGTTGAACAGCTTGTAATCACGGCCGGTCAGCTTGTTGATCTCGTCCATGTAGTGCTGAACGGTCTCCGGAACGGTTGCACTCTTGACGTTCGCGCCTTCCTTACACTGGAAGTAGATGTCCGGGTTTACGTTGTTGCCGCGGTTGGTCGGGTGCTCCGGGTTGAGCGCCTGTGCACGGAATGCCTTGAGGGCATCATAATCAACCAGGCCGCGCAGATCCTCGGAGTCGAGAGTCTCGATGCGCTGCATCTCGTGCGAGGTGCGGAAGCCATCGAAGCAGTGCATGAATGCGTACTTTTCATGGATGGCCGACAGATGTGCGACTGCACCGAGGTCCATTGCCTCTTGGGGCGAGGACGACATCAGCATTGCATAGCCGGTCATACGGCAGGTCATAAAGTCGGTATGATCGCCGAAGATGGAGTGATGGTTCGAAGTGACAACGCGCGATGCGATGTGCATGACGTTGGGCAGGAACTGGCCGCCCATTGCGTACATCGCCGGGATCATCAGCATCAGGCCCTGAGACGAGGTAAAGGTCGTCGTCAGTGCGCCTGCCTGCAGAGAACCGTGGCAGGTACCTGCTGCGCCAGCCTCAGACTGCATCTGGATGACGTCTACGGTCGAACCGAACAGGTTCTTCTTGCCCTTCGCAGACCACTCATCCACCTTTTCTGCCATCGGCGAGGACGGCGTGATCGGGTAAATCGCCGCGACCTCAGTGAAGGCATAGGCCACATGGGCGGCAGCCGTGTTACCGTCCATTACTACAAATTTTTTACCCATGTTTTATTTCCTTTCAATTGTTTTTAGTCAATGGATTATTTTGTAAAAGCATTTACGTGTGCCTTTGCACCCTGCATAAAAATATAGGTATCGCACGAATAGCCAATGAACTTCACACCCAAATCACGCCACTTTTTGCCGCCCTCAACGGTGTCGGCAAAGCAACCAACCTTGACACCCTTGGCAGCAGCCTTAGCAATGATACCGTTGATGCATGCAATGACTTCGGGATGGTCGATTTCGCCCACATGCCCCAGGGAACTAGATAGATCATAAGGACCGACAAATATCACATCGATACCGGGCACATCCAGAATTTCGTCCAGATTTTCCACTGCTTTTTTACCTTCAGCCTGCAAAATCACCATCGTATCCTGTGCCTTGGAAAAATATTCACTGCCTTCAACTGCGCCAAAACCTGCCGAGCGCACAAAGCGGCAGGTACCGCGCGTGCCTACAGGGGCAAATTTAGCAGCTGATACTGCGGCTCTTGCCTGCTCTGCAGTATCAATTTGGGGTATCATAATAGCACCTGCGCCTACATCCAACGCCTGATCAATCCAAATATCACTGCCGCGCGGAATACGAACGACCGGACAGACACCTGCAACATTCGCCGCACGGATCAGATTGGGGAGTGTCTCAAATGTGGTGGTACCGTGCTCCATATCCAGCAGCACAAAATCATATCCGGCGTATCCGGCTGCCTCGACAAAAGCGGGGTCGGTGCCGATCATAAAAGGACCTAATGCGCCCTTATCAGAGTCCATTGCAGCCTTAAACCGGGATACGCTTTCCATGGTGGGCATTGCAATCTTGTTCATCAATATCGCTCCTACTTTACTGGTTTGTCCTAAATATAGAACTTAATTTTATTTGAAATACAAAGTTTGTGGTTATTTCTTATTCCAGACCGGCACCCTTCATTGCAGAAACAGCGTGGTCTGTATACAACTTGAAGAAGCCCTTCCGTGCTTCCCTAGGCAAAATGCCTGCCTTGGCACGCTCTGCCAGCACCGCAGCACCCTCCTCCGGCGTGCACGGCACACCGTGGATACCGGTGAGATGGATGGTACGATTTTCTACGCTGTAAGAAATCAGATCTCCGTCCTCGACAAATGCGATCGGACCGCCAGCAGCAGCCTCGGGGCTGATGTGACCGATGGCCGCGCCGCGCGTTGCACCTGAAAAGCGTCCGTCCGTAATTAGTGCAACCGAGCCATTGATACGTTCATCACAAACGATCGCCTCGGTAGTCATTAGCATCTCAGGCATACCGCAACCGCGCGGACCTTCATAGCGGATAATCACGACCTCGCCGGGGTTAATACGGTTTTCTACCACTGCGTCATGGGCATCCTCTTCGCAGTTAAACACGCGCGCCACTGCATTGACTACCTCACGCTGATTCATAGCACACGCAGAATACTTGAGCACGCTGCCCTCCGGTGCAATATTACCCTTCAAAATAGCGACAGAGCCTTTTTCGGGTGCCTTTTCCACCGGGAAAATGACTTGATCTCGAGTTAGACCATAGTTTTCCAGATAGCCAAGATTGCGTTCGAACCAGTTATCCTGATGAAGATCCTCCAGATTTTCACCCAACGTCTTACCAGTCACAGTCAGGACATCCAAGTCAAGCATATCCCGCAACATCCACTGTACCATGGGAACACCGCCTGCAAACCAGAAGGATTCGGTCAGCTGCGTACCGGAGGGCGTGATGTTACCAAGGTGCGGCACCTTGTGGTTGATCTCGTCAAACAGCTCAATGGGCAAATCATATCCAAGCTCTCGTGCGATCGAGGGCAGATGGATGGTGGCATTGGTGGAACCGCCAATCGCACTATGTACAATGATGGCATTACGGAATGCAGCAGGGGTCATAATCTGAGACGGGGTAATATTTTTCTCTGCCAGCTCCATGATCTTTCGACCGCAGTTTCGTGCATATTGCAGGATATCTCGCATTGTGGCAGGCACCAAAGCGGCTCCTGGCAGAGTCATGCCCAGCGCTTCTGCCATGCACTGCATGGTAGAAGCAGTGCCCAAGAATGTGCACGCTCCCACCGAAGGACAACCGGTAAGCTTATAGTCCCGCACCTCCTGCTCCGTAATGGCATCCTTACGCTTTTGACGCAAGGAAATATTTCCCGCTACCAGAGAAGTGGTCATGCCTGGACCCGGACGCATTGAGCCACCGGGCATAAAAATAGTAGGAATATCCATCCGGGCAGCAGCCTTCAGATGGGCAGGAATGGACTTATCACAGCTGGAAGCGAGAATGAGTCCATCCCACGGAACAGCAGAAGCATGCACCTCGACCATGTTGGCAATTGCCTCACGGGAGGCAAGAACTGCGTTCATACCATCATGCCCCTGTGCACAACCATCACAAATATCGGTTGCGTAGTATTTAGCGGGCTTGCCGCCCTTTTCATACACACCGTAAACAGCCTGTTCCGTCAGCTGATTGAGGTGAGTGCTGCCAGGATGAGAGTCGCCATATACACTCTCGATCATGATCTGAGGCTTGAGAATGTCAACATCATCCCAACCGCTGCCCATCTCCAATGCATCGAACTGCGCCCAGAGCATACGAGCGTCAAAGCTTTTTTGTTTCATGAGATTCTCCTTTGCAAATTCACCGATTACTGTGTAGCGTAAATACGGTGAACGATTCTATCCGTCGGTTTACAGCAGCGATGCAATATCAATATGCTCACCGGTCAGTCCAACCGGGCAGCCATCAGCCGCTTCTGTGCTTTTAGCGTGTGCCAAAAGCCACTTATTTCGTGCCCAAAGCCGTGCATCCTCTTGGTTGCGCGGTTCGATCTGTGGCTTTTTCGTGTTCGTGCCACGCGGCAACGCAACCATGACGCGGAATCCTTCACCGTTTTTAGCAGAGCAAGGCGCATAGTGCAGCGTCGTTGCATAAACCTCGATCAGCGTGTTTGCCGGGCAGAAAAAAGCTTCTACCGTAGCTGTATCCAGCATGTGATCGCAAATATCCTCCTGCTTACCCAACAGAAGGATAAAGTCGGTTGCACCCAAATTGAGTTCACTGTCACGGTGATACTCCAAGCAGTTCAGCTTGGTATTGTGACCGTTGCACCAGCCCAATTGGATGGGCATGCCGCCATAGGCATTATCTTGCAGCGCCTGCATCACTTCCAGCGCTTCTAGCGCAGGTTCACTTGCAACATACTCTACTTCCGACGGCAATGGCGTCGCGCTGACCAACGCATCGGTCAACGGCTGTATGTTATATCCGTGTAGTATCTGTCCATATGCCGAAAATTCTTTGTCAAATACACTGCGTATTTTCATTGTGATTCCTCTTTTTTCGATCCTTGATTTTGGGTTAAAGCACCGAGCGGATCGCCCCATACAACTTTTTAAAGGTAGCATAACGTTCGTTATACCGTGCGTGGGTCTCCGGATTCGGCAGGGTCACATCGGTTACCTGCACGATTTGGGCTGCCATTTCCTTAACGCTCGCATATACACCGCAGCCAACTGCTGCCAACATTGCGCCGCCCAATCCGGGACCTTCTTCTGTTCCGACGGATTGAACCGGAATTCCCAAAACATCAGCAAAAATCTGCCTCCAAATTGGGCTCTTTGCGCCGCCACCGCAAATTTTGGTGGTGTGAACTTCAACACCCAGTGATTTTGCAATTTCCAGAGAGTCTCGCATTGCAAAGGCCACGCCCTCCATCACGGCTTGTGTCATTTGTGCACGTGAGGTATCAAGAGAAAGCCCCAAAAATGCGCCTCGTACAGCGGGATCATTATGTGGGGTACGTTCCCCCATCAGATACGGTGCGAAGAACACGGAATTGGTGCCAAGTGCAACAAAATCATGCTGTTCTGTGGCAAAATCCGATGTTTTCAAAACTTCTTCCACCCACCACTTGTTGCATGATGCAGCAGAGAGAATGCAGCCCATCAGGTGATAGCCGCCTGTGGCGTGTGCAAAGGCGTGGATCGCGTGATTATCCGGCAGAACGAATCGATCGCTCGCAATAAACACCGTTCCAGAGGTACCCACCGAGAGGTTACAGTCGCCATTCTCCACGGTACCGGTTCCCAGTGCTGCAGCAGCGTTGTCACCGGCACCCGCGCAAATTTTCACGCTTTCGCTCAGTCCCAATTCCGCAGCCACTTCCGGTAGCAGCGTACCAACTACTTCATAGCTCTCAAACAGAGTCGGCATTTGCTCTTCGGAAACACTGCAAATGTCCAGCATTTCCTTAGACCAGCACTTATGCTCCACATCCATCATGAGCATGCCTGCCGCATCGGAATAATCCGTGCTGTGGCAACCGGTGAGTCGATATGCCAGATAATCCTTTGGAAGCATGATCTTTTTGATTCTTTGGAAATTTTCCGGTTCATGCTTTTTCACCCAAAGTAGCTTGGGTGCCGTAAACCCAGCGAATGCGATATTCGCGGTATACTGCGCCAGACGCGCTTCTCCGATCGTCTGATTCAAGTACGCAGTTTCCTCAACGGTTCGTCCATCATTCCACAGGATCGCCGGACGGATGACTTCATCCGCTTCATCTAAGATCACCAGACCATGCATTTGACCACCAAAGCTGATGCCAGCAAGCTGCGAGCGATCCAGACCTTCTAAAATATCCAAAATTCCCTGTTTGCTCTGTTCCCACCAGTCCTGTGGCGCCTGCTCCGACCAGCCGGTTTGCGGCATGGAGAGTAGGTATTCTCGGGTGGTGGTACGCACAATGGTGCCCTGCTGGTCAATCAGCACCAACTTCACCGAAGAGGTGCCCAAATCAATTCCTAAAAAATACATCATTGATCTCCAATTTTAAATTTTGCAAAACCCCATCTGTCATACCCTGATGGGTATGGCAGACAGGGCAGACCATTTCGTTATGCAAAGGGATTTTCGTTGGGGTAAGGCAGGTTTTTGGGCTGATTGTATGCAATATCGGTAACGCCCAGGTACTTGAATACCTCAAACAGTGCCTTGCCATAATGACCAAATGCCACCGCGCCATGATGGGGATAGCACTTTTCAATCAGGACATGGCGATAGAAGCGATTCATCTCTGGAATACTAAAGACACCGATCGATCCAAAGCTCTCTGTTGCCACATCGAGCACCTCGCCCTGTGCAACATATGCCTTGAGCTTGGTATCAGCCGTGCTTTGCAGACGATAGAACGTGATCTTTCCTGGCTTGATATCGCCTTCCATGGTGCCGCGGGTAATGTCAGGCTCGGGCAGATCCGGCTCCAGATCGCGCTTCATAATCAGCTGATAGCCCATGTGCGGATTGACCAGCAGCTCACATGCCGTGTTGCCGCAATGGAAGCCCATAAAGGTCTCGTTGCAGCGAACCTGGTAGCGGTCCTTGATTGCCTTTTCATACATCGCATCGGGCACGGTATTATTGATGTCGAGCAGCGTGACCGGCTTGTTGGAAACACAAACACCAATGTACTCGGATAGTGCACCGTAAATATCGACTTCACACGAAACCGGAATACCACGGGCAGTCAGACGGCTATTGACATAGCACGGTACAAAACCGAACTCCGTCTGGAATGCCGGCCAACACTTGCCTGCAATGGCGGCATACTGAGAAGTGCCCAGATGCTCTTCTACCCAGTCCAGTAACGTCAGTTCGTACTGCGCCAAGCGGGGCAGCACACCTGCAAAGCGATTGTTTTCGCCGAGCTCGGCTTCCATATCCGCCATCACTTCCGGGATGCGCGGATCATCCTTATGCTTGTTGAATGCCACCAGCAGATCCAGTTCGGAATGTTCTTCCACAGCTACTCCCAGATCATAAAGTGCCTTAATGGGTGCGTTACATGCCAGGAAATCATTCGGACGCGGTCCGAAACCGAAAATCTTCAAGCCCTTTATGCCGAGAATCGCCGTAGCGATAGGCTTAAATTCCTTGATTTTCTCTGCAATCTCGCTAGCATTTCCTACCGGGTATTCCGGAATATAGGCATTCTTTCCTCGCAGATTCAGGTTGTAACTGCAGTTAAGCATACCGCAGTATGCATCGCCACGACCATCCACAAGGTCACCGTCGCCTTCGGCGGCAGCCACATACATGATGGGACCGGTGAACCAATCAGCGATCATGGTTTCCGGCGTTTCCGGACCAAAGTTGCCCAAAAATACAACCAGAGCGTTAACACCCGCCGCTTCGACATCAGCGACTGCTTTTTGGGCATCCTGTTCTGTTTCCACTGCAATAGGGCACTCGTACAGATCAGGGCCGTATACGTCACAGATCGCCTTACGGCGGCGCTCAGACAAGCTAACCGGGAAGCAGCTTCTCGATACAGCAATGATACCAAGCTGGGTATTTGGAATATTAGAAATCATCATATCACCTTTCGTTGAGTTGTTCTTCTACCGTAATCTTACGTTTATCCGTTGGCTGGATCCAGGTTGGTGTATGTAATATTGGTAAACGTAGCTTCGTGTTTGTAGCTGTTCAGATCCTGTGCACACATTCCCACATACGCACCGGTAAATCCGCGAGGTGTGGGATAGTCATCAGACAAAATAGAGACGTCCAGCACCTCGCCAATGGGGTGCGCAACCCCGTCGGCAGTGACATAGGAGAACTGTGCCTGTGCGCCGTGCGCTTCTACGCACAGCTCCACTGTGCCCTCGTAAGGAATCGCTTCATCGAGATGATAATGTACGACCGCCTTGTCAAAAGTCGCCACATTGAGTACCTTGCAATTACGGCTCTCATCATAGCTGGAGAACAAATAGTACATATTGTCTTCGTTATAGCGGTAAATCAAACCCGCCATATGCTGGAATGACGTCGGATCGTGATACAGGCAAATGGAGAACTTGAAATTAAAATGCTGCTGACGACGCGCCAACAAGCTCTGCTTACTCAGAGAATAGAGCGACTGCTTGCCTACCAGAACGATAGCATTGCCCTCCTTGCGGCAAGCCTCGCCCAGCGGAACACGCAGGCTTTGGAAATCAAGGTCGAACTGCTTGCTGTGAATATCATAAGTAATGCTCTTCGGCTTTTCCTTAATCTCACCGAACGGTACCTCATAGAAATCACGCGGCGTAGTTCCGCCGCCCATCAGATAAGGCCATCCATCCTTCCAGCATACATTCTGAATTGCCGTTTCACGTCCCAGTGGGCAACGCATCAATTCCTTCGACAGCGGACGCCCGCAGAGATGCGCGAAATACCAATTTCCGTCCACATCCTGCAACAAATTTCCGTGACCTGCCTTTTGCAAATAGGCGTCTGTATCAGCCGCAGTGATCAGAATCTCCTGCGGATGGACTTCATAGGGTCCAAAGATATTCTTGCTGCGTGCCACAGACTCGGCATGACCGTATCCTGTCTCACCTTCTGCGCAGAGCAAGTAATAATATCCGTCTACCTTATGGATGACAGGACCTTCAACAAATCCATAAGAAGTACCTCGGAACACCTTCTTTGCCTCGCCAATACGTGCAAAGGTTTTCGGGTCGATCTCTTGTACCAAAATGCCTGAGAAGCGAGGAGTACCTTTGTCTTGTCGGTGATCCCACTCCATATTTACAATATACTTTTTGCCGTCGTCATCATGGAACAACGAAGCATCAAATCCGCTGGAACCCATGTAAACAGGATCAGACCACGGTCCTTCGATATCACGGCTCGTAATCAGAAAATTCTGACAATCCTTAAATGGGCCGTTTGCCCAGGTTTTCATATTAGAATAAACCAGGTAGTACATATCGTCATGGTAAGTTAAACTCGGTGCCCACACACCACTTCCAGTTAGGTTACCTTCCATGTCGAGCAATCGCTTGCAATCTAAGGGACGCGCAATTGTTTCCCAGTTGATCAAATCATCTGATGCAGCGATAGTCAATCCCGGAAAATATTCAAATGTAGAAGTTGCAATATAGTATCGATCTCTTCCTCGACAAATCGAGGGATCGGGGTGAAATCCAGTTAAAATCGGATTCTGTACTTTTATCATTTTATTATACCTCTTGCTGCCGTTTATCCTTATGGATTTCAGCGTTAATCATCAACGCTCACAGTTTCGGTAGTTTTCGCACGCTGGCGGCTTTCATGCGCGAAGTGGCATGCAACGCAATGGCCAGGGGATACTTCCCGCATCTCAGGTGCCTCTACCCTGCACTTTTCCCGTGCCATCCAGCAACGCGGTGCAAAACGGCAGCCCGGTGCCGGGTTGATCGGACTGGGCACATCGCCTGCAAGAACGATGCGCGATACCTTTGCATCCACATTAACACGAGGAACCGCAGAAAGCAGTGCCAAAGAGTACGGATGGCGGGTATCAGCGAACATTTCATCTGTTTCAGCGATTTCCACAATCTGTCCCAGATACATGACCGCAATACGATTAGAAATATGTCGCACTACGCTCAAGTCATGGGAGATGAACAGATACGACAGTCCCAGTTCCTTCTGCAGATCCATTAGCAGGTTTACGATACGAGCCTGAATCGATACATCCAAGGACGATACCGGCTCATCACAAACAATAAACTTTGCATTGAGCGACAGTGCACGCGCGATACCAATGATCTGTCGCATACCACCATCCAACTCATGCGGGAAGTGATCCAGCAAGTTCAGCGGAATCTGCACGCGATTACACAGTTTTTCTACTGCTTCGCGGATCTCCGCTTTGCTCCCGTAGTGATGAATCTCATAAGCTTCTGCCAAAATTGCATAAATCGTCTTACGCGGATTCAAGGAAGAATACGGATCCTGAAAGATAATCTGCATCTTCTTGCGGATATCCAAAGATGCTGCACCCTTTGCCGTAAATACGTTCTCATCTTCATAGAACAGTTCGCCATCGGTGCATTCCAAAAGACGCATAACCAAATTGCCAACGGTGCTCTTACCGCAACCGGATTCGCCTACCAAGCCGAGGGTTTCTCCGGGATAAACTTCGAAGCTGACACCATCTACAGCGTGCAAAATCTTATCATTTTTGATCTTAAAATGCTTCTTCAAATTGACTGCACGCAAAAGTGGCTTCTTTTGCTCCAAATTTACCTTTACTTCAGCTGCCTCCATGGTTATTCCTCCTTTCCGCAAAAACATGCCACATAGTGGTCATCGTTAATCTTTACCATTGCCGGATTTTTTACCTCACACTGCTTATTGCACTTTGCGCAGCGCGGGTGGAATCTGCAGCCCGACGGCAGGTTCTGCGGATCTGCAACCAAACCCGGAATTGCCTGCAAACGCTCTCTCTTTCCTTCAAGCTTAGGCAAGGCACGCAGCAATCCCTCTGTATAAGGATGTGCTGGATGAGAGAAGACCTCCTTCACAGTGCCATATTCAATGATCTGTCCAGCATACATGACCGCTACATTCTGGCACAGCTCAGAAATAATGCCCAAGTTATGCGTAATCATCAGTAAGGAGGTATCATATTGCTTTTGCAGCTTTTTCATTAGCTCCAAAATCTGTGCCTGAATGGTAACGTCCAATGCGGTGGTCGGCTCGTCTGCAATGAGCAGCTCAGGATTACAAGCAAGTCCTGCCGCGATGCCGACACGCTGACGCATACCTCCACTGAACTGGTTGGGATAGTCATTGATACGTGCACCAGAAATACCTACCATCTGCAGCAGCTCTTGTGCACGTTTCTTTGCTTCCTTGCGGTTCATTCCTCGATGCAGACGCAACAACACCGAAATTTGCTCACCAACTGTGAATACAGGATTGAGGGCAGTCAGCGGATTCTGAAAAATCATAGAGATTTTTCCGCCTCTCATCGCCTGCAGTTGCTTTTGATTCATGTCAAATACAGACTTCCCGTGATAGCGAATATCACCCGTTCGAACATTGACTGAGTTCTCCGGCAGCAAATTCAGGATAGAAAGTGCCGTTGTCGTTTTGCCTGCACCAGATTCGCCTACAAGGCCCAACGATTCGCCCTTATGAATGCGCAAATTCAGTCCATTGATGGCATCTACCTTCGAGCGTTCTGTTTTAAACTGCACCACTAAATCTTCGATTTCAAGGATGCATTCTGAATTTTGATTCATTGAAAACTCCTCCTTAGGTCGCTGTGCGCTTGGGATCAAGTACATCACGCAGACCATCACCCAGGAAGTTAAATGCGGTTGCTGCGATCATCAGTGCAATGCCAGGTGCAAATACCATCCACGGCTGTGTTGTCATAAAATCACGACCCACAGAAATCATGTTACCCCAAGACGGCGTAGGTGCCTGAATACCCAGCTGCAAGAAGCTGAGAGCCGCTTCAACAATGATGATCTGACCAATTCTCTGGCTTGCCAGAATAATGATATGTGTGGTAACATTGGGGAAAATCTGCTTAAAAATAATATGCATATGTCCCGCACCAAGCACCTTGGATGCCTGAACAAATTCTTGCTTTTTAATAACGCTAACGTTGTTTCGTGTAAGCTTACATGCACGAACCCATCCGGCAAAGGCCAATACCAAAATCAAATTCGTGATGCTCTTGCCCATGACAGCCATAACCGCAATGGCAAGGATCAGGTTTGGAATTGCCAAAAATGCATCGCACGCACGCATGATGATCGCGTCGAGCCAGCCGCCAAAGTAGCCTGCTGCCAAACCAAGAAGCATACCGATGACGACCTCTAGGAACACAACGATGAACGCGATCGACAGAGAATATCGTCCGCCGACCAACAGGCGCATCAAGACATCGCGTCCCATCTGGTCAGTGCCTAAAATGTGACCTTGCAGTCCTTTGGAGAAACCTTCCGGAGAAACAAAGATTTCGGTCAGAGAGTTCGCAGTAGGATCAAACTGAAGAACCATCGGCCCAAAAATAGTCAGGATAAGCACAAGCAGCGCCGAAATAGAACCGATAATGAAAAACGGATTACGCCGCATTCGATTTAAAATAATTTGTTTATCCACGATACCCCTCCTTACTCTAAAGAAACGCGCGGGTCAATAAACGAGTTAATGATATCTACCACCAAATTGATGAGGGTAAACAGTGCTGCCGAAATCAACAGAATGGATTGTACCAGAGTGTAGTCTCGATTGCCGACTGCTTGGTTGATCAGCTGACCGATGCCCGGCCAACCAAAGATGGTTTCTACTACAACTGCACCAGCCATGTAAAAACCAATTGACACACCAATCAGAGTAATAACCGGGATCAAAGCGTTCTTAAATGCATACTTCCAGTTTACCATTGTGCGGCTGATGCCCTTTGCATAGGTCGCAGTGATATAGTCTTCACCCAGCGCATCGATCATACCGGAACGTCCTACGCGCGTGATCTCTGCCGCCATCGGATAACCCAGTGTCAATGCCGGCAAGATAGCATATTCAATGCCGCCTGTACCGCGTGAGGGAAGTACGCCCAACCATACAGAAAAGATGAATACGTTTAAAACGCCAAGCCATACAGCAGACATGGAGTTACCTAAAAGCGCAAAGAACATAGCAAAGAAGTCTGCAGGCTTGCCGCGGTTCGAACCTGCAATAATACCCAGTGGGATACACAATGCGCATCCGATCAGGACAGTGCCAAGGGTCAGTGCTGCAGAGTTCGGCAGGCGTTCCGCAATGATCTGACTGTTGGGCAACTTATACTGAATCGATGTGCCTAAATCGCCGTGTAATACATCCTTCATATAATTGATGTACTGAATGTACAGGGGCTGATCCAGACCCATTTCGTGCTCTACAGCGGCGATAACCTCTTCCGAGGCACCATCGGGAACCATTAGACGCGCAGGGCTGCCGTCTGCCATGTGCATGAGGCTAAAGGAAAATACAGAAACCGCAAATAAAACAAATATCGATTGCAGCAAGCGTCGGCCAATGTATCTCAGCAAAAAAATCGGCTCCTTTCTCAAATAACGGGGTGACAGTGAATCGCCACCCCGTTGTTGCTGTTCATGTGTTTTAATTAAAGACCAGCGGTCATTTTTTCGTAATCAGGTCCGTGGAATGTGGTTGCATTCTCGTCATAGTCAACATATGCAACACGAATCGTACCATCACGATAGAGATCCAGACCAACTACACCATAGTCTACAGCGTATCTGGAGTAGGGGCTATACAGTGCCGAATGGGGAGCAGACATCTCACGCATACGAGCAGTAACCTGCTTGAAGTAATCTGCACGTGCCTCTTCGTCCATTGTCTGAGAAGCTTTCTGGATCAGTTCGTTCATCTGATCATCGACGAAATTGGATTTATGACAATCGTTCAGAATACGCAGATTCATTGCTGCGCCAGGATCACCGCCCTGATGCATGCAGATAACCAAAAATGCATCATAGTCGCCTGCACTGCGCATTTCCTGAAGAGTTGCATTCTCAACAATTTCAATCTTCGTATTGAAGCCAACCTCGTTCAGCATACCAGAGATCGCCTGCAGCTGATCCTCTGCCTTAGTGGTGCTGGTATTCGAGCTGAGCACGATCTCGCGTCCGTCATAGCTACTGTTTGCAAGCAGCTCCTTTGCCTTTTCCGGATTATACTCGTATTCCGGAAGTGCCTCATCATAACCGATAACGCCTTCGGGAATAATAGATTTCAGTGCCTTACCACCGCCCATAATCACATCAGCGATCGTCTGACGGTCAATTGCGAGGTCAAATGCCTGACGTACTGCAATATCATTGAAGGGACTATCTTCACCACACTGCAGACCCATATAATAGTAAGAGAAAGATTCGACCTCAACAATTTCAATGGTTTCCAGACTATTGTCATACATCGAAATCATTTCAGGGTTAATACCGCCAACAACCAGATTTGCATCAAGGTCACCTGCAATGTGACCTGCAATACCGGAAGACTTCTCCATTACATGATGGATCTTCAGTTCGTCATAATAGCTGTCATAATTTGCCTTATTCCAGTAGTTCTCGTTTTTATGATAACTACCATACTGACCATCGACCCACTCGTCCAGTACCCACGGACCAGTACCAACCAGGTTCTGGTTATAGAATATGCTGTCACCCTCTGCCGCATATACTGTTGCAGGGATAATAGGAGTCTTTGCAAAGGAATACAGTGCCGTTGCATAGGTGCGATTCAACTTAATCTTTACTGAATAGTCACCCAGCTTTTCCACACTGGAAAGCAGCTCGTCCGGCCAAAAGAGTACACCGCGTGCCAGCATACCATTGTCATCGATCAAACGCTGATAAGAGCAAACGACATCATCTGCCGTGAACGGATCTCCATTATTAAAAGTAACTCCTTCTCGAAGGTTGAAAGTCCACTCGGTACCGTCTTCATTATATTCCCAGTCTGTTGCCAGCCAAGGCCAGAAGTTACCTTCATTGTCGGTCATTACTAAGGGCTCAAATACCGTATCAACAATCAGTGCCTCAGATCCCTGATTGTTAGTTGCATGTGGGTCAAGTGTAATGCCGTTTTCCGAAATTGCAATGTTTACAACCTTGCTGGTTTCAGCAGTGTTTCCTGCCGCATCGCCGCCAGCAGATTTCGTGGCTCCTCCTCCACCACAGCCCACTAACGTCGAAAGAGAAAGTGCCAGTGCAAGGAAAAATGAAACGCGTTTTTTCATTGAAAAAAATCCTCCTATCTTGTGTGTTTCTACCTCTATTTTGTATGCGTTTCGGTACAGACATCCTGTCTTGTACCATCTTGTATATACAGGATAATCCATGGTATTCCATATGTCAAGAAATTCACATTCAAATTTTATTTTTTTGTATATTTATCCAAAAAAAACGCTCAAAAACTGTCATTTTGCCGAGACACATCGAGAAAACTCCTATAAATTAAAAATTCAAGTTGGACATGACCAATTGATTTCTACCGTCGCATTATCACAGTACCGAAAAAATGCATAAAAAAATACCCCTGAGTACGAGCAGAATGGAGCATTCCATCCCCCATACCCAGAGGCCGTATCATGGTATGCGCATTACACGCGATTAATCGATTTCTAATTGCAGTTTAATTTTTTCTCCACAAAAATACTGTTTTTCATAAAACAAAATCCGTTCATTGCCCACTCGATAAGTTGTGCTGATACCAATTAAAACAGGATAGGTTGTACTGATTTTTAAAATCTCACAAACATGTTGTGGGGCACGTCCTGCCATCCAAACCTCGCTTACTTTGCCCTTAGCGGCATGATAATCGTTTTCCAAAATTTTAAACAGCTGTCTATGTTCTAAGTCTGCATTTTCCAAATCCGGCGCAAGCGCTACCGGAAAGTATGTAATATGCACACTCATAGGGACACCATTCATGTATCGCATACGAGTTACTTCGTAAAAAAGGGTATCCTCTGGCAGCTTGAACTCTTTTGCCAACGTAACACTGGTTTTCTTCTCAAGACCTAACCGTTTCGTCCGAATCGAATATCCCATTTCCTGCAACTGCTCTATAATACTGAATACCTTTGTATTTGTGCCCTTCATACGAGGCGAAGCTACAAACGTTCCCTTACCCATGACACGCTCAACAAGACCTTCTTGCTCCAACTTGGTGATAACGTTCCGAATGGTCATTCGACTCACGCCGCACGCTTGCCCAATCTTATTTTCCGATGGCATCATCTTCCCGACCGGCCACTCACCGGTTTCAATCTTCTTGCGGATTAAATTTTCTAGTTGTACGTATAACGGGACGGATCCATCTCGGTCTAAAACCACTTTTTCCATTTAAAAATCCCTCCTTTTCTAAATAATGTTTACACAAGTAATGTGGTATGGAATCTAATGGCGTCACATCTGCCAAGGCAACGAAAACAATACGGCAAAACTGCAGGGACATCAATAGCAGGATTTACCGCCAATAAAGTATGTATATCAGCGTTTTCATAAATGGCGTGATCAGAGAATCTAGGAAAAATTACTGCAAATTATTATTGATGATCCTAATTTGAAATAGTTGGTGATTGATGCCAGGCACTGCAAGGTACATCCACATGCAACAGGAGCCAAAGGCGATAATCAAGACATGAACCGCACAAAAGAGGGTTCCAAACCAAGATATGCCTTGTCGTGGATGCAAATATAGTATACAATCCAAGCACTTATCACATAGGGTACCCGAGCTGATTGCAAAGAAGCTATTTACCTAATTGACCAAATATCAGCAGAAACATTACTGACGAATCGTGGTTATGACACCAACTAGATCATTGTTTATGCTGTTAGTATTGGAATAAATGTCATCATTTCAACCAAGCAAAATCGCAAACAACAGCGGCTCTATGCGGATTATTTGTATCGATTTCGTCATTTGATGAAAAATACTTTTGGCACTTGAAGCGCTGGCGGAGCATTTCCATACGATATGCCAAAATACAGTATCTTTTTGGGCAGTGGTGCAAATTCGCTACATTGCTATTGGGTTCACCATTTTAGCATGAGCTTGTGTAGGCACTATTTAGATTACTCATTATAACCTATTATAACATCTAATATCCATATTGGCAATGCAACTAGTACCAATATTTACCTTTTTCTATAAGCAAGACGCATTATATCGAAAATTTGACATAGAAAAGTATACGAAAACAACAAAGAGCATCAAAAAAAATCTTCTCCCCTTTAGCTCATGATTATGATTGCGCAAATTATTTGTCCATTTGGGAGTTTGAATAAAAAGTTGGATCGAGTACACATAGAAAAACGATCCAAAGATGTATCCCAATGAACAATACAATAACATAACGCGTTCAAAGTTTATAAAGAGACGAATTGGTGATGAAAAACACAACAATATTAGATTATCCAGTAGGTAGACATACTCTCTACAACCAGAGCCATCGAAAGAAAATTTTGCCAGAAGAAAGATCTACCTCTTGATCTTATAATATAGCCTCCTCAACATCTCACTACAAGTGTAGACTAAACCAATAAAAATAGGTAACAGAAATAATAGCATATCCAAAATCGAAAAATAAAGTTTCTGCGCCTTCCACCATGGTATGCTGTTAAATCTGCTACAATATCAAATCTCTCAATCTGTGTGTGTCCGTTAAAACATAGGAGATTGGTATATAAATCCGAGAGAAAACCATATACATATTATAACTATGAGGCCGAAGGAGAAATCCTTCGGCTTTTACTTTATATATTAAAGGAGCTGATCCAGATGAAACCCTGTTACATCACCCGTGGCATCCAGACCACCATTCCGCCGTGGCTGCAAACGCTCTTGTGGTACATGCGCGACAGCATGGAAGTCTCTGAGCGGGATTACTTGCAAATCTTCCGATTATCCTGTGATGGCAACCGTCAGCGCATTGAGCATGCTCAGGAGCAACCGGAGTATAAGCATATTGTCGTGCTCCCGGGCGAACAGCCTGTTGATGCCAAAGTCTACATCATCGAAGATCCCGATCACATCACCATGTTGTTAGCAGACGAATATTAAAAGGAGGATTTGAAAATGGAAGAGACAACCTACATTTGCGAGCGTTGCGGCGAACGAGTCCCGGCGGGATGCCTGCACGATGGTAGCCGATACGATTTTGTGCCCGGACTGCGTGGATATGTACACGACTGTTTGTGATTGCTGCGGAGAGCGACTGTTCTTATCGGACGACCACGGAGATGAGAACATCACCCTGTGTGAACGTTGCTACGAGCGGCATTATACGAACTGTGAACGTTGCAGGCGCGTCATTTCATACAGCGATGCTTACTACGAGGATGACGACGAGGACGAACCGCTGTGCTATGACTGCCTGCAAGCTCGTTTGCAGCAGGCAACGATCCACGATTACAGCTACACACCGCGGCTGATTTTTCACGGTGAGCGCGACAATGAACGCTTCTTCGGTGTAGAACTGGAGATCGACGGCAACGGCAAGAGCCGCAAGAATGCCGGCGAAATCCTGAATGTCGCCAACGAGGACGCGCAGAATCTGTACATCAAAAGCGACGGATCGTTGGACTGCGGCATGGAGCTGGTCACCCATCCGATGACCTTACAGTATCATCTAGAACAGATGCCGTGGAAACATGTTCTGCGTAAGGCAGTCGGGCTTGGATATCTCAGCCACCGCACCACGACCTGCGGATTGCACGTTCATATCTCCCTTGCTGCCTTCGGCGAAACCGAGCAGGAGCAGGAATTATCCATTGCCCGACTTCTGTACTTTGTCGAGAAATTCTGGACTGAACTGCTACGATTCTCACGGCGCACTGAGCGGCAGATCAACCGCTGGGCAGCACGATACGGCATGAAGTTATCGCCGAAAGCTGTGATGGAGTCGGCGAAGGACTCCCGGGCCGGACGCTACACCGCTGTGAATCTTACCAACGAGGACACGGTCGAGATCCGGATTTTCCGAGGCACGCTCAAATACAACACCCTGATCGCCACGCTGCAGTTGGTAAACGCCATCTGCGATGTGGCAATTTTGTTGTCCGACGAAGAGTTGCAGGAGCTGTCTTGGCACGGCTTTCTTGACCGGATTCACGAACCGGAACTGATTCAGTACTTAAAAGAGAGAAATCTTTATAAAAACGACCCTGTTATGTACGAGGAGGATGACTAAATGTGCAGCTTGTTTGGGCTGATCGACTACCAAAACACACTCACAACACGGCAGAAAAACCGGATTTTGCAGGTGCTTGGCAAGGAATGCGAGGTGCGCGGAACTGACGCGACCGGTATTGCCTACAACTTCGGCGGCAGCATCAAAGTCTATAAGCGTCCGCTCGCCGCGCATAAGCTCAAATTCCATGTACCCAACGGGGTTTATGTCGTCATGGGACACACCCGGCTTGCCACTCAAGGCAGACCGGCAGACAACTTCAACAATCACCCATGGTCAATCGGCTCTTTTGCCTTGGCGCACAATGGTGTGCTCTGGAATGATAAAGAGCTTCGACAGACCGAGAAGCTGCCGGATACTCATATTCAGACCGACAGCTATGTCGCTGTGCAGCTGCTCGAACAACAGAAAACCCTGGACTTCACGACCATCAGCGCGATGGCGGAGAAAACCCCGGGTTCTTTTGTGTTTACGGTCCTTGACCGGGACGACAACCTATATTTTGTTCGTGGCGACAACCCGCTCGCGATCTTTGACTTCGGTGGCTTTTACCGGTACGCCTCGACCGAAGAAATTCTGCGGCGGGCGATGCGAAAGCTGCACCTGCACCACCGGGAAGCAATCCATGCCAAGGAGGGCGATATTTTGAAGATCGATCGGACGGGACAACGCAGCTTGGCGTATTTCACTCCAAGTCGCAGTTTTGAGCACTTCTGGCGCAATCCCAGATTTCGCATGCTTTCATGGTTTGATAAAGTGGACGAGCCGGAAGCGATAGACGGGCAAACCGACCTTCTGATTCAGGCCGCGAAATCTATGGGAGTATCCGAAGATGAAGTGCTGGCACTGCTCGATCTGGGGTACGATCCGTGCGAAATCGAAGAGCTGCTCTATGACCCGGCATTGCTGCACGAAGCGGCGGCTGAGTTGTTATACGCGTACTACTAATGAGAAAGGGGAGTGAACCTATGGGTCTGGGTACCATTCTGGTCGTGATCGGTGAGATTATCGACCTGCTGGAAGACAAGGACGACAGTACGGTCGAGTGAAAGAATTGAACGTCGGGATGAGTCTAAATTGATTAGGCTCATCCCGGTTCATATTACAGGGGATACAGTTTCAGGAGCACCAGCTGTAAAATTTGAAAAATACGTTCACATACAAGCTGCTCAGCGCTGTCTATAAATTCGGATAAAACAGTCTGTTTCAATATGTGATCCGCGTAGCACCGGCTCTTCAAAGAAGAAGGGAAGTTTATTTTTTGTTGCTCCGAGCAAAATTGAAAGACATACTCTGCAAGTATAGCATTTCGACGGGCAGCTGACCCTATGCTGGAAAATTCCAAAGAAAGCTCACTTCTACCGTGTGAAGTTTTAGCGAATTCGCTGATATGATAAAAATTGGTAAAAAAAGTATGCAGCATGGAGAGATCCAGCTTCTGTGCAAGGATCATCCGGAGTTTTAAGATATCTTTCCGCAAATCAGAGTTATATACTGCAAGCGGTGCATCCTGCATTCCAAAATATTCGCGGAATCGTTCAAATGATTTGTGAATTAAGTTCGCACAAATGTAGAACACCGTCTTCTGCAGATAGAATTCCTTACGCATGGATTCGAATTCAGTAAGAGATTGATTAAAAGGCGTATATAATGTGATAAGCCAAAAAGCGAGCTGATTTAAGTCATATTCATAACCGTATTGATGTAAAATTGCCTGTTGAATGGCATCATACTGCTGATCTGAGAAGTTATAGTCAGCTTGTGCAGATGCATTAGTTATGATATCTGTCGGAAGCTCAACTGCAGAATATTCATCAGGGACAAAGTTTGGATTTACCAGACCATGGATTTACCAGACCATACTGATAAATGATATGCAGCGCTTGTTTTAAGTCTCTTGCTTTATGAATAGCAGGATCATTGCTCAGACTCCGTGTCTGTGCACAAAAAATAGTGATGAATGCATTCAAGATTTCTCCCAACACAATCGCATCAGGACATGACTTGCAATTATATTGTTGCAATTTGGACTTGAACGAGGGGGTCTGCCAAGCCTTGTCACACATGTTAGCCGCTTCTATAACTTCTTCGTTTGGCAAGTTGAGTTGCAGCTGATATTGTATCGCGGCCAACAGTCTGTGTGGATTTCGCTGGTATTGTACCGTTACATCCGGTAAGGCACCGAATGTAGTCATCAATGAAACGGTTGTGTTCCATATCTCAGTAGCCAATGCAAATTCCTGACATGCCTTATAAGAGCTTTGGAACTCTTGCTTGGAATTTTTACGCGCAAAAGTGCTATCATTGCGTTTCAGATCTACACAAAATTCATCTACTGTATAAATGTTGAGATTGGATCTGATGGCGAAGAAGCAGAAGAGCGGTCCTAGCTGACGAATGACATAGTTTTCTTGGGCGATTCGATAGATGTTTTTGACCTTTTCACAAGGAATACAGTCGGATGGAATACCGTACTTTTTACAAAACATCGTGATAGAAGCGAACAATTGTTTAAAAAAGAAAAGGTTCCGCACAGGATGAGGGGTCTGTAGGGAAATTCTGTTCTTGTGTTTTATGTTCCTTTAGTTTTCTGCGAATATCGAGGATGGTTAAGTACGCATTGCGCAAATCAATCATAGAAAAACCAAAAGCTTGGCAGTTTTCATGCGTTATTTTCCAACTATTTATAGCCGCGGCGCGTGATTTACAACCAGTCAGTGTGAAAACAGGAAATGTTTCATTGGGATCCAACGTATCAAATGGCTTTTCCTTGCTGCCAAAAATCTCGCTCCAACGCGGTGACATTTGCAGACCTACTTCATCGAAGAGGAAATCTTCATCACAGATCGTATAGGTCAAAAGCTGAAAAAGCGTTTGAAAATCTTCGGGAGGTTCTGCAAGTGAAGCATCGCACAGAGGCTCATCTTGTGTCAGAATATGCTCCAATTTATCGCACACCTCCAGAAGCAGACAGTAGCGATTCTTCCAGTTGACGTTATATCGAGTGGAGTACAAACGTACTCGCTTAAAGAAATTATAAAGTGCGTCGGCAACATCCGAGGAAACGTTTGCCGGGTCTTGATATGGCGGAAGATAATCAAACATCCGGATACCTTCTTTCATGCATTTATTATTTTTATTTTATCATAAAATCCTTTTATTTTACTCGAAAAGCACTGATATTTCCAAATCAGTGCTTTTTATCTTTTCAAAGGCAATCAGGCCTAATCTCTATACAGCAAAATTTTCCATCTTTTTTCAAAAAAGATCAAAAAAATCAAAGCTATTTCCGAGGCACTTCATCTGTCATAATAAAGCCAGCTCATCGATGACGTTCACGTCCGGCGATCGTGCACAATCGCCGGTATACATCACAGGCGCTGGGGGATCTGGAAATTCCGCCCAGATCCCCCAGCAAATTAAGGAGATATCAATGAAAAAGCACGGAATCTGCGACTTTCCCGGAGGTAAGAAGGCACGCAAAGACATGGTCGTCAAGATCGATCTGACCCCGTTGATGAGGCAGATGTACAACGACAATCTTGAAATGACCGAGAAGCTGGGTCGGTCGGAAGCTCAGTTGGAAATGATGCACCACCAGCCGACAGTCGAAATCGACCCGGCTGACATTACAGTAATCGAGAACGAGGAGGAGAACGAAAATGAGTAAAAAAGTAACTGTTGTTGAAGGCCGCGGTTTGTTCATCGGTGACCGCATGATTTGCAACGGTATCCCGGAGATTGTACAGGCATACTATCGCCCGGGTAACTCTACCCCGTCGAATCTTCTCGTCCGCATCCGCATTGGCAGCTTGGTCGACCAATGCGTCGATGTCGCGGTGGGCGATCTCGGGTACAGGGCGCTGCACCGAGCCATTCCTCTGTTCCAGTGCGCATCGTCTCGTCACCATTCCCTGTTCGATGTGTATATGTTCGAAAATATGCAGAAATTCCTCGAATCTCCCGATAATTGCACCTCTAAATCATACTATTTTGCCGAAAATGGCATCGTGCATCTCGGTGATGGAGCGACCTGCGTCATACTCGGCAATCGCGTCCTCGGATACAAGGGTAACCGGTGTATCGCTGACCCTATGTGTTCATGGAACGTCCCGTTCAGTACATCCGACGCGTGCATCATCCTGGCCAAAATTCTCATGGAGCAGCCATCTGCGGTGCTGCTGACCACGGCGTACACGCTGCTGACCACCGTTCGCTCGGCAGTTATCGAGTCCGGCGTTGACCTACAAGCGGTTTTGTACATTACGGGTGCACAGGGTCTGGGCAAGACCACCCTTGCACGGCGTGTTGCCGGTTTCGTAAACAACGCCGACACCGACCGCCCGGCATTACTATTTGATGCCGGCAGTACTCTGGCTGCCACCCGGGACGCCATGGCCAGTGCACGCGACCTTCCGATCGTTGTGGACGATCTCTGCCTCTCGGCCAGCCGTGCCGCTCAGCAGCGGCGCAAAGATCTGGGTGCGCAGCTCGTGCGCGAAGCGGCCAACGTGACCAAGATTATTAAAAAGGCTCCCGGTGGACAGACAATGACGCTCCATAATGTTGCTGGCGTCATCATGACCGCAGAATTCCTGCTGGAAAACGCCTCGGACGTGACCCGCTGCGTAATGGCTCCCATTACACAGCCGCTGGACTTACCGGACGCACTGACTCCAAGCGTCATGGCGGGCGCGGTCGAGCTGTTTTTGCAACATTATCTGCTCGATTCAGAAAATTTGCTCCGCCGATTACATAATCTCCTGAAAAACAACGAGCAGATTCCTGCACTGCAAAACTGCCCCGAACAGCGTGTTCGCACCAACCTAACTGCACTTCAGTGGGCGTTTCAGGAGTTTGCAGCGATACCTGAAACGCGCTTCGAACGCCACGATTTGGCAAGCGGTCTTATGCAGAATTTCCAGCATGCGCTCGCCGACTCGGTTGAGCAAACGAATGCAGCGCTTGCCCGTGTGCGCAATCTGACACCTGAGGGCAACATTGCCTACGTCTTGCTGAACGCATACCACAAGCAGCAATTCAACCTGATGCCAGAAGGTAAAAAGATCCGCAAACTGTTGAAATATGACGGTCTGCTGATTAAAAACAAGCTCTGCCTTCGTACATATGCGCTCCAACAAGTGGTGAACCAGAGTCCCGGATACCGGGGTTGGACCCTCAATCGCATCGTTGCTGAACTTGTGTCTTATGGAGCGTTGTGCATTCAAGAACAGGGGACCTACCAGATCAAGGTGTCCGATGACTCAGACGCGCTGCGGATCTACTGTATCAAAATTGACATTCTGGAACAAGCTGCAGAGCGTTATTGAGCGCAATTCCATGCGGTGCAGTCTGCAAGCTGCACCGCGTGGATTCTCAGACCTTTCAATCCGTTTTGGTGTATAAACCCGCTCAAAACGGTGGAAAATATTGTCACGGAGGTGAACGCCCATTGCAGATGCAAGTGAACGAACAAACGAAAACCATAGAGCTGTGGCTGACCCGTGCCGAGAAAAACGACCCGGCTTTTCGTGCGTCACTCAAGCCGCTGTATCAGCGGTACACGGCACAGAAGTATCTTGTCGCGGTGTTCCTGTCCGGCGATGGCGATTTGTACCAGCAAACGCGCGATTTATTGATCTATAACCGCAAGCGCCTCGCCGAACAGGAGGTACAAAAGCAGCGTCAGTCAGCCATATTCATGTGATATCGGGCAGCAGCCAAAAACTGCTGCCCTGTTGTTTCACGCGGTGCTTGCAATTTACCGCAATCTGTTTTACAATGTTATCTGTAATATAAATTCAAATTTTGTTTTGTGTTGATAAGGGGAGGGCATCATGGAACAATCCCCCCAAGTCAACTACCGAGAAAATCTCGACAGTTCGTCCATAGGGTTCCCGGCAAATACGTCGGGCAGAAAAATCCTCTGAAGCGATATGTCGGTGGCAAAGAACTACCTCAACAAAAAGGTCAGCGAGATCTATATTGAGTTCTGTAAAATCAGGACGAAGAATACATCTAAAAATTTAACCATGCGATGGAGCAATGGCTAAATAGAAAGGAGTAAGTCAAATGGAGCTTGCATTTCGCCATTCAGCCGGGTTCGGGAAAAGAATGGAATACTATTTAATTGGTAAAATGCTAATGGAAGGTCTTGACTGTTATGTTCCTCTGGTAGACGATCACGGCGTAGGCTGTGTCATTAAAAAGAGTGATGGGACATTTATCGAAGTGCAGATCAAAGCCCGTTCCAACACCGTTGCAGAGGGCGACGCCGCCTTATTTGCTGCAATTACACACGAGTTCAGGCCAAATTTTTATTTTGTTTTCTTTTCAGAACGACTCGACAATACCATGTGGATTTTATCTTCCGAAGAATTTCTAAAAGAGTGTGTCACCAATAAAACCGGTAAAAACGCGGGAAAAAGGAGCATCTGGTTTAATGGAAACCGCATCAATCCGGAAACTGGTGAAAAGAAAGAGTATTGCAAAAAGCAATTTGAAAAATACATAGAAACTGATTTCTCTAGATTCTATTGATTGGAAGACGAAGAGGTGTTATCATGATCGAAAAATTTGACATTGCGGGCTACTGCCGAATTTCGGTCGATGACGATCTGGATCGGGACAACGTGTCCATCGAAAACCAGAAGGCGATCATTCAGGACTTTGTCAAACAGAAATTCCCGGGCAGCACCCTCACCTTCTATGAGGATCGCGACCGCTCCGGTTACACATTTGAACAGCGCGAGGGCTATCAGGCCCTGCGCAAAAAGCTGATGGGACACAAGTATGAAATCCTGATCGTCAAGGATTTCTCCCGTTTTTCGCGCCGCAACAGCCGTGGTCTGGTCGAGCTGGAAGATCTGCGTGATGCCGGCGTGCGCATCATTTCCATCGGTGACGGCATCGACTTTCCCAACGATGATGACTGGCTGAAAATCCAGTTTCAGTTCCTCATCAACGAGATGCCGGTCACGGATACCAGCAAAAAGGTAAAAAATGTCATCAAGCGCCGACAGGCTGACGGCAAGTGGATCTGCGCTGCCCCCTATGGATACATCATCAACAAGCGGCAGGAGTTTGAGATCGTCCCCACTGAGGCCGACATTGTGCGCACGATCTTCCGTCTGTACAACGAGGAAGGCTGGGGTTACAAAAAAATCGCAAATTATCTGACCGAGCAGGGTATCCCGATCCCGCGCATGGCCGAGCGTGACCGCAAAGAGGCGGCCGGTGAGGAATACAAGCGTGCGGTCAAGGCATCCTGGGCGATTGTGACCGTACAAGGTATTCTGGACAACGACTTTTACATCGGCACGCTGCGTCAGGGTAAGTACACGCGCAAGAAGATCAACGGTAAGGATGTACGGCAGGCCGAGGACGAGCAGATCGTGATTGAGAACCATCATCAAGCAATCATTGACTACCGCACGTTCGCGGTCACCCGCGCCCTGCGCGAAAAGCGCACGACCTCTCACTATCGCGGCATCAAAAAGTATGATAATGTATACTCTGGTTTTCTGGTCTGCGGCGACTGCGGCAGTCCCATGTTTGCCATGAGCCGCAAGGATCTCAAGAGTGCGTACACCTGCGGTTCCTACCACCGTCGGGGGCGAGCGGGATGCACCTCGCACCACATCCGGACCGACAAGCTCGACGAGTTGCTCAAAAGCTACATCCGGCAGGTAATGGAGCATTCCGCGGACATGCTGGAGCGGCTCAATCAGGATCTCGCCCGTGAGCAGGAGGACGTGACCGAGACCGAGCAGAGCGCCGATCATCTGGCAGAGGTTCTGGTCGATCTGCAGAACGAGTTAAAGGCGACCAAGCGCCAGCGCATCCGCGATCTGATGAAGCACCCCGATCAGGAAGAGCTGCTAGAAGAGACCTATGATGAACTTGAGGCCGAGCTGCAAAAGAAGATCGAGGGCATTCGCCACCAGATTGATATGCTGTCGGACAAGCGCAACACCATCATTCAGGTCAACCGTGCCGCTCGCACGGCGATGGATGTCTTTGCCGACGTTCTGAACAAGGACCCGCTCGAGCGCAACGATCTGGAACTCATCATCCGGCAGATCAAGGTCTTTGAGGATCATCTGGAGATCGAGCTACAAGCCGATGTCGATGCCATCCTGCGGGCGGGTACTCTGGAGGACGCCGTAAATTTTAAGAACGGCATGGAGCATATCGCCCCCGTCACCATTGTCCAGTCGTCGAGCAAGCGCCCGGACAAGGTGTTTCATGCCAATGTTATCAGTGACGGTGACCCGTTGCAGAAATGAAAAATTCTGTGTTCAAATGGGATTGGGTGGCGCTACCCTCAACAAGCAAAACAGAGAAAAATCACAGCAGAATTTTTTTCTCTACGAAACCAGTGTATTAACGCTATCATTGCTTGCCAGTATTATGCCTCAAAATATAAGGCGCTTTTGAAGCGATCTGTATATCGAATTATGTTGAATAGTTTTTTTAATTGACAATACTAAGAAAGGTTTACTTTTTTAACAATTATGCCGATATACAA
This sequence comes from Butyricicoccus pullicaecorum, assembly GCA_018366195.1. Taxonomy (GTDB): domain Bacteria; phylum Bacillota; class Clostridia; order Oscillospirales; family Butyricicoccaceae; genus Butyricicoccus; species Butyricicoccus pullicaecorum_C. The sequence continues at coordinate 93,687 of JAGZIN010000002.1, read as the reverse complement.
GTAACAGCATAAGTATGATGATGGCGAACTCTCTCGTCCTTGTCAGCACAATGGTACTTGTGGTTTGCTGTAAATTTTTTTCATAAGAAAGTGTAGGTGATATTTATGCCACAAATCCCTCTTGTTAATGGCCGATTATCTGATGCTTTTGTAAACAGCAGTTGGAGTGTTTCTTTGAAACAAAACAGTAATCGACCTAGTTCTCAACCTAGTTCGCAAGACACATCAGCCATTGGTGAGCAGATACGTTTTTCTCCCCCCTCTTTCGATACCGTAGATTTTAGTGACAGCAATATCCGTGATATTACTCCTGATGATGTAGCTTTCCCTGAAGTGGATGAAGATGGGAAAACGTTTGTCAACAACCGCTGGGACAAAATTAAAGTGGAATCACGAATCGGAGCAGATGGTCAGTTTATCACTTTTCCCGATGAGGCTAACCGGAGCGCTGCCAACGGAGCCGCTACCCATGGTTTCTTTTATCACACCACCGATTTTCTCAAAGAAGCTGCCCAAAAGTATAGCACCTTGGGAGAAAATGAAACTTTCTATTTCCGTAGTATTCATGATGGCGGTTTTATCCGTGACACCTTGGATTTTCTAACCAATGGCAACTATACAGAACAGGATGTCGCCGCCATGAAGGAGCAAATGGAAGATATTGTGCTGGAGCTGGCTCAGCAAATCAAGGATGGTAAAGAAATTGACTTAAACAGCGTCCAAACAAAGTTGACCATTGGCGGTTCCGAAATCGGAGTTGGACAGCTTTTTGAGCTGCAATCATTGGGCAAAAAGTTGGAAGGTGTTTTGAATCAGACTTCCGTAGGTCAGATACATTCCTTTGCATCCGCTCAAAAAGGTCTTGCAAAATCTATCGCTGAATATTATGGCAAAGATTATGGTGCGGTAGGAGATATGTTTGCAGATGGCATCGGACGGCTTTATGAAAAAAGCATCCAAAATGTTCAAAAGCTAAACAATAGCATGAACAGTGGCTATGGCGGGATTGGTTGGTCGCAAAAGGAAAATGATTCCGTTCACACCAATCTTGAAATTTCCGACCTGTTTGCTGACCTAGATTGCAGCAGCAAGGACGCTTTTATCGCGGACTTTAACGCAAAGCTCTCCGATATGCGCACCCTTGTGCAGCAGTTTGGCAAAAAATATAATCTCTCCGATTCTTATTTGGGTATCGCCGGAGATACGGCAAACTTAATCAAATATATGCAATCCATGATTCAATAAGCGAACGACTTTCGGGTGAGCGGAGAGGTTCTCTCCGCTCACCTTTTTATTATAATTATATTATAAAGAAGGTGGTTTGACGGTTACAAAAAACCGCTGTTACATGGTTGTATGGGCTTCCATGTAACAACGGTTTCCGATTAATAATCTTCACAAAGTCTGAACTATTTTAGTTTCCCTTGAAATTCATAAATAAATGCGATTATTATTACGAATAACAAAAATACAACAGAAAAAATATTTAACCACATTTTTTGAAAAATAACACTTAGCAACGAGGGAACACAAGAAATAGCAATTCCAAAGCAAGCTAATCCGAATGCAGTTGAAACTTTTCTATAGTCATATTTCTCTCGACTAAAGGCTTTAGAAAAGGCATTATCTTTTTTCGTCAATAGATATACACCCATTATGAACAGAACACCTATCGGAATTAATATGTGTATCATTTTTTCACTTGCCATATATCCAAAAACCTCAAAATTCAAAATATTTATGACCAGTTAACAACTTCCCAAGTCGTATAACTAAACATTTCGTTATGGAACCACACTGCCATTGCTTGCGTTTTCCAATCATTTGGAGTGTATCCCTCATAATATGTTTTATCTTTAGCTGCAAACTTAACATCTGTTATAAAATACTTTGCTCCAGTAACATTTTTGCTATGCTTAGAATCTTTTGTATCGGTCAAAGTCCAAATATAGTCTGTGTACATAATTTTATCACACGTTCAAGAATTGTACAATATGCATGTAATTGTGTTTTTTTACAAAATAAAACTGTTATTTTTATCTATAATCCTATATTATAAAGTTCTCTATGATTTTATCCGTTCCCGTATTCCCAGTTGAGAGGTTGGTCAAAAGAAGAAATCAATATAATTGCATAGGGTTCCTAGTAAATGTCCTTGCCACAAATAGAAAAAGCCGAATGTCTTTGGACATTCGGCTTTTTGGTGCGGGTGACAGGACTTGAACCTGCACGTCAAAAACACCAGAACCTAAATCTGGCGCGTCTGCCATTCCGCCACACCCGCGTTACTTATCTAGTATACGATATCACAGGTCATTTGTCCAGCCCAAAATACAAAATACATCTTACTTTTTGTCGGTGCATTGCTTGCAATGCTACCATGTGCACGGTATACTGTAAGTAGCATTTGTTTTCAGGAGGATAATCCAATGAACGAAGTATTATCTGTCATTCATGCACGTCGCTCCACCCGTGCATTCACCAGTCAGCAGATCAGCCGGCAAGATCTCGAAACCATTTTGGAGGCTGGTCAGTGGGCACCCACCGGTATGGGAAAGCAGCTGTGGCATTTTTCGGCCATTCACAATGCAGACAAATGTCTTGCACTCGCGCGTGCTGTGGCACAGGCGGACAACCGCGGTCCCAATTACAATTTCTACGGAGCACCCTGTCATATCATTGTTTCCTACCAGCGCGATGAAGTGCACGCATTTCCCGATGGTTCTGCTGCCATTCAAACCATGCTGCTGGCAGCACAATCACTCGGCATTGCAACCTGCTGGATTAACCAGCTGCGTCCCTTGACCGATGCCCCCTCCATTCGTCCGCTGCTGACACAATATGGTATTCCGGAAGATCATATTGTCATTGGTTCGATTGCACTGGGCTATGCAGAAACCGAAACACAGCCCCAGCCGCGCAAAGCGCATACGATTACCATCATCGAATCGTGAGGTGTTTGTCATCATGCAGCAGCAAATCGACCAACTCAACACATGGCTTGAGGCTTCCGATAACATCGTTTTCTTTGGCGGCGCAGGCGTATCCACAGAAAGCGGAATTCCCGACTTCCGCTCAGTAGATGGACTCTATCATCAAAAATATCAATTCCCACCAGAAACCATTCTGTCTCACACCTTCTTTATGGCACAGACAGAAGAATTTTTCCGTTTTTATCGTGACAAGATGCTTTATCTGCAAGCGCAGCCCAACGCAGCGCACCGCAAGCTGGCAGAGTGGGAGCGTCAGGGCAAGCTGCGTGCAATCATCACGCAAAACATTGATGGTCTGCACCAAAAGGCAGGTGCACAGGAAGTATTGGAGCTGCATGGCAGTGTCCTGCGCAACCATTGCATGCGCTGCCACAAGCCCTATCCGGTGCAGGAAATCGCAGCGGATACTGGTGTTCCGCACTGTACCTGCGGCGGTATCATCAAGCCCGATGTCGTACTCTATGAAGAAAGCCTCAATACCCATACACTTCAGGAAAGTATTCAGTATATTCAAAATGCAGATATCCTGATTGTAGGAGGCACTTCTCTCGCCGTATACCCTGCCGCCGGACTGTTGGACTACTATACCGGAAATAAGCTGGTGCTGATTAACAAAACGCCGACACCAGCCGATCGTTCGGCAAATCTTGTGATACAAGGCGCAATCGGAGAGATATTTTCTCAGCTATCCTAAGAGAGCTGCCATGTCCACGGCGTGTATCCAACTCGATAAAGACTTTGACATACGCGTGCCTTCTTGACGTAACCCAATGCCCGAAACCGCACAAAGGTGCGGCTTCGGGCATTCTGTATCCGGCATATTTTGTACGATGTGCACGTCAAAAAACCTTAGTCTTTCAACAGTCCTACCCAAGCCAAAATGGTTTGGGCTTTTTTATAAACTCTTCAAAATTTCGCACAGCATGGAAACAAATGGCGCAATGGTATCCAGTTTCCATCGTTCTTTGGGCGAATGACAGCCCTCAATTTCCATACCGACGCAAATACATTCCATCTCCGGATTTTTCTCCAAAAGAAAGGAAGGCTCCAACCCAACATGCTGTATGGTAATCTCCGGCTGTTGCCCCGTCACATGGGTGAAGGCTTTGGCAGCAATTTGGCACAGATGTCCCTGCTCCTGACTGGGCCATGCCGGATATCGGCTGACCACCGTTCCTGTAAACCCACACATGCCTGTCACTGCCCTGTGACTGGTTTGCAGCGCTTTTTCCGCTTCCAAATCCATACAACGAATCATGGACTCTAAATGCAGACCTTCTTCATCTTGATACACCTGCCCCAGATTGGAGGAATCTGCCACGATATGCGGCATCGTCGGGTGCATGGCATATACCCCGTCTGCAAATCCGCCCAGAACGGTCAACAGTCCGCTGGCGACCTCTCCATTCCATACCTTCTCAGGGATTGCGATGGATTCAATCGTAAGCCGTCCTTCGGGTTCCCGCAGCTTCCAGCGCGCTTGGATTGGCTGTATCAACTGCTCTATGACCTCCTGTACTGGGGCAATGGTCAAGATTTCTGCGGTACAATGATAAGGGATTGCATTGCAGGCACTTCCCCCTGCAAAGTGTGCCAATGCAAATGGAGATTCCATGCGCAGCTCACGCAGGATTTCTCCCATCAACAGGAGCGCATTTTCGTGCGGCCGTCCCATATCAAAGCCGGAATGTCCCCCGCAAAAGCCCTCTAAGGTCAACCGATATGCCCGTCCATTGGGCAGTTCCGGCGCGGCGGCAAATGAGAGCGCACGGGTAAACTGCTCGCGCACGCCGCTTGCCGAACCAATCACAATGCGTCCCCAGCGGAATCCATCTGTGTTGATGAGATAGCGCACACCGGCAACGCCCTTCGGGTCAAGCGCCTGTGCCCCCAGCAGTCCAATTTCCTCCTCCACCGTGAAAATGAGGCGCATCGGCGGACGATTTTCCAAATGCTCTGCAATCCAGAGCATCACTGCGACTCCGGCACCGCAATCTGCCCCCAGAGAAGATTGTCCGGCTGTACACAGCCAACCATCACGCTCAATGGGAACAATGGAATCCCGTTCCGGTATATATCCTTCCTGTCCCACAGCACACACCATGTCCAGATGTGCCTGCATCGCAACCATAGACTCTGTCTCACGTCCGGACGCAGCGGGCAAATCACAGATGACATTCCCCCGTGTATCCTGCCAAGGCTGCCAGCCGGCATCTGACAGGCGTTTCATCAGTTTTTGTGCCAGCGCCTGTTCTCCCTTCGGCAGATGCGGTACCTTGCACAACCATTCAAAATTTTCCCGCACCTGCTGTGCGATTTCATAAGCCTTCATATCGAATCTCCCATGTTTCTATTTTCTTCCAGCATATCATATTCCACGCAAAAAAGCAAAACCGGCTGGAAGTACAGCCGGTTTTGTCCGCTGCCATACAGAATATGGAGCGACTTTAGAAAAGAGAGATTGGATATTAGCCGATTTTCACGATTTTGCCTGTCTTCCACGCCTCAGTGGTTGCATAACCAATTGCAGTGGACTTGGTGCCGTCATACACATTGACACCAGGCTGCTTGCCCTCACATACGCAGTCTACAAACTCTTGCATTTCGAGCAGATATGCCTCATCAAAGCGCTCTGGGAACGAGCCAACGCACTCGGTCACTGCGCCATTGACATTATAAATCATTGCCTGATTCTTTTCCGGAACGGCAGAAATGCGAATGGTTCCTTCTGTACCAACGATTTCGGTTTCTACATGATAGCCATGCGGCGCGGTGCGTCCAACATGGACAAAGCCCATCGCACCGTTTTCAAACTTATAGCATGCCATTGCAGTCTCGTCGTCTCCAACCTTCTGGAACTCCGGGTGCTTAAAGGTACAGCCCTGTGCATAAACCTCGGTTGCTTCGCAGCCCAAGAACCAACGCATCAGGTCGATGTCATGAATTGCCATATCGAGGAAAATACCGCCCGAGGTTGCTGCAAACTTGATGGCACCGTCTACCATCGCCTCAGGATCGATTCCGGTTGCCTTCACGAGATAAGGGGTACCGATTGCACCCTCCTCAATTTTCTTCTTAGCATAGGCATAAGACTTATCATAGCGGCGCATAAAGCCCAGCATAAAGGTCAGCTCTGGGTGGCGCTCAACCGCACGCTCTGCCTGCTTGCACTGCTCTACATCAACGCCCAGCGGCTTGTCTGTAAATACGTGCTTGCCTGCGTCCAGTGCAGCCTCAATCTGCCAGCAATGCTCGGAGGAGGTTGTCACGATTGCTACCGCATCAATATCTGCCTTTTCGAGCATTTCACGGAAGTCTGCATAAACATCGGTCACACCGAGGTGGCTCTTTGCATATTCCAGTTCCTCCGGCACAATGGAGCAAGCCGCAGTCAGCTCTGCATTCGGAATTTTATAGGCAATATTGTTTGCATGTACTCGACCCAGACGTCCCAAGCCAGCCACGCCAATCTTGATTTTCTTCATGGTAAAATGCCTCCTGTGATTCTGCATTATATTTCGGGCAATGCCATACAATATGCGCAGATTGCCGCGTGAAAACACATTTTTTCTTGCTTCTTACTCTATTCTACCGCGCCAAAATACCACTGTCAACGCCTCTTGTTATCTTCGTGAAACATGCCTTTTTTGCCCTGTATTTTTCGTCTGATGCGACGAGAGAATGTGCATAGAGATACCCCTTTTTTCTGTGCCTTGTGACAAATCAGATTGTATGCTATACTAGGGGTGTCAAAAACCAAAAATCCAATTGCCCTTCGGGAGGTATTTTTATGGCTTCCAACAAGCCAACGATTCGTTCTATTGCTGCTGCTGCCGGTGTCTCACGCGGCACAGTTGACCGTGTCATCAACAACCGTGCACATGTCAGCCCCGATGTACGGGCACGTGTGCAGCGCATTGCGCGCGAGCTTGGTTATCACATGCCCTTTGGAGAAAGCACAGGGGCATCGCTGCGCATCGGTGTCATTGTGCCGCAGTGGGAGGTACCCTATTTCACGGAGCAGACCCGCCATGGAATCGGGCAGGCTGCAAGACTGTTAGGCAACCGTGAAGTCCGACTGATTGTCGAGGAGCTGCACAGCCGCTCAACGGACGAATATGTGAAGTGCTGTGAGGCACTGTGCAGACAGGGTATACAAGGGCTTGTTCTCAACGCACCGGATAACTTGATTATGCAGACGCAAATTGCACAGGTTGTAGAGAAAGGGATTCCGGTCACAACCTACAACAGCGATCTTCCCCTGTCTCCCCGTCTGTGCTTTGTCGGGCAGAATCAAATCCAGTGCGGACGCATTGCCGGCGGGCTGATGCACCTTGCCATCAATGGGCAAGGGAACCTTCTCATCATTACCGGCAACATGGAATTTCACCGCCGCCGTGTTGATGGCTTTTGCAGCCGGTTCACCGAGCTTGGCTATACACCGGACCGCTTTGAAATCATTGAATGTTATGAGCGATACGATTTGACCTGTGATACCGTTGCCCGCTACCTCTATGAGCACCCGCATACCACCGGCATCTATATGAGCACCGAGAGTGTGCTTGGCTGTATGGACGGAATTCAGAAATCCCATATCCAGCGTCCCGTGCACGTCATCGCCAACGATTTGACCCCGCTCAACCGCAAGCTACTGCGAGCGGGCTCTCTGGATTTTGTGCTGCAGCAGGAATTTTCCGCACAGGTCTATGAAGCAATTATGGCACTCTATGATTTTCTCATGCACGACCGTAAGCCGCGCAGTCAAATCAAATATGTCTCCACAAGCGTTATCACACCCGAAATGGTATAAAGCCGTTCCGCAATGCTCCCCAATAATAGGCGAACACCAAAGATGATTCGTACAAATTCCCATTCCTCTCATCAATCCGGAAAACAAACGGAGACTCTACGATGCGTAGGTTGTTTGCTGCTTGCAAAGATGATATCTTAAATATGCAAAACTTAACAATACAAAGGAAGGATTGTAATGAATCATTATATTACTGGTTCCGCCATCAGAGCACTGCGAGAACAAAATCATCTGACACAGCAGCAGCGCCTTGTAAAACAGACCGGAATTTCGATGGTTCCGATAACCTTACGCTCTTTTTTGATAGCATCTAGTCTATTTTAAATTTGTTTGAGTGAATCATTCGATACTCTGTCGGTAAAACTTTGTAATACTCCTTAAAAGCTTTAGAAAACTTGCTTTGGCTTTCATATCCTATTTCTTTTGCAATTTCCTTTATACTTTTGGGTGTTTCCATTAACAAACGGGCTGCCATATTCATTCTATGTTCTTTCATATGCGAGGCAATCGAAGTGCCATATACCTCTTTAAAGACCGATTTTAATGTTGTAGGATTGATGAGATACTTCGATGCCATTTCATCAATTGTGATTCGTTGACTCAGGTTCTCTAACAGGTATTTGTGAATATCGCGAATCCTTTCAACTTGTTCCGATTGGTACTCAGATAATCTGTTTTCTGTGCCAATGGATAATTTACTGAGATACAACAAGAGCTCTATGACCTTGATTCTCCAGTATGCAAGCTGAAATTCTTTTGGCTGATGATAGAATGCCGAAAAGATAACGTCTGTTTCTTCATTGCCAATGAAAACGGAAACATTTCCATCTTTACAAAATTTGTTCCGGATTCCGTCTCCTGTAATGCCAGTATTTTTTAACAATGCTGGCATTTTTTCTGAAAGGATATTCAAATCAATCTCAATTTGAATTCCTTCATAGAATCCATTGGGTAAAGTTATCGCAGAATCAGCACAGCTATCCATGGTATGTAATGAAAAATCGTGTTCTCCTAAATAAATTTGGTTTCCATCTGCCATTTTCCAACCGATTCTTCCCTTATGGCAGTAATGAATTGCTAAGATATGTTTGAATGGCTCATGGGTATCCATTTGTTTGCTGCCCGTCCATGACAGAAAGGCAAGATTGATGCCTTCGTATAGCGCATAACGAACTATCTGACTGTTATGAGAACGTTCTGGATTCCTTTTTTCCAATGGTACGATTTCACCGCGCATCATCTAATCTGCTCCTTATGTTCAGGGCATGTAATCATTAAAACTTTTTCAATCATTTTATGCAGCAATATACTCTGTTCTGCATTTGCTGCTTTATAATAAACCTCTTTTCCAATGCGTCTGCTAGAAACCAAACCTTTGTTTCGCAATATTCTAAGATGATGGGATATGGCAGGGCTTGTCATGTTCATCATAGCAGATATATTTAAGACACATTCTTCACAATGACATAAAAGCCAAAACAAACGAATCCGTGTCGGGTCGCTTAATTGTTTAAATAATTCTGAAACGATTTGAAAATGTTGAATATCCTCAAGCTGTTCGAATAGCGCTGTCGTATCCGTTCCGTTCTGATGGTTATGCGGTAGCTTCTTACAAGGCATAGACTCTTTTCCTTTCTTTTGTCCTATTTAGAAATATGTTTGACCCGTTTGGTAAGGAATCACATATCCCTATTGATTTTAGGCTGCAACAGCATTATACTATAGCCACAACAATTAAACAAGTGCTTAATTGTTGAATAAATTTTCCATCAACCATCATGAAAGGAACGGTTCATCATGAAAAAAACTTACAAAATCGAAGTAGACTGCGCAAATTGTGCAAACCTTATGGAAGATGCAGCCAAAAAAACCGACGGGGTTGCAAATGCGACTGTAAACTTTATGACGCAAAAAATGATTGTGGAGTTTGAAGAGGGAAAAGACCCAGCAGCAGTGATGACTGATGTCTTAAAGGCTTGTAAAAAAGTTGAGCCTGATTGTGAGATTGCACTTTAAGGAAACATGCACCCCAATACAAAAGGGGTGCATCTTTCAAAAGATGATAAGAACAATGAAGCATATATGAAATAAAGAAGAGGAATGGACTGTGAATAAAAAGCAAAAAAAAATGTTAACCCGAATCATTCTTGCAGCAGGTATGATGATTGCTTTGAATTTGATACCGGTCACAGGACTTGTGCAGCTATTGCTTTACTTGGCAACATATTTCATCATCGGCTATGATATTCTAAGAAAAGCAGCAAAAGGAATCATCAACCGACAAGTTTTCGATGAAAACTTTTTAATGGCAGTGGCCACCGTAGGAGCCTTTGCACTCGCAATTTACTCTGGAAGCGGAGATTACAACGAAGCAATCGCTGTGATGTTGTTTTATCAAATCGGAGAGTGGTTCCAGAGTTATGCAGTTGGAAAAAGCCGTAAAAATATTAGTGCCTTGATGGATATTCGACCGGATTATGCAAATATAGAAAAAAACGGGAAGTTAGAAAAAGTAGACCCAGACGAAGTGGAGATAGAAAGCATCATTGTTGTGCAGCCAGGAGAAAAAGTTCCATTAGATGGAATTGTCATAGAGGGAGCATCTAGCCTGAATACCAGTGCATTAACTGGTGAAAGTCTGCCTCGTGATGTGCAGCAAGGTGATGAAATCATCAGCGGCTGCATCAATATGACAGGTGTTTTGAAAATTCAAACAACAAAAGAGTTTGGCGATTCAACCGTTTCAAAAATTTTAGAGCTTGTGGAAAATTCAAGTTCCAGAAAATCGAAATCAGAAAACTTTATTTCTAAATTTGCAAAGGTATATACTCCTGCGGTCTGTTATAGCGCATTGGCATTCGCATTCTTGCCGCCATTGATACAAATGTTGTTTTTCGGGCAAACAGCACAATGGGGGGTATGGATTTACCGAGCCCTGACTTTTCTGGTCATTAGCTGTCCATGTGCATTGGTTATCAGCATACCGCTTAGCTTTTTTGCAGGCATCGGCGGGGCAAGCAAAGAAGGTATCTTGATTAAAGGCTCGAATTATATGGAAACTTTATCACAAGCCAAGTATGTCGTGTTTGATAAAACAGGAACTTTGACCCAAGGTGTATTTGAAGTAAGCGCGGTTCATCACAATGAGATGGACGAAAAGAAGCTTTTGGAGTATGCTGCTCTGGCAGAATGTGCGTCTTCTCACCCAATCAGCAAGAGTTTGCAAAAAGCTTATGGGAAAGAGATAGACCGAAGCAGAGTTGCTGACATAAAGGAAATCAGCGGATATGGAATGACCGCCAAGGTAGATGGTCAAACGGTGGCTGCCGGAAACAGCAAACTTATGAAACAGCTCGGTGTAGATTATGCTGATTGCCATAGCATTGGAACAATCATTCACATGGCAATCAATGGGAAATATGCTGGACATATTGTAATTTCCGACATCGTAAAACCACATTCCAAGGAAGCCATTGCACAATTGAAAAAAGCTGGTATCGAAAAAACAGTCATGCTGACAGGAGACACCAAAGCTGTGGCAGACCAAGCAGCACAATCACTCGGAATTGATGAGGTATATAGTGAATTGCTTCCGGCAGATAAAGTGTCAAAAGTAGAAGAATTCCTTTCTATCAAAGCCGAGAAAGACAAACTAGCCTTTGTTGGAGATGGAATCAATGATGCACCTGTATTGACTCGTGCTGATATTGGAATTGCCATGGGTGCAATGGGTTCTGATGCGGCGATTGAGGCTGCTGATGTCGTCCTAATGGACGATGACCCACTCAAAATTTCGAAAGCAATCAAGATTTCGAAAAAATGCCTTAGCATCGTATATCAGAATATCGTCTTTGCATTGGTTGTCAAATTTGCATGTCTTGGACTTGGTGCAATCGGGATTGCAAATATGTGGTTCGCTATTTTTGCAGATGTTGGTGTGATGATTCTTGCAATATTAAATGCGATTCGAGCGTTAAACGTGCATAGTTTATAATCCATGCGAAAATATCGAAGATGAAATTTTCGTATCCATGCAGCACCCCATGACGAAAGCGCATTATATTTCGTTTGTAGCATATTGCACGGGAGCAAGGTTTGAATCTGTAAAGCTCTATCCGGAAAGCGATATCGAACTGCGCTTTTTCAGCCGCGGGCACGGCATACTGTATTGGTACTGCAATCATCATGGACTGTTTCAAAAACGCATTTAGCTTGGAACATTCCCGCCGAAAATACTCATGTGCGATAAAGCAACACACAACAACTACCCTTACGATTCCTAATATCAGAGGAAAATGAATCAATTTCTGAAAGTTTCTATGATAAAATAAGATTATGAACAAATCGGAAGTTAATAGTTGTGGAGGTAATCAAGTTGAACTGGGAAAAACTGAATATAAACGAAGTAGTATATTATTGCACCTCATGGGATATTGATTTTGACTGCCTGCCATTTAGTTGTCAGATTGAAAATATTATCCAATTATTTTATTACTATGGAATAGTTGAGTTTGAAACTGGAGATATAAAAGAATTTTATAAAAGATTTCAAATATCCAGCCCAAGGAGTGGTAAAGTTAGAAACCCAAGGCTTAAAACAATACAAAATTCTCTTGAGCATACCAAAGGTATTTGTCGTGTTTCAGAAAACGTTTATAGAATATCAAATATAGATACACATAATTATGAGCTATGTATCAAACAAGGTTATAGTAAAAACGCAATAAAAAAGTAGATACCTTCCCATTTGCCGAACAGATAGCAAGCCGAGCCAGCGGGCGGCAAGTAAATGGGCTTTCGCCCACCGTTGACAGTCCCGTCTGTTCTCGCGGATAGGTAATTAAGGGGCGACAGCAAAATGCTGTCGCCCCACATTCGTCACGCTGTTTGTTCACAAGATTTTAATGCTGCAACGGATACCAGAAAAGCATTGTTATTGGATTTCAAGATTCTTCATCTGCTTTGCCCCAAGGATAACATCACAAAACCATTTTGGGAATACGCTGTCTTTCTTTAACCGACTGCAATTTTTTCCAACGGCAAACGGCTGATATTTGCATTGTGATGTGTTTCTGCAAACGCATAAACCATAGTGAGACAGCCAACCCGTCCAAAGAACATCAGGAAGATGAGCACACACATGGAAGCTATGCTCAGTCCCGGTGTAATCCCCAAGGAAAGCCCCACAGTCGCAACCGCCGACGAAGTCTCAAACATAGCGCTCATCATCGGAACACCGTCAAACTGTGTCAGCAGCACGGCGCCGCCCATAAACAGGCAGATATAGCTAAAAAATACCGTAACCGCACTGCGCAGACAGCTTTCGTCCATGCGGCGCCCAAATACGCGCAGCTCATTTTCGCGCGTCATAGAGGCACGCACACACAACAGCAGGGTGGCGATGGTTGTCGTTTTCATGCCGCCCGCAGTCGAGCCGGACGAACCGCCAATCAGCATCAAAATAATCATCAGCATCTTGCTGGCATGGCTCATCAGATTTAAGTCAATGGTATTGAATCCGGCAGTACGCGCCGATATCGACTGGAAGAACGATGCCAGCAAGCGATTGCCCCCGCCCAGTGCTTGCAGCGCCTCTACATTCCGGTCAAATAGAAAAATCAGAAACGACGGAACGGTCATCAGCAGAATCGAGCTGATGACCACAATCTTTGTATGCAAGCGGCAGCGATGCAGCCGCCCCTTATGTAAATACAGATCCTCCCAGACAAAGAATCCCAAACCGCCAATGACAATCAACAGCATAATAATTAGATTCACATAAGGGTCATTGACAAAATATGTGAGTGACCCTTTTCCGGCAACGCCGTCCATCAGGTCAAAGCCTGCATTGCAGAATGCCGAAATAGAATGAAAAACCGCATAGTAGATTCCACGGACAAAGCCCAGCATGGGCACAAAGCGGAGGGAAAGTGCCAGAGCACCCAATCCTTCAAAAATCAGCACACCCTTAAAGATAAATCGGGTCAGGCGCACAATACCGCCGAGCGCAGGTGCCCCAATGGATTCCTGCATGGTAAACCGCTGACGCAGCCCAATACGCCGTCCAGTTACCACAAAAACCATGACCGCCATGGTAAGAAATCCCATTCCGCCAATCTGAATCAGCCCCAAAATGACAATCTGACCAAAAAGCGACCAATATCCCGCAGTGGAAACAACAATCAAGCCGGTCACACAGGTGGCAGAGGTTGCTGTAAACAGTGCATCGGAAAAAGGGGTCCATTCCCATGCACGCGACGAAACCGGCAGCATGAGCAACAGCGCACCCCCAAAAATAATCGTCGCATATCCCAGCAAAATAATCTGCGTTGAGGTCAGCGCGGACAAGCGAAATTGCCTTTTTTTATTCATAATTTTTGAATCTCCCTACTTGGCAGCAATACCCTCGGCGATTTCCTGAAACAAACAGAAATCCCCATTTTTATCATTCTCAGTACGTCCTATGATAGTCGCTCCCTGACCGAATGTCAAGTATAGAATTCCGTTGTGCGGGCATCTATTTTCGGCATACACATCAGATTTCTCTCACTTTTCCCGCACCCTATGCTATAATACAATCAGATGATGCAAATTCAAATTTTCCAATGCAGAGGAATCTCCCTATATGAAATATATCGTTATCATTGCAGATGGTGCCGCAGACCTGCCCCTTCCCCAGCTTGGCACGCCGCTGCACTATGCAGAAACTCCTTGTCTTGCCAAGCTCGCGTCCAAAGCACAGCTTGGGCAATCTTGTCTGATTCCAAAGGGCTGCCCTCCGGGCAGTTTACCTGCCCTTCTGACTCTATTGGGCGCTTCTGCGGACGCCTGTCAAGGCGGGCGTGCCGCGCTCGAAGCGTTGGCACTGGGCGTAACCTTCGACTCCCCCCTCACAGCCTTTCGCTGTAATCTCATTTCCTTACAGGAGGGCTGTATCACCGCACACGATGCCGGCGGAATTACGCAGGCTGAGGCAGAGCAGCTGATTGAGTCGCTCTCTGCTTCTCTTGGAGATGCCTGCCATACCTTTGTCAGCGGCACGACCTACCGCGCGCTGCTGCTTCGCAAAGGAATCGATTCGGTTTTTGACTCCCCGCCTCCTGAAACACTGATTGGACAGCCTGCCCAGTCCCATTTGCCAAAAGACGCTGACCTGTGCCGGCTCTTTGTACAAGCACAGAAAATCCTTGCCGGACATTCGGTCAATCTGGCGCGGCAGGCAAACGGCAAGCTGCCTGCCAACGCCATCTGGTTTTGGGGCGGCGGTACGCTTCCAAATCTTCCCGCATTTCCCGTACAGACTGGACTGCGTGGTGCTGTAATCGGCGGAGTTCCGCTCATACGTGGTATCGGGCAGGCGATGCAGCTTTCGGTTCTGTCTGTACCGCATACAGACGGGACTCTGTATACCAACTGGGAAGGCAAAGCCTTTGCAGCGCTGGAGGCACTCCGACAGATGGATTTCGTCCTCATTCACGCAGAAGCACCCGACGAAGCCGGACATGCCGGAAGCTTTTCCCAAAAAGTTGCCGCCCTCGAATACCTAGACCAACGGCTTCTGGCACCGCTTACCGAGCGTCTGGAGCAAACCAAAACCGATTTTCGTATGCTGATTCTGCCCGACCACCCCACGCCGGTCTGTCTGCGGCATCATACCGCAGACCCCATTCCATTCCTGCTCTATGACAGCCGCCGCCCACAGCCGGGCGGGATTTTTGACGAGCAGCATACCCAAACACTGCCCATGACCTCCGGCACTGCACTTCTAAACCTTTTACTGGAAAGGACGTCTCTATGAATTCTCTGTTATGCTGCCCTGTTTGCGGCAATCCGCTGACCTTTGCAGAGCGCTCTGCATATTGCAAAAATGGTCATACCTACGACCGCGCCGCACGCGGCGGCTATATTCATCTGCTGCGCCAGCAGCGCCGCGGCAGCAGTGACCCGGGGGACAGCGCCGAAATGTGTCAGGCACGCACCCGCTTTCTGGAGGGCGGCTGGTATGCACCGCTGCGAAATCAGCTTGCCGCGCAAGTCAAACAGCTTGCACCGAACGATATTTTAGATGCAGGCTGCGGAGAAGGCTGGTACACCCATGCCATTTCAGAAGCGCTCCCCCACGCCCGCATTGCAGGCATTGACCTTTCCCGCTATGCGCTGCGTCATGCCGGACGCAGCTGTCCGCAGGCAGCGCTTGCCATCGCCAGCCTGTTTGATTTGCCGCTTGCTGACCAGTCTGTGGACTTGGTGCTCCATCTGTTTGCGCCGATGTGTGCACCGGAATTTGCACGTGTGCTGCGAAAAGACGGCATACTCTTAACGGTTACGCCCGGGGCACGGCATCTTTGGGGCATGAAACAGGTTCTCTATCCGGTTCCCTATGAAAATCCGACCGCCATACGCACCTTGCCTGGCTTCGTGTTTGAAGAAGAAATCTGTGTGGAAGGAGAAATTACATTAAAGGATTGCCGTGACATTGCAGCACTCTACCAAATGACTCCTTACGCTTGGAAAACACCGCGGGAAGCTGCAGAACGTCTGCTTCACCTGCCTGAGCTGACAACCGAAATTTCCTTTCAGCTCCATCGCTACCGAAAGGTATCACCATAACGTGTTTCGGTTCCCATTCTATCGGTGTGCAAGCACGGCAGCCAAACCCCGAAAAAGCGGATTGCAGAGCTTTTGATTTCTGCAATCCGCTTTTTTGAATCATACTTTTGCTGAGCTGTCAGGCGCGTTCGGATTCCGCCGTTTGCTGTGCGCGGGGCTTGCGTCCCCAAAATATCACATGCAGCAAAATCACCATCAGCAAAACGACATTCATAGAAACCCAAAATCCAATATTCAAATGCAGCCATTCGGTTGTGCCAAACAGCGTCAGCCAAATTTCATTCCAGTTCATCATCATTGTTCTCCCTCCTCAAAGAAGTTCACCATAGTAACGGACATACGCTTTTTTCAAACTGGTTGCCAGCAGCATATACAGCAGGATACAGGGAATCAGATAAGCAAAGTATGCAGCAGGCAGTGCAGTAAACCCCAGCATGGTTCCCAGCGGTGTGAATGGAATCACTGTAAGTATGGTGATTCCCGCCAACGTCAGCAGAGTCAGCGGCGCGGAAGCATGGCTTTGAATAAAGGGCAGCTTTGGTGTACGAATCATGTGAATGACCAATGTTTGACTCCACATGGATTCCACAAACCAGCCGGCTTGGAACATTCCAATGTACCGTGCCTGTATTGCTGCAAGCTCGGCACCGCTGTAATGTGCGGGCAGGTCATTGAACAGCACACCGCCGGATACAAACAACGGACAGAGCACAAAATACATGAAAATATAGGTCGTAAAATCAAAGACAGAGCTTGTCGGTCCAATCCAGAGCATAAAGCTTCCCACGCTGGAAGCGTCCCATTTTCTGGGCTTTGCAATAAATTCCTCATCGACATTGTCCCACGGGATTGCCGTGCAGGACAGGTCATAAATCAGATTGAGCAAAATCAAATGCAGGCTCATCATGGGCAGAAAGGGCAGCAGGGCAGACGCCGCCAGAACCGAAAACATATTGCCAAAGTTCGAAGATGCCGTCATTTTAATGTACTTAATCATATTGGCATACGTCTTGCGCCCTTCAATGATTCCCTGCTCCAAAACCATCAGGTCTTTTTCAAGCAAAATAATATCTGCCGATTCCTTCGCAACATCTACCGCAGTATCCACCGAAATCCCAACATCAGCAGCCTTCATGGCAGCGGCATCATTGATGCCATCGCCCATAAAACCGACTGCGTGCCCATTTTCACGCAGGACAGAGACCACACGAGCCTTCTGGTCGGGTGTCAGCTTTGCGAATACGTCTGTGGATTCTGCCGCTCTTGCAAGCTCCGCATCGCTCATGGCTTCCAAATCAGAGCCGAGCAGCATATTACGGATTTTCAGTCCCACCTGCTTGCAGATGGTACGGGTCACCTTGTCGTTGTCTCCGGTCAAAATCTTGGTGGTCACGCCATGCGCTTTGAGTGCCTTGATTGCATCTGCCGTAGACTCCTTTGGCGGGTCCAAAAATGCCAGATATCCAATCAGCACCATGTCGCACTCATCTTTTACGCCAAAGGCTCCCACGGGAGAGGGGTCGCTTTTCTGGGCAACGCCCAACACCCGAAATCCCTTATCGTTGAGTGCATCGACCGTTTGCAGGATTTTACGGCGTACAGCATCGGTCAGCGGCTGTACCTCGCCGTCATACTCTGCATAAGAGCAGACGGACAGCATTTCTTCCACAGCCCCCTTGGTCACCATCTGTGTTTTTCCGGTTTTATCCTGTACCACCGTTGTCAAACGGCGGCGATTGAAGTCAAAGGGAATTTCATCGACTTTGATGTAGTGTTCGGACAAATCGAGCAGCCGCGGGTCCTCTGCCTCTGCCTCCTCGGTCTTGTGGATAATTGCCAAATCCATCAGGTTTTTATAGCCTGTCTGAAAATAGCTGTTGAGATACGCATGGCGCAGCACCCGTGTATCGTCCTCTCCCTTGATATTGAGGTGATATTCCAAAACCACCTTATCCTGTGTCAGGGTTCCGGTCTTATCGGTGCATAGAATGTCGATTGCGCCAAAGTTCTGAATCGAATTGAGATTTTTGACAATGGTTTGTTTTTTGCTCATGGACACAGCGCCCTTGGCAAGGCAGGTCGTCACAATCATGGGGAGCATCTCTGGAGTCAACCCCACCGCAATCGAGATGGCAAACAGAAAGGCTTCCAGCCAGTCTCCCTTGGTTATGCCATTGACAAAGAATACCAGCGGCACCATGACCATCATAAAGCGAATCAGTACCCACGAAACCCCATTGACGCCCTTTGTAAAGCTGGTTTCCACAGCTTCTCCTGCAACGGCAGAGGTCATCGAACCAAACAGCGTATGGTCCCCCACACAAATCACAACAGCCGATGCGCTGCCGGAAATCACATTGCTTCCCATAAAGGCAATGTCTGTGTAATCGGTCACACTCTGCTTGGGTGCACTCAGAGCAGCTGTTTTTTCAATCGGCTCGCTCTCCCCTGTCAGGCTTGCCTGACTGACAAAGAGGTCCTTTGCATCTAAAATACGCACATCGGCGGGAATCATATCACCGGCAGACAGATGGACGATATCGCCCACCACCAAATCATTCATGGGAATCTCTATTTTTTCCTGACTCTGGCGTGTGACCGTACAGGTGGTTGTAATCATCGCAAGCAGCTTTTCTGCTGCATTTCCGCTTCTGGACTCCTGCACAAAACGCAGCGTACCCGAAATCACAACCATCGTCACAATAATCAGCACAGTGACTGGGTCAAAGTCCTCCGGCACACTTCCCAAGAGGGAAAAGTAGGGAAAAACCATATCGGTCACCGTGGACACCAGTGCCAGACAAAACAGGATTGCTGTAAAGGGATTGATAAAGGCTTCTGCCACTCGTTTTGTCAGAGATTTCTTTTTTTCACGGGTAACCCGATTGGAGCCGAATGTTGCACGGCTTACGGAGATGTGTTCCGCATCGAGTCCCTGTGTGGTTGTATGGAGATTTTTGAGAACCTCCGCAAAGGGGTTGGTTGCCGCAAACTGTATGCGGCGATTTTGCTCGTCACGAACCGCAGCCTTTTCCGCACCCTGACGAAGCACCTGTCGATTTTCTTTCTTGTTCATCGGTCTTACCTCCTTGGAATACATAGAGGCATCGAGAACCGCGTGAGGAACACAGACAACTGTCCTCATGCTCTGCTCTATGCCTTCGCGGGCGACTGTCATTGCCCATGTCTCTCACCTCACCGTTTGATAAAATATGAAGAAAACCATTTTCCTCTGCTTACAGTATAAAAAAATCGCAGGGAAAGTCACATGGTCAAAACCTTGCGATTTCCTTGCGATTTGGTCATAATTCATTTTTTTCGTTACAGCTGGTCATTGAACTTATATCCAATTCCCCAAATGGTCAAAATGTATCTTGGCTCATCGGGAGCAGGCTCGATTTTCTTGCGCAGCTTCCGGATAAACGCCATCACATTGCTGTCATCAAACAGGTAATCCTCCGCCCAAACCGCGCGGTAAATCTGCTCCTTTGTAAAGACTTCCCCACGATTCTGGGCAAGGAAATACAGGATATCGAACTCCTTTGGGGTCAGACTGACCTCTGTTCCCTGCACCGTAACCCTTCTGCTCCTCGGATAGATTTCCAACTCTCCGAGTTTCATGCCGTCGGGCACCGCCATGGCAGAAACGTCCTCCTCGTCGGGTGCGCTCAGCAGCAGAGACGCGACCTCCCCGCACAGCAGTTCTCGCATACCCGCAAGAAAATCCTGTGCGCAATCGCTTTTAGGCGCTTCTTTCACCAGCTTTTCTATCAGCCACAGCTCAAGAGAGGAATCCATAGGGATAAAGCTGATTTTCTTTTTCAAACGAATTCCTCCAATCAAATCAATTCCTCATATTTCTTCTGATATAAATATTTCACAACTGTTGTGAGCATCATATACGCCAGCACCACGACAAGCAAAAACACAAAGTATTCCGGCGGCAATTTGGTCAGACCGAACCACTGTGCGCCGCTGGTCATGGTAATTGCCGTAAAGGTAATGATTCCGGCGAGCGTAATGCAAATCACCGGTGCAGACGGACGGCTTTGCACAAAGGGGAGCCTGCGTGTGCGCAGAAAATGCAAAATCAGCACCTGTGTCCACATGGACTCCAAAAACCAGCCTGTTTGGAAGATTGCCACATACTGCATCTGCAAATCCGGACTGGTCAAATGCAGATAGGAAACGCCGCCGCACAGCATTGGACACAGGATATGATACAGGAACAAAAACGTGATGATGTCAAACAGCGAGCTGATTGCACCAAAGGACAGCATAAATCGCCCCAGATTTTTTCCAGACCATTCGCGCGGGTGCATCGTTTCTGCCTCGTCCACATGGTCCCAAGGCAAAACAATACACAGAGTATCGTACAACAGATTGAGCAGCAAAAGCTGGAGCGATGTCATCGGCAGAAAGGGGAGAAAGACACTGGCACAGACAATGGAAAAAATATTGCCAAAATTAGAGCTGGCAGTAATTTTAATATATTTGAGCAGATTGATAAATGTTTTTCTTCCCTCCAAAATCCCCTGCTCCAGCACGCCCAAATCCTTTTGCAGCAGCACCACATCGGCTGCCTCTTTGGCGGCATCGACGGCGGTATCCACAGAAATGCCGACATTCGCCTCACAAAGCGCGGGAATATCATTGATTCCATCGCCCAAAAATCCGACTGTATGCCCATTTTGACGCAGGGCGGAAACCAGCCGTACCTTTTGCGCAGGTGTCAGCTCTGCAAAGACGTGGGTTTGCTCCACCACGGTGCACAGCTGTCGGTCGGTCATCTCGTCCAGTTGGTCGCCTGTTACGACCTGCGCCGCAGAAATTCCCACGCGGCTGCAAACGGAAACCGCCACATCTGCCCGATCTCCCGTCAAAATTTTCGGGGTCACCTTCAGCCGTTCGAGCGCCTGTACCGATGCCTTTGCGGTTTTCTTTGGCGCATCAAAAAATGCCAAATATCCCATCAGCGTCATATCAGTTTCGTCAGCAGCGGTGATGTGGCTTTTGCCGCTGATATTTTTTTTGGCAACTGCAATCACCTTCATGCCGTCTTGCAGCATCTCGTCTACTACCGTGGCTACGCTCTGCATCTTGTCCGGCGCAGCAGGCAGAACCTGCCCACGATACGCCACATGGCTGCACCGTGCAGCCACGTGATAGATATCCCCTTTTATAATGAGCTGACTTTGCCCATTTTCCTCTGCGACCAGAATACTGACAAATTTACGTCCGTAGTCAAACGGAATCTCGTCGATTTTGGGATACTGTTCGAGCAAATCCTTGTAATGGTGGTCGCGCTCCGGCATGGTTCGGCAGGCAAGGATTGCATTGTCAATGGGATTGCGGACACCGGAATGATAAGCGCTGTTCAGAAACGCCAAATCCAGCACGTTTGGGTCCTCATTCCCCAGCACGTCCATATAATATTCGAGCAATATGCTCTCGTTTGTGAGAGTCCCCGTCTTGTCCATACAGATGACATTCATACTGCCAAAGCCCTGCATGGCATTGATATCCTTGATAATGGTCTGCTTGCGGCTCATGGCAAGGCTGCCCTTGGCAAGGCATGCCGTCACCACCATGGGAAGCATTTCCGGCATCAGCCCGACCGCCACCGACAGCGCAAAGGCGAAGGATTCCAGCCATCTCCCGCCCGTCATGCCGAGCAGGACGAATACACAGGGAACGAGCACTGCCATAAACCGGAGCATCACCCAAGCAATTGCATTGGCACCTGCTTGAAAAGAATTGTTATCATTTGCACGGAGCGTTCCGAAGCTTCCATAGAGCGTATGTTCGCCCACAGCCAACACAATGCCCTCTCCCTTGCCGCTGATTACGGTGGTTGCCATAAACACCAGATTATCCATCTGGGTCAGCGTTTTCTGGTCGGCATAGCTGTGTTTTTCGATGTTTTTTTCCAGAATGGCACTTTCTCCGGTAATCGCTGCCTGTGAAACAAAAAGGTCTGTAACCGCAGTCAGCCGGATATCTGCCGGCACACGGTCTCCTCCGGACAAGCAGACGATATCTCCCACCACCAACGCTTCGACCGGAATTTGCAGACATTCTCCCTGTCGTTTTACCGTAATTTGTTCATGTACCATCAAATCCAGCTTCTGCGCTGCAATCTTTGCCCGCAGCTCCTGCACTGACCGAATGATACCGCTCATTCCAATCATGGAAAAGATAATGAGCGCTGTCGTATTGTTTTTAGAAAAACCGGAACCCAAAAATACATCTGACATCAGGGAGATGATACCCAGCACAAACAGAATCACATGAAACGGATTGACAAACGCATGCCATAGCCTTCGCGCAACCGTGTCATTTTTTTGTCCGCTCAAGCAGTTCCTTCCATATTTTTGGCGCATCTCCTCCACCTGTTCATGGGATAATCCGTCCGGAGAGGTCTCTAGTGCCTGATAGATTTCGGGCACCTCATAATATGCGTATTTTTTAATGGGATTGTCAAACATGGATTTTTTTGACACAGGGCAATCACTCCTTCCGCAAGCATCGCTATCACTATTTTAACATGATGCTGCCAAAATACAAAGCCAGCTTGTACAAAAGCTGGCTTTGTTTGAATCCTTATCGGAAAAATATGCTTACAGAACAAACCAATAGACCACGAGATAATGTGCCAGACTGCCCGCAAGCACAAACAAATGGAACAGCTCATGGAATCCAATCAGGGGAGAACAATTGGGTTTTTTCAAAATATAAATCACACCGCCGATGGTATAGGACAATCC
This sequence comes from Butyricicoccus pullicaecorum, assembly GCA_018366195.1. Lineage (GTDB taxonomy): Bacteria > Bacillota > Clostridia > Oscillospirales > Butyricicoccaceae > Butyricicoccus > Butyricicoccus pullicaecorum_C. Next base: position 70,507 of record JAGZIN010000002.1, on the reverse strand, counting down.
GCCCAGAGCAAGCAGAACAATGGCAGGCGTTGCCATGGAAAGCACCACGTCCAGACGAAAGAGAACTGCCCAGCCCATGAGCAGATATAAAATCGTTCCCAGCAATCGCGGCGCATCAATCCATAGCAGCTTGACCGCAATGCCAAAGAGCGCAATGCCCCAAATGACTGCAAGGAACAGATAGGAATCCGGTGCCTTCAGATAGCGCAGGACAATGGGGGTATAGCTGCCCGCAATGAGTATATAAATCATGCTGTGGTCAAGCTTTTTGAGCAGCCGCAGCGTCTGCTCTCCGGCAAGCGCATAATGGTAAACCGCACTCGCTGTGTAGAGCGCGGTCAGGGACAGACAAAACAAGCTGACCGAAACCATGGTCATGGCTCCCGCATGCTGTCTCACAGCATGGGAAAGCATCAGGAACAAACCAATCACGCTGCCCACTGCCCCAAGAAAATGGGAATAGCAGGAAAACGGGTCTCTGGCTTTCTGAAATATACGCGGCATATCCACGCCCCCTTATACGGTTATTAAAACGATATTATCTTATTTATATTACCACTTTTCATCGGAATTGCAACGACCCTCTTGCAAGTTCTTGCCGTTTGCGATAAAATAATTTCAAGACCATATAAAATCATGTGCGCGGTTCTCCAAACAGGGAGGAAAATGACGAAATGAAAAACTTATCTGCACTTATTGAGGAAGTCATACAGGATCACGATATTACACCAGATGCCGTTCCCATGCTGGATCTCTATATGGACCAGGTACTCACCCTATTTAATGAGGGATTGGCGGAAAACAAGCGTTATCCGCAGGACAAGCTGCTGACCAAAACCATGATTAACAACTACTCCAAAGAAAAACTGCTCCTTCCTGTCAAGGGGAAAAAATACACAAGGCAGCACATCATTCAAATGCTCTGCATCTATCATCTCAAGCAAACCCTCTCCCTCTCCGATGTCAAGGCGCTGATTGGGCGCAGCGATGTGGATTTTGAGCAGTGCTTCAACCGCTTTTTGGGCAGCAAGGCGCATTTGCGGGAAATGATTCCGCAAGAACTGACTGCCTATCTGGATACCGATTTGTCCGACCCCAACGAAGTACTGACCTTCTGTCTCGCCCTGTCCGCTGCCTCGACCTATCTCCAGCGCCTGTGCCAGTCCATCATTGATGCACGTGCAGCAGAGCAGAAAAAATCATGACTCTTCCCGCCTGTCTCCCCATGCCTTTTCTTGGGGAAGCAGGCATTTTTTGTTTTTGCGGAGTATCTCCGGCAGAGCAAGCCCTCCATTACAAAGACATCATTCCTGCATTTCTCCATAAATTCCCTATAAAAATGATAGGATTCCTGCAAACAGCACGTATTTTATGCAAATTGTCTGATAATATACCCATATCGCAGATAGATTTTCATCGTATCTTTGACGTTTTATCAGGGAAAAGTAATTGATTCGAACCCGCTCACGTGATAAAATAAAGGCATCTACTAGGAACCTGACAGAGCAGCAGCCCGCTGCTTCTGTGGTTTGAATCAATATGGAGGTCATTATTATGTTCAAGAGCGAATATCTGAACCGTGTCTATGAAGGTCTTGCTGCACGCAATGCACATGAGCCGGAGTTTCTTCAGGCAGTCCGTGAGGTTTTTGAATCTCTGGAGCCTGTGATTGCTGCCCGTCCGGAAATCGAAAAGAACGGCATTATCGAACGCATCGTAGAACCGGAGCGTATTCTCAACTTCCGCGTTTCTTGGGTCGATGACGCTGGAAAGGTGCAGGTAAACCGCGCTTGGCGTATCCAGTTCAATTCTGCAATCGGTCCCTACAAGGGCGGACTCCGCCTGCACCCCTCGGTCAATCAGTCCATCATCAAGTTTTTGGGCTTTGAGCAGATTTTCAAAAACAGCCTGACCGGTCTGCCAATGGGCGGCGGCAAGGGCGGCTCTGACTTTGACCCCAAGGGCAAGAGCGACAATGAAATTATGCGCTTCTGTCAGTCCTTTATGACCGAGCTTTCCCGTCACATCGGACCGGATACCGACGTACCGGCTGGTGATATTGGCACAGGCGCACGTGAAATCGGCTATCTGTTTGGTCAGTATAAGCGCCTGCGCAATGAATTTACTGGCGTACTGACTGGCAAGGGTCTGTCCTACGGTGGCTCTCTGGCACGCACAGAGGCAACCGGCTACGGTGTCTGCTACTATATGCAGGAAATGCTCTCCGATATGAATACCTCCTTCGCAGGCAAACGGGTTGTCATCTCCGGTTCCGGCAATGTTGCGCTGTATGCCTGCCAAAAGGCGACCCAGCTTGGCGGCAAGGTCATTGCAATGAGCGATTCCAACGGTTATATTGTGGACGAAAACGGCATTGACTACAAGGTCATTCAGGAAATCAAGGAGGTCAAGCGTGCACGCATCAAGACCTACCTCGACTATGTACCGTCCGCAAAATATGTAGAGGGCTACCGCGGCATCTGGACAATCCCCTGTGAAATTGCACTGCCCTGTGCAACGCAGAACGAGCTGAACGGAGACGAAGCAAAGGCTCTGGTTGCAAACGGTGTACAGGCTGTCGCAGAGGGCGCAAATATGCCCTGCACACCGGAAGCTGTGGAAACATTCCAGTCTGCTGGTGTTAAGTTTGGTCCGGCAAAGGCTGCCAATGCAGGCGGTGTTGCAACCTCCGGTCTGGAAATGAGCCAGAACAGCCAGCGTCTGTCATGGACCTTTGAGGAGGTTGACGAAAAGCTGCACGGCATTATGGTCAATATCTACAAGTCCTGTAAAGATGCAGCCGCTCGATATGGTATGGAAGGCAACCTCGTTGCAGGCGCAAATATCGCAGGCTTTGAAAAGGTTTGCGATGCGATGCTGTGGCAGGGTGTTGCATACTAATTTGACAGACGGACAAGCAAAGCAAGCTGCGCAGCCACAGACAATGGTTACGCTCATATTCCGAGCTTGTAACCCCATCGTATGCTATTTTTCAAATGCGATATTTTGATTTTCAGCATACAAATCTCAATTCCCTTCGATATATTGGAAAAAAGAGATTCCAGTGTCTTTCGGCATTGGAATCTCTTTTTCTTTCCCCTGTCCATCTCCATTGTGTCCAGTATGATCATACATTGGAATGTTGCGCGCCGCGATGGGTTTTGCACTTCCGTGCGCACACAGCCTGCCGCCATGCTTCCGGCAAGCGACGCGATTCCAGCATCTTTTGCAGCGCCTTGTTATATGTCCAATCCTCCAACTCGGCGGTCTCTAAAAAGCAAAGTGTCTGTTCCGGAAATCGAACGCCGCATACAGAGAGCGCCCATGCAATCCCCATGCGTGCATGATACCCTGCTGCCGGAATTTCGGCAAGCGCAGACAGCGTGCGTGACAAATCTTCTGCTGTAACAAAATTATGCAGCAGCATCACCGCACCGAACCGCGCCGCAAATTCTGCCTCACTCTGTAAATAAGGCTGTAAAAACGTCCAAAGTGCATCTCGCTCTGTGATGTGCAGCGCGGCGCAGAACGCATCACATATCGCCCAGTTTTGTATTTCCGGTACAAAATTCCGTATCCGTGTCAGGCGTTCCGCAAGCGGCATTTTCGCCCGCGCAATGACAAGCGCACGCAGCATAATCTCCTCATACCAACTTTCTGTCCATGTACTTTCGAGCCATGTACGCCAGTCCTCCCGTACCATTTTGTTTGCAATGGCATGAAGCACAGGCATACGAACCCCCACCACCGCCCCTGCATTTGGAATCAAACGATATTGAAACGCCTGATAATCGGTATCCTGCTTTTCTTGCAGCAAGGCTCTCAGCTGTTCTCTCTCCATATATTATGCCCCCTCCGCTTGCAGCAGTCCCAAATCAGATTTCCATTGCAGCACACGGCGAAGTGCATAATACAGCGTATTTTCCGAAATCTGTCCTTGATTGACCGCGTTCAGAACTGCCTGATATTGCACCGCAAAATTGGAGGACAACAGCAAATCATTGCCCGCCTGTACAGCCTGTACCGCTGCCTCTCCTTCGGGCAGAGCGAGTGCTTCCATCGCAAGGTCATCTGTTACAATCACGCCCTGAAACCCAAGCTCTTCCCGCAAAATCTGATGGATATTCGGACTTAAAGACGCGGGGTGTGCGGCATCAAAAACCTGTACGATGGTATGACTCACAAGCACGGCATCTGCCCCCTGCCGGATTCCCGCTCGAAACGGCAAAAAATCCGCTTCATGAAAGCGCTCCGCCGGACGCGTGTCCGTGACTGCTCCTGCATGGGTATCTCCATTGGAGCCATAGCCGGGAAAGTGCTTGAGTACGGTTCCCATGCCATCATTTTTCATGGTGCGCACAACAACCCCTACATAGTCCGCCGTTTCCTGTGCGCCCTTCCCCATGGTACGTGGATAGATAAAATCCTTTGCATCGGTAGAAACGTCTGCAACCGGTGCCAGATTGACATTGACTCCCAGCCCCTGTAAAAAACGATCCTTCTCTGCCGTATCTGCTTCCACCTCATGGAGACCGCCCCTCTCATAGACCCTCTGCGGAGACTCAAACGGCCACCGTCTGAGTGCGCGGTTCGCACTGGCACGCACGACCGTGCCGCCCTCCTCATCGGTTCCAATCAGCAGTGGAATTTTTGCCGCTGCCTGATAGGATTGGACGGTTTGTGCAACCTCCTCCCGACTCTTGTTTTCAAAATCGCGCCCAAACAGCACATAACCCGCGGGCTGATATGTTTGTACCAGCTCTGCCGCCCCCTCATCGGGACAACGCACCCAAAACAGCTGTGCAACCTGTTCTTCACGTGTCATAGATGCGATCAGGGGGTCCATCTGATGTGTGCCGCGTGCAGCTTCTTCCTCTTTCGGCTCTATTTTTTCCATCGTATCCGGTTGTGTATGTGCTGGTTTTGGTGCATCGTCCAAGATGCTGGTTCCCGGAAGCGCCGGACCTCCAGCTGGAAAGATAAAAACAAATGCGGCAACGCTCACAGCCGCCAGCAGCGCTGCACATAAAATTGCAGTATTCCTCTTCATGGCTTCCTTTCCTTTCGTGCTTTGTCATATCGGACTGCTTTTTTCATTATACCACAGCAGCAGGAAACAGAACGTCTTTTTCTTTTGGAAAGATGCACAATCAGATATCCTATGCTATAATAAAAATACTTGTCCTTGGGTCAGCCAATCCTGCCCCATATCGCTTCCTATTTTCTTTTAAGGAGTTGAACGCATTGATTGGACGATTTGCCCCCTCTCCAAGTGGGCGTATGCATCTCGGAAACGTGCTGTGCGCCCTGCTCTCATGGCTTTCTGTGCGCAGTCAGCATGGCTCCTATATTTTGCGCATCGAGGACCTTGACCCTGAGCGCTGCCCCCGTTCCTATGCCGACATCATCGAAGATGACCTCTCTTGGCTGGGACTGGACTGGGACGCCGGTGCATCGAAGGGCGGCACAGACGGTTCTTATTACCAAAGCGAACGCACAGCAATCTATCAGAATTATTTTGATGTGCTGTCCTCCCAAGGGCTTCTGTATCTCTGTTTTTGTTCGCGTGCGGCTCTGCATGCAGCCTCTGCCCCGCATCTCTCTGATGGGCGGGTGATTTATGCCGGTACCTGCCGCAGTCTGACACCCGAACAGATTTCTGAAAAACGTCAAACGCGCGGCGCGGCGGTGCGTATTCGTGTCCCAGAGGAAATCATCACCTTTACCGATGGACTGCAAGGGACGTGTCAGCAATCCCTGACACAGGAATGTGGGGATTTTATCATTCGGCGTTCGGACGGTGTATTTGCCTATCAGCTTGCTGTTGTCGTCGATGACGGACGGGAAGGCGTTACGGAGGTCGTGCGCGGTCGGGATTTGCTGGACTCCACAGCTCGACAGATTTGGCTGCATCGGCTGCTTGGCTTTGCACCGCCGCAGTTTATCCATATTCCTTTGCTCAATGACGCCAATGGCAGACGGCTTTCCAAACGAGATGCCGATTTGGACCTCGGGGTTCTGCGTCAGCGCTTTACCCCGTCCGAGCTGACCGGTGCACTCGCCTGTTCCGCTGGGCTGATTCCCAAGCCCTTTTCGGTCTCTCCCTCTGAACTGATTTCTGAATTCTCGTGGGATAAAATTCCAGCGCATGACCTATGCCTTCCTGACAGGTTTTTTTGACAGCGGCGAACGTTCGCGTTATAATAAAAAAAGATGATTTCTCATCTATCTATACAGACACACTATACAGACACAAATCTTTTTTATGTGCCCTTTCTCTTGATATGATTCTAAATTTTCTTCGGTTCCGTCCCAATGATTCAAAGTGAGGTGTTATCCTTTATGATTGATCGCATCAATCTGGATATTTTGCGCTGTCTGCGCATCAACGCACGCTGCAAAGCGTCTGATATCAGCCAAAAAGTAAATCTGTCGGTTTCCGCTGTCATCGAGCGTATCCGGCGTATGGAAGCTTCGGGCATCATTCGGCAATACACCGTTTTGATTGACCCCACACAGGTCGGCAATGATTTAACCGCACTGATGGAAGTCAGTCTGGAGCACCCCAAATATTATGATGACTTGGTCGATATGATTCGTCAGCACCCCAATGTCGCAGAGTGTCATTATCTGACCGGCGAGTTTGACTTCCTGCTCAAAATTGTAACCGATTCCTCCAGCAGTCTGGAGCAGATTCACCGCAATATCAAAAGTATGCCCGGTGTGTCCTCGACCAAAACTCACTTTGTCCTCAAAACAATCAAAGACGAGGTTGCAACGCTGCCGGAGCATTTAGACTAAAATAAAACCCGTTTCGATGATGCCCTTTCAGGGGTTATCGAAGCGGATTTTTTATGTTCTGCTTTTTTCTGCGCACTCCAAAATACAGCTTGACAAGGGAACGGAGCAGGTGTATTATTGTGATATCAAATTGATATCATATTTTTTTGAGGAGTGATTTTTATGACAAGCAAGCAAACCGATGTCCCTATCGTTCCGGAAGAAAAGGAGCTGCACCCCATCGGCGGACTTTCGATTTTAATGCTCGATTTGGTTCTCTGTATCCTTGCAATCCTATCCATCGTCATCAGCGCCGGATACATGGAAACCAATGTTCTATTCTTTGGTATCCTCATGGGCATCAGTATTTTGTGGCTCTCCCTGCCCTCATGGCTGCTTCTCACGGGTCTGCATGTCATCAAGCCCAATGAAGCGCTTGTCCTGACTCTGTTCGGGCACTATACCGGCACGCTCAAAACCCCCGGATTTTATTTCACCAATCCCTTCTGTTCGGCTGTCAATCCCGCAGCAGAAAGCATCAATGCACAGCTGAGCAAAGCAGAAACCGAAGCCGCTTCCAAAGGAAAGGTTGTCGTAAGCTCTGCCCGCATGAGCAAAAAGATTTCGCTCAAAACGATGACGCTCAACAATGAAAAGCAGAAAATCAATGATTTGCTGGGCAATCCCATCATCATTGGCATCGCGGTCATCTGGCGCGTTGCAGATACGGCAAAAGCAGTCTTTGAGGTCGATAATTATCAGGAGTTCCTGTCTATCCAGTGCGACTCTGCCCTGCGCAACATTGTGCGTCTCTATCCATACGATGTTGCAGACGACGGAAGTGATGAAAAAAGTCTGCGCGGCTCCGCGCAAGAAATTGCAGAAAATCTCAAGCAGGAGATTGCCGCACGCGTTGCACCCGCTGGTCTGGAAATTTTGGAAGCCCGTATTACCCATCTTGCCTATGCGCCTGAAATTGCGGCTGTCATGCTCCAGCGCCAGCAGGCTTCGGCTGTCATTGATGCACGCAAAATGATTGTAGACGGTGCCGTTGGCATGGTGGAAATGGCACTTGACAAATTGAATGAGAGACAAATCGTAGAGCTTGATGAAGAACGCAAGGCGCAAATGGTTTCCAATCTCATGATTGTGCTATGCAGCAGCAAGGACGCACAACCCGTCGTGAACAGCGGCTCGCTCTATTAAAAATAAAAAAACAAGCCGGATTGCAGCATTTGCAATCCGGCTCTATGCCCGTTCTTCACGCCTGCTCCGGCTCCACTCCACATTCATACCAGAGCGGCAAAACCGCCTGATGCGTTATGTAGGCATCGGATATCCGCGTGCCCGCCTCCACCTGTGTGGTCTGCACCTCAAATTCTGTTCCATCGGCACAGCAAAAGACAAAGCTTACCTGTTCTGCCCCGCTGATTTTCGTGCCCAGTCCGTTCCGCACACGCAAGTCATAGAGGGTCTGATACACTTTTTCTATGGCGATTCGGTCCTGTAAGACCTTTTTGTATGTTTCCTCCGGCACGATATGGTGATACATGATGACGGTTTCCACATCTTGCACCGCAAAGGGGTCAGCTTGGGCAAGGTGAAATATCGTGCTCCCATCGCCCATACTAGACAAACAGCAATCCCTGTCAAAAGCAAAAGACCTGTTTTCTTCCGCATCACACACACGTCCTTCCCCTATCCGATTCTTTCTCTTTATTCTATAAAACCCATATCCGTTTGTCAACATCCGCTTCCTCAGGAGCGTCCAAGCTGAGATGCACAAATTCACTTGACCCTGTAATCCGGATTTGATATCATGAAATCAAGGGAGGTGGCCACTTGGCTGACAAGGAAAAAGCAAAGAAACAGGTGCCACTGCGCCTTTCTGCTGCCTTATACAACGAAATTGCACAATGGGCAGAAGATGATTTCCGTTCCATCAACGGGCAAATCGAATTTTTGCTGACAGAAGCCGTGCGGAAACGCAAAAAAGGGCTTCGGGCAACTGAATTTGAGGAGAAAACATGAAAACTTTAGGCTACTATAATGGTCAAATTGGCGAATTGGAGGAAATGAAAATCCCCATGCTCGATCGCGGTGCATATTTTGGGGACGGCGTTTATGATGCAACCCTGTGTGCTGGCTACCAGATCCATAACCTAGAGGAGCATTTAGACCGCTTCTATCGCTCCGCATCGCTTTTGAACATCACTGTCCCCTGCGAAAAGGACGCACTGCGCACCCTGCTCTGTACGCTTGTCCGCAAGCTCGATGACCCTGACCAGTTTGTATACTGGCAGGTTACACGCGGCACGGCGCGGCGCAGTCATGCTTTTCCGGACTGTCCGGCAAATTTATGGGTAATGCTCAGTCCAGAAAAGCCTGTCCCCCTGACCCAGACATATCGACTGATTTCGGTCGCTGATACCCGTTTTCTGCACTGCAATATCAAGACACTCAACCTGATTCCCTCGGTTCTGGCGTATCAGCAGGCAGTATCAAACGGCTGTGATGAAGCAGTCTTTCACCGAGATGGCATTGTGACCGAATGTGCACACTCCAATATTCATATTTTGAAGCATGGTGTGTTCTACACACACCCCGCAGACTGTCACATTCTCGCTGGCATCGCACGCGCACACCTCATCAAGATATGCGGTACATTGGACATTCCGGTTGTCGAGCAGCCCTTTTCACTCGATACCCTGCGTCAGGCAGATGAAATCATTGTTTCTTCCTCCGGTGATTTTTGTATGCGTGCCTGTGAGCTGGACGGTCAGCCCATTGGCGGCAAAGACCCTGTACGCCTCCAAAAGCTGCAAGATGCCATCTGGCAGCAGTTTTTAGAGGATACCAAACAAATATAAACCCTGCTTTCTGTCACCCAATAGGGGTGACAGTTTTTTTAATCGGCAAACAGCTGTACCCAGTAGTTTCTTCCGTTGACTGTGACCTGTCCCACACCAATGCGCCCAAAGCGGCTGGACAGGATATTGGCACGGTGTCCGCTTGACCCCATCCATGCCGACATCACCACCTGTGCGCTGGTCTGTCCGGCTGCAATATTCTCTCCTGCTGTGCGATAGGATACCCCCATTTCCGAAAGAATGGTCAGACCGCGTCCGCCGTTGGGGCGGGTATGCGAAAACCGCTTTGCCAGCTCTGCGGCACGCTGTCTTGCCGCCCGATTCATCGCCGCATCTGCCCTCAACGCGGGCAGACCATTTCTTGCACGCACCGCATTGACCTGCTGAATGACAGCCTGCGCACCCTGACCTTGTGTATTTCCCTGTGGTCTGCCAAAGGAATACGCCTGTGATACAATCGCAGGTCTTTCTGCCTCATATGCCGCCTGTGCGCCTGATGTACCTGCGAGTAAGACTGTTCCGACCAACATCGCTGTGCAAATTTGAATCTTCCGTTTCATATCAAAAAACCTCCTGTATTTTGGGCGATGCGGCAAAAAAATGTCGAACCGCCCGATTGCCTTACGGCTTGTTTTCCATGATACGGAAAGTCAGGTCAGAATTGCAATGGAAACATCTCTTATATTTGGAAAAACATGGAAAAAAAGAGTGGAAATCACCATGAACTTCCACTCTTTCCATGTATTTTTCTTCAATTTATCACAAGATGATGGAACAAGACGTGCACCAAACACGTCCTCAGCCCTCTGCGTCTGCCATCACCTTGACAAAATAGGTACGGCTGTCCGGCCCGTCACGCTCCACCAAATAAACACTCTGCCATGTGCCGAGCAGCGGCTTTCCATTCTCGACCGGCAGAATTTCACTCGCACGGGCACTGCGGCACGCATGGCTGATATCCTCCCGCCGCTCCCCATACCGTGCTGCTGTGTTTTCACCAATCCAAATGCCAGCCGTGGTATGCGGACAGAACACCGTACAGATGCCGGACTGTATGCCCGCATCACTGATCGACTTGCACACGGCCGCCGTAATATCATAACACCCCTGTTGTTCTGTGTGCAGGGTAAAGGACTGTGTTTTCATACTGCCTCCTCATTCACTGCGCGATTCATGCAGATAGGTTGCCTCCAAATCGGATAAATGCAGCTTCACTGCAAGCGGATATCGCTCATAGGCATTGGCAATGGCAAACGAGCCCGCGCGTGCAGAATCATCGAATCCGCCCATGTGCCAGCGAATCGCAACCGCCTCCTCATTTTTCAGCTTCATAAAGCGTTCGATTAGAAAAACGGATTTTTCTCCATGCCCATAGGGAAAGCGGTCATTGACAACATAGACCGGAACCTTTTCCCATACACCCTCATCATTCTTGCGGTTGCGGTACTCGACATCATAAAAACCAGCCTTGCACAGGTCGTGCAGCAGGGTGCAGATGGTAATGCTTTCCAAATCATCTGTTTTTGGGTCATAATGCTTTTCCAGAAACACGTGATATACATTGAGGCTGTGCGCGAGCAGCCCGCCTGCATACGCGGCATGGAATCGAGTGGACGCAGGTGCCGAAAAGAAATCCGTGCTTTCCAGCCACTCCAGCAGCTTATCTGCCCCGCGTCTGGTCACATTGGTGCGGAACAAATCCAGAAATTCTTGTTTATTATCAGACATGTTGATTCTCCTTCCATTGTGCCGCACCGCTTCGCAGGGCGTCCGGCTCATTCGGAATCTGCCCCTCGATAACCTGTGCGAGCAGCCAATTCAGCGCTGCGCCCACGCTGGGGCCTGACAGTCCCATCTGACACAGTGTATGCCCATTGATTGCCAGCTCGTGCAGGGTCAGGCAGGGTGCCTGTGCACAAATTTGATTGAGCAGCAGCTCGGTTTGCTGCAACTCCTGCAAATGAATGGAAAACGTGTCCTGTCCAGTGCAGTCTGCCTTTTTCATGGACAATAGCCTTCTTGCACACGTCTCTCCATGCTTTGCCAGAAAGCGCCGTACCTGTCGTTCGGTCTGTCCAATCGGTCGGTCATGCAGCAAAACAAGGTTTGCGACCTCTTTGCGCAATGCGTTTGCCGTATGCAGACGTGTCATCACCTGTTCTGCCAAGGGGCAGCTGATGTCGGGGTGCCCATAAAAATGTCCGACCCCTGCCTCATCAATCGTATACGCACTCGGCTTTCCGCTGTCATGCAGCAGCATCGCCCAGCGCAGGCAGGACTGTGCAGGCACTGCCTCCACTGCACGAACAGTGTGCTCCCACACATCATAGCGATGATGCGGATTGTGCTGGCAAAGTCCAAACATGGGAGCAATTTCCGGCAAGACCACAGCAAGGACGGCACGATACCGGCGCAGGGCACGCCCGACATACCGACTGGTTAAAAGGGCATCCAGTTCGGCAAAAACCCGCTCGGCTGCCACTGTTTCCAGCCGATACATTTGCCGATACATGGCATCTGCCGTCTGTTCTTCCATCTGAAATCCGGTTTTGCCCACAAAACGCACACCGCGCAGGATTCGCAGCGCATCTTCTGCAAAGCGTGTATCTGCCTTTCCCACTGCACGCAGCACACCGTTTTGTAAATCACTCTGTCCGCCAAACGGGTCACACAATCCGCGCTCCGCATGATATGCCATTGCATTGATGGTAAAGTCGCGCCGTGCAAGGTCGTCCTCCACACGGGACAAAAAGCGTACCCTGTCCGGACGGCGTCCATCGGTATAGGAACTCTCTCCGCGGTAAGTCGTGACTTCAAGCGCCATACCCGCGTGCAAGACCGTAACGGTGCCATGCTGCACACCGGTCAGGCGCACATGAGGAAAGATTGTTTGTATCTGTTCCGGCGCGGCACTGGTGGTCAAATCCCAGTCACTGGGACACACACCGCGCAGACTGTCACGCACACAGCCGCCCACCGCCCACGCGGTATGCCCGCAGGACTCCAGCCGCTCAATCACCTCACAAACTGCCTGTGGCAACCGGATTGCCGGAGCGTTCAATGCCCCTTCCTCTTTTGCCGCAGGCGGTAAGAAGTGCCGTCCGGATTGAGCACGACCGTATTATCCAGCTGGGCTTTCAGGCTGTTTCGAAAGCCGGCAATATAGGCTTCTCGAAGCTGCTGCTGCTCTGCTTTTTCCTCTGGGGTCAAGCCCTCTGTTCTTGCCTTTTTTGCAAGCGCATTGATGCGCTGAATTTTTTCGTCTGTCATGGGTCAAACATTCCTCCATTCTATATCAAGTTTATTATAACAGTCTCCCTGCCCTGTGTCATGTTCTTTTTCGCAAAAGCAATTGCTGTTTTCGGATGGTCTTCTGTTCTTGACCGACTCAAATACGCATGTTACAATAAAACCAAATCACGATTCTAAAACTCCGGAGGGATATCGTATGAAAATTGAAACGCAATGCCTGCATGAGGGGTATCAGCCCAAAAATGGCGAGCCAAGCGCGCTTCCCATCGTGCAGTCGACAACATACAGATTTGACTCAACTGCGCATATCGCAGATTTGTTCGATATGCCAACCGAATTTATGTATTCCCGTTTTGCCAATCCTACCTGTGACGCGGTAGAAAAGAAAATCGCAGCACTGGAGGGCGGTGCAGGGGCTATGCTGACCTCCTCCGGTCAGGCGGCATCTCTGCTGTCTATCCTCAACCTGTGCTCAGCTGGCGACAGTTTTATTGCCGCAACAACGATTTACGGCGGCAGCATCAATCTATTCGGTGTCACGCTCAAAAAGCTGGGAATCGAATGTATTTGGGCAGATGCAGAGGCAGATGCCGAGGAAATTCAAAAGCTGTTCCAGCCCAATACCAAGGCAGTATTTGGAGAAACACTGGCAAATCCGGCACTCACTGTCTTTGACATTGAAAAATGGGCAGCGATTGCACACAAAAACGGGGTTCCTCTCATCGTGGATAACACCTTTGCTACTCCGTATCTCTGCCGTCCCATCTCCTTTGGCGCAGATATTGTGATTCACTCCACATCAAAGTACATGGACGGTCACGCGCTCCAGTGCGGCGGTGTCATTGTAGACAGCGGCAAATTCGACTGGGCAGCTTCCGGCAAATTTCCGGACTTCACCGAGCCGGACGAAAGCTATCATGGGGTAGTCTATACGCGTGACTTCGGTGCGCTCGCCTATATCATCAAGGCGCGTATGCAGCTTATGCGTGACTTTGGCTGCTATCCCGCTGCGCACTCTGCATTCCTGCTGAATCTTGGTCTGGAAACGCTTGCCCTGCGCATGCAGCGCTATTGTGAAAACGCACAGATTGTTGCAAAGCATCTGCAAGGCTCCGACAAAATCGCACAGGTACGCTATCCCGGACTGGAAAGCGATGCCCACCATGCACGGGCACAGAAGTATCTGCCGCTGGGCACCTCTGGGGTCATGTCCATTGATATCAAGGGCGGACGGGAAACGGCTATGAAATTTATGGACAGCCTGAAGCTGGCATCTAATGAAGTGCATGTTGCAGATATCCGCACCTGTGTTTTGCACCCAGCGTCTGAAACCCATCGTCAGCTTACCAGCGAGCAGCTGGAAGCCGCTGGCATTCAGCCCGGACTGGTCCGTTTGTCTGTTGGTCTTGAAAATGTACAGGATATCATCGCAGACCTCGATGAGGCACTTGCACAGCTCTAATATTCGGAGGTATTTTTGTTGAAGATTCGTTCTATCTGTGAACAGGACAGAGCATATTTTCTGTCTGCAATCCAGTCTTTTTATCAGTCTCCCGCTGTCTGCCATGCCATTCCGCCGCAAAATGCAGAACGCACCTTTGCGCTGCTCATGCACGGCACACCGTATGCCGACTGTCTGATTGCAGAAGCAGAGGACGGAACACCAGTTGGCTATTGTCTGCTTGCACTCACATGGTCGAATGAGGCAGGCGGACTGTGTGTCTGGCTGGAGGAGATTATGGTTTCTGATACTTGCCGTTCGCAGGGCGTTGGGCGCAAGCTCATCTCGGCGGTACATGAAAAGTATCAAAATGCTGCCAGATTTCGTCTTGAGGTGACGGACGACAATCCACGGGCAGCTGCACTCTATCGCATTCTGGGCTTTGAGGATTTGCCCTATCGCCAAATGACGATGGACATGCCGCCCGAAGCCTAAGGTCTTTTTTTCAGGAGGGCTCGTATGACTTTTCTCATTTATTGTGTGCTTATTTTCACGCTCGCCGCATCACTTGGCGTAATCGTCCGCTGTTTTGTATCCGTCAGTCGAGAGCCTTCGATGCCCAAGCTATCCGCGATTACCGCAGCGGTTTTGCTCTGTCTCTTTTTGATACTGATTTCGCAAAACAATGTGGGTCTGCTTGTGCCTCGTTTCCCATCGTGATAAAAAAACCTGTCCATCTGCTTTGGCATGACGGACAGGTTTTTTTAATCTGTAATCAGTATCGTACGTGCAATGGCACGATATACACATTGGGTCATTTCTTTCGCTGCAACCACTTTATCTGCCGCAGTCACAATCCAGCCCTCACGAGAACGCGGGAGCATGGGAGCCAGCGGAAACATATGGGACGCAATTGCATCACGCTGCTTATTGGTCAGCGCAAAGTAACGAGATGCCCGCTTTGCCGCCAAGGGACCGTGCACAAACGCATGCATATGTGTCATACGGCGCAGACCGCGATAATGCCGCAAGAAGCGCTTAAACCATTCATCTCTCCAGTCATAACCAAAGAAATCATGCAAAAGTGCTGCGCGCGTGACAGAAATCAGTTCTTCTTCGGGCACACCCAGCCTGCACGCCATACGGTATGCCATACGTGCGGTTGCAACCGAATGATCATAGACAGAATTTTCTATGCCGTGATGCACAAAATTTTTGCAGTCCTCAAATGCCGGATGCAGTAAAATATCTGCTGTTACAGACTCAAATGAAGGAACCATCGGAACCGCCTCCTTTCTCGTTCCCCTTTATTGTATGTGTTTTCGTATCCTTTTTCAAGTACCCTATGTAAATTTTTTGTGTTTTCGCTTTGTGCCAACTGCATATATTTTTATCTGTCACATTGACAACCCCACCTGTATTTGGTATAATAATTGAGACAAAATTTGCCGTCATGGTGGAATTGGTAGACACAAGGGACTTAAAATCCCTCGGTAGCAATACTGTGCGGGTTCGATTCCCGCTGACGGCACCACGAAAACAGCCCTGTATCATGCGATACGGGGCTTTTTCATCACTTTTTTGAGTTGTGCATTTTGATGAATCTCTTTTTTGGTGTTTATTCTTTTTCAAAATAAAAAGGGTGTGATTCGAAATCACATCTTACCCCAAGCGAAAAGCCGCTGCACACGCTCGACACACGCCCAACAGCTTCCGAGCATACTGGACACTCCGAATGGCAAACTTCCCGTCATCACCACGCGCCCCCGTCCTGAAATACGGTTGTCAGGTCGATTTTACAACCGTGCAAGGAAAATACTTCTGCTTCATTGTCTTTTTGGTTGTATACGGCTCTTGTGGTGTAAATATCTCCATGCAGTTCAAAGACTGTGACAGTATTTTCACTGGGCGATATAATCCAGTATTCCGGTACGCCCGCTTTCTGGTAGGCGTTCAGCTTTACAAACCGGTCAATTTTTGCCGTAGCTGGGGAAAGAATTTCCATGATAACCGTGGGCGCACCCTTGCAATATTGTTTGGTCAGTTTTTCCGGCTCACAAATGACCGATATATCAGGGATAAATACATTGCGCACATCATCAGCACCCTGTCTGGAACTATCCGGCAGAAGTACTTCAATTTCTGCGAAAGCGCGGCACGGTTTATCACGCAGAAAAATCTTTAGCGCGGTAATAATTTCTGCTTGTATATGCTGGTGGACAATGCTTGGGCGCGCTTGCATCACCGGCACGCCGTCAAACAATTCGTACTTATCTTCTGTATCCCATGCGGCATACTCAGCATAAGTGCAGCGGTCTGCTTTTGTGAACAGCATCGTATCATTCCCCTCTTATATGTTGATATTATGATAATACATAAGTTATCAAAAGTAAATAACAAATCTACTCTTTTACCCTCTATCCCGCTCGTGTGGATTTGAACCCCCTCAGCAGCAATACTGTGCGGGTTCGATTCCCGCTGACGGCACCACGAAAACAGCCCTGTATCATGCGATGCGGGGCTTTTTCATAGTTCCTCATGTATTTTCTTCCAATTGCTTCACCGCTTTTGGCAGCTGCTCGATTTTCCCACCGCACAAGCGGTCCAGATATACCATCGGCTGCACACTGGATTCCTGCACTGCAATTTCCCCCTTTTCGTCTACCTGAACAATCCCTGCATCAATCAAGCGGCGAAATGTCCCCTGTGCCCAATCCGGCATCTCATCTGTGTGCTGATATGTTTTCATTTCTTCTGACTCCTCCCGTACATTCCAAAACCTGGTATATAAGATATCGGTATCCACTGGACCGGTCACACCCGACACGTTTCCATGGTCGCTGTTCTGCCAAATATCAAACCGACCTGTATACGTAGGTCTGCTTGCCCATTGCGCCAGCCAGACGGCATCGGTATCGACCTTGATGTAGTCATCAAACCAGCTCTTGGAAGCATACACACCGCACAAATATCCCGCCATGCGAATCGTGTCAACGAACGCCTGTGTGATGGCAGAAATATTGGCACGGGTAAACACAAAACCGCGTTTGCGCTTATAGCCGTCGGCGTCCTCCATGTCAAACCAGAATGGCATATCAAACGTTCTGCCATTGATGATATGCAGCATATGTCTTGCCTCGGTACGTGCGTCCTCCACCGTGAGGGCATAGCTGTAATGATAGGCACCCACGCGCAGCCCTTCCGCCTTTGCGCCTGCAAGATGCCGCTCAAACCATGGGTCTCTCCCGGTTTTTCCATAGCTGGAACGAATCATCACAAAGTCAATTTCACGGGCAGCACTTGCCCAATCTATTGCACCATTGTGCTTGCTCACATCAATTCCCTTCAAATCATATACTCCTTTCCCTGAATCCGATTGGAACCCATTTTTATCTTGCCACACGCTTTGTCCGCGTCTGCCCGGTTTCCTTGCAGGACGCTTCCCGCATCGGCATACCCCTATTCCGGTGTTTCCTGCCTCCACTTACAAGATATGCAGCGATGAATCCGACGCACACCGAGACCGTCCTCTGCCTGCAATGGACTTACCTGCAGCCGTCAAACGAAACGCATGGAATCTCCCGAACCAAATCCGGAAACAGGCAGTGACAAAATCTCATCTTCTTGCAGGGACGCACGGAACGCACTCGGGAGAGCCTCTCCAAACGCGCTGGGAAAGTCTGATATTTCCCGAAATTTCTGTATCTTTTTTGGACAACTCCTGTTATACTCTAAGTAGCAAAGTCTACCCAAAAATTTGTTAGAAAAAGGGAGCTGTATGTCATGAAAGATATCACCAAATATCAGGGAATTATCCCAGCTTTTTACGCTTGCTATGACGCAACCGGAAACATTTCTGCGGAAAATACAAAAGCTCTTACACGGCACCTCATGGAAAAAGGCGTTCAAGGTGTTTATGTAGGCGGTTCCTCTGGTGAATGTATTTATCAGCATACTGACGAGCGAAAGGCAGTACTTGAGGCTGTAATGTCCGAGGCAAAAGGCAAGCTGACTGTAATTGCACACGTTGCCTGCAACAACACTGCCGATTCCATGGAGCTGGCTGCACATGCAGAAGCATGCGGTGTTGATGCAATTGCAGCCATTCCGCCCATCTATTTCCACTTGCCTGAGCATGCCATTGCCGCCTATTGGAATTCAATCAGCGCCGCTGCACCCAACACCGAATTTGTCATTTATAATATCCCACAGCTTGCAGGCACTGCCCTGACGCTGCCCCTGCTGAACGAAATGCTCAAAAACCCCAATGTTGTTGCCGTGAAGAATTCCTCCATGCCGGTACAGGACATACAGATGTTTCAGGACGCAGGCACTGCGGCGCGCGGAGCAAACGGTTTTGCTGTCTTGAACGGTCCGGACGAGCAGCTTGTTTCCGGTCTGGCCATGGGCGCAGCCGGCGGCATTGGCGGTACCTATGCCGTGATGCCCGAATTGTATTGCAAGATTTTTTCATTGACCAGACAGGGTAAACTTCCGGAGGCACGTGCACTGCAAAACGAAGCTGACCGTATCATCTATAAAATGTGTGAGGCAAAGGGCAATCTCTATGCGGTGATGAAGGAGATTCTGCACCGTATGTATGGACTGGAGCTTGGCGGCGTTCGGGCACCGCTTGCAAATCTGGAGCCGGCAGATGAATCCATTGTTGTCTCTGCACAGCACATGATTGAGCAAGCGATTGCAAACATACAGTAACCCAATCCAAGCTGCCCAAAGGGGGAATCACGGTATGATTACCGATATGCTGTCACAGTTGTCCCGCTGCCGCGGAATCCACAAAAACCTTGATACTGCCATCGACTGGCTGGAAACGCATGATTTTGCAGCGCTTCCCGACGGACGAACCGCAATTGATGGCGAACACGTCTTTCTCCATGTCATGGAAGCAGATTTACGAAACGCACAGGACGCACCATTTGAATACCATCACCGTTATGCAGACCTGCAAATTGATTTGACCGGCAGTGAATTTTGGGAATGGAGCGCGGCGGACGAACCGGAATCGGCTTTTGATGATTCGGCAGATGTTGGCTTTGTGTCAGGCACAGCACATGTAAGCGGTATTTTGGGGGAGGGACGCTTCGCGCTCTTTCTCCCACGGGAGCTGCACAAACCCAGCTGCCTGCACACAGGCTGTACCCATGTACGCAAAGCAGTGATTAAAATCGAGATGAATGAATCAAAGAGGACTTGAATATGGAAAAGGAGCAACTCTTAAAACAGATTGCACATGGACTGATTGTGTCCTGTCAGGCACTCGAACAGGAACCCTTATATACGGAGGCAGGCGGTATCATGCCGCTCATGGCCAAGGCAGCTGCCCAATCGGGTGCTGTTGGTATCCGTGCCAACTCGGTGCGCGATATTACACAAATCAAGGAAGTTGTAAACCTGCCAATTATCGGCATCATCAAAAAGGATTATCCGAACACACCCATGTATATCACAGTCACGATGCAGGAGGTTGATGCACTGGTTTCCTGCGGGGTAGACATTCTGGCATTGCAGGGCACCAGCGCACTGCGTCCGGACGGCAAAACCGCTCCGGAATTCATTCGCGCTGTCAAGGTCAAGTATCCGGAGCAGCTCATTATGGCAGATATCGCAACCTTGGACGAAGCCATGGACTGTGCCGCGGCAGGTGCCGACTTTGTAGGCACCACCATGCGCGGCTATACGCCGGAAACAGAGGGTATCAACGATATTGACTTTGATTTCCTGCGGGAGCTGAGCGCAGTCTGCCCTGCCAAGGTCATTGCAGAGGGTCATATTCACTTTCCGGAACAGGCTGCCAAAGCGCTCGCATGCGGCGCATTTGCACTGGTTGTCGGCGGTGCAATCACACGTCCGGCAGAAATCACGGCACGCTTTGTGTCTGCTATCTCTCCACAGAAATAAGAGGGATTTGTCATGAAGCAATATTTAGGCGTAGATATCGGCGGCACGGCAGTCAAGCTGGGCATTGTAACCGAATCCGGTACCGTCCTGCGGCGCACCGAGCAAAGCGTCTGCTTTGACGGCTACCAGACACCGATTTTGACCACTGTGCAGCGTGCCTGTAAAGACTTTTTGAAGGAATATCCGACCGATGCACTTGCTGGCATTGGAGTTTCGGCAACCGGACAAATCGACAGCGTACAAGGCATCGTCGCCGGAACCTGCGGCAATCTTCCCCACTGGACAGGCAGTCGGATTCAAGAAACCCTTGCGCATACCTTTTCCCTGCCCGTTGCCGTGGCAAACGATGCAAACTGTATGCTGCTGGGAGAAGTCTGGATTGGTGCCGCGCAGGGCTATACCGATGTTATCGGGGTGACCCTTGGCACAGGGGTCGGCGGCGGTATCCTGACCGGCGGCAGGCTGCTTTCCGGTGCCCGCGGTCTGGCAGGAGAAATCGGACATTTCCGTCTGCATGCGGTTGATGGTGTTCACTGCACCTGCGGCGCACGCGGCTGCTGGGAACCCTATGCGGCAACCACTGCCCTTGTGCGGCGCGCAGCCCTGCAAAACCCTGCATGGTGTGACGGACGCGCTGTTTTTGCAGCCGCACAACAGGGAAACCCTCAGGTCTTGCAGCTCCTGAACGACTGGATTTGTGAAATCGCACAAGGGCTTTCCGGACTGGTGCATATCTTTAACCCACAGCTTATCCTGATTGGCGGCGGGGTCTGTGCGCAGGAATCGCTGCTCATCGCACCGCTTGGAGAAAAAATCAAGGCATCTGTCATGCCTGCTTTTGCACAAGATTTAGAAATCCGTGCTGCTGCTCTGCAAAATGATGCGGGGCTTGTGGGGGCGGTATATCATCTGATTCTAAATTCCGAAAGCCGATAAGCATACCGCTGCATTTTTCCAATTGTTTCAAAAATTCCGGTAAAATCGTGAAGCGCAATGCCGCTTCACGATTTTTTATGCAAAAAAATAGATGAAAACGGCTCCTTCCTGTCATATTTTACAGGACGGGCAGTCCCAATATCCCGAAAAATAAAATTTGCACAAAATAGAAAAATGTGCCAAACTAAGAGAAACGATACCATTTGCCTTGCTGCTGGAACCGATTGCAGCCCCATGGCTTGTCAGTCGGTGCAGCGCACGCATGTTCTGTGATAAAGGAGGAACCCAATTTGCGTATTTTGGTAGCAGAAGATGAAAGGGATATGAATGCACTGGTCTGCCGCACACTGGCGCGGGCAGGATACAGTGTAGACGGGTGTTTTGACGGCGCAGAGGCAATGGACTGTCTCGCCGGAGCAGAATATGACTGCCTGATTTTAGATGTCATGATGCCCAAACTGGACGGACATGCGCTCGTGCGCAGGATTCGTGCGCAGGGAAATGCTGTGCCGGTCATTTTTCTGACCGCACGAGACAGCATACAGGACCGCATCACGGGTCTGGACTTGGGGGCGGACGATTATCTGGTCAAACCGTTCGATTTTGATGAGCTGCTTGCCCGTATTCGTGCTGTTACCCGAAAATACGGCACCCAAAAGACCAGCATACTGACGCTTGCCGACCTCACAGTGGATACCAGCGGTCACACCGTTACCCGCGGCGGGACTCCCATTCAACTGTCCGCAAAGGAATATGCGATTTTGGAATACCTGATGCGGCATCAGGGCACTGTGGTATCACGTACCCAGCTTGAAAATCATGTATGGAACTATGATTATGAAGGCGGCTCCAATGTCGTAGATGTTTACATTACTTATCTGCGCAAAAAAATAGATAACGGTTTTTCAAAAAAGCTGCTGCATACGGTGCGCGGCTCCGGCTGGGTCATTCGGGAGGAAGCATGAAGCGGTTGTCTACCAAACAAAAGCTCACGATTTGGATTGCACTGCTCATGCTGCTGTCCGTCGCGCTGGTGCTGGGCATTTTAATGTTCATCAGCAATTCTGTCATCATGAATCACACCATGGAGCAGCTGGAAAGTACCTTACGCGGCAAGCTGAGTGGAATTTCGAAAGAGAACGGAAAGCTTGTATTTGAAAAGGGATTTTCCTTTGTAGAAAACGGTGTTTATACCATTATATACAGCAAAAGCGGCGCACTGCTTGCCGGACAGATGCCCCTCTCCTTTCCGGACGGTGTCGCCTTTCAAAACGGAATTGCGCACACAGTCTCCGGCTACCATGTGCTGGATTTTCGTCTGCCGCTCGGCTGGCAGGACAGCATCTGGGTACGCGGGGTCATTCCCGTGGTCGATACCGAGGATATCGTCGGCGCCTTCCGCGTTGTGGGCGTGATTCTGCTCCCGCTCATGGTCATCATCAGCGCAACAGGCGCATATTTGCTCTCCCGCTCCACCTTTCGCCCCATTGACCGCATCATTTCGGCAGCCGAAGCAATCGGAGAAGGACGCGACTTATCACGCCGCATTGGACTTCCTGCGGGGCGTGACGAAATCAGCCGTATGGGAGCAGCATTTGACCGTATGTTTGCACGATTGGAAACCTCCTTCGAGACAGAAAAGCAATTCACCTCAGATGCCTCTCATGAGCTGCGCACCCCGATTGCGGTGATTCTGGCACAGTGCGAGGAAGCCAAGCTCCACGCGCTCAGCCAAGAGGAATATGCAAAGGCATTTGACGTGGTCGAGCGGCAGGCAAAACGTATGTCCACCATGATTCGCCAACTTCTGCAAATGACCCGTCTTGAGCAGGGCACGCAGCAAGTGGTTTTGGAGGAAGCAGACCTCAGCGAACTGGTTGCGGTCGTATGTACCGAACAGCCTGTGTCCGAAAAAGGAATCGTCATCGAAACCAATTTGCAGCCCCATGTCGAAGCATGGTTCGATGTCACACTCATGAGCCGTCTCTTGCAGAATTTGCTCAACAATGCCGCACGTTATGGACGGGAAAACGGTCATATCTGGGTCACACTGCGCAAAAACGGCAGTGAGGTCACACTTGCTGTGCGTGATGACGGCATTGGAATTCCATCGGATAAAATAGATAAGGTCTGGCAGCGATTTTATCAGGCCGACAATACACGCGGCGCAGAGAGCGGTACCGGACTGGGCTTGACGATGGTGCGTCAAATCGCTTTCCTGCACGGCGGTCAGGTCACAGTGGACAGCATTGAGGGGGCAGGGAGCTGCTTTACGCTGCGTTTTCCGGCACAAGCTACAAAAAGAGAGGAATCAAAAGAGCATCATTCTATGCAAAAATAAGAAGCTTATATTTTCTTTCTTCTTTTTTCCATTTTTAATGTGATTCTAAAGTTTGGCTGGTATGATAAGGACAGTCCAAGAAATGAGGTGCAAAACCATGAAACATAAACTATCCCTTATCTTAGCCGGATTGGTTGTTTCCGGAACCCTCGCAGGCTGCGGTGCAGACCAAGCCTCACAAGCGTCCTACATCAGCAAGGACAGCGCACGCGCCACCGCACTGGCAGTGGCGGGAATTGATGCGGGCAGCGCAAACATTACCGCAACTCAGTTTTCCGAGCGTGATGGGATTCCTTATTATGAAGTCGATTTCACGGCAAATGGTATGTCATACAGCTACTCCATTGATGCGGTCACCGGAGTCGTCATCGAGAGTGAGGACAGCCAGCAGCAGAACGTCAAGGTCACCGACTATGACACCCTTGAGGTTTCCACCCCACCGGCAAATGCTCCTGTGATTACCGACTACGACACGGCAAACGGAAGCACCGCGCCAAATCCCGCGAACACGCCAGCCCCTGCTGCTGCCGCACCGGCTCCCGCTGCCAGCACTGCCAAGGGGGTCACACTGGATACCGCAAAGCAAACAGCATTGCAGCATGCCGGCAAATCCGCCTCTGAGGTCAAGTTTGTCAAAGCACATCAGGATATTGATGACGGACGCTCCATCTATGAAATCGAATTTGTCGTACAGTCTGGAAACAGCTATCAGGAATACGACTATGAAATCGACGCTTCGACAGGCGCTGTACTCAGCAGCGACTTTGACGCAGAGAGCTATACTCCGCCCAAGCAGCAGACTACATCCTCTCAGCAGTCCACGACCAAAACCGAGGCAGAGGCAAGAAGCATCGCCCTCGCCAAGGTTCCCGGGGCAAAGGCTTCGGATTGCTCCTTATGGCTGGACAATGATGATGGACGCCTGATTTATGAGGGCAAAATCATCTATAACCAGATGGAATATGAATTTGATATCGACGCATACAGCGGCACCATTTTGGAATGGGACGCAGAATCGATCTACGACTAAGGCAACAAACATCTAAAAGGAGGATTTCTAATTATGAAACGTCAAACCATCACCAAGCTGTTGTGCACAGCTGCAATCACAGCTTCTCTGGCTGGCATCGCCAGTGCATCTACTGCTGTCACGGCACAGCTCGACCCCAATGTAACCGTACAGATTGACGGAACTGCACGCACCTTCTTCAATGCACAGGGAAAGGAAGTCCACCCGATTGTGTATCAGGGAACTACCTACCTCCCTCTGCGCTCGATGGGCGAGCTTCTGAATAAAAACGTGAACTGGAACGCAGCGACCAACACCGTAACGCTGGGCGGCACACGCACCACAGGCAATCCCACCGGTGTTCCAGACACCGCTGCACGCCCGTCTGTCATCACCTTTGAACTCAGTCCGGAAATCACCGTCATCATCGACGGCACGACCCGTACTTTTTCAGATGCAGCGGGCAAGCAGGTCGTACCCGCTGTTTACAACGGCTCTATCTATCTGCCCATTCGCTCCATTGGCGAAATCATGAACAAAACCGTTTCTTGGGACGCTGCCACACAGACCGTCATTCTGAGCGGCACATCGGGCGGCATCGTCACCGATTATGATACTTCCGGAGGCACTGTCGTAACCCCACCCGCACCACAGCCACAGCCCACGACGCCGCCGGCTGCGTCAGGCGTTACGCTGGAGCAGGCAAAGCAGACCGCTTTGCAGCATGCCGGAAAAACCGCTTCTCAGGTCAGCTTTGTCAAGGCGCGAAAGGATTTCGATGATGGACGCTGGCAGTATGAAATCGAGTTTATTGTCTCCTCTGCCAACGGCTATCTGGAATACGACTATGATATTGATGCTGCAACCGGCAAGATTTTGAGCTACGACTACGACGCAGAGGGCTATGTCCCATCGGTCACCCCACCAGCTTCCACACCGAGCAATCCGGCTCCTTCCTCTGGTATCAGCGAGGCAACCGCAAAGCAAAATGCACTGGCACGTGTTCCTGGTGCGACCTCTGCCAATCTTTATGAGTTCAAAAAGGAT
The DNA here is from genome assembly GCA_018366195.1 of Butyricicoccus pullicaecorum. Lineage (GTDB taxonomy): Bacteria > Bacillota > Clostridia > Oscillospirales > Butyricicoccaceae > Butyricicoccus > Butyricicoccus pullicaecorum_C. The sequence goes on along the minus strand of JAGZIN010000002.1, from coordinate 44,912 downwards.
TTTGATGACGGTCGTTGGGAATACGAGGGAAAAATTGTCTACAATCAGATGGAATACGAATTTACCATAGATGCTTCCACCGGCAGATTCTTAGATTGGGACGTCGAATCCATTTACGATTAAAGCATATCCCAAAAGATTTTTTTCTCTGGTTTCCACAAAAGAGCCGCCCGATTTTGTCGGGCGGCTCTTTTTCCAATTCGGTTTATTGCAAATAGACTGCAACCGTCATTTTGCCAATTTGCGTATCCAGCATCATTTCTTCATGTGGCAGAAGAATACCTTCATCATTTTGCAGCAGCTTCGGCGGACAGATATCACAGGCACCGCCGATTTCCGAAATGGCAATGGTGCCATTTCCACTTGCAATGTTGGCAATCTCTGCGAGTGCGGAGCACACCAGCTCATCAACCTCCAGCGGTGCAAAGGACATCATCGTTTCCACCAGTCTGCATGCAAAATCTTTGTAGAATCCGAATACCACTCTGCCGGAAAGCCCTCCGGTCAGTCCGATTTCTATAAAGACATCTCCCTTGCCGATGCCGTCATACATTCTAATTTGGCGAATTTCCTTGGCTGGCAAGCCCACCATCGTTTCCAAAACCTGCGCGGTGCTGTTGGCAAAGTATTCCAGATAGCAGTCCTCCTGTCGGCTGTCCTCTGCCTTTCCCCGTCCTGTATATTTGAGGTCCTCATGTACGACATGATAAATGAGCCATGCACCCAACATACCTGCCATCTTTTTGGCGGCATGGTAATCATAGTGTGTTGCTTCCAGCTCCTGCTTATATTTTTCCACCACCTGTGTCAGCTCACGGTGCTGCTTTTTATGCGCCTGCGCTTCAGGATAGCCCAGCGATTCAATATAGGCTTCTTCCTCCTGAAAATGGTGCAGTACATACGTTTCTAAAAATTCTATGGTTGCCTTGTAAACCTCTGGACGCTGTGCGCCTTCAATTTCCTCCACCAGTTCTCCCGCTTTTTCCAGCAGCTTTTTGTGCTGTGCATCAATGCTCTCAATTCCCAGCTGATAACTTTCTTTCCAAATCATACAACAATCCCTGCCTGTTCCCAAAAAGCTTTTCATTTTCCTCGCTTCTGATAACCTGTTAATCATCTGTATTATAACAATATTTGGCGCAAAATACAATGTGAAACAGATAGATTTTGTTGAAATTGTAACAATTCCTTTGTATTTTCGATTTTGTATGCAAAGCCTGTCCGTTTGATAGGCTGAAAGCAGCAAAAAACAACCTCTGCTTGCGCCCAAAAGCGCCGTCAGAGGCTGTATCATTCCGTTTCGATCTTGCGCTCACTCTGCTGCCTTAAAGTTATAGACCGGTCTGACCCGCTCGATGACTTCCACGGTTGGCACAATCTGTACCATGATTTCGTCGATGCTCTTATATGCCATTGGCGATTCGTCCAGCGTATCCGGCACAACGCAGGTCGTGAAAATACCTTCCATTTCTTTCTGGAATTTCTCCATAGAAAGGCTGGAAAACGCCTGCCGTCTGCTCATAAGCCGTCCGGCACCATGCGGCGCGGAGCAGTTCCAATCCGGATTGCCCTTTCCGATACAGATGAGGCTTCCATCACGCATATTGATGGGAATGAGCAGTTTTTCTCCCCGTTTTGCGGAAACCGCGCCCTTACGCAGCATCATCTCCTCGGTATCAATATAATTGTGAATTGTCGTAAAGGTCTCGGCGGCGTGCAGCTCCATGCCCTCCAAAATCACCTGTGCCATGGCTTTTCGGTTCCACATTGCAAACTGCTGTACCAACTTCATATCGTGTATATAATCAGCAAAGAGGTCTCCTTCTACATAGGTCAGTTCTTTTGGAATATCCAGCTTATATTCCTTTTTGAGCGCTTGCACCGTCCTTTGAATGTCCTGTTCTCTGCCTGCCGCTTTCAGCTCTGCAATGGTCTGTGCAATCCGATGCCGCGCACCGCCCCAAAGAGAACGTCTGCCCTTCTCCTGATAGAAGCCTGCGACCTCCGTTCCCAGATGTCGGCTTCCGGAATGAATCACCAAATACAAGGTTCCGTCCGGTGCGCGGTCCACCTCAATGAAGTGATTGCCGCCGCCAAGGGAGCCAATACTGCACTGTGCACGCGGCAAATTCACCCATTCGGCACAGCGCAGCTGCGTCAAGTCAATTTGACTGCTCAGCGCATGTGGGGTTTTGCGCACCTCTCTTCCAAAAGGGATTTGGGTTCGAATCAGGCAATCGAGCGTTTCAAAATCTATCTGACGCTCTTTGAGTGCAATGGTCTCCATACCACAGCCAATATCGACCCCCACCATACCCGGTACCACTTTGTCATGAAGGGTCATGGTGGTGCCGATGGTGCAGCCTTTGCCTGCGTGTACATCTGGCATAATGCGAATCCTGCAATCTGCAAATTCTGGACGGTTACATACGGTCTGAATCTGCTGATACGCCCCCGGCTCGAGCGTTTGTGTATAACAGACAGCGGTATTCCATCTGCCCTGTACCGTAATCATAAGACTCTCCTTCCATGTTCTAATCATGGGTTCCAAGAACACGCGCATGTGACCATTCAAGCAGCAATCCGCGCATATCGCTCTGCGCCCAAAACAGACAGCATGAACGCATAAGGGGAAAATTCTCCCTGCTGAAGCATGGAAAAAATACGCGGAGATGCGCCCGAAACCAAAGCGACACCCTGCTCATTCTGTCTGACAGGCTGCTGTCGATTTCTGCTCGCTACATTCCAGAATACCACCTCAGGCAATGTGTAGCCATGTCGGGCAAACAATTTCTTTGCATACCTAAAATTTGTGAGACTGCCATCACAAATGCAGGCATCAAACTCCATATCTGAAATGATATACAGCTTGGAAGGCATCTCCTCCTGCGGCAGATGGTGCTTGACGGCTGTATCCAAAATCAGCTCAAACACACGCTGTAAATTGGTATTGGCAACCTCATTGAACGCACTGCAATACACTACCTTGTCATAGATATCCGTTCCCTTGATTTCCACCAGCTGCGGGCGCTCCGAGAAGGTAATAAAATGATTGTGAAAGCGCCCCTGATTGCGCTCCGCAAAGTAAATGCCAAGCGACAGGGCAACAGTCGCAGGCGTTGGCTGAGACCAACCATACATCGAACCAGAGCCATCTATCACGACCAGTGCATTTTCTCTCTTTGTGAAATCTTCCAGCGCGTTCCAGCTTGCATCAATTGCCTTGCGCTCCTCTCCCGATACCTGCCCGATAAAAAATGGGCGAATCAGTTCATAGGGAGTCAGGGTTCCTGTATGCAGGGTTTCCTTTCCCTGCGCAACACGTTCCAGAAATGCCTGATACCGCTCGGCATCATTGCGCAAAAATGCCTTTCGATATTGCAGCATTGCCTTTGCAGGCTGTTTTGCATAATCAAAGGAATAGTCCTTTTCACGCAGATCATTTTCAAGGATACGGATTTTCTTTCTGAGTGCTGTGAGCAGCTTTCTGTATGCCGCGTCACTCATCTGGAGCGCCCTTGCAATGCGCTTTGCCTGCTTTACGGTATCTGCATTGCTTGCATTGACGGACGGCAGCCATTTTGCAAGCAAGGATACCTCGCCCTGCGTCTCCAGGGCGGCGCGGTCACGGTTCAGCTGTTCTTCTATGCTCTGGAGTGCCGCCCGCTCGCACGGAGTTCCCATCAGACACAAAAAGTCGTCAAAGCGTCCAAACACGGGTATGTACTTTATATTCTTTTCCACAGACTGTGGATAGTGACGGGCAAGCCATTTGAGCATCACACGAAAAACACGGCGTTCTCCGATACCGCCCCGAATATCACGTGCAAAAAAGAGCAGTCTCATTGCCAAATCCGGATTTTCTGTATAGGCACGCACAAAGCGGTCTTGCAGCTCTGCGTCCTCTGCACCACGCAGCGCACCAATGGTTGCGAACAAATCGAGGCAGGCACATTGGGTGCTTGCATACGTCACAGCGCCATTTTCTGTATGGGTACAATCTGCCTCCTGTTTCAAATACTCCAGCAACGAAATCACTCCTTATAAAATCATAGAACAAGGCACCCTATACGGGGATTTGAACCCCATCACGGAAGCGGAAACGCCCCATGATGTAACCATAATCAATTCTGTAAAATTTGCGGTAGATGCCTTTCACAAAGCACAATCTTGACTTGACTGGTCAGATGCAGGTTGCTGTCTGTGCTTTTATGATTCCATCATACACGGATTCGGAAAGAGAATCATGGAAAAAAAGTTGCGAATCTGCCCGAACAGATGCTATGATAAAATCAAAAAACAGAGGGGGAGAACCGATGGCATACCACGAACTTATCAAAAGCTTTGCAAAAATCCGTGACTATATGCGGGAATTTTATGTATACGGCTTCAAAACGCGGGAAGAATACGCACAAAAAAGTGCCCGTACCTATGACAACGAGCGCCGCCGAATCGAAAGCTGGATTGGGGACTGTATGTCCTTTCGTCAGGATACCTGCGGTAAAAATGTATTTCTGTCCATAGACAGCAGACGTATTCTGCACAATCCGCTCTATCATGCCTTCAAAGCAAAGAGCTTTACCGCGAAGGATGTCACCCTGCACTTTTATCTGCTCGATGCACTGGCGGAAGGGCAGGCGCTGACCGCCAGACAGCTGACCGACCGCATCGCACAGGACTATCTGACCCACTTCGAACACCCGTTTTCCATAGATGAATCTACGGTGCGCAAAAAGCTCAGGGAATACGAAGCACTGGGACTGCTCACACACATACGGCAGGGCAAAACCGTATGTTATCAGCGGACAGACAATGCCCCGATTCATCTGGATTCTTGGGCAGATGCCCTTGCTTTTTTCTCAGAGGAAGCACCACTCGGCGTGATTGGCTCCTTTTTGCTCGACAGACTCGATGCCGCTCCCGATAGGTTTCAATTTAAGCACCACTACATGCTGCATGCACTGGACAGTGAAATTCTTTATCCGCTTTTGGAGGCAATCCAGACGCACCGCGCCGTTCTCCTCATGCTGACCGGTCTGCGCAGCGGAACTCCCTATCAGCGCACCATCTGTCCACTCCGGATATACAGCAGCACACAAACCGGACGGCAGTATATCCTTGGATACCACTACCGCAGCCGCAACCTTGCCTTTTATCGGCTAGATGCCATTCAAACCGTACAGCTCGGAAATCCCGAAGCAAGGTATGCACAATATGAAGCCTTTCAGCGCCATCTGGACAAGCACCTATGGGGCGTCTCTCTGGGAACCCATCATCACCTTGACCCCGTCGAGCAGCTGGACCATATCGAAATGACCATTCATGCCGCCCCCCAAGAAGCCCATATTGTCCAACGGCTCGAGCGGGAAAAGCGGCATGGCACCGTGAAACAGCTGGACTCCCATACCTACCAATTCACCGCTGATGTCTATGATGCCGTCGAAATGCTCCCGTGGATTCGTACTTTTATCGGCAGGATTGTGCATTTACAATGCAGCAATTCCCAAGTCACCGCGCGCTTTCAGCAGGATTTAGCAGAGATGCTGCTGCTTTATGGAGGGAATCCCCATGCTGTTCAGTGAAATCTATGGCTGTTATTTTCAAGCCGTTTCCGCAATTCTGACCGAAGCGGTATCCGGCACACTGACCGACCATCGGCTGACTGACTTGGTGCAGCAAAAAGCCTTTGCCGAAAGTGTGCTTTCCATACCAACAGCGCTCAAGCAGGGAGGTTGGCCGCTTTTGGATACCCAAAACCAAACTCCGCTCCATTTCTCCCCCACAATGCCGCTTACCACGCTGCAAAAGCGCTGGCTGAAAACGCTGCTGCAAGACCCTCGCATTGCGCTGTTCTCTCCCAAGCTTGACGGGCTTTCCGATGTCACCCCTTTATATGCGCCGGAAACCTTTGTCTTTTTCGACCAATATACAGACGGAGACCCCTATACCGACCCCCGGTATGTCGCGCACTTTCAGACGATTCTGCTTGCCCTCAACACACATCGCAGGCTTTCCATCTGCTTCCACGGGCATACAGGGCGTTCCCACTGTGTAGAATGTGTCCCCTATCGTCTCGAATATTCCGCAAAAGATGATAAATTTCGGCTGCTGACCACCGGAGACCACCGTATCCATGCCATCAATCTGGCGCGTATCACCGCCTGCACGCTTTTGGAGTCCGATGCCCCTGCCCATCTTCCCACATTTCAGCCCCAGCTGCGCACACTCGTCCTGCTGCTGCATGATACGCGCAACGCTTTGGCACGTGTCCTTTTGCACTTTTCCCATTTTGAAAAGGAAACCGTGCGCCTTACGGACACACAGTATCAAATCACGCTGCGCTATGACAGCGCCGATGAAACCGAGCTTATCATTCGGGTGCTTTCCTTTGGTCCCATGCTGGAGGTGACCTCTCCACCGCGCTTTCGTGCACTGCTCCGCGCCCGCCTCCTCAAACAGATGTCGGACAGCGAGCCGGACGGAACGGCTTTTGTTCCCACAAAAAGTTGCAAACAGGGCGAAAATATGGCAAAATAATGCTATCCGATTGGGAGTAACCAGACCTCCCGCAAGCATCACGCACGAGGAGGTGCCGAGCAATGTACCAAAAGCTGATTTCCCTTTTGCTGTGTTTCCTGCTGCTGACCGGCTGCTCGAAAAAGCCGCCGGCAGAGGAGCCGACCGCTGCACAGCCCAATATTACGGCAACGCTTGCCGTCTGCGGCGATGCCATGAGCCACATGCCGCAAACCCATGATGCACACAATGCACAGACCGATACCTATAACTATATTCCCATGATGGAGGCTGCCAGACCGTGGGTCGAATCTGCGGATTATGCGGTGGTCAATCTGGAAACCACATTTTCCGGCGGTCCGGAATATTCGGGCTTTCCTGCCTTCAATTCCCCCGATGCGCTGGGTTCTGCGCTCAAGGCGATTGGCTTTGATTTGGTCAGCACGGCAAACAACCACTGTCTGGACCATCGCTATGACGGTATGGCGCGTACCCTTGATGTGCTGGACAGTCAGGGGCTTGCGCATGTCGGCACCTATCGTTCCTCTGAGGAGCGCAGCACAAATCACCGCGGGGTTTTTCTTGCCGATGTCGGCGGAATTCAGGTTGCCTTTTTGTCCTATACCTATGGTACCAACGGGATTCCGGTCAGCAAATCGCATACCGGAACGGTCAATATCTTTCACAAGGACTATCTGACCGATGCCGAAATACTGGCAGACAGCTTGCTCTACCGCGACCTCAAGGCAGCCAAAGCCTTAAAGCCCGACCTCATTGCGGTTCTGATGCACTGGGGCGAGGAATATGAGACAAAGCAGAATGATGACCAGGAGGAGGTTGCAGACTTTCTCTTTCGGCATGGTGCAGATATCATTTTAGGCAGTCACCCCCATGTTTTACAGCCCATGGAGCAGCGCACCGTGACCGATGCCGAGGGCAATACACGCACCGGCTTTGTGTGCTGGTCACTTGGCAATTTTATTTCCGCGCAAAATGGACGCCATACCGATACCACCGTTATCCTGCGGCTCACGCTCAGCAAAAACCCAAACACCGGTGTCAGCACAGTCACAGACGTGCAGTACGTTCCCATGTTCATGCTCGACCGCGAACGGGAAATCGACGGTGTGCGCTATACTCTGCTCGATGCCCGCAAAAGCATACAGGACTATGAAGCACAGGCGCCCGATGCCGTTTCTCCAAAAACCTATGAGCAGCTGCTGGACTGTGTTTCCCATTGTCAGGAAATCCTTGGGACAGAATGGGAGCAGGGTCAATAGACAGACCAACGCCCCAAACAAGAAAGTGTCCTGTTTGGGGCGTCGATACAAATAACAAATCTCAGTTAAGATATTATGAAACATCCTGTTTTTATTATAGCACCTGTATCCTCACAGCACAATCGTGAATCTGCACGACCTTTTCGTTTGATTTTTAGTCATTTCGCTAAAGAATGCTCCTATATCTCCGCTTTACGCCGCGCCTGTCTTTTGTCATTGACATTTTGGAGCAGAATTGTTATACTAATCACAGCATATATAGTTTTTAATACTACATCGAACAGATTTTGTGGCTGATGCGGCGTGCGTCAGCCAATAGATTGAGGACGTGTCATTTTATGAATTGGAAAATTGCTGTTGATAGCTCCAGTGACCTGCACGAAGGCATGGAATGTGCCCCCAACGTTTCCCTCTCCATCGTCCCTCTTGTGCTTCAGGTAGGCGGTATGAGCTTTGTGGACGAACCCGGTATGGACATGGACGTGTTCACCAAATCGCTCCGCACCTCCACAGAGGCGACCGGCTCCTCCTGCCCGTCTCCGGCTGCATGGGCAAAGGTGTTCGAGGAGGCAGACTGCACCTTGGCACTCACCATTTCTTCCGAGCTGAGCGGCAGCTACAACGCCGCCATGATTGCCCGTGATTTGGTCATGGACGAATACCCCGACAAAAAGATTGCCGTCATCGACTCGCGTGCAACCTCCGGACAGATGATTTTGCTGGCGCAAAAGGTCAATGAGCTGATTGCCAAAGGGCTGGGCTTTGAAGAAATCATTCATGCCGTCGAGGACTATAACCGAACCCTGCACATTTACTTTACCCTTTGTTCCTTTGACAATCTGACCAAGAGCGGACGTATGCCCAAACTGGTTGGCGTTCTGGCAAAAAAACTGGGTATGCGCATCATCGGCACGGCAGAGCAAGGCAAAATTGCGGTCGTTCACAAGTGCCGCGGCGACCGGAGCACCCTTCTGACACTCATCAAGGACATGAAGGAAAGCTGTGATTTGTCCAAGCGTCATGTGGTCATCACACACTGCTCCAATCTCAAGCTTGCGCTGACCCTGCAAAATCTGCTGGAAACCGAGGCGTCCGGTGTGCGTGTCACCATTCGACCGACCCATGGACTGACCAGCTACTATGCAGAGGAACATGGTCTGATTATAAGCTACTAAATGGTTTGCAAAAACTGTCAGCTTGGCTGGCAGTTTTTCATCGCTATATTCTTTGATAAGCTAACCAAATTGATTGAGGAGGTTTCTCTATGTCTCTCACACTTGGCTGCCACACGGCAAAGCTCCCCATCGTTCAGGGCGGTATGGGAATTGGTATTTCACTCTCCCGTCTGGCGGGGGCGGTTGCAAAATGCGGCGGTGTCGGTACGATATCGGGCGTTCACCCGGGCTATCGGGAACCGGAATTTGCAAAAGACCCGTTCCGCACCAACTTACAGGCAATCGGGCGGGAATTGTCTCGTGCAAGACAGATTGCCCCAGAGGGTGTCATCGGATTTAATTTCATGGCTGTCATGAACCATTATGATGCCTATGTACGCGAAGCCATCGCACAGGGCGCAGATTTCATCGTATCTGGTGCCGGACTGCCCACCGGACTTGCCAAGCTTGCACAGGGCACAAAAACTGCCATTCTCCCCATTGTTTCCTCCGCCCGTGCCCTTCGGCTGATTGTCAAGAGCTGGCTGCGTGCGGACAAGCTGCCGGACGCGGTTGTGGTCGAGGGTCCGCTTGCCGGCGGACATCTGGGCTTCAAATATGATGATATGGTATCCGGAGATTTTCCAAGCTTAGACGACTGTCTGACCGAGGTGCTCGACTATGTGCATACCTTGGAGGAAACCTATCACACCAAGATTCCGGTCATTGCCGGCGGCGGTGTGCAGACACAGGCAGATGTAGCGCATCTCATGCAGCTGGGCGCGTCCGGCGTACAGGTTGGCACCCGCTTTGTGGTGACCGAGGAATGTGATGCCGGTCAGGATTTCAAAAACGCCTATTTGCGTGCCAAGCCGGAGGATATCCAAATCATCAAAAGTCCGGTCGGACTGGCTGCCCGTGCACTGGACGGCAATTTACTGCATCGCGCACACACACAAGGCAGGATTCCGGTTGCCCACTGCTATCAGTGCATGGCACAATGTAAGCCAAGCGAAATCCAATACTGTATTTCTCAAGCTCTTCTGGACGCTGTCCAAAGCCCCAACGGTCTTGTGTTCTGCGGTGCAGGCGTATCTGCAATCAAAGAACTCTCCACCGTCCCAGCGGTGATTGCAGAGCTTCTAAACGCCTAGTGTTTGTCTCAAAATAAGAGAGCAAAATACACCTCCATCTTGTCGCAATGTCTAAATTTTATCACTCAGGTTTGTGCAACTCTATAAAAAATTTTTATTCACCCATTTTCAATTGACAATCAGCGAAGAAAAATGTTATCCTCATTTTAGAAAATGGCATATGGCTTGTGACTAGTTGACTAGGCAAGACCAAACTCTCCCCGAGTATTTTTATACACCGGGGTTAGTTTGGTTTTTTATTTTTAACGAGAAGGGATGATTAAAGTGGAATGTATGATTCAGGATTGACAGATACTAAGACACCATCTATGCGCAAAACATCAGAAAATCAGGGGAACTGCAATGTTTATCGCATCGTACGCGTCATCGGCAACAACTTTGTGTGCTCAGAAGATGCAAACGAACAGGAAATTATCCTCCGAGGTCTTGGTATAGGCTTTAAAAAAAACAAAGGTGACCTAATTCCTGCTGCACGCGTCGAAAAGATCTATACATTGCGTGATTCTGGACAGAGTGATCGACTCATGGAGCTGATTCAGGATCTACCAAGCGACTATTTTGATATCAGCACGCACCTGATTGAGGCTGGCGAGCGGATTTTGGGGCGACACCTCAGCGAAAATATCTATATCACACTGACAGACCATATTTCTTTTGCTGTTGAGCGGCTGCAAAAAGGAATCTCCTACCCCAATCAACTGCTTTGGGAGATCCAAACCTTTTATCCACAGGAATATGCACTTGGTCAGCAGGCATTGGATGTAGTAGAAAGTGTGCTGGGGATACGTTTGCCAGATGATGAAGCAGGGTTTATTGCACTACACTTTGTAAATGCAGAGTTAGATGGTAAAATGTCTGACATGGTGCCGATCACCGAGCTGATTTGTGAAATCATTGCTGAGTCACAAGCCTACTACGGCATATGCTTTGATAAACAATTGGTTGATTATGAGCGTTTTATACTGCACCTTAAGTTTCTCGGTCAGCGACTGTTTCAAAAGCGCTATGCCACAGAAGACGATACCGCTTTTCATAACATGATTGCAACGCATTATCCGAATGATTTCTGTTGTGCACAGCGGATCGCAGCGCATATTGCTTGTCAGTTTGGGATGCATGTTCCAATCAGTGAACAAATTTTCTTGACTGTACATCTGCATCGGTTGTCAGTTTCAATGGGGCTTCCACAAAAAAAGGAGTAAAAAAATGAAGGATAAAGTATTTAGTATATTACAGCGCGTCGGACGCTCGTTTATGCTTCCGATTGCCATTCTACCAGTCGCTGGTTTATTCCTCGGCATTGGCGGTTCGTTTACCAACGAAACCATGTTGCAAACCTATGGTCTCATGTCTATTATGGGCTCCGGCACCTTTATCAATGCCATTCTTCAGGTACTCAATGCCGCAGGTTCGGTTGTATTTGAGAATCTGCCGCTTATTTTTGCAATGGGTGTTGCCATTGGCATGGCAAAACAAGAAAAAGAAGTTTCCGCACTTTCTGCTGCAATCGCATTCTTTATTATGCATGCCACAATCGGTGCAATGATTGGTGCATTCGGTGCCCCAGATCTGTCTGGTGCAACAGCCAGTGTACTTGGCATCGAATCCCTGCAAATGGGCGTATTCGGTGGTATTCTGGTTGGTCTGGGTACTGCTGCGCTGCACAACCGTTTTTATAAGATTGAGCTTCCACAAGTCCTCTCTTTCTTTAGCGGCACACGCTTTGTTCCCATTATTTCTTCCGCAGTGTATCTAATCGTTGGCATCTGTATGTACTATATCTGGCCTACGATTCAGATAGGTATCAACGCATTGGGTGGGTTTGTACTGGCTTCTGGCTATGCTGGCACATGGCTCTATGGTTTCATTGAGCGCGCACTGATCCCGTTTGGTCTGCATCATGTATTTTATATTCCCTTCTGGCAAACAGCTGTTGGCGGTACGGCAATGATTGGTGGGCAGATCATTGAGGGCGCTCAAAATATCTTCTTTGCCGAACTTGCTACCCCCAATATCGCACATTTCTCTGTCTCCGCAACCCGCTTTATGTCCGGTAAATTCCCACTTATGATTTTTGGTCTGCCGGGTGCAGCTTTTGCACTGTATCGCTGTGCAAAGCCGGAAAACCGTAAGGTCGTTGGCGGTCTGCTGTTAAGCGCCGCGCTCACCTCTATGTTGACTGGTATTACAGAACCGCTTGAATTTACTTTCCTGTTTGTTGCACCAATTATGTATGTCGTACATTGTGTATTCGCCGGCGCAGCTTATATGCTCATGCACATGTTAAACGTTGGTGTCGGACTGACATTCTCTGGTGGTCTGATTGACTTGACTCTATTCGGTATCATGCAAGGTAACTCCAAGACAAGCTGGATTTGGATTCCCGTCATTGGTGTGTGCTACTTCGTGCTTTATTACTTTGTCTTTTCGTTCATGATTCGTAAGTTTGACTATAAAACGCCGGGCCGCGATGACAGCGAAGTCAAACTGTATACCCGTCAGGATCTCAATGCACGTCAGGCAGATGAGAAAGCCTCAGGCGGCAACACTGCACTGTCCGCACAAATTACACAGGGCTTAGGCGGCAAGGAGAATATCTCGGATGTTGACTGCTGCATTACCCGTCTGCGCTGTACCGTCAGGGATAGTTCTAAGGTAGACCAGGCATTGCTTAAGGCGACCGGCGCTTCCGGTGTTCTGTGCAAGGGACAAGGCGTGCAGGTCGTTTATGGTCCTAAGGTTTCCGTCATCAAGTCCGAACTTGAAGCATATCTCTCCTCTGACGCATCCAATCATATTGCACCAACTACCACAACATCCCCTGCCACAACATCCCCTGCCACATCATTTACAGTATACAGTCCGTTTGCCGGTCAAGTCGTGCCGCTTGAACAAGTACCTGATGATGTATTCTCTCAGAAAATGGTAGGCGATGGCTTTGCCGTTATTCCCGAGCAAGATGATGTCTTTGCGCCTGTGGATGGAGTCGTAACCATGATCTTTGATACCAAGCATGCGTTTACAATCCAGACTGCTGGTGGAAGCGAAGTGCTTGTTCATATGGGACTGGATACCATCCGTCTAAATGGAGCACCGTTTGAGGTATACATCCAGCAGGGCGACTCCGTCAAGGTTGGTCAGCGCATCGCCAAAATGGATCGCGCTGCAATCAAAGCGGCTGGATACCAGACAATCACGCCTGTTATTTTGGCTGACCTGAACAATCTCTCAAGCCTTACATTCAGACAGCTTGGTACAGTCAAGTCCGGAGATGCCGTTCTGGATATCAGCTAAACAAGAAAAACATTCAAACCTTATATTGACACGAGGCAGCACGGCTTTTGTCGCGCTGCCTATACTTTTACATTTTTGAAAGGTAAGCGGCAGCCGCTGACCTGCTGATTTTCCATTTGCTTCCTCTATTCAGCTATTTGTACAATTATCAAGCTTATTTTTTGTGCATTTCCCACAACATCTCGCCCGCGTGTTTTTTACATTATATACAAAAATACAGTTGCATTTTTGTGCGAATCGCCTATAATATAGGTAGAACAACGAAAGAGCCGCAAGGCACGAATTGTATGAAGAAAAGGAGTTATTTTTATGAATATCAAGAATTTTTTCCGCGGACTGTATGAACTCAACTACAACTTCAACCGGATGAACAATGTCCGTACCTCTGCAAAGGCACGCCGCCACAAATGAAGGTATATTCAGGGTTGAGCCGATACAAACTCAAAAAATGCAGATAGACAGGCAAAGGTGATTTTTTCAGCCTTTGCCTGTCTTTTTTTATCTAAAAAATATTTTTGACAATCCACCGCACCAAGCGACTTGGACGAAAAATTTCCGAAATCTCGCCGAAATGAGTGATTTTGTGTATCTTATATTCGCCCTCCTCAAGGAGCAACCGCAAACGCACCCGCATTTTTTTGCTCCAGCACACGAATCATGTGATAAAACAGGTCATTGATTGGCGTCGGCACTCCATGCGCCTGCCCCAGTCTGCACAGCGTTCCTGCAAGCATTTCGACCTCCGTCGGGCGTCCTGCCTCAAGGTCCTGCAAGGTGGAGGGCTTGCCCCATGCGGGCACACACTTTGCCAGCGCCCGCTGCTGCACCAAATCATTTTCATTCAGGTCAATGCCCACTGCATTGGCAACCGCAATGACCTCACGGCAGGCGGCTTCACGAATCCAGTTTGCATCGTTTCCGTCCGCATACCACGCCGCATAGGGAATCCCCAAAATCGCCGCCGATTGATTTTCGCTGATATTTCCCATATATTTGAGCCAAATATCGCGCACCATGTCCGCAGGCACCTGATACCGAAGCCCTGCACGCGCAAATAAATCACATACCGGCTGTACCCTGTCGGAAACCGTCGGATTCTTGGCTTCTCCGAAGTAGTATGTCCCCTTTTCCGGCGCATAGGTGCATACATTGCCCTCCATCAGGACGGCACGCCGCACCAGACCATATAACACCCGCTGCCAGCCATAGACCTCCGCAAGCATTTCATCTGAGCTGATGCCATTCAAAAAGGAAATGATGGTGGTCTGTGCACCCACCTGATTGCGAATGTCTTGGATTGCCTGCGGCAATGCGCCAAATTTCACGGCCACCAAGACAAGGTCTGCCGGTTCGGTCACGGTATCCGGTGAAACGATTTGGAACCGGCATGCCTGCCCGTTGATGACAACGCCCTCCCGTTCCAAGCGTTCCCGTCTGGTGCCGCCTGCAATGACGCGAAAATTTTCGAATCCCACGGTCTGACAAAGCTCTCTTGCCAGAGAACACCCAATTGCGCCCAATCCAATCAGCGCCACCGTTTTGATTTCTCTCATATTCTGCTCCCTTCCCTCTGCAAAAGCAATCTGCTGTGTGATGCGCAAACGGGGCGCGAAAATCTGTACTTTTCCCCGTTCCAAACCTATGATACAATAAATCTTAGAGAAATTCGACATATTGGAGAAAATTTATCATGAAAAAAGTCGTGATTGGGATTCTTGCCCATGTAGATGCAGGAAAAACCACCCTCTCCGAGGGTCTATTATATCTCACCGGCACCGTGCGCCGGCTGGGACGTGTTGACCACAAGGACGCTTTTCTGGACACCAATACCATCGAACGGGAGCGTGGCATTACCATCTTTTCCAAGCAGGCAGTCCTCTTTCCAGCCGATGATTTTGAAATGACGCTGCTGGATACGCCCGGACACGTAGACTTTTGCGCCGAGATGGAGCGCACTCTGCAAGTTTTGGATTATGCGATTCTGGTCATCAGCGGTACTGATGGGATTCAAGGCCACACCCTGACCCTTTGGCAGCTTTTGCGCCAGCATCGCGTTCCCACCTTTCTATTCATCAACAAAATGGATTTATCCGGCGCTGACCATGATGCCCTGCTTGCTGATTTGCAGGCACAGCTTTCCGACGGCTGCATTGATTTCTGCGCCCCCGTCGAGGAGATTGCCGAAGCCCTTGCCATGACCGATGAATTTCTGCTCGAGCAATATCTGGCAGGGAACGCGCCCGATGATGCGCAAATACAGGCAAGCATTGCCTGCCGTTCTGTGTTCCCCTGCTATTTTGGGTCTGCGCTGTCCCTCGCCGGAGTGGACAGCCTGCTGGAGGGCTTGACCCGTTTTACAAAATCTCCCTGCTATCCGGAGCCTTTTGGGGCACGGGTATTCAAAATTTCACGAGACGAGCAGGGCACGCGCCTCACCCATCTCAAAATCACGGGCGGCAGTCTGTCTGTCCGTGCGATGGTTTCCGGCACCACCCAAAATCAGGCATGGCAGGAAAAAGTCCATCAAATCCGCATATATTCCGGCACACGCTTTCAAACGACCGACTGTGCACTGTCCGGCACGGTTTGTGCCGTCGCCGGACTGACTCAAACCTATCCCGGACAAGCGCTGGGCGCCGAGCCTGCGGATAACGCCGCCTTGCTCACGCCCATTCTCAACTATCGCATTTTGCCGCCTGACGGCTGCGACAACCACACTCTGCTGTCCAAGCTGCGTCTGCTCGAGGAGGAGGACCCACTTCTGCACGTTTTATGGAACGAGCCGCTCGACGAAATCCATGTACAGCTCATGGGACAGGTACAGCTGGAGGTACTCACCCGTTTGATGGAGGAACGCTTTGGGCTTGCCGTAACCTTTGACCACGGAAACATTGTCTACAAGGAGACCATAGAAGCGCCGGTCATCGGCATTGGACATTTCGAGCCGCTTCGACATTACGCCGAGGTGCATCTGCTTTTGGAACCGGCTCCACGCGGCAGCGGCATCACATTGGATACCGACTGTCCCACCGACCTGTTAGACCCCGCTGCACAGCGGCTGATTGTCACCCATTTGGCGGAGAAAGTACACTGTGGGGTACTCACCGGTGCTCCGCTCACCGATGTCAAAATCACGCTGCTCGCCGGACGCGCCCATGTCAAGCATACCGAGGGCGGTGACTTCCGGCAGGCAACCTACCGCGCTGTGCGGCAAGGGCTGATGCAGGCTGACAGCCTGCTGCTGGAGCCTTGGTACACCTTCACCCTACGGATTCCGCAAGGCATGGTGGGACGTGCCATGACCGATATCCAGCGCATGAGCGGCAGCTTCAGCCCGCCTGACATACAGGGTACCTTTGCGGTGCTGTCCGGCGAAGCCCCTGCTGCGTCCATGCGCGGATATGCGGCAGAGGTGACCGCCTACACCAACGGACGCGGGCAGCTCTCTTGTACGGTTGCCGGATATCGTGCCTGTCATGATGCACAGGCTGTGATTGCCCAAAGCGGCTACGACCCTGAGCGTGACCTGCAAAATCCGCCGGACTCGGTATTCTGTGCACATGGCGCAGGCTATACCGTAAAATGGAACGAAGTCCCCGCACATGCGCATGTAGACTCCGGACGCTCCCTGCAAGCCGACCAGCCTGAAGCCGCTCCGCAGCGGGCAGCGATCTGGTCGGGCGGCAGTGGGTTAGATGCTGAGCTGGAGGAAATTTTTGTCCGCACCTATGGACCCATCAAAAACCGTGGCATGGACGCTTTCCGGCAAAGCCAAAAGCGCACCCTGCCGCCTGCTGTCGATTCTCTGTCCCGTGTCAAACCGGACGATTACCTGCTGGTTGACGGCTATAATATCATTTTCGCATGGGACGAGCTGAAAGCGCTCGCGGCAGAGGATTTGGACGCCGCACGTGCAGCGCTGATTCATGCGCTGAGCAACTATCAGGGGGTCAAGCGCTGCCGGCTCATTCTGGTGTTCGATGCTTATCGGGTCAAGGACAATCCCGGTTCCATTGAAAAGCTGCATGGTATCCATGTCGTGTACACCAAAACCGCCGAGACTGCGGATATGTACATCGAAAAGGCATCATACGACCTGTCCCGTGCCCATCGGGTCAAGGTCGCAACCTCGGACGGGCTGGAACAGGCCATCATTTTGGGGCATGGTGCAGAGCGCATCTCTGCAAACGATTTATATTGGGAGGTACAGCAGGCAAACCAACAAATTCAGGATTTTCTGAAAAGCACCTAGCAAAAGAGACCGGAAAACCGGTCTCTTTTTGTCTTATTTTTTGATGTTGAATGCCTTGGTCTGGCTGCGCAGAACCTGCGACTGGGAGAACAGCTCCTCACTGATTGCCGAAGCCTCCTCACTGCTTGCGGAGTTTGTCTGCACCACAGCAGAAATCTGTTCGATTCCTTGCGTAACCTGTGTGAGTGCTTCCGCCTCGTCACGGACAACCTCTGCAATGCCGTCGATTTGACCGCCCGACTGTGCCGCAAGGCGCAGGGTCTTTTCCATGGTCTCAGACACTTCTTTTACGATATCGCCGCCGCGCTTCACTGCATTCATGGAATTTTCAATCAATACCTTGGTTGCCTGTGCCGCCTCACTGGACTGACTTGCCAGACTGCGCACTTCGTCCGCAACCACGGCAAAGCCCTTGCCGGCAGTTCCGGCGCGTGCTGCCTCAACCGCCGCATTGAGTGCCAGAATATTGGTCTGGAATGCGATGCTTTCGATGGTGCTGATGATTTTTCCAATTTCCTGCGAGGACTGATGAATGTCCTTCATTGCAGCAATCATGTGCGACATCTGTTCGTTGCTGGTAGAAATCTGCACATCGGTTTCGCGTGCATTGTTCTGCACCTCCTGCGCCGCCTTCGCATTTTTTCTAGCGTTTGCAGAAAGCTCCTCCAGAGATGCGAGCAATTCTTCCACCGCACTGGCCTGCTCGGTCGCGCCCTGTGCCAGCGCCTGCGAGCTTGAGGAAATCTGCTCCGCACCGTTTGTAACCTGTGTCGTTGCGCTGTCAATCTGATAGATGGCCTCCGAAACCGCAGTGCTCATTTTTTCAATGGACTCCTCAATGGAGCGGAAATCTCCAATAAACTTGGTAGAAACCCGCACATCAAAGTTACCCTGTGCCATTTCCGCCAAAATGCGATTGATGTCCGATACATAGTTGTTGATATGTGCAAGGGCATCTCCCAAAGTTACGGTGAGCTGTCCCAGTTCATTTTCTCCATCGTAGCTGAACTGCAAATTGAGGTGTCCAGCCGCCAAGGGCGCACTCTCTCGGGTCAGTGCCAAAATCGGGCGCACCACATTTTGCAATACATAATACACCAGACTCATGAGACATACAAGGGAAGCAAGGAAACACAGAATTACAACAATCTGCATCCCGCGAATGGCATGTTCCATATCCGCTTTTGCCGCAGTGTTCAATACACTTGCCCGGTCAATAATCGTTGTGAGCTTTGCCACCACTTGGTCTACATTTTTTCGGATTGTATTCTGATAATAGGACTGTGCCCCTTCCGCATCGGTTTCCAGCGTGGAAAGAGCGCTCTTAGCAGACTCATGCAGCTGCTTATGGATCGGTTCCAGCTCGGTACGCAGCGCCAGAAGGTCGGCATCATCGGTGCCAGCATCTCCATAAAGCCACTTTCCCAAGCTGCAAGTGGTCGGGTCTGTGCTTCCAGTAAATTCAGTTCCCGCATATAGGGTACTGCTCAGCAGCGTTGCCCAGTTGTAATGTGCCACCTCTGCCGCCTGTGCCTGCTCCAGAATGTTCGTTGCACTTTCGCTCTGCTTCTGCGCCGTTCGAATCCCCTGGATACCGATGTTGACTGCCGCACAAAACATGAGCGAGGAGCAAATCGCCGCCGCAACGCGAATCCACACCGCATGTTTGATGCTTTTCCTTTGTTTCGAACTGTTTTCTGGCTGTTTTCTGCTTTTTTCCATCTCAATCTTCCCCCTCATTCTCTGAATCTGCTCATTCACACATTTCAAAAATCATACTTCTCAGGTGTGTTTTGTTTTAGTATAGCACTTTTACACAAAGCATGTCCAGTGATTCCACGCAGTATTTTCTAATTTATGACAAAATATCTCTATTTTCTCAGCCAGTGCTCTCATAATATATACAATTCTTACAATCTCACTGCCCCCGGCGAAAAAAGCCGTCATCTACAAGCAGATGACGGCTTCGGTGCAACGGACTTAAAAAGCAATTTTCTTTGCCAGATAATGGGTGAGGTCGTCAATCTTGACACGCTCCTGCTCCATGGTATCACGGTCACGAACGGTCACACAGCCATCTTGTTCGGTCTCAAAATCGACGGTGATGCAGAACGGGGTTCCGATTTCGTCCTCACGGCGATAGCGCTTGCCGATGGAGCCTGCATCATCGAAGTCCACATTGAACTTTTTCGACAGCTTCTCCCAAATGGGCATTGCCTGTTCGGTGAGCTTTTTGGACAGCGGCAGGATTGCAGCCTTGAACGGTGCCAGTGCCGGGTGCAGGCGCAGAACGGTGCGCACATCGTCCTTGCCATTCTTATCCTGACCGACAACCTCCTCGTCATACGCCTCACACAGGAACGCCAGCGCAACGCGGTCTGCACCCAGAGACGGCTCAATGACATAGGGAATGTATTTTTCATTGCTTTCCTGGTCGAAATATTCCATGGAAACACCGGAAGTATTCTGGTGCTGTGTCAGGTCAAAATCGGTGCGGTCCGCAATGCCCCACAGCTCGCCCCAGCCAAACGGGAACAGGAATTCGATATCGGTTGTCGCATTGGAATAGTGGGACAGTTCTTCGGGGTCATGGTCACGCAGACGCAGGTTCTCGTCCTTCATGCCGAGGGACAGCAGCCAGTTGTGGCAGTAATCCTTCCAGTACTTGAACCATTCCAAATCTGTGCCGGGCTTGCAGAAGAATTCCAGCTCCATCTGCTCAAACTCGCGGGTGCGGAACGTAAAGTTGCCCGGAGTGATTTCATTGCGGAAGGACTTGCCCACCTGTCCGACACCAAAGGGCAGCTTTTTGCGGGTGGTGCGCTGGATATTCTGGAAGTTTACGAAAATACCCTGTGCGGTTTCCGGACGCAGAAAAATCTCATTTTTTGCATTCTCGGTAACGCCCTGAAAGGTCTTGAACATCAGGTTGAATTGACGGATATCCGTAAAGTTATGACCGCCGCAGTTCGGGCAGGCAATCTGGTGCTCGGTGATATACTCCATCATCTGCTGGTTGGACCAGCCTGCGGGGTTTTCACCAGTGGTATCTTCAATCAGCTGGTCAGCGCGATGACGTGTCTTGCAGTCTTTGCAGTCCATGAGCGGATCGGAGAACCCACCTACGTGACCGGATGCCACCCAAGTGGTCGGATTCATCAAGATTGCGGAATCCAGTCCTACATTATAGGGAGATTCCTGCACAAACTTCTTGCGCCATGCTGCCTTGACATTGTTCTTAAACTCCACGCCAAGCGGACCATAGTCCCATGTGTTTGCCAGACCGCCATAAATTTCCGAGCCGGCATAAACAAAACCGCGTCCTTTGCACAGGGCTACGATTTTTTCCATGGTCTTTTCGCTGTTTTTCATTTTATTTTCTCCTTTCGGCGTATATGGCGTATACGCACCCAAAAATCATATACAGTCAGTTTAACAGCTTTCCGTACAAAGTCAAGGGCAAAGCCTGTTTTTCTCCAAAAGATTTCAGCAGCAGTCCCAATTGTATAGAACGCTGCTGAAATCGCGCTTTTCCAAATCCGCACGGGCAATGAAGAAATTGCCTACGCCGCAATCTCCCCAAAGCACATAATCCATGCCGTCAACCATTTCGGAATCCATCTGAAACAGCAGCGTATCATAGCGCTGGTAGGATTCTGTAAATTCTCTTGGGTCGCTCTGCGTAAAAAATGGATATCCCAGCATACGGTGTCCGGTTACTTTTAGGGCATCATAGAGATACTGCTGTTCTGTTTCATTCAAAATCGTATAAAAGGACACCTCTCCAATTTCTTCCCCAAAGGTTTCCTGCATGATAGTTCGGAACAGCGGGTCAAAAAGATAGCTATTGGGGCTCATATAGCACATCTCTCTGTGCACAGAAACCGCCGCTTCCTTGCAAACCGGTGTATATCCTTCCTCTCCGCTTTCCTGCGGAATCCCCAAAGCACGCACCGCCTGTGCCGTTACAGAGCGGTCGATTTGTTCGTGGTATACCACACGGAACGTATCCTGCTGGTCCGGCGCTTCGAAATCCAGCCCGCACACGTCATCTGGTGCGATGAAAAATTGCAGCATACCGGTCTGCGGCAAAGGCGCTTCTGTCTCGGCGTCATCGAAATTGATTTGCGCCAGCAGAAGCAGCTTTTCGCCCCTTGAATCGGTTGGATACGGCTTTTGCAGATCCCAGTAGGGCAAGCCGCCGAACTTGCTGTCAAAAAGCGTCGGCACACGGTCGGGCTGTACAGTCAGCGCATACGCCTGCTGTCCGGTTCTTCTCTTGATTTCTTCTACCATTTTCGCGATTCGTTCCGTGGGTGCTTGGTTAACCATTTGTCTGTTTCCTCCGATGTTTGATGCTGATACTAGGATACCGGAAAATCCGAAATCTGTCATCTGTTTTGCCGGCATTTGTCACGAAAAATTTTTACTGTTTTTTCTGATTTCAGGGCTTGACGGCTGATTTCTTTTGTGTTAAAATAAATAAGCAATTTAGCGATAGCATCGAGGTGTAGCGCAGCTGGTAGCGCGCCTGCTTTGGGAGCAGGATGCCGCAGGTTCAAGTCCTGTCACCTCGACCAACCACCCAAGCCCCCGTTCCCTGTGGACGGGGGTTCCTTTATATCCCAACCGATTTGTGAGTTACATTGTTGGAGGAAATCCCATGGTAAGAGAAATTTGCAGGGACATTTCCCTGCTTTCCCAAAAGTCCGAACCCGCCACACCAGAGGACCTTTCGCTGGCGGCAGACCTGCTGGAGACGCTGCAAGCCCACAAGGAGGGCTGTGTCGGCATGGCATGCAATATGATTGGCATACGCAAACGCATTATTGTATTGGAACACGACGGCGGCTACCTGACCATGTTCAATCCGGAAATCATAAAGCAGTCCGGACGTTATGAAACCGAGGAAGGCTGTCTTTCTCTCACCGGCACGCGAAAGACCAAGCGTTGGAAATCCATCAAGGTACAATATCAGAACGAACAGTTCCAGACACGCTTCAAAACCTTTACCGGCTGGACGGCTCAAATCATTCAGCACGAAATCGACCACTGTGAAGGAATTATCATCTAAGACAGCAAAATCCCATCTGATGTTTCAGATGGGATTTTTGATTGTTACAGCACCTGCGAGAGAAACTCACGCAGTCTGGGGTGCTGCGGATTTGTGAAAAAGGATTCCGGCTCATTCTGCTCCGCCACAACGCCGCCGTCCATAAAGAGCACACGGGTCGCAACCGAACGTGCAAAGCCCATTTCATGGGTCACCACAACCATGGTCATGCCCTCGTCTGCCAGCTCCTTCATGAGGTTCAATACCTCACCCACCATTTCTGGGTCAAGCGCAGAAGTCGGCTCATCAAAGAGCATCACATCGGGGTTCATGGCAAGAGCGCGTGCAATCGCAATGCGCTGCTGCTGTCCGCCGGAAAGCTGCTTGGGGTAAGCATCTGCCTTATCCGGCAAGCCGACGCGCCCCAAGAGTTCGAGCGCACGGGCATCTGCCTGCTCGGCGGTCATCAGCCCCAGCTTCACCGGCGCCAGCTTGATATTTTCACGCACGGTCAGATGCGGGAACAGATTGAACTGCTGAAATACCATACCCATCTTCTGACGCATTTTATTGATATCATTCTTTGGGTCTGTGATATCCACTCCTTCAAAGGTAATGGTTCCGCTGCTTGGCTGTTCGAGCAGGTTCAGACACCGAAGAAAGGTAGATTTTCCCGAACCGGACGGTCCAATGATAACCACCTTTTCTCCCTTTTCAATATGTTCGTTGATGCCCTTGAGTACCAGATGGTTTCCATAGGCTTTTTCCAGATTTTTAACGCTTATCACTTTCGCGCAGCCTCCTCTCGAATATCGCAAGCAGCTTGGTCATAACGAGAATGATGACCAGATAGATGATCGCCAGACTGACATAGGGGATAATGGCATTGTAGGTCTTGCTGACAATAACCTTTGCCGCCTGCGTCAAATCCTGTACGGAAATAACCATCACGACCGAGGTTTCTTTCACGAGAGTAATCATCTCATTGCCGAGTGCAGGCAGAATGTTTTTGATTGCCTGCGGCACGATGATATAACGCATGGTCTGCACATAGTTGAGTCCGAGCGAACGTCCTGCCTCCATCTGTCCTTGGTCCACCGACATGATGCCTGAGCGCACAATTTCGGCAACATACGCGCCGGAGTTGATGCCAAAGGTCAAAATCGCGCACCATGTGGTCTCAATCGAGCCAAGCTTGGGCACCATAATGACAAAGCCCATGAGCAGCAGCTGCACCATAACCGGTGTTCCGCGAATGATGGTCAGATACAGCTTGCACAGTGCGTTGGCAAAGCGCAGCAGTACATTGGGCTTTGTCCGCTTGGAGTCGTGTGCAGAGCGCACGACCGCAACCAATACACCAATGAGAATACCCAGAACCAGCGCACCGACTGCAATCACAAAGGTTGTTTGCAGACCGCTCACAAAAAATTTCCATCGGTCCTCAAAAACGAAGGTCTGGAAAATATCATAAATCAATTTCTGCAAGCCTGCGGGCAGACCGGCAATCCATTCGGGCATCATGCTCAGCCAATCGGCAAATTTCGTAACCGGCATAACCAGAGAATTCCTCCTTTTTCTCTCATATTTCTCTCATACTCCAGTAAAAAACAAGGGCAAGGGGCGGCTCAAGCCGTCCCTTGCATCAACGCTTTGGATTACTCGTGAATATATTGTGCAATGATTTTATCAATGGTGCCATCGCCCTTGAGCTCCTCCAGTGCGCCATTGATTTTATCCTTCAGCTCAGTGTTGTCCTTTGCAATCGCTGCTGCATAATCCTCGACCGCATATTCCGTATCCAGAATTTTCAGCCCCTCGTTTGCCTCTACATACGCCTTTGCCGGTGCGTTATCAATAACAACCGCATCAATTTGACCGTTGACCAGCGCCTGTGTTGCAACCACGCCGGACTCAAAGCGCTGTACATATTCCTCACCGAGGTCCTCTGTGCAATACAGGTCACCGGTGGTACCAGTCTGTACACCAACCTTCTTTCCGGTTAAATCCTCTACCTTTGCAATCTCAGAACCCTCTGCCACAATGATGGACTGGATACCGGTTGCATAAGAAGCGGTAAAGTTGACCTGCTCCTCACGGTCCGGTGTCACGGTCATGCCGGCCATGGAAAAGTCCAGCTGACCGGCATTGAGCGCCGGAATCAGCGCATCAAATTCCATATTGATGATTTCCAGTTCCATGCCGAGCTTATCCGCAATCGCCTTGGCAATATCCGCATCAATGCCAATGACATTGTTGTTTTCATCTACCATTTCATAGGGCGGGAAGGTTGCATTGGTTCCCATGCGCAGGGTGCCGCCCTCTGCCTGTGCATCTGAGCCATTTGCACCGCCGCCGCAGCCAACCATCACACCAAACGCCAGCATAGACATTGCGAGCAGCCCCGCCAGTTTTTTCTTCATACCCATATTCGATTCCTCCAAAAATTCCGTAAAGTTTGATTGAGTATTATTATACACCCTTTTACATAAATTGCAACTCCTTTTCTCACAACTTCTCTTGCCGAAGTCACATTTTTTCCAGTGTTTTCCATTTAGAATCCGTCATATTGTACAATGTTTTTCGTTTCTTTCTTTTGAAAAAATATTTTCATGTATATTTATTCAATTCTGTTTGGAGCTGCTTGTCCGAAAGCTGATGAATTTTTCTATCCGGTTTCTTTTTTTTATGCTATAATAAACGGAAACGAGGGCGTTTCCAGCTTGCTTTGTCTCATTTTCTGATGGAAAATGAGATTTTTCCGCACCGCAACCACCGTGTACCCGCGCTCTTGTCCAGCAACTCCATTTATGCTGCATGTATGGGAGGATATCATGCTATTCAACTCTTATTTATTTATGCTGTTCTTTCTGCCGCTCTGTCTTGTCGGCTGGTTTGTCAGCTCTGCTCGAACAGCACCTCTGTTCCTGCTCGCCATGTCTCTCTGGTTCTATGCCGCCAACGACCCCTATGGGCTGCCCGTTCTGATTGCCAGTGCCCTCATCAACTGGTACATTGGGCGACGGCTTACCCAAACGCCTTCCAAGCGCTGGCTCATACTGGGTCTGGCTGTCAACCTCGGCACTCTGGGACTGCTCAAATATCTGAACTTTATCCTGCACAACCTCAACCGTTTTACCGGCACCGACTTTGGTGCAGTTTCTCTGCTGCTTCCGCTCGGCATCAGCTTTTTCACCTTTCAGCAGGTTGCCTATCTGGTAGATGCCTACCACGGCAAGGCAGAGCCTTATGCGCTGCCTGAATATGCACTCTTTGTCTCCTTCTTCCCCTATGTCATGAGCGGCCCGATTGCGTTTCACAGTGAAATCATACCACAGCTGCGCAACCCCCAAAACCGCACCCTCAACTGGGAGAACTTCGCCCGCGGACTGACCCTCATCAGCTATGGTCTTGCCAAAAAGGTGCTTTTGGCAGATATCCTCGGGCAGGCGGTCAACGTAGCATGGAACGATGTGCAGCATCTCAGCACGGCAACCGCACTCGTTGCCATGTTTTCCTACACCTTCCAGCTTTACTTTGACTTCTCCGGCTACTGTGATATTGCCACAGGTACTGCCAAAATGATTGGCATTGATTTGCCGCGCAACTTCAACTCCCCCTACCGCGCCTGCTCCATCACCGAATTCTGGAAGCGCTGGCACATGACCATGACCCGCTTTTTCACCCAATATTTATATATCCCGCTCGGCGGCTCCCGCAAGGGCTTTGTCCGCACCTGCCTCAATACCATGGTGGTGTTTCTGTTCTCCGGACTGTGGCATGGTGCCAGCTGGACCTTCATCGTCTGGGGCGGTCTGCATGGGCTTGCGCTCACCCTCGCTAAGATTCGGGACCACTTCACAGAGAAGCGTCTGCCCAAGTCGCTCGGCTGGCTTTTGACCTTTCTGTTTGTCAATCTGGCATGGGTCTTTTTCCGCGCCCCCAGTCTCACCAGTGCGCGCATTTTCTTCCAGAAGCTGTTTTCCAATACGTGGTGGGGGCTGCCATACAGCATGTATTCCTGCTTCATGGTCACAGAAGCGAAGGCTGTCAACCAGCTCATGCACCTGCAAAGTGAGACACTCGGACTGGTTGCGACCATTTTCTTTCTGGTGCTCGCGCTCGTTCTGTCGCTCCTGCCGCACAATGCCATGACACGCACGCTGGGAGAGCGCTTCCGTCCGTCCGCGTTACAGCTGAGTATTTCCACTGTGCTGCTGGTTTGGAGTATCCTTTCCTTCACCGGCATCAGCACCTTCCTGTATTTTAACTTCTAAAAGGAGGATTCTCTGTGTACAAACAATATGCACTGCGGCTCATCGGCGCATCTGTCGGACTGCTGCTTGTATGCGCGGCAACGGTTTTTCTGCTCGACCCTGCCTTTCAGTACCATCTGCCGCTGGCAGGGATTGAGCCAACCTATACCAACGAGCGCTATCAGAACGCAGGGCTCATCAAAAATGAGGAGTATGATTCCGTTTGTATCGGCTCCTCTGTCACCTCCAACTTCCGTGCCAGCTGGTTTGATGAACGCTTTGGCGGTAAGACCCTAAAGGTCAGCTATCCCGGCGGTACCTTTTCCGACTTCGACCTTGCGCTCGAAACCGCCTATGCCACACACGACATCAAGCAGGTTTACTGGAGCCTTGACCCCCGTCTGCTGTCTGCCGACCCCAAGGACTCTCACGAAATGCCAACCTATCTGTATGACTTCAATCCGCTCAATGATTTGCAGTATCTGCTCAACAAGGATATTCTGCTGGAATCGTGCGCTGCCTCTGCCCTTGCCAGCCTGACCCGCACCCACAGCGAGCTGGACGAGGCTTTCATCTGGGAAACACCCGACACACGTTATGGTCTGGAGGTTGCAATTGCTTCCTACCGTCGTCCCAAGGATATCGGCTTTCAATATGACCGCCATGTGTTCAACAAGGCGCTGCGCGCCAATCTGGAAATCGTCGACAAATGGGTAGACGGACACCCCGAAACAACCTTTTATCTATATTTCCCGCCCTACTCCACGCTCTACTTTGACAGCATCAAGCGGCAGGGGCAGATTGATGCCATGATGTTCCTGCTTTACGATACCGCCAACCGCTATAAGGATAAGGAAAATGTTCGCTTTTACAGCTTTATCGACCAAAATATCCTCACCACGAATTATGAT
This sequence comes from Butyricicoccus pullicaecorum, assembly GCA_018366195.1. Classification (GTDB taxonomy): domain Bacteria; phylum Bacillota; class Clostridia; order Oscillospirales; family Butyricicoccaceae; genus Butyricicoccus; species Butyricicoccus pullicaecorum_C. The sequence goes on along the minus strand of JAGZIN010000002.1, from coordinate 17,042 downwards.
AATTACACGGACATGGTGCATTACCGCAGTGAGGTCAATCGGTATATCGTAGATTATATGGCAGACAATCCCCCGATGGACGATGCGGCTGTTTCTGCACTTGCCAGTCATCTGCGCTCTCTCATGGAAAATTACGATTTCGACAGTCTTTATCCGCCCTCTGAGCAGGAAAAATATAAATAAATGGTCGCATCAAAAGCCGCACGCCATGCTGCAAAAAAGCTGCTCTGCGTATCACGCAATACAGCGCAAAAAAATTCCGAGGAATACCACCTCGGAATTTTTATTTGCGAACCTTCGTGCGGAAATAGGGGGAGAACCCCTTCAGACGGCTTCGAAAATTTGCTTGCTTACGTCATATCACCAGAACGCAGTGTGAAATGGCTGCGGGAAAAATCCACCAATCCATCTCGCTTCATTTTGCCCAGTTCTTGCGAAAGGGCGCTTCGGTCTACCGACAGATAATCGGCAAGCTCCTGCCGATTGAACGGAATATCAAAGGTAGAGCTGCCCTGTGCCTGCGCGTGATAGGATAAATACGCCAGCAGCTTTTCTCGGGTGGTGCGTCTGGAAATATGATCGATTTTACGCGACAGCATCAAATTCTTTTGTGCCAATATCTGCATCAAATTTTGAATCAAGCGCAGATGAAAGGTGCACGCCTGTCCGCACACCGCCAGCGCCTGCGCGATTTCCAAAAATATCACCGTGGTATCCTCTGCCGCCATTACGCTCACGGCAACCGGCTGTCCCGGCGCACAGGCATAGGATTCTCCAAAAATATCGCCTGCGGCAGCTTCTCCCAGAATACTGCGGTTGCCCCAAAAATCATCACGCAGAATCAGTACCTTGCCCTGTGTGACCATACCGACGGTATGCACACAGTCTCCCTCCTGCCAGATGACCTCATTTTTCTGATATCTGCGCTGTATCGGACGCAGGCAATGCATCAGTGCCTCGATTTCCTGCGGCTCGATTCCCTGAAACAATACATTCTTACCAAGCAAAAACTCCTGCATACACCCTCCATGGAACCCTGTTTGCGTTTTCTTCAGTATACGATGATTTTGGGACAATGTAAAGAGCAGTATCCGGTATCAATACCGAATACTGCTCTTTGGGATACGCTTAGAGGAAGCAATGTTTATATTATTTTTTCAGAAGCTGGTCAAAACGCATCAGGATTGTTGCAACCTGTGCACGAGTTGCCTGCTGCTTGGGTGCCAGAGAACCAGCTCCAGCGCCCTGAATCAAGCCCTCCTGCAATGCCCAATCCATAGCAGACTTTGCCCAGTCGCTGACCTGTGCCGCATCTTGGAAGCCTGCGCTTGCAGTTCCGGTGCTCTTGGGCTGTCCAGCAAACTTGTACAGGGTCACAGCAAGCTGTTCTCTCGTTATATTGGTACTGGGTGCAAATTTCCCTTCGCCAACCCCCAGAACCAGATTGATTTGAGATGCCCATGCAACAGCCTTCTCAAAATAGGAGTTTGCAGGCACATCTGTAAAGACCTTGCCGCCAGTAGATGCCGGTGTTCCGCTCAGACGATGCAGCACGGTCACCAGCATACCACGTGTCATCGCAGTATCCGGCGCAAAGGACTTTTCCGAAACGCCGCTGAACAAATGATTGGTCACCGCCCATGCAATGGCGTCCTTTCCCCAATGTCCATTGAGGTCGGTAAACGGCTTGACGGTTTCCGGATTTGCCGGAACGGTCTGCACAATTGGGGCTGCCGGTGTGATTCCGGATTCCGGCTTGGTCTGCTCGCTCGGCTTATCCTCTGGTTTTTGCTCCGGTTTTTCCTCGGGCTTCTTGTCCGGCTTGTCGCTGCTGCTATCGGAGCGGCGCTCTCTCCAGCCTGCGTAGAGGTCAAGATTCGACTTAACTGGTGTTCCAAATTCATACGGCGTTTTGCAATTGAAATCTGTATACCAGCCTAGGAAGGTATATCCGCTCTTATTCGGTTCTTCCGGCTCAGATACCCAGCCGCCATCAGGAATTTGTATGGTTTCTTTTCGGTCTCCATCAATATGGAATACCACGCTATGTCTGCCGGAATCGGTAATGGTATAGGTCGTGCTTACGTTGCCTTTGAATCGTCCCATACCAGTTGCAATGACCGTTCCGGTTCCTGCTGCGGTATGGTTCTCATAGGACAAGGTGTAGTCACGGCCTTCCCGCAGCACAACATTCCCATCGGTAAGCTTTACGACTGGCTTTGGTGTTGCCTGACCGTTCACCGTCGGATAGCTTTCCTGAGGCAATGAAATGGTTGCTTCCTGCGCCAAATCTATGGGCTTGCACACACGCACTTCTGCCGCGGAAACAAACTTTGTCTTGCTGTCTGACAGGGTTTCCACACCAATCAGGCGCACATACTGCGCGGTAACCGCATCAAATGCAGCAAGCTTCCAGCCGGCAGAGGTGCTCCATGTCCCGCTTGCAACGTCCTTCCATGGGTCTGCCTCGTTTTCCTTGACCTGAATTTTATAGGTTTTAATGGTTCCGTTGACTCCTTCCGGACGCGGCAGATAGCGCAATGCATTGATTTCTGTCGGCTGATTGAGCCTCAGCTCTAGCCACGCATTCTCATCTGAGCAGGATTCGCCCCACTTGGTATGCCACAAAGTAGCCGGATCTCCGTCAATGGCAAGTTGTGCCTCACCATTATTCGGCTGAACGCTGCCCGCGGTGGCTGTCATCTCAGTACGCGGAACATCATATTTATCGCTCTGAGACGAATCGGTTCCTCCCTGCGCACCGCCAACAACAATGTCATCAATTTGACCTACAAACGCATTGGTCTTGCTGCCGATTCGAGCAATCGGCATAGCAAAGGAGGAATGTGTGATTCCAGTTTTACCCATAAAGCGGGTATTGGAATTTCTGTCCGGCAGGAAAGAACCCACCGCACTGATTGGGTCGCTGCCATTGACCGAAAGTGTGGTATTGCCGTCTGCATTGTGCAGTGTCAAAGTGACCCACTCCTCCTGCGGGAGCCTGACATCGAACACATAATCATAAAGTTCTCTCGAAAAGCCCAGTTTCCACTCACTGGGATAATCCTCGTCCCGAATTGCCTTGATTGCATATTCATCATAAGCATGGTCTGCTTCAAACAAAATCTGCTCATCTGGTCCACCAGAGCTTTTCTTCACGCGGAATGTAAGGTCGGTATCCCAGCCCAGCTTCTCGATTCCGCCGCCAACCTCAGCATAGCTTTCTTTGCCATGAAGCTGCAACGCACTCTCTTTGATATCCGCATTATGCAGCGTCAAATCTCTGCCATTGCCTGAGGAGTCTTGTGCGCCATCAAATTCATAGCGCATGGCTTCTATGGTTCCGGACTTATTTTTCACTTCAAACAGCGGATTGCTGTTCGGCGCCAAACCAATGGTATCGGCGTCCTGCTTCATCTCTTCAAAGGTGCGGTCCAACTCACCTGCCTCGCCCCACATCTTAACACTCAGCGGAATCATCGCATCGTAGAAGCGTACAAAGGTATCCACCTCGTCAATACCAGCGGCACGTGTATCAATGTTGTCCTGCCAGATTGCAAAGGTTGCACCCAACATGTGCTCCGAGCCTGCCGGAATGACAGTGTTGCCAATGTTGTTTGGCGTCCATGTCTCATAGAGATTCTTCGCATTGAGATAGTCACCATACGCTCCCTTGTTGCCCTTGCCATTTGGCACCATATACAGGCTTCCATCTAGGGTATTGATAAGGTCAAATCCCATATCATACATTTCCTTTGGATTCGCCCAGCCCAGACTCCAAATATTCATCTGCACGCCCTCGGCTTCCTCGGGGGTGACCTCAATGGTATCGCTGCTCATCTGAGTCAGACTGCCCCATACGCGCAGTGTGCGGTTCTTATCCTTCATGTGCTGCATCATCTGCTTGAGGAAGGTTCGGTAGGCGTCATGGCTGTCATAGAATTCATCTGCGCCGATATGTACCACACTGTTCGGTGCAAATGTATTATCATCTAAATAATTGTCGTATACCGTCTTGACAAAGTCAATATTTTCCTGCTTGGAAATATCCACATGGTCAATCCACGGTCTCTTATTCTGCCCCTTGACCAAAGCCGTGTCGCGGAAGGTCTGTGTCAATGCCAGTGCATGTGCCGGCACGTCCAATTCCGGCACGATGTTGATGCCGAGTGCAGCAGATTCTTCCACAAAGTTGCGGAACTCCTGCTTGCTGTAATGATAATCCTTAGATGCTGGTGTTTTTCCATCTTCGCCCGGGGTATACTCCAGACGGTAGCCAGAGTAGGCTTCCCACGCCTTGTTGGGCCAGCCCTCCTCGTCGGTGTTGTCTACATAGTCCTCCATGAAAATCAGGTTGTCACTCAAATGTACATGGAAGTCATTGAGCTTGAACCACGACATGTTCTTAACAACCTCTTGCAGCATATCCATCGAGAACGGCTTACGTCCCACGTCCAGCATAAATCCGCGCAGCTGAAACTCCGGATAATCTCTCGCTGTACCCTGTGCAATGGTGCGCGCCTGTCCGCTCAGCATCAGCGCCTGCAGCACCGAACGGGTGCCCCAATAAATGCCCACTTTATCCGTGGCCTTGAGTTCTACCTGTTCGGTTACGGTCATTTGATAGGTTTCCTCATCAAAGCCCGGCAAATCCGATTCAAGGGACAGAACAATATCCTCTGCCTGTGCTCCGTCGGAAACAATTTCCGGCTGGAAGCCAAACAATGCCTGTACGTCCTTTTGCAGCTCCTGTGCAACGGACTGGAGTGCGGTGTCTGCACAAACAATGCGGCTGCCCTCTGTCAGAGCAAAGGTTTTTCCCTGCTGTTCGGCTGTGCTGTACCACTCCGTCAGCTCCGGAATGACAGCAGGCTTTTCATTGCCTTCGTTCTCTGTATGCTGACCCTTTACCTGAAAAGGAATAGTTCTGACCGCGGTATCTCTTTCATCCTGCTGATTGACGACCTCAACATCGAGATTGACCGTCATATCTACGAGCGGCTGATAAATTGTTCCATCTTTTCCAATTACCTGCTCATAATTTGCAGAAACAGTGACATCAAACCCGTCTGCTGTATCATAGACAAGCTTGCCGTCTTCTGCTCGCGGCTTGATACCTTCTGCCACAGAGGAAGCGTCCTTGATGGTGCTCGGTGCTTCTTGATAGACCTCAAACTCATACATGGCAACATTGTTCCAGCTCGTTGACGAATATTCTTCCACACGTACACGGATATGCTGCGCCTGTACAGGTGCAGCAAAGTCAATCTTTTCTACCAGATTGTCCGCCGGAACCTTTTGATTTAGTTCTTTCTGTACTTTCCAATCATTTCCATCTGTAGAAGTTTCAACGAAATAATGCGATGCGCTGGACTGTTCCCAGTAAATGACAACGCCGCCAATGGTGCGTGTCTGTCCCAAGTCATAGGTAATGGTCGGCTTAGATGCACCCACATCAGTTGCCCAGCGCGAGCCCTTGCTCGTGCGGTCACCATCACGCGCTTTGTCTGCATTGAACTGCGTATTGGCTTCTACATTACTTGCCTGTGCAGTAACGCCTTCCTGACGTGCTAAATTCGTGCCGGCAGGAAGCGCCTCAGCCGACTGCATGAGAACCGGCGCTGAAGGCTTCTTATTTCCATATACCCCAAGCTCCTGCACAGCAACAGCGGAGCTGTCCTCTGTGGTAACAAGGCGCAGACGAATATGCTGTGCTTCCACCTCATTCTGGAAAGGAATCCGTTCGTCTTTCTGTGCCGGTGCACTTGTGTGATGTATCTGTGTGTCCCAATCATCTCCATTGATGGAGGTTTCTACAAAATACTCCCGAATAGAGTCCGTAGACTCCCACTGTATCTGTACACCTTCCAGTGCACAGAGTCCCTTCAAATCATAGGAGAGAGACACTTGCCCGTCCTGTGCCTCCGCCTTCCACGCAGAATCGCCTTGCCCATCTCGCGCATGCGCTGCGTCAGAGCCTTCCGCTGTATGCGAAGCACTGACCTGAACCCCCTGTTCCTGTGCCAGATTCTTGCCAGTAAATGCCGGAAGCTCCTGTTCCGGCAGCTTGGACGGCTCGTCCTGTTCTGCGGGAGCCTGCGGCTGCTCGTCCTGTTCTGCGGGAGCCTGCGGCTGCTCGTCCTGTTCTGCGGGAGTCTGCGGCTGTTTTTCCGGTTCCACAGGCTTCTCTGCCTGGTCTTCGTCTGTCATTGGCTTTTCCGGTGCTGCCGGTGTAGATTCTGTGCCCTGTGCGGGAGTCAGCTCCATCATCGGGAGAGAACTTCCGTCCTGCGTTGGGGGCAGCTCTGTCATTTGGTCTGCCATTTGTGCAGACAGCTCCTCCAAAGCATGTGCCGAAAGCGGTCCAACCGCCGGTCCAAATGTCACGCTGGAAGCCAGCAGCAGGCAAATGGCTTTTTTATAAAAGCTATGATTCACCCAAATCACCTCATTCTTTTTCTTTCTGCAAATCAGGAGCACCTCCTGATTTGCCGCAAAAACGTCCATCATCAGACTTTTTAAGCCCGAAAAGCAGGTTTTCATCTACTTACAGGTATATTATAGACATTGCTTCCTATTTTTTCCACTTCTATTTTTATCAATTTTTTACTGCATTTTTTATACACATTGTCTGTATATTCCGTAAGTCCACCTACACTTCACACATATTTCTGTCAAAATACGCCACCATATTCCCTATTTCTCCATTCTTGTCCTGTGCTTCGGCACACAGGCAGGCGGCGCAGAAAAATTTTACGGAAAAAGCAAAGCCGCCTTCCACCGTATCCAACGGATACAGCGGAAGGCGGATAAACTCCAATCTCAATCGGCTCAGCTGCCGAAGCGGCTTGTATACGGATAGACATCTCGATACCGGACGATACAGAACAGGGATACGCTAAGGGCAAGGGTTTCTGCCACCGGAGCTGCACACCAGACCCCAATCACCCCAAAAAGCGCCGCCATAGTCAGGATACTTCCGGCAAGGAACACGAGTGTCCGCAAAAAGGATAGGGCTGCGGAAACACGTCCGTTTCCAAACGCAGTAAAGAGTGCAGACGCAAACAGATTGGTTCCTTTCATCAGATAGCTCAGCCCATAATATCCCATACCTGTGACTGCCAAACGATAGATAGGACTGCCCACAGGTGCAAAAAATGCAGCGAGACGTCCCCCCAGTCCATGTGTGCCCAGCGTCATGGAAACCCCGATGACCGCGCATGAAATCAGACTGATGTGGAAAATCTTGCGAATATTCCGTGCATCTCCCTTGCCATAGTTGTAGCTAATGAGGGGAGCGACTCCCATCGCATAGCCAAGGCTTATGGCAACCAACACAAAATCCACATAGAGCACAATGGCGACCGCTGCAACACCCTGCTGTCCCATCAAACGCATCATGGTCACATTAAACAAAAATGTCGTTACGCTTTCAGACAGATAGCTCACCATTTCCGAGGAGCCATTTGCTGCTGCCGCCGCAAGCTGTCTCCAGTGCGAAACTGGGCGAATCAGGCGAAAGGCAGCTTTCTGGTTCCATCGAAAATAGCACAGTCCAAACACTGCCGGAATACAAAATCCAATTCCGGTTGCAACTGCCGCGCCCGCAATTCCCCAATGAAATACGCCCATAAAAACACTATCCAAAAGAATATTGGTCACACCACTGATGATGGTCATGCACAGCCCAAGCTGCGGCTTGCCTGCCGCAACAATCAGCGACTGAAACTGAATTTGTAAAATACTCATCGGGAGAAAACATAACATCGGCATGGCATACTGATAGCAGTATGGAAACAGCGCTTCATTGGCACCCAGCAGCCAAATGACAGGCTTGAGAAACAGCAGGAGCAGCGCACCCAGCACCAGCCCAATGCCGACTGTGACCGCAATCACAAAGGAAAACAGCTCATTTGCGCCTTGCCGGTCGCCCTCTCCCAGCTTACGGGACACGATTGCAGTCGTGCCGGTTCCAAACATGGTACCCAATGCAACAACGATACTCATGAGCGGATAAACAACATTGATGGCAGAAAATGCTTCTGTCCCCACAAAATACGAGACCAGTACACCATCTGCCACGGTGTAGAGCGAGAGCACCACCATCATGATAATCGAGGGCAGGGTAAAACGCAGCAGGAATACGGGGGTAATCTCATGCTCCATGGTATGTTTCATACAGAGAACCTCCTTTTTTTATCAGTTCTCCTATTCTACCATCAAATACGCGGCTTGAAAAGCCCTGTTCGATTGCCGCGCAGCACAGCTCTGCCCTGCTCCACGGTGCACGCCGTCAGCGCAAACGCGAGAGGGCACGGCTCCGCCGACGAAAACGGCGCCGATACACAGACCACACCATCACACAGGCGGCAGACCACCTGCCCGCTGTCTATACAGGCATCAATTTTGGCATCTCCTGTGTGCAGTCTCTCTTGTCCTTGCTCCCCTAAAAAGTATGTATCCGGCAGTGCAGCATAGCCTGCCCCCTCCAGCTCACTTTGCCAAACCTTGCGGCAAAGGTGCAAATTGCCGCCGTCCTCCGGCTCCATCACGCCGACTCGAAACGGCTCTCTCTCTGCCTGCCTTCCATAAAGGCGCAGGACACGATTCGTCTCCACCCTGCATACGGCTTCCCATCTGACGCAGCCGGACACCTGCTCCGTCAAAACCCAGCCGACCTGTTCCCCTTGATAAAACACCGGACATTTCATACGCCGCCCTCCTTGCGCGCAAAAGAAAACGCGCATCTACTCTGTATCGATACGCATTTCTATGGATTTTATGCGGTTATCCCAGCGAATAATCTCCGGAAATCAGCACCTTGGTGCGCTCCGATGCCTGAAACCCGCTCGATTGTGTGGTTGCCGTATAGAGCGCATAAAGCGCAAGGGGCTGTCCCTCGGTCAGCTCTCCCACCTCGGACAGGTTGACCAGTCCTTTTTCTCCGCTCTCAAAGCAGTTTGCCGCACCGCTTCGCAAAACAACCTCTGAACCGACTGCCAGATACACCTTCTGTCCCGCTGTAAGGGTCAGAGATTTCCATGTGCCGCTGTCTGCCGCCGTCCCAGTTCCTGCTGCCGCCACACGCTTCAAAAAGGTTTCATCGGACGCCAAGGCAGCCGCGGCTTCCGTAATTTTCCGGTCGATTTGCTGAGACAGGGCATTGATTCGTGCACTGAGCGCATTGCCCTGTTCCCCTGCCGCGGCTTGTGCTGCCTGCATGGCTTTGGGTGTGACAACCGCTTCCAGATAGCTCTGTGTAATGAGCGGGTCATCTGCCGAGCCGGACGGCGCCGCAACTGCAAAATATCCCGAAACCAGCAGACACATCATCAGCACTGCGGCAATGGAAATGGTTAGCTTCTGTTCGATTGGCTTCATCGCATTCACTCCGTTCTCTTTCTATCCTTGTACTGAGCCGCCCAGACCGAAGCTGACCGCAATCGCCTGATCGATTTGGCGCATGTGGTCTGCATCGAGTGTACCCATCTTTTCACGCAGCCGCTTTTTATCCAGTGTGCGGATTTGCTCCATGAGCACCACGGAATCCTTCGTCAGACCAAAATTCTTGGCACCCAGCGTAATATGCGTCGGCATTTTGGCTTTGTTGACCTGCGAGGTGATGGCAGCCGCAATGACGGTCGGGCTGTGACGGTTTCCAACATCATTCTGAACAATAAGTACCGGTCGAATCCCACCCTGCTCACTGCCAACTACCGGACTGAGGTCTGCATAATAAATATCGCCGCGTTTAATCTTATGTTCCATGTCATACCTCCTGCATGTTCCATCGGAATCTTACAATCCTATTTTCCCCGAATTGAGACGGGATATAACTGCAGAGAGGTAAAAATTTTTTTTACAGATAGACGCGCGGGATTCGGTGGGAAACCGCACACAGCACCTCATAGGAAATGGTACCTGCCGCCTGCGCCAGCGTTTCTGCCGTCACCGCCGCATCACCAAAAACCGTGACGATGTCTCCACGCGCCGCCCGCACCTGTGCAGGCAGACGTACCATCAGCATATCCATGCACACACGTCCAATGACCGGCACCGCCTGCCCATCAATCACAACAGATGCCTTTCCTGAGCCTGCACGCAGAAAGCCATCTGCATAGCCAATGGCAACCACCGCCTCACGAATGGGCTCCTCGGTTTTGTAGGTACAGCCATAACTGACGAGCCGCCCTGCCTCCAGCTCCCGCACCTGTACCACATGGGTTTTGACGGTCATGACCGGACGCACGCCGATGCGTACCGGATTGCTGGGGTCGGGCTGATAGCCATAGAGGATAATCCCCGCGCGCACCATATCCAGATAGCTGTCTGCATACTGCACCACACCGCCGCTGTTGGCACAGTGCTTGATTGGAATGGCAAGCCCTGCCTGCTCCAGTCCATCGCAGACCGCGCGAAACAGCGCAAGCTGCTGCCTTGTGAACGCAGTATCCTGCTCCGATGCCGTATCGGCAACGGCAAAATGGGTAAAGGCACCATCGACCTGCAGCCCGGGCAGCTTGGCAATCTCCAAAAGCGTTTCAATGGTTTGCTGTGTATGATGCGCCGGAAATCCCAACCGTGACATACCTGTATCCAATGTAAAATGAACCTTAATCGGCTTCCCCTCTGCACAAGCCGCCTTGGAAAACAGTTCTGCCGTTTCGCGGTCATAGATGGGTACGGTGATGTCATGCCGCACAACCGCCGGCATATCGGCTTCATCGACATAGCCCAAAATCAAGATTGGGGCACGGACGCCAGCCGCACGCAGCTCCAGCGCTTCGTCTCCGGTGGCAACGCCAAAATATGCCGCACCGCGCCGTTCCAGACAATGCGCCACCGGAACCGCCCCATGTCCATAGGCATTTGCCTTGACGATACACAGCACCGGACGATCTGCGTGCTTTTGTATCACATCAAAATTATGCTCGAGCGCAGACAAATCAATTTCCGCCCAAGCGCGATTCTGGTTCATTCCCATGTTTGCTCTCCTTCTGCTCGAATTGCTCAAAAAACAGTGTCACCCGCTTTTGCCCGTCACAGTACAGCTCGGCGCACAGCGGTGTCATGGTATTCGGCTCCAGCCAGACGGTTTTGGAAATTTCGGGACACACGTCCATGGTTTCATAATGCAGGCTGACTGCCTGCACTCCATCTATGGTATCCTTGCCAATTTCGGTTGGCTCTCCCGTATACAGGTCATACAGCAAGGCGGCAATGGCGTCCACCGGTGTCAGCCCCGAAACCGCATCGCGCCCAAACTCCAGCGCGGCGTCCTGATATTGCAGGGTAAAATCCTGCTGTCCGGCAATTTCCACCTGTACGCCGGCAATGGATTGCGGCTCGGTCACTGTCAGCAAATCGTTATCCTCTTTATTATACTCGTAATCGACGCGGTATTCCAGCGCAGATTGTCCAAAATCGCATAAAATTTTAACCTGCATCTGTGCCGCCTGCAAGTCCTCAAAATGTCCGCGCACGGTTTCTCCAGCTGGCGGCACGGATTTGCCGCAGCCGCTGAGACAAAGCGCAAGCAGTACACATAAGCTTCCCTGTTTCAAATCGTCCCACACCCTTTCCTCTTGCTCCAGCATACAGACTCGCTGCACACACTGTATCTCTATGCACCTCGAGAGATGGGATATGTGCTTTTGAAAAAATTTCATTTTTTTCAAAAATACCGTTGACAAAAGCGGTGTCAGCCGATATAATAAAGAAGCTGTCAACAAACAGCGTACCAAAATCGAGGTGTGGCTCAGCTTGGTAGAGCGCTTCGTTCGGGACGAAGAGGCCGCAGGTTCGAATCCTGTCACCTCGACCATTGAAAAGGAACTGCGAATGCAGTTCCTTTTTTTATTGCCTCCCCAAAAAAATAACTTGACAAAGCCTCTTTGCTGTATTACACTTGACTAAAGCAATAAACCGTTGAAGAAGAAGAGTACCCAAGAATCTGAGGTTTTCCAGAGAGCCGCGGCAGGTGAGAGCGCGGCAAACAGCAGCTTGGCGAATGGGCTTCTGAGGGCATAGCGAACAGACATCATGTCTCAGTAGTGCGACGGGATCTCCACCCGTTATCCAGGGAGTTTGCATTCGTTGGTTCGGCTGCAAAATGAGTGGACGTATTTTTTCGTCAATTTGGGTGGCACCGCAGAGGTTTTCACAAGCCTTTGTCCCAGAGAAATCTTTCTTGGGGACAAAGGCTTTTTCTTTTCCCCACAACGTAAAAGGAGTGTGTAAACCATGTCTAAAATTCCACATCGTCTCTATCTCACCGAAGAACAGCTTCCCAAGCAGTGGTTCAACCTGCGCGCCGTGATGCCTGAGCAGCCCGACCCCATGCTGCACCCTGCGACCGGAAAGCCCATTACGGAACGTGACCTCTCCCCGATTTTCTGTGAAGAACTGGCGCGGCAGGAGCTGGACAACACCACGGAATTCATAGACATTCCGGAAGAAATTCAGGAAATTTATAAAATGTACCGCCCCTCTCCTCTGATTCGTGCCTATGCGCTCGAAAAAGCGCTGGATACCCCCGCAAAAATCTACTATAAATTCGAGGGTAATAATACTTCCGGCTCACACAAGCTCAACTCTGCCATTGCGCAGGCATACTACGCCAAGCAGCAGGGGCTTTCCGGTGTGACTACGGAAACCGGTGCCGGTCAGTGGGGCACGGCACTGAGCGAGGCTTGCAGCTATTTTGGGCTGACCTGTGATGTCTTTATGGTCAAATGCTCGTATGAACAAAAGCCTTTCCGCAAATCGGTCATGCGTGTCTTTGATGCGTCCATTACCCCTTCTCCCTCCATGACCACCCAAATCGGTCAACAGATTTTAGCACAGACCCCGAACACGACCGGAAGCCTTGGCTGTGCCATTTCGGAAGCGGTGGAGGCTGCGATACAGAGCGGCGGCAGCAAGCGCTATGTGCTGGGTTCGGTACTCAATCAGGTTCTGCTGCATCAATCCATTATCGGACTGGAAACCAAAACCGCAATGGAACAGCTTGGAGAATACCCCGATATCGTCATTGGCTGTGCGGGCGGCGGCTCCAATCTCGGCGGTCTGATTGGCCCCTTTATGGCAGACAAGCTGCGCGGGCTTCGAAACCCGCGTATCCTCGCAGCAGAGCCCGCGTCCTGTCCGTCTCTGACACGCGGCAAATATGCGTATGATTTCTGTGATACCGGCAAGGTCACACCGCTGTCCCGTATGTATACGCTTGGCTCCGGCTTTATCCCCTCCGCCAATCACGCAGGCGGTCTGCGCTATCACGGCATGAGTCCCATTCTCTCCAAACTCTATCATGATGGATATATGGAAGCAGCCGCTTATGAACAGTCCCGTGTATTTGAGGCAGCCGTTCTGTTCGCAAAGCGGGAAACCATTCTGCCCGCACCGGAATCTGCCCATGCAATCCGCGCCGTAATCGACGAAGCGCTGCGCTGCAAGGAATCCGGAGAATCCAAAACCATTCTCTTTGGTCTGACGGGCACCGGATACTTTGACATGTTTGCCTACGAAAACTATCTCAACGGCACAATGCAGGACCATATTCCCACCGATGCAGAGTTACAGCAGGGCTTTGATTCTCTGCCCAGCCTCCCACAGAATCCATAACGGAAACCACTTCTTATGCGGCGAGAAATCAAGGGTGCATCGAAAACCGATGCACCCTTTTTTTATGCAGGCTGTTTGCGGTTATAGAGGAACATCGCAACAGATACGCTGCAAATGATACAATATCCCAACACGCTGAGACAATCCGGAATCTGCCCAAACAGAAGAAAACCCAAAACAGCAGCAAAAATCACTTGTGAATAATCGAACACAGAAATTTCACGCGCGGGTGCATGGGCATAGGCCGCGGTAATGGAAAACTGTCCGCCAGCAGCAGCCAATCCTGCCCCCAACAGCATCAAGAGCTGTGTTCCCGTCATCGGTTCGGCATAGAGCAGCAGCCACGGCACCAGCACCAGACAGGAAAAGCCGGAAAAGAAACACACAATATAGGCACTGTTCTCTCCGCGCTTTGTAAGGGCACGCACCGCGGTATAGGCTGCCCCTGCACAGATGCCGCCGCACAGTCCCATGAGGGCAGGAAAAAACGCCGTCAAATCAAAGCTCGGCTTAATGATGCACAGCGCACCGACAAAGGCGCTGCAAATGCCAAGCGCCTGCACCAGCGTGACCCGTTCATGCAAAAACCAAAACGAAAACAGGATTGCCGCAAAGGGGGAAAGCTTGTTGAGCATCGAGGCATCGGATAGCAGCAGATGGTCAATTGCATAATAATTGCACAGGATTCCAATGGTGCCAAAGCCTGCACGCACAAGCAGCAGCGGCAGATTTCCCTTTTTCCAGATAAAGTCTCCGCGTTCACGCAGCAGCACAAGGATTGCAAACACCAGCGCAACCGCATTGCGGAAAAAGCTTTTCTGCATGGACGGCAAATCGCCTGCCAACCGCACAAAAACATTCATGAGCGCAAAGCAGAACGCCGAACACAGAATCAACAGGATTCCTTTCGTTTTGTTGCTGAGATTCATAACCAACCTCCTAAAATGATTTTCTGTTCTGTTCTATGATACCATGTATTCCATACCCTGACTAGCTTGTTTTGTTCAGCCTTCCAAAACCAATATCGAAAATATTCTTTGCGAAATCGCAAAAACGGTGCTTCGGTTTTGGGGCGCTGCTTTTGAGCGCCTCTCCTTCCCTCGCCTGAACTAACCTATTCTATCCTATTCTATCCTATCCTCGTCTGGGTCTGCCAAGGGTCAACCAACGGTCAACCAAGAAACAGATGAAGAATTTTTCTTGACAAACGCAGGATATGGACTACAATAAGATAGAAAAGCAGAGTAGATTGCTGTGCGTGAAGTGCTGTCAGAACGGGGAGTTGTCTGACAGACGAAAGGAAGGATTTTTCCTGCGGTACAGCGGTCGCATCCCGCTGCACACAATTTCAGAGCGGTGATACCTCTTGAAAATGCGTGCATTCAAATTTTCTGGAGGTATTTTTTATGGAAAAACAAAAAAATGTATTTCGCCGCTCCCTTGACGAACTCAAATCCCCGCGCACATTGGTTATCACAGCCATGCTCATTGCACTCAATCTGGTCTTTGACCTCGCCGGACTGAAAATCTATATCACGCCGGAAACACGCATCTCGATCGGCTTTGTGTGCAACGCCTCGGTTGGTATGCTCTACGGACCTGCTGTTGGTATGATGACCGGATTTTGCACCGATGTCCTCGGCTTTCTGCTCAGCCCCAACAATCCCAGCGGATACTTTCCTGGCTATACCCTGACTGCCGTCGCAGGCGGTCTGCTCTATGGTCTGTGGCTATACAAGGAACGTCCTTCTGTTGTCCGCTGCATCGGCGCAAAGCTGAGTGTGAATTTTTTCTGCAATATCCTGCTCAATACCTTATGGAGTGCCATACTCTTAAAAAAAGGCTTCTTAGGACCGCTTCCCGGCAGACTCATGAAAAACCTCCTTCTACTACCCTTTGAGGTTACCCTGCTGTGGATAGTAGCAAATGTTGTGCTTCGCCAATTCCGGAGAGTATTTTCAGGCTCTGTCAATTCCTGAACCAATAAATCCCCTGATTCCGGTTTTCAGGGGATTTTTCGCGCTGTTTTCCGCCTTTTTCGTCAAGAAGCACTTTACAAATAGTAATAATATGGGTATAATATATATACTTTTATGACGGAGTTTGACAAAGATGGCAAGTGACTTTTCCAGAACCCTTGCGCTGCTGCGCCGTGAAAAGAAAATAAGCCAACGCACCGCGGCAACCGACTTAGGCGTATCGCAGGCGTTGCTCAGTCACTATGAGAACGGGCTGCGTGAGCCCGGGCTTAGCTTTGTTGTGCGTGCAGCGGACTACTATGGTGTATCCTGCGACTATCTGCTGGGGCGCTCCATGGCACGGGACGGTTCCTCTGTGCCGGCAGCTAGACTGCACGATGCCTGCGCAGATGGTTCTGCCAGTCCGGAAAACCCCTTCCTCCTCCAGCGCCGTCTGGTGGTCAACGCCGCAGCCCTGCTGTTTGACATCTGCGAAAAGGCTGGCTCCGAGCAGCTTTCCTCGGAAATCGCAACCTATTTGTCCATGGCAATCTATAAGGTCTTTCGTTACCTTTATGCTGCTGACCCCAGCGGAGTCGAGGAGGCATTCCGCACAGCCAGCGAACACTTTGACTGCCTGTGCAACGCACAGATGAACCTGAGTGAACTGCGTATCCGAGCGGCTGCAAAAGGTCTGGGCGGCTTCGGATTGGAACACGAGGAGCTTCAGCTTCCTTCTCTCCAGCCCGCCGATTTGGCACGCAATTTTCCCAATCTGTCCTCGTCCATGCTGACACTGCTGCAAACCGTTGCAGACCATATCACGCCCTTGGAGTCCGCACGCCCATCTGCTGACAAGCGAGGCAAATGATATTTTGATTTTTTTCGAGAAATTATCAAAAACTTGTTGACAGAGTGCGCTTTTCATGATATTATAATACACGTCGCTGAGCTAATTCATTCGCACAGCGGTGTTCAGATGAAGATGCTGGTGTAGCTCAGTTGGTAGAGCAGCTGATTTGTAATCAGCAGGTCGGGGGTTCAAGTCCGTCCACCAGCTCCACTTTCATCACAAAAGTTGATATGGGAGGTTTCCCGAGTGGCCAAAGGGAACAGACTGTAAATCTGTCGTCTATGACTTCGATGGTTCGAATCCATCACCTCCCACCATTTTCTTTAGATACCGTATGGTATCTATTCTATTCTCTGCATCAGTTTTGATGGCAAACTATCTATAAAAGTTGATACGGGAGGTTTCCCGAGTGGCCAAAGGGAACAGACTGTAAATCTGTCGTCTATGACTTCGATGGTTCGAATCCATCACCTCCCACCAAACAAAAAGACACCATTCGTGGTGTCTTTTTTATTGTGATGTAAAACCACTCGCTAGGCGAGTGGTTCAAAAAAAGGCTATTGCCGAAGATGAAGAAATAAAAACTCCTTTTGCTATAATAAAGAAGC
>JAGZIN010000022.1 GCA_018366195.1 Butyricicoccus pullicaecorum | reverse complement strand
CACCGACTTACTTCTGGGTTTTATTCCAAAAGAATTTCAGGTTCGTTTTCAAGCTTTTCGTTGTTTAATTTACAAGGTACAATTCTTGCTCTTACCTTTCGGTAAAGTGCTTGTTTATTCTACCAAAGTTTACTTCGTTTGTCAAGAACTTTTTTCAAAGTTTTTCAACTTCTTTTTCAGAGAAGCCGTTTCTCTCTAAACTTTTCACTTGGTTTTGCTGTCCAACCGGTCAGCTTAACTATAATATCACAGCAATTCTACTCTGTCAACATATTTTTTCGAATCTTTTCTCCTCATCTGTTTCTTTTTATCTTTTTTTAATTTTCCGCTTGACCTTTCCGTTGCGGCAAGCACTATACTAAGAACACAAGGAGGGAATACAGATGGAATATACCATTCAGGAATTATCCAAGCTCGCAGGTGTCAGCGCGCGCACACTGCGATACTACGATGAAATCGGTTTGCTGCACCCCAATCGAATCACCAAGTCCGGTTACCGTATTTACACAACTGCACAAATTGATACGTTACAGCAAATTCTATTTTATCGTGCACTTGGTTTTCCGT
This sequence comes from Butyricicoccus pullicaecorum, assembly GCA_018366195.1. Classification (GTDB taxonomy): domain Bacteria; phylum Bacillota; class Clostridia; order Oscillospirales; family Butyricicoccaceae; genus Butyricicoccus; species Butyricicoccus pullicaecorum_C. Next base: position 40,753 of record JAGZIN010000022.1, on the reverse strand, counting down.
TGAAACAAATTCAATCTATCATGCAGGCACCCGACTTTGACCGTCTCACTGCATTGGAGCAGCAAAAGCAGACCTTAATCGAGGAGCAGGAACAGCTTTCCCTCCTTATCACGACCATCAACCGTACAATCCAATACACCAAAGGAGAGATTATGATGAAAGACCATGAAAAATTCCAAGCATTCAAACAAGATATTGTTGCGCAAAATGAAGCCATATACGGGGCTGAAGTCCGCACCAAATACGGAGATTTACCCGTAGATACTGCAAATGAAAGAATTCTGCGCATGACTGCCGAAGAATATCATCATTTTGAAGCACTGAAGGATTCCATTTTGGATTTGCTGGAGCAAGCTGTCAAGGCAGGCGCAAATCCGACCGATGAGATTGGAAAGCAGGTATATGACCTACATTGCCGCTGGCTGTCCTATACTTTATCCAATGCAACACCAGAGCAGCGAAAAGGGATTGCCTCTCTTTATACGGCTGACCCACGTTTTACCGCATATTACGACCGAAGAATATCTGGCTGCGCTCAATTTTTATGCGAAGCGGTTTCTCACTGGGCATAAACCTCGACTCTGTGAGCACATCTCTAAAATTTCAGACAGTAAAAAGAGCCTGTGAATATTTCACAGGCTCTTTTTTCAGTTGGTACGCCGAAAGGGATTCGAACCCCCGACCTTTTGGTTCGTAGCCAAACACTCTATCCAGCTGAGCTATCGGCGCACATCTTTACTGCTTGTATATAATATCACAGGAAGAACTCATTTGTCAACCATTATTTTTCTTTTTCAGCAAAGATAATTCCAAGTTCTTTCAAGGCAGAATCATCTCTCGATAATCGTCCTCTCCTCTTGTTTTTCCGACCGCACAAATAGAGGCATCGGCAAAACAAAAAATGACATTCGCCAATTCTTGCACCTGTTGCACCGTTACCGCATCATACGCTGCGGTCAATTCATCTGGACTCATGACGCAATCTGTAAACAACTCAAACCGTCCCAAATGATTCATTCGGGCATTGGTGCTTTCCAGCCCCATCAGCATATTGCTTTTCACTTGTTCTCTGCATCGACAAAGTTCCGCTTCAGTCGGTCCATTTTCACAAAATTCATGCAGCACCTCCCTCATAAGCCCAACAGCCTTCTGCTCCTGTTCCTGACTCAGCCCTACATAAATGGAAAACATACCTGTATCTATATAACTTGATGGAAATGAGCAAATGGAATAGCATAATCCATTTTGTTCGCGCACTGTCTGAAACAATCTGGACGACATTCCTCCCCCCAGAATCCCATTCATCAGCTGATACGCATACCGCCTGTCATCTAAAAGCGCAAGTCCGCGGAAGCCCAGACACAGATGATTTTGTTCAATGTCTTTGGGACGCACCACCACACTGGACTGATACTGGGCAGGCTCGATTTGATTGCGTCCGCTTCCCATCATTCTTTCGAACAGTTTGCAGATATATTGTAAATCCGCATCTGTAAAATGACCTGAGAGCGCAACCACCGTGTCCTCTGGGTGATAATTCTGTGCCATATAGTGATGCAGTGCCGCAGAATCAAAGGTTTTCAAGGTTTCTTCCGTACCCAGAATGGGACGTCCCAGCGCCGTCCCCTGATAACAGGCTTCAAAAAGCTTTTCCGTTGCCACATCATCGGGTGTGTCCTCATACATATCAATTTCTTCGAACACAACACCACGTTCCAATTCAATGTCTTGATTTTCAAATTTCGAGCAAAGGAACATATCTGCCAACAAGTCTGCCGCATCACACAAATGTGTATCCAGCACCTTCATATAATAGCAGGTACAATCCTTTGTTGTAAACGCATTGGCTTGTCCGCCCATCGCGTCCATTGCCGCTGCAATTTGCTGTGCAGTGCGATTTTCTGTTCCCTTAAAAATCATATGCTCAATAAAATGGGAAATCCCATTATATTCTGCTGCTTCAAATCGACTTCCATTTCCAATCCAAATCCCCAATGCAGCAGAACGCACATACCCGATTCGTTCTGCCACCACGCGCACACCGTTTGAAAGCACAATTTTTTCATACATAATCCGTTTCACCGTTCCAAAATATCCTATAAAATATACCGATTGATGATTTTTATTTTTATTATAGCATATCCCTTTTCAATAAGGAACAGGAACTTCGTTCCAATCCAGCAAAAGGGCACGGTTCAAAAGTCCGTGCCCTTTCCAAACAAATCAATTTACCCGAATCGGCAGGATAACCCCCGCAATCTCAATTGCCTCCAATTCTGTGAGATTATAAATGTTATCCGAAAAACTATCTCCAATAATAAATGTCTTATTTTTAAGATTCACACTTCTTCCAGCGGTTTGAGACAACTCTATACCATTTCCATCTTTTTGATATAGCACAATCCGAACATCTGACAGCCGGTCAAACAGCGTATTCTCAGGCAGCTTTCCACTCTCCGGTGCCTGATAGTCAGCCAACTCATGCTGTATATTTTCCGTCACATCTTCATAATGCCCTCGCACACGGAATCCCACTGGAGAAATCTTGACTTCCTCTACCATCACAGTTCCTGCTGCTGTTTCCACAGAAAACGGCTGTTCTATCAAGGAAATACTGCTATCTTCATACCGCAAATCAAGAGGAAATCCTTACAGGCATTGACTGCCGTACGCAGCACCCACGCTTTTTCATGCTCTGCGCTTTCAAACTCCGGTGCATTTGTTAAGTACTTCAAAAATACAGTCTGGCAAATATCCTCTGCATCGTGTGTAGATTTTAGATAGGTATAGCTCAGACGCAAAATCATGTCTGCATAGGTATACACAAGCCGTTCTGCCTGCTTTCGTGCAAACTGTTGTTCCATACGCTCACTCCTTTCGGCTCGCCTGTTTTCCTAGGACCAGTCGATTTGCCGTTTTCATCTACAATACGAATTGAACTGCCAATTTCTCTCACATCATCTTACAAAAAATTTGCATCAAAGGGAAGTCCCGTTCATTTTTCCGCGCAGAAAAGAACCTCGTCTATCGAAACATTGCTGTTTCCATAAACGAGGTTCTATCACCGCGATTTTTATTTGCTCTTATGTCAAATCAGCCAAACTTTTCCATTGCTAAGAGCAATGCGCCCTCAATCGCTGACCGCTTTGGTGTTTGCAGCACACAACCGAGCGTCTCCACCCGCTCGCGAAGCGGCTTCAAAATCAGTTCTCCGGAGTGGAACAGTCCGCCAGAATAGGAAACCGGAACTGTCTGCACAGAAAACTGCAATCGGGTTTGCAGTGCCTTCACCAGACTTGCCAGTTCATCTGCCGCTCTTTCATACACTGCGCATACACTCTCATCGCCCGCCAGTGCAGCCTGCATTGCATATCTCTGAAAATCCGCTACGCGGTCACGATGCGTGACAAAATCAGCCATCGCAATGTCAATAAGCTGATAAGCACTTTTCAATGCAAACGCCTGTGTCACAATATCATAGAGTGCGCCGCGCGGAACACGTCCGTCCGCCTGCTTTGCAAACAAATGCATTGCCTCCAGACCGACCCAATAGCAAGAGCCTTCATCTCCCATGAAATAACCCCAGCCGCCTGAGCGGTCAAATGTCTGATTTTTATCCCGTCCGAACGCAATGGTACCTGTTCCAGATACCACATGAATTCCCTGTTCACAGGCGAGCGAGCCAGCCCAGCCAACCTCCCCATCATTTACGAGGAAAACCGGCATCGGTGCCAGCGCTTTTTCCATCTCTGCCACAATGATTTGGTCATTTTCCGGATTCTCACCATAAGAAGGCATGCCAACACAGCAGCCAACACAGTCCGTCAGAGCAATCCCTGCACTGTCCAGACATTCCCGAATCCCGTTCACGACACGTGAAATCGCTTGTTCAATTGGAATGGAACGATAGGAACAGGTTGGATAAATCACTGTTTTGACAGGGATTCCATCTGCATGGGAGACTGCTATTTCTGTCTTGGTTCCACCACCATCTACGCCCACATACCACTTTTCCATAGAACACCTCGAAATCTTCATGGTCTGACATCCATTTTATTGATACAATGCGCCATAAGCACTGCAAGCCCGCATATCTGCTGACTCTAAATCTGCTGTACCAAACGCCGCCCAAGCATGCGGACGGAAAATCTGCTCTTCTGGTACATTGTGCATGGAAACCGGAATCCGCAGCATAGATGCCAATGTAAGCAAATCTGCACCTACATGTCCATATACCGTGACCCCATGGTTGGCACCCCAATGCGCCATCACTTCATAGACATCGCGAAATGCGCCGTTTCCTGTTAAACGCGGCACAAACCATGTCGTTGGCCAAGTGCGGTCAGTACGCCGATCCAGCGTGTTATGAACTGCGTCCGGTAAAACAACCGTGTTGCCCTCTGCAATCTGCAACACCGGTCCCACACCCTCTACAATGTTGAGGCGCAGCAGCGTAACCGGCATTTCCGCCTGTGTCTTAAAGTGGCTGGAAAATCCGCCGCCACGAAAATACTCATAATTTGCACGACACCAATCCGTTGCTGCGGTACATGCCTCTATATCGGCATCTGTCATCTCATAGAACGGCTTCATACAGGGAACGCCCTCTGCATTGACAGAGGCTCCCGTTGCGTCCAGCGCAGTGGCACCGGAATTGATGAGATGGATAAATCCCTGTGCAGCGCTGCCCTCCGGCTTTGTTCCGGTCACACGGGCACACGCTTCCGGACTCCAATAGGTACGTACATCATGGAAGCACGGTGCAGTTCCGGAAACCAAGGTTCCAAGCAGCATGGATACCCCATTGAGGGTATCATTCTCTGTTGCGAACGGAGTGGGAGCCTTTGCACCATTCCAGTCAAACGTCGATGCCAGCATGGCTTCCATGAAGTCCCCATTCGGCAGCCAGTCCGTCCAGTTGCGCTGTCCCTGAAATCCGCCGGCAACCGCATTCTTTCCAAGTGCTTCTTCATGCCAGCCCTGCTCAGCAAGCTTTGGATTTCCAAACAGGATATCATGCACAATCAGCGTCATCTTAACGACAAATTCCCAATCCTTTTCCGGCGGAATCACCTTGGATTTGGTGATGATATCCGGCAAGGTTTTCCCTGCATTGCAGTCATAACCTTCCTTGCAATGTGCCTTGACCCATGCCAGCGCTTTTTGGTATTCCTCTGCGTCATAAATTTCCAATGTAATACGGCGCACAATTTCTGTCATATCCACCCATTCAGGACGCATACCCAAATACCTCTGGAAAAAGCTCATATCACAGAATGACCCCATAATTCCCATGGAGACACCGCCAATATTGACATAGGATTTATCCCGTATCCAGCCAACTGCCACAGCGCCACGTGCAAAACGTACAATCTTTTGTGCGACATCATCAGGAATTTGCGAATCATCTGCTTCTTGCACATCATGTCCGTAAATCGAAAATGCAGGCAATCCCTTTTGCGCGTATGCTGCCATCACGGCTGCAAGATAAACCGCACCGGGGCGTTCCGTTCCATTGAATCCCCAAACAGCCTTGATGGTATGCGGATTTAAGTCCATTGTTTCTGTTCCATAGCACCAGCACGGTGTTACGGTCAGGGTTGCACATACGCCTTCCTGAGCAAATTTTTCTGCACAGCGCGCAGCCTCTGCACCACCTCCAATGGTCGTATCTGCAATGACGCATTGCACTGCCGTACCGTCCGGATATTTGAGAGTATGGGAAATCAGCTCTGCCGCTGCCTGTGCCATTTTCATGGTTTGATGTTCCAAGCTTTCTCTCACGCCGCCCCATCTGCCATCAATGGTTGGGCGAATCCCAATCTTTGGATACTGCATATCCATTCACTCCTTGCTTTTCTATAATTTGCTGAAGATGCTCCGATGAGTGCTTCGAAGTTTCTTTCCCAGCTCGTTCTGAATCCACTCAATCTGACAATTTCTGATAGGTGCGTATGGATTCCTGCCAGTGAATCCCCTCTTTCGGAATCCCCAAAGCTTCCATCTGCACCAAAAGATTTCCTATCACAGTTGCTTCCACAGGTCCTGCAAAAACCGTTCGTCCGGTACGGTTGGCAATCAACTGCGGCAACAGACTTCCGCGTGAGCCACCGCCGACTATATGCAAGCCCTGAATAGACATCTGTGTGCACTGTTCTATTTCGTTCAGCGTCTTGGCATAGGTATCTGCCAAGCTTTCATAAATACAGCGCACAAAATCTCCCGGTGTCTGTGGGATTGCCTGCGCAGTCCGTTCACACAGCATGCGGATTTTACGCGGAATATCTCCGGGCACTGCCAGCTCAGGGTCTTGGGTATCAATGCGGCTGGTGCAATTGGATTGCTCTGCCCACTTTTCCAGCTCTGCAAAGGAATAGAGCCTTCCTTCCCGCTCCCACTGTCTGCGGGATTCCTGAACCAGCCAAAGTCCTGTCAGATTTTTCAAAAAATGGATTTTTCGCCCATGTCCTCCCTCATTGGCAAAAGAAAGGGTGTAGGCGCGTTCTTCTGTTACAGGCGTATCCCGCTCGATTCCCAAAAGCGACCATGTACCGCTGGACAAAAATGCGGTATCTGGTGCATCTTGCCAGACAGCGGCAACTGCACTTGCAGTATCATGCCCTGCCACGGCAATCACCGGTACGGAAGGAATCCCACAAGACGCACAAATTTGTGGAGACAGCCTGCCTCGAATCACACCGGAAGATGTGACCGGCGGGAAAAGCTGAGGAAGCCCCAACGCGGTCCGCACCTCCTCCGACCATTGTCCTGTCCTGCAATCCATAAGCTGTGTTGTGGAACAAATCGAATATTCCGCACCACAAACACCAGTCAGAAAATAAGCAAATAAATCCGGCATCAAAAGCGCTGTCCGTGCCCGACTCCAAATCTCAGGGTCTTGCCGATGAAGGGCAAAGAGTTGAAATGCCGTATTGATTTCCATGATTTGACTGCCCGTGATTTCATAGAGCCGCTGTGCTGAAATCTTCTGAAAGACCGTATCCAGTATCCCATTTGTCCGCTTGTCCCGATAATGAACAGGGGGTTGCAGCAGCTTTCCATTGCAATCCAGCAATCCAAAATCTACGCCCCATGTATCAATTCCAACCGCATCAAATCCGCCTGCCTGATGTGCCTTTGTGAGTGCACACCGAATCTCTGCAAACAGTCTGTCAATATCCCAGCATAAATGTCCCTCATAATCAATTGGAATATTGTCCCACCGATGAATCTCTTCTGTTACAAGGGTATGATTTTCAACCCATCCCAGCATAGCACGTGCACTGGAAGCACCAAAATCCAGTGCCAGCATCTTTTTCTCCATGTTAGACGCCCTCTCCGTCTGCACTATACTTTTTATATCCCGGGTGTTTGCCCGTCACTCCATAATACGAGCGCAGGTCAATCAACTTTTGAATATTCTCCCGTGAAATATCATGGCTTCCGCCCAAAATGACCGCATTGATGGTAATTTTCGCCCAAAGCTCCAGCGACTCCATACGATAAAACGCCGTAATCAGGTCACTTCCCAGCGCCAATGCACCATGATTTTCCAAAAGCACAACATCATGCTCCTGTAAATACGGTGCAATCCGTTCCGGCACCTCAGTTGTAGAAGGGGTTGCATACGGAGTTAACGGAACAGAACCAATCACTGCAACATCTTCAATCATGTTGTACATATCCATCGGCTTATGTGCAACTGCAAATCCGGTCGCACCGGGCGGGTGTGCATGAACGACTGCTCCCACATCAGGACGCTCTGCATAGCACCGCATGTGCATTTTGATTTCGCTTGACGGACGCAGCCCTTCCAATGCCTCTACCACTGCGCCTGTTCCGTCCACCAGCAGCAGCTTTTCAGGGGTAATGAATGCTTTTGACATTCCAGTAGGCGTGGCAAGATACAAATTCTCCGCCACACGAACCGTCACATTTCCATCATTGGCAGCCACCCAGCCCAACTGCCACATTTTATAACAGATATCACAAACCTGTTCTCTCATTTCCTGATATCGCATCAAATATCTCCTTTTCTATTCGGAAATCCAATTCTGCAATGAAATGGGCATGCCGCCTTGTAATCTGCTCTCCTCTGCCGCAAGGGTTGCCAAATGACTTTCTACCGAAGCAGCCGCCCCTGTCCGGCTGTCCTTTGCACCACTCGCCACCAGCGCTGTAAACTCCTTCATCATGGATACATCACTGCCGCTGTGCGAACCGCCTTCCGGAATATGCACCGTGATTGTGGTGTGATTGCCCGAAGCAAAGTCGGAAATCTCCAGCGTATTGCTTTCCATATGTCCGCGAATTTGTCCATGGCTCCCCATTACATTGATGATGCGTTCACAATGCTCTGTAAAGGCACTCATGGTGAGACTTGCATGCACTCCATTTTCAAACGCAATATTGACAAGCTGATTGTCCACCACATCATTATCACAGGCATATACGCAGCGTCCATAGGGGCTTGTCTGCAACTCGCGCAGCACAGCTTCATTGGAGGTATCCAAGCTGACTACCTTGCGGAATCCGCCAATAGATGCCTGTGGGTGCTCCAGATAGAATCGCGGCGCATAATAGGGACAGCTTTCCTGATGCGGGCAGCCGTCCAGACAGCGTGCTGGCGCTCCCTCCGGTCTGTGTGCCTCATCAAAATGACTGCGTGCGCCCATACTGGAAACGGTTTTACACCGGCTGCCCGCGAGCCATGTCAAAATATCCATATCATGACAGCACTTTGCCAAAATCATCGGACAGCTTTCCTCTGTTTTATTCCAGTTTCCGCGCACAAAGCTATGTGCCATGTGCCAATAGCCCACACTCTCAATGTGCTGAATATTCACCAGCTGACCTATCGTACCTGCATCGAGCAGCTCCTTGAGCTTTACAAAAAACGGAGAATAGCGCAACACATGACAGATGCTGAGCAATCTGCCGGTTTCCTTTGCCTTTTCTCCCATGGCAATCAGTTCTTCTCGATTGTAGCTCATGGGCTTTTCACAAAGCACATCGTAACCCTTTTCGAGCGCCTGCATGACAGGCTCAAAGTGCATTCTGTCCTGTGTACACACAAACACACTATCGGCAAATTTATCTCGAGCAAGCAGCTCCTGCCAATCTGCCACGGCATTTTCCGGTGCAATGTGATGCTTTTGCGCACAGAGCGCACGGCGGTCTGCACGCGGCTCTGCAACACCGACAATTTTGAGTTCATTGGGAAATGCCAGCCCATAGTCTGCGTAGATTTCGCCGCGCTGTCCGGCACCGAGCAAAATCGCTGTAATCTGTCTCATTTGTATCTGCCTCCACCTTAATCCTTGAGCGTAATCTCTAAAACGGTATCTACCGGGTCAGGCAGCGGATAGCTAAAGTGAAGCAGCTCTCCAAAAGAGACAAAAGGAATGTGTGCATAGGACTGCACAATCCAGCTGTCCCGCAGCGGCACCTCAGAGCCATCTGCCAAACAACGAATATGCTTGATTTCCTCTTTGGAAACACCTGTCAGGGCAAGCGGGCCAATGGGAGCTTCGAGCACATGTGCATACAGCTTATTTCCATTCTGCGTATACCAGCCCCACTCCGGCTTGGGACGGTTGGCATTTCCGCACCCATAAATGCTTGCGCTGTTTCGCTCCATCCAGTCACCAATTTCCCGCAAAACCTGCTGACTCTTGGCATCTACGCGCCCCAAGGCATCCGGTCCTACATTCAAAATCATATTTCCGCCCTTGCTGACACATTCTACCAGCTTATGAATGAGCAGAGTGCTGGATTTATACACCAAATCATGCGGATTATAACCCCAGTTGTTATTGATTGTTGTACAAAGCTCCCACGGTACAGGCTGCCCCACTACATTGCGAATCCCCTCTGGCGGAATAATCTGTTCTGGACTTGCAAAATCACCGCAGTACTCCTCGGGTACCTCATTGACAATACTGCCAAAGCCTTCTCCGCCAACCTCCAAGCGGTTATCCATAATGACATCTGGCTGATGCTTGCGCACCATACGAACCAGCTCGGTTGCCTTCCACGCCTCACCGCGCATTTCCTCATAGGAAAAATCAAACCAGAGCAAATCTATTTTTCCATAATTTGTTACCAATTCCTCGATTTGACCGTGCATATAACGCAGATAATTGTCAAAATCTATTTTTTCATCTTTATAAGCTTCATTTTCGCTCATCGGGTGGAAAGCATCTCCATATTTCGGATAATCGGAATGATGCCAGTCCAGCAGAGAATAGTAAAGCCCCACCTTGAGCCCCTCTGCCCGTACTGCATCTACAAATTCCCGAACCAAATCCCGTCCGCACGCCTTCATGCTGGTATAGTCGCTCAGCTTGGAATCAAACAGACAGAATCCATCATGATGCTTTGCCGTCAAAACCACGTATCGCATACCGGCATGCTTTGCCATCTTTGCCCATGCTTTCGGGTCATAACAAACGGGATTGAACTCCTCTATATAGGTATAGTCCTCCGGAGCAATCCGCTCTGTGCGCATGACCCATTCCCCGCGTCCCGGAATGGCATAGAGTCCCCAATGTACAAACATACCGAACCGGTCTTTCATATACCACTGTACACGCTTTGCGCGTGCCTCTACCAGATGATTCATAACAATTATCCTTTCACAGCACCGCCAGAAAGTGCCTCAATAAAAAATTTATTAAAAATACAATACAAGAGAATCGGAGGAAGAATGATAATGACCATCGCCGAAAACAGACCATTGTAGTTGGTTCGGAACGCAGTCGTAAAGGTTGACAGCAATGCCGGAACCGTCAGCTTCTCGCGGTCAATCATGACCAGAGATGCCCAGTAATATTCATTCCAGTTGTTGAGGAACGCAAGCACACCTGCGGTCATGATGCCAGGACGTGCCATCGGAAAAATCACATGCCAAAAGGTCTGAAAGTATCCGCACCCATCAATTCTCGCTGCGTCCTCCATCTCCTTCGGAATATGGTCATAATAATTTTTGATGACAAAGAAGCTGACTGCAATGCCGCTGCATGAATAAATCAAAATGAGTGCTGCACGTGTGTTATAAATTCCCAGCTGATTGACCAGATTATAAACGGGATAAGTCAGGGCAGTTGCCGGAATGAACAGCGTAGTTGCCAGCATAACGTTCACCAGTCTTTTTCCCTTAAATTCCATGCGTGCGACGACATAGGCAGACATGGAAATCATCACAATGCTGATGAGAACCGATACCACGGAAACAATCATACTGTTTCCGAAATACCGCATCACATGCAGGTCGCGGAACGTCGAGATATAGCCCTCTAAGTAAATGGATTCCGGAAGCTGAAATCCGGGACGTGCCAGCGGGTCTTCCTTCAAACTGGACAAAAACAGCCACACAATCGGGGTCAGCGATACCAGCAATGCCCAACCCAAGGAAAAATATGTCATAATCCTTGTTCCAAGAGGCAGCTGATTGAGTGTTCTTATCTTTTTTATCATGTCCGATTCCTCCTAAGCTTGCTGATGATTCCCGGAAGCTCATATACTACATTTACAAATACAATAATCAGCATGCCTGCAATGATTTGGAGAAATGCCACCGAATTGGCACGTCCAAACTGTGCTCTTGGGCTGGTAATTGCCAGCTCACGAATCACATAGCTGATGCTATAGGTTCCTGCTGCACCCTTGGTCAGGAAATATACCTCATTGTAGAGCAGGAATCCGGCAGTCGCGGATAAAATAGAGACTGTTTTCAAGGTATTCTTAATCATGGGAATGGTAATATAAAAATCCTGTATGAATCCGCTGGCGCCATCTAACAAGGCGGCTTCTCGAACCTCCTCCGGAACTGCCATAATGTTTCCGAGAATCATCAACGTCGTGGTTCCTGTAAAGAAGATATAAGCACCTGTCATTGCCCAAAAAGCAGGACCCTTCATAAGCAGGATATTCCCCGAAAAGGACGGCTGAAATAGCTGAATGATGGGGTTGAGAATTCCATAGGTTGGGTTGTAAAGCTGAAGGAAGATAATACCGAGTGCTGCAGATGAAATCATACAGGGAATGATATAGATATTTCGAATCAGCTTGATTCCTCTCATTTTTCTGGAAAAGGCAAGCGCAATGATGGTTGCCACCGGAATCTGTACAAAGATACCGAGCAGCGCCCAGCTTACCGAGTTGCGCAGTGCTTCCCAGAAATAAGGATAGGTCTCAAAAATATACTTATAATTGTTCCAGAGGTCTGTCCAGCCCCAGAACTCCGGCTTGGTGAGATTGGTGTAATCCCATTTTGCAAATGATGTAAAAAACACCGTCAGGAGCGGATAGAGATAAAAGATACAAAACGCCAGCAATGTCGGCAGCAAAAATAGAAGAATGAATCCTCTGCGTTTCCACTCGGAGCCGCTGGCACCGCGGCCGGCGTATTTTTTCACCTGCTTCATATTGTCCTCCTTAAAAAAGAGAAGGATTTTCACCTCCTCTTTTTCACTTATATTTGATTATCCAATCAGCGCAATCAGTTCTTTTTGCAGCTGCGCAAAGCGTGCTTCGATATCTGTGCTCTGATTTGCACATTCCATCAAGGCGTTTGTGATTGCATTGCCTACGTCCATGCCCCACTTATAAGAAGGATCACTCACAACGATATCTGCATCTTGAATCATCGCGCAAGCCTCTGCCATCTTGATGATGACCGGATCGCCATTCTTTTCCGCCAATGCCTTGAGATCCAGTGTTGTATTGGACGGCACACCCTGTACCTCCAAGAAAATACGTTCCTGAATTTCGGGGCTTGTTACGTACTTAATAAATTCCAGTGCCATTTCGGTCTTTGCTTCGCTCATACCGCTTGCAATCGCCAAACCATTACCGGCTGTAGATAGGGATACATTCTCTGGGAAGATAATCGGTTCGATTACATCTGCAAGCTCAGGCGCAATACCGGACGCATTCCATGCACCATTGGAAATAACGGCTGCCTTTCCGTTCTGGTTGAAGTCCGCCATCAGATTTCCAACATCTGGCGTGGTGTACTCTGCGCCATTGACTTGGTCCATCTTTGCCAATGTCTTAAATGCAGCAGCAAATTCCTCCGAATTGATTGCCGCCTCTGTCAACGGTACCGATGTGATGGCACGCCCTTCTTCTGTGCTGGCGAGATATGCGTACATCATTTTCAGCGAACCCTGACCGGCTGCATAGCCGTATGTACCATTGCCCAGAGCAGAAACCTTTGCCATGGTATCTGCAAAGCCCTGCCATGTGGAGAGGTCCTCTATGCTCGCGCCAACAGAATCCAGAATTTTTGTATTCGCCCACATACCGCGCGCTTCTACCTGCTCATGGATATTATAAATCTTGCCATCAATCTGATTCTGTGTGTAGTTGATGCCCACTGCGTCCTGCAAATTGTTCTCATCAATAAAGGGCTTCATATCCAGCAGCAGACCCTGACTGATTGCCGACTTTGGCGCCGGTGAATACATATCAATCATATCCGGGAACTTACCTCCCGCAATCTGCGCATTCACGACATCATCTCTGTTTTCCACCGGAATCGGCTTAAAGGTCACCGAACCATCTGCATGACTCTTTGCAAATTCATCATAAATATCACGCATGACTTTTGCAGCAGGCCATTCCGATTCCTCATGATAGAAGCCATGATAAAATTCCAAAACCTCCGGCTGTCCATCTGCCCCGCCAGATGCCTGTTCCGAATTGCCGCAACCAGCCAGACCCAGTGTCATAGCCATCGCAAGGGACATTGCTGTCATTCTTTTCATTGTACTTTCCTCCCAGCCTATTTGTGTAAACTGCTGTTGTTTATGCTCCTTATTATAGGGTGTCTTATGAAAAAATAACATGACTCTGCTTGACTCTTTTTTGTGATTATTTTTACTTTTGCCTGATTTTTGAATTTTGTTCCCTCTATTTTTATATATTTTTAACAAAAACGATTCTCTGTTTTTATTCAGTCTAACCACAGCCTGAAAAACTCGCTGCATAAAAAAATACCCGAAACCGCACATTGATGAGCGGTTCCGGATATTTCACCGTGTAACCAAGTCCATTGTATCTCACAGTTCGTTACAAAATCTTAAGATGCGCATGCGCGCAGTCTTTTTCAGCAGCGCATCTCAAACAGATGCTTCCGTCTGTACTATTCCGGCACAGTCCATAAATCCAGAAATGCCTGTTTGCTGATTTCTCCTGACAAAACCGGTATGATATTGTTCTTTAGAATTTCAATCTGCCGGTTTCCCCACAGCTGCTCTGGAATCTCGATTTTCATATCAGCCGATTGCGCCGTGCTGACCGCCTTGTAAAACCGTGGAAGCTGCACAGCAAAATCTTCCATGTGGATATTGGGATTGGCAGGAAACTGCTGTGTCTCCAATAAAATCCGTTCCTGTACCTTCGGACTTACCATATATTTCAGAAAACGTACACACGCCTGTTCTCGCTCTTTATTCCCTGTATGTCCAACAACATATCCAATACCAGCAGATTCGCAAGCTACGGAAAGAGATTCTGATGGGAACAACGCATATTCTGCCTGTAATCTCTTGGATATCATGGAAGCTCCCCAAACGCCATTGACACAAATGGCAAGCTTTTCCCGGTTGAACAGCTCCATTTCATCGCGGTAATTATATGCACCGTCTTCGCTGATGGAAAAGCGGTGAATCTGCTCCAGTATGGTCAGGGTATCCAGCAGCTTGCCCGCTTCCATCTCCACATGGTTTTTTTGTGTCCCGTCCATTCCCTTTTGTGCCAAAATATGGTCCATCAGGTATAAATATCCCTCATTGGAGGGCTGCAACGCCTTCACTTTATGGGCACCCTGTTCTGCCCATGTCTGAATCTTGTCACAGGCAGCAAAGAACTCCTCCCATGTTTTTGGAACTTCCAAAATACCTGCCTGTTCAAAAATCTCCTGATTATACCAATAACCACCACTGACCAGCAAAACATCAGAAATCGTAAACAACTGATTTTCGGCGGTTGTCCAGTAATCCAGATTGGCGGGTGCCAGATTTGCACGAAACTGTGCGTCCGCCTCCACATAAGGCATGAGGTCGAGCAGACATTTATAATCTGCCATATATTGATACAGTGCGTCCTGTCCGCCTCCTGCCAAAAAAACAAGATCCGGAATCTCTCCTACCATCACAGAGTCTTCCACCTTTTGAATCAAAGTCTGTGTTGTCGGCATCGAAATCAGATGGAGCCGAATATCCGGATTTTCCTTTTCAAAATCCTGATAGATGCGCCGCATTGCTTCATGATCTGGTTCCACGCTGCCCCAGCCATGAATCAACGTGATTTCTGTGACGGAGGGCTGTCCGCCACAGCCCGTCATCAGGCAAGCCAGAAGGAGTCCATATAAAACCGCTGTCCAAATGTTACGTCTTGGGTTCTCTCGCATTGCGAAACTCCTTTGGTGACAAACCCGTTTGATTTTTGAAGGCACGTGAAAAATAGCCTGCATCTTCAAAGCCCACATAAGCTGCAACCTGATGAATCTTCCAGTCAGAGGCCAGCAGGCACTCCTTTGATTTTTCAATCCGCCTTTTTAAGATATCATCGAACAAATTGACTCCGCTGCAATTCTTGTACAGACGGCTCAAGTAGCTTTGATTTGCATGAAGCTGCTCCGCAATCTCCGCCAGCGTGATGGGCTTGCGATAATTTCTCTCCACGTACTGCACCATCTTCTGATACAGGTCTTGGGAACTGCTCTCCTTGAGGATATCCGCATAATCGTCCAAAATTTCTGCTTTTTGCTTTTCTAATGTCTGAATCACCTTTTCGATTGTCTTTGGCAATTCTTCAACCAACTCAACCTTTAAGATATACTCAAACGCACCATAGCGCATCGCTGTACGCGCATACGAGAAATCCGAATACGCGCTCAAAATCACAACCTGCGTTTCCGGACAATACTGATTGACATATTTACAGACCTCCAGTCCGTCCATTCCAGGCATACGGATATCTGTCAAAATAATATCCGGACGTTCTTCGTCCATTTTTTCTACAAGCGATTGCCCATCACAGACAATTTGAAGGGTACAGCCCAGCTGCTCCCACGGAATCAACTGCCGAATTGCCTCCCGTACATAGGATTCATCGTCAGCCGCAATCACTTTCCACATGCTGCTCTCCTCTCTCCACAGGTAAAACGATTTCGACTCTTGTCCCCTCGGAAACCTTACCCACAATCTTGATATCATACGAATCCTCATAAAGGATTTTCAATAACCGTATGGTATTGGCAAGTCCTGTTGCTGTGTGCTCCGCTTTTTCAGCGCTTGTCTGTAAATCCGTCTCCTGATTGAATCCCACACCATCATCTTCCACTGTGATATAGAGCCAATCCTCTTTTTCACGAACGTCAATTTTGATAGAGCCTTTTCCACATTTTGGCTCCAGTCCATGAGAAACTGCGTTTTCGACGAGCGGTTCAATCAGCAGTCTTGGAATCAGACAGTTTTCGATTTCTCTGCCGCTCAAATTGATTTCATAAGAAATCTTATCTGGAAATCGGCTCTTTTGCAAATAGAGATAAAACTCGACCAGCTCGATTTCAGTTGCAAGCGGAATCTTAATTTCCTTTTCCCGAAATATTTTGCCCTGCATCAATTTCGAAAACGCATGCAGCCCCTGATACAGTTCTTCATTGCCGGATAATCTTGCCTTGATGCTGAACATTGCCAAAATATTAAACTGAAAATGCGGGTTTAGCTGTGCCTGTAAAAATTTGATTTGCGCACGATTTGCCAACAGCTCCTTTTCATAGACCTGTGTGGTCAAGCGGCTGATTCGCGCAATCATCTCATTGAACAGTACACTGATATCATGAAATTCCTGAACAGAAAAATCCCGCATTCGAATACTGAGGTCTTCCCGTCCAAAAGACTTGATTTCTGCCGCGATTTGTTTCAGGGGTCTTGTCAAGCGATAGCTGACTCCCAGCACGATTATGGTCACCACAAACAGAACCAGCACCATGACCACGGTAAACAGCAGGAACATCGGCTTGAGCACAGCATAAATGTTACTCTCATCAATTGCCAAGACCGTCCGCACACCAAACCCATTGATACAGGTTTGATATTGCAGGCTGCGTCCGTCCAGCTTGATTGTCCCAGCGGTGCTTGGTGTGCGCCATGTGAGCTGACTGATTTGCTTCTCCGTTCCAACCCCGCAGATTTTGCTCCCATAACTATCTGTCACCAGCCAATAGCTGTTCTGATACTTCTTCATGCTGGAAAACAAACTGCTGATAGAGTCATTCTGTATGGAAGCAATACCCACGCCGACCATCTGCATTTTATCATTCAAAATACGGAAGCATAAATCGGTTTTGGAACGCCCCGGATAGGCACGATATTGACTTTTACTCGCCTTAAATACCTGATACAGCTGCCAATATTCTGCGTCTGTCTGTGCAGCGGCTTCCAGCGTCGTTGGGTAGTAATTGCTTCGGACGAATTCATTCTGATTATTGAATACATAGATATGATTGACAAACGGTAGTTTTTGTTCCACCATATTTCTTTGCGAAAATAAATCAAAGCAATAAGTCAGCTGTTTTTGCACCTCAGACTTTTCATACGCCTGTCCGCTGAAAAAGTCCTCTAGTTCCACATTATGCCGAACCGCGATTGCCCCCTCTTTGATATAACGAATTTTATCATCAAACTGTTTTCCTGTGTTGGTAAGATAATAATTCATATCGGTTTGGGCTTGCTTCGAAAAAAAAACATAAACATCAGAATCATTGCAAAACTCAAAATCAAAATGGTACAAACTGCAGAAAGCGTTGTCAGGCGGCTGATTTCTCTGCTGAATTTTCTCCGGTCGTGCTTTGGCACAATATTCCCCCTTTTTTCAAATTTCCCTGCGCATGATTGATTTTCCTCACTCGCTGCACATCGTTCCCCGCAGGAAATCTGTACAATGTATTGTTCTATATGATACTCCTCAATCTGTGATTTGTCAATTTTGTCCAATCTGACTTTTCCGTGCAAAAAAACCGATACGAATCATCGTATCGGCTTTGATAGCAGAATGAAAGGGAATTAGAGTTTTTCTTCTTCCTTAACGTCCTTCATGGACAGGTTGATGCGTCCCTTGTCATCAATTTCCATGACCTTAACATAGACCATATCTCCGACCTGTACGGCATCTTCGACCTTCTCAATGCGGTGGTCTGACATCTTGGAAATATGCACCATACCGTCCTTATTGGCAGTCAGATTGACAAAAGCGCCGAAATTCATGAGGCGAACAACCTTACCATAATAGATTTCTCCAACCTCTGGCTCCTTTACAATGGCCTCAATCATAGACTTTGCCAGCTCACCGTCTGATGCCTTGACTGCTGCAATGGTAATCACACCATCGTCATTGATATCGACCTGTGCACCGGAATCTGCAACGATTTTTTGGATTACGCTACCGCCCTTGCCGATGACCTCACGAATCTTGTCCGGATGAATCTGCATGGTAATCATCTTGGGTGCCCAAGCGGATACATCACCACGCGGCTGTTCGATTGCCTTGAGCATAATTTCGTCCAAAATTCCAAGGCGTGCAACGCGGCACTTGCGGAACGCCTCCTGAATGACTGCCGGAGAGAGACCGTCTACCTTGATATCTACCTGAATTGCGGTAATTCCCTTTTTGGTGCCCGCAACCTTAAAGTCCATATCTCCATAAAAGTCCTCAAGACCCTGAATATCTGTAAAGGTGGTTTCCTGTCCGTCATCGGTAATCAGACCACAGGAAATTCCCGCAACCGGTGCCTTGATGGGAACGCCCGCGTCCATCAGCGCCAAGGTCGAACCGCAGACAGAGCCTTGTGAGGTGGAGCCATTGGAGGAGACAACCTCAGAAACCAAACGCAGTGCATAGGGGAATTCCTCCTCAGAAGGAATGACTGGCAGCAGCGCACGCTCAGCCAACGCGCCATGACCGATTTCACGGCGACCAGGACCACGAGAAGGACGTGTCTCACCAACAGAGAAAGACGGGAAGTTATAATGATGGATATACCGTTTTGTTTTTTCATCAAAGATGGTATCCAGCTCCTGTGCATCTCCCAGCGTACCCAAGGTACAGATGGTCAGCACCTGTGTCTGCCCACGAGTAAACAGACCAGAGCCATGCGCACGCGGCAATACGCCGACCTCAGCCGCCAGCGGACGAACTTCTTCCATTCCGCGGCCGTCCACACGCTTGCCCTGAACCAGCCAATTGCGCACGATTTTCTTTTGCAGCTTATCAAAGCATTCAGAAATCTCACCGCCATGCTCTGCTACGAACTCAGCGCCCAATTCCTCCTCAAAGGCATCGCGCACCACCTTAATGCGTGCATCACGAACCGTCTTGTCGTCTGTATCCAGACAATACTCCAGCTTTTCGCGGCACTCTGCCTCCAGCTTATCAAAAATCTCATGATTCAAGTCATGATGCTCATATTCAAACTTCGGCTTGCCAATCTGTGCCTTGATATCTGCAATGAACGCAACAACCTTCTTGATTTCCTCATGAGCCTCCATCAGCGCATTGAACATATCCTCCTCTGGGATTTCGTTCGCACCAGCTTCAATCATAACGATTTTATCAGCGGTTGCACAAACAGTGACGTCCATCTCGGAATGCTTGCGCTGCTCTGCGGTTGGGTTAATGACAACCTGTCCATCTACAATGCCGACATTGGCACCGCCAATGACGTAATCAAACGGGATATCGGAAATCGAAACTGCGATAGATGCACCTAGAAGGGCTGCAATTTCAGGAGAGTTGTCCGAGTCATTTTCGAGCACGGTGCACACAATGGAAACATCATTGCGCAAATCTTTCGGGAACAGCGGACGCATCGGGCGGTCGATTTGGCGGGAAGCCAAAATCGCCTTTTCGGAGGGACGGCCTTCACGGCGCATAAATGAGCCCGGAATCCGTCCAACTGCGTAAAGCCGCTCCTCAAAATCGACAGAAAGTGGGAAAAAGTCAATGCCATCACGCGGCTTTGCAGATGCGGTCGCAGTCACCAGCACAACCGTTTCTCCATAACGCACCACGCAGGAGCCGTTTGCCAGCTGTGCAACCTTTCCGGTTTCTACAACCAGCGGACGACCTGCATAAGTGGTTTCAAACACACGATAATCCTTAAATTCAAAGTGTTGGATATTACTCATTTCGAATAGCCTCCTTAAAGAATGAGAGTCGGCGGCATTGCAGCATTAGCACTTGGAGCGCAGGTCAAAAGCCTGTCGGCCTGTCCTCCAATTGCTAAAGCCTGACCGCCCAAACGTGGAAGAAAACAAGTAGCAAGTAAGGGGGGCACAGATGCCCCCCTCAATTTTCATTACTTACGGATACCCAGCTTTGCAATCAGAGCACGGTAACGGTTTACGTCCTTCTTCTGCAGATAATTCAGCATGCTGCGGCGCTGACCAACCATCTTGAGCAGACCACGGCGGGAATGATTGTCCTTCGGGTGCTGCTTGAGATGCTCAGTGAGCTCAGCAATGCGTGCAGTCAGGATTGCAACCTGCACCTCTGGGGAACCAGTATCAGTGGCATGGGTGCGGTTTGCTTCGATTACAGCGGTTTTTTCTTCCTTACGAATCATGGTTTTCACCTCATAAAAAATTTTTAGTCCCCACACGCCGGGTATTGGACGGTGAAACGGCGCGCTCTGACGCGTCCTGTGCCCAAAAATACTAAGCGCGGGGCAAATTACAATTTATATTACCATAGAATATGTATTTTGTAAAGGCATTTCCGGAAAACAATATTTGTCATATCCCGACAGATGCTTACAAAAAATTAATATTTTTTTTATGAATTTTTCACATTGTATTTGCAAACAATTTTTTATATAATTATTTTTACCAGCTGATTATGCGGCATCGTTTCACTCCGCATCACTCTGGTTATGATTTGCTTAGATACGCGGCGGGGCTGTGCAGAAGTGTGGCCTGAAGCCGCGTTTTCTTATGCTCCTCCAAGCCCACACCAAATGTTTTCTGTTTTTGATAGCGCGAAACGGTTTATTTCGGTCAGCAGCATAAGCTGCTGACCATTTTTTATGCACCGGCATGTGTTCTGGAAAAAACCATATACCACACTTTTTCTGGGGTCATTCCCGCTCTTGTACCATACAGGCACCCACTCCTGCCGCAAGCACCAAAAAAGCAGCAAAGCAGCCAATGATGGCATAGATTGCAAAGCTTCCCAACCCAATATAGCGTTCAAAATAGAATAGCCCATGGAAAGGTGCCAAAAGCAGAGAGCCCAGCAGATTGACCAATATATGGTCTGTGCGCAAAAAGGTTGCGACATCAAGCACACCCAATCCCAGCGCATACAGCATCAGAAGGACTTCCAGCGCACGGCTGTGCAAGGGAAGTCCAATCGGAATCATTGCCAGCAGAAAAAGCATATAGCCGATGGAAAGAATCAAATTCAGCTCAGAAAGCTCCTGATGTATCGAAAACCAAACCTTTGCTCCAATCGTCGCGCCAATCCACAAGATGAGCATAACAATCGTCCCCATATATTTCCGCATAATTCGCCTCCCTATCTCTCTATGGAACAAAGGGGGCGCTGCGGTCATGCGCTGCGTCCCCTTTTGTTCCGAACATGCGGTTGTTTTTCTTACTGTACAATCTGCTTTGCTGCCTCGGAAAGCTCTGCGACCTTTGCGTCCGCAGCAGCCTTAGTATCCGCCTTCGCCATCATATAGACCTTCACCTTTGGCTCGGTTCCAGAAGGACGGATAATGAAGGAGGTTCCGCCCTCCAGCTCATAATAAAGTACATTTTGTCCGGAAAGTTCCATCTGCTCACTGGTTCCGTCTTCCACAGAAGTCCGTGTTCCAGGCAGATAATCCCGAATATATTCCACCTTATGACCTCCTACGGTGGTGAGTGGATTTTCTCTCAGCTCACTCATGAGCGCCTTCATGCGCTCGAGGCCTGCAACGCCCGGCATCGTGATGGAGATGGTGTGCTCCGTATAAAAGCCGTACTTTTCGTACATGGTCTGCATGGCATCATAGAGCGTCATGCCCTTGGTACGGTAATAAGCCGCCATTTCTGCAATCAGCATGGAAGCAGTCACCGCATCTTTGTCCCGTGCATAATCCCCAGCCAGATAGCCATAGGACTCCTCAAATGCAAAGAGATACTCATGAGAACCCGTTGTCTCAAACTGTTTGATTTTTTCTGCAAGGAACTTAAAGCCGGTAAAGGTGTCAAAACATGCCACGCCATTTGCTTCTGCAGCAGCGCGTGCCATCTCTGTGGTTACAATAGACTTGAGCACCGCCGGACGCTCCGGCATGGTTCCGGTCAATTTTTTTGCGGTAATCACATAATCAATCAGCAGTACACCCACCTGATTGCCCGATAATGTGATATATTCGCCCTGCGCATCTTTCAGCACAATTCCGGTACGGTCTGCATCGGGGTCAGTGCCAATAATCAAATCAACACCATTCTTCTTTGCCAAATCAATAGCAAGATGGAAGCCCTCCTTGTTCTCAGGGTTTGGTGATTTTACGGTTGGGAAATCCCCGTCAATGACCATCTGCTCGGGCACACAGAGGATATGCTGATATCCAATCCGGCGCAGAATCTCCGGCACCAGCCGATAACCTGCACCGTGGAAGGGCGTGTAAACCAACTTAAATTCATCTGCAACCTGACGGACGCAGTCGGGATTGATGGCAACCTTCAGTACCTCCTGCAAATATGCCTCATCGGTCTGCCAGTCCATCATCTGCACAAGTCCCTGTTCCAATGCCTGCGCAAAATCCATCGTCTTCACATCGGTAAAGAAGTCCAGCGCTTCCATCTCTTTGGCAACAACATCAGCTTCCCTCGGCGGCAGCTGTGCACCGTCTTCCCAATATACTTTATATCCGTTGTACTCCTTCGGATTGTGGGAAGCCGTGATATTGATACCCGCAATGGTACCATAATGACGAATGGCAAAGGACAGCTCCGGTGTCGGGCGCAGCTCATCATACAGCTTTACCTGAATCCCGTTGGCTGCCAGAATACTTGCTGCCAGCTGCGCAAATTCCGGAGAGAAGTGCCGCGAGTCATAGGCAATGGCAACACCGCGTTTTCTAGCATCTGCACCATTCTGCACAATCAAATTTGCCAATCCCTGTGTTGCTGCTCCTACGGTAAAGCGATTCATACGATAGAGTCCAGTGCCTAAAATGCCGCGCAATCCTGCTGTGCCAAAGGAAAGCGGCGCAAAAAAACGCTCCTTAATTGCGTCCTCATCACCGCGAATGGTCTCCAGCTCTGCGCGTTCTGCATCAGACAGCGCAGGCGAAGCCAACCAGCGTTCATATTCAGCCATATAATTCATCATGATTTCACCTCATATAGTTGTCGTGGAATCCAGAATGTTCCTGATATAAATTATACAATAAACTTTGAAGTTTTCAATGTCTTTTTTGGAAATGTCCGGTTCATCGACAGACTGCTCTAACCGAACTTCACCCTAAGGGTCTGCAAAAAAAAAGACAGGGAAGAATCCTGTTTTCTCTGGTTCTTCCCTGTCCTCTGTTTCTCATAGAAACTCGGCTTTATGGCTCAATGCGCCGGACACGAATCATGCCCGTTACCCCACGAATGGCTTCCAAGACAGCCTCTGTCGGCACTTCATTGACATCTACAATGGTATAGGCATATTCCCCGCGCGAGCGGTTTCCCATATTTTCAATATTCATTCCCTGCGCCGAAAGCGTTGCTGTAATTTGCGCAATCATATTCGGTACATTTCTGTGAATGAGGCACAAACGATGCCCGCCTTCGTACGGAACCTTGAGATTTGGAAAATTAACCGAATTTCGAATGGTTCCCATTTCCAAAAACTCTCTGATTTCCTTGGCTGCCATTTTTGCACAATTATCTTCACTTTCCGGAGTCGATGCGCCAAGATGCGGCATGACCACTGCATTTTTTTGTGCCAGCATGATTTCCGATGCGAAATCCGACACATATCGTGCCACCTTTCCAGACTCCAGCGCGGCTGCCATCGCCTGTTCCTCTACCAGCTCTCCACGTGCGATATTGACAATGCGCACACCGTCCTTCATCTTTGCGATGGACTCCGCACAAATCATATGCTTGGTATCCGGTGTAAATGGCACATGCAGCGTAATATAATCACAGTCTGCAAAAATCTCATTGACATCTGTAATATGCTTCACAGCACGGGACAGTTTCAATGCACCGTCAACCGAAAGATATGGGTCATATCCCCATACCTCCATATCCAGCGCCACGGCTGCGTTTGCAACCTGCACGCCGATTGCTCCAAGTCCAATCACGCCAAGACGCTTTCCCGAAATTTCCGGTCCTGCAAATTTGGACTTTCCCTTCTCTGCTGCCGGTCCGATATCCGGAGTCCCTGCCAGTGCCTTTGTCCACTCGATTCCCCCTGCAATATCACGGGAAGCCATCATCAGGCTGCAAATGACCAGTTCTTTCACGGCATTTGCATTGGCACCCGGCGTATTGAATACGACAATTCCCTCCTCTGCACAGCGCTCCAGCGGGATATTGTTGACTCCTGCACCTGCTCGCGCAATACATTTGAGCGTTTCCGGAAACTGTGTTTCGTGCAGCTTTGCCGAACGTACCAGCACCGCATCATAGTTCTCACAATCTTCGCTGCATATATACTTTTCCGGCTCTAGTCGCTCCAGACCCACCTTAGAAATTTTATTAAAAAGCTTTACCTCGTACATGACAGCTTCCCCCTCAGCCATTTTCTTTTGCAAACTTGTGCATAAAGTCTACCAGTGTCTCAACACCCTCATACGGCATCGCATTGTAGATGGACGCACGCATACCGCCAACCAAGCGATGCCCCTTGAGATTGGACATCCCCTGTGCTGCCGATTCCTTGACAAACTTTGCATCTAAATCTTCGTTTCCTGTGCGGAATGTTACATTCATGAGCGAACGGGAATCCGCACGGGCAGCCGGCTGATAAAAGGACTGGCTGTCCAGATAATCGTAGAGCAGCTTTGCCTTCTTTTCGTTGCGCTTCTGCATTTCGGCAAGTCCGCCGACCTCGTTCTCAATCCAATCCAGAACGAGCCCCAGCATATAGATTGCATAGGTTGGCGGGGTATTGTACATGCTTTCCTTGTCTGCCATGAGCTTCCAATCGAGCATGACTGGCATTTTATCCTTTGGATAAAAGCCCAGCAAATCCTCGCGCACAATCACAACAGTCAGCCCTGCCGGACCCATGTTCTTCTGTGCGCCCGCCATAATCACACCATACTGGGAAACATCAATTGGCTTTGACAAAATATGGGAGGACATATCGGCAACCACCGGAACCCCATTGGTTTGCGGACAGTATTTCCACTCGGTACCAAAAATGGTATTATTAGAGCAGTGATAGAAAAAGTCTGCATTCGGGGAAAGGTCCAGCTCCTGCTGACTCGGGATATAGGAAAAGTTCTCGGACTCTGAAGATGCCGCGACATGGATATTACCAAACTTTTTGGCCTCCTTGTACGCATTCATCGCAAAGTTTCCGGTCAGGGCATAGTCGGCGTTGCCGGTACGCATCAGATTGAGCGGAATCGCGGAGAACTGCATGGTTGCACCACCCTGCAAGAAAAGCACTTTATAGTTTTCAGGAATACCCATCACGCGACGCAGAGAGGCTTCCGTAGACTTGATAATGGAGTCATACACCTTAGATCGGTGACTCATCTCCATAACGGACATGCCTGAACCATGATAGTTCAGCATCTCGGCAGCAGCACGCTCCAGCACCGGAACGGGCAGCATCGAAGGGCCTGCGGAAAAGTTGAAGATTCTTTCTGTCATCGCTTGTGACCTGCCTTTCATTTTTTCATGCGTTGCCGTATGCTCTGCTGTCTAAGCACAGGCAGCACCAACTTAGCACTTTATAAGTCTAAAGTGTGAATGAAGCTATTATATCCCTCTTATCTGCGATATGCAAGTGTTTTCCTCACAATTCTTTTATGCTATACTGTAAAAAAAAACAATTTTGGAGGACTCTTTTTGAACATTCTGGATAGTCTGTGCATGTCACACGGACTTTGCACATTGGGTGTATGTCAATACGACACGCTGCTTCCGCAAATGAGCGAGGCACAGCGTACTGGGCTGGCACATCGAATCGACTGCGCACGCAGCGTACTTGTCACGGTACTGCCCTACCCCGCAGATGCCGCTTCTGGCAATCTCTCTCTTTATGCGCGCGCCAAAGATTATCATACCGTGCTTGGAGAGCGTCTGGAGGCCGCCGCAGACACCCTGCGCACGCAATATCCCCATCATACCTTCTCCGTACTCGTCGATGACTCTCCCTTACCCGAGGTCTACGCCGCCGCTTGTGCAGGGCTTGGCAAAATCGGCACCCATGGTTTGCTGATTCACCCTGTTTATGGCAGCTATGTTTTCATCGGCACCATTGTCACCGATTTGGAATTGCCTGCAACAGGCGACTTGCCCGCTCCCTGTCTGCAATGCGGTGCTTGCTTACGGGCTTGCCCAGTGGATTTGGACAAATCGCGCTGTCTTTCCGCGCTTACCCAGCAGGGCGGCGCACTCAGCCCCGAGCAGGAAGCTCTGGTACGGGAACACCCACTCATCTGGGGCTGTGATACCTGCCAGCTGGTCTGCCCGCTCAACCGCAGCATATCGCCGGCAGAGACTCCGGATTTCACACAAAACCGTATTTGCTCGCTCCAGCTTTCCGATTTAGAGGGCTTGACGCGCAAGCAGTTTGCCGCCAAATATCCCGACCGTGCCTTTACATGGCGCGGTCCTGCACCGCTCCGGCGCAATCTGACCCTAAAAAAAGAGGAGACTTGATATGTCCGCACCACTTTATGATGCACTCCGTGCACTTTGTCAAAAAAAGACCATTCGTTTTCACATGCCCGGACATAAAGGGCAGCCTGTGCTTCCGGACTTTTCCCCCATTTTACCGCTGGACTTTACTGAAATTTACGAAACCGGCAACCTCTACACAGGAGAAGGACCCATACGGCTCGCCGAAGAACAGGCGGCTCGCTTTTATCACACCACAGACTGCCATTTTCTGACAGGCGGCTCCTCTCAAGGCATTCATGCCATGCTGTATGCGGCAGCCGGCTGCGGCGGCTCCGTGTTATTCGACCGCAATTGTCACAAGTCATGTGCCCATGCAGCAGCCATGCTGGATTTGACTCCTACTTTCGTATTCCCTGA
Source organism: Butyricicoccus pullicaecorum (assembly GCA_018366195.1). Classification (GTDB taxonomy): domain Bacteria; phylum Bacillota; class Clostridia; order Oscillospirales; family Butyricicoccaceae; genus Butyricicoccus; species Butyricicoccus pullicaecorum_C. The sequence goes on along the minus strand of JAGZIN010000022.1, from coordinate 13,481 downwards.
AATTTTGGAGCCTTACGGGATTCCTGCGCTGCTCGACCCATGTGCAATTGACGCTGCACTCAAGCAGAACCCCCAAATTCAAACTGTTTTGATTACCTCCCCCAATTATTACGGCATTTGTCAAGATATTCCTGCCATTGCTTCCATCTGCCATACGCATGGCGCAAAGCTTGTCGTCGATGCCGCACATGGCGCACATTTCCCAGCAGTTGGTTTGCCCAGCCCCATACAGCAGGGCGCGGACCTTGCAGTGCTCAGTGCACATAAAACACTCTATGCGATGGGACAGGCAGCTATGATTCTATCAAACGGCACAATTGATGGGGAAAAGCTGCGTGAGGGAGCCGCACTCTTTGGCACCTCCAGTCCGTCCTATGCCATTTTAGCAAGCCTTGATCTCGCACGGGATTTGCTGGAACAGGACGACAGCTACCAAAGAACTGCACAGGCGGTAAAGCAGCTGAAAGTACGCCTATCACAAACCCGCTTCCTGCCACTCTCGGCAGGAATTTCCCTTGACCCATGCAGGCTGACCATTTCGACTGCGGGTACCAACCTGTCCGGAAACGCGCTGTCTGACCGCCTCTATGCACGCTTCGGCATTGCCTGTGAGATGAGCGACCTGCGCAATCTCGTGTGTATCGTCACACCCGCAGACCTGCCGCAAAATCTCACTCTGCTTGAACAAGCGCTTTTGGCGTTATCCCAAGAAGTACAGCCATTTCCCCAGCCAACACCGCTTGCGCCACTGCCGCACCCCAAGCCCGTTCTGTCCGTCCGCCGCGCCATGCTTGGGGCATGCGATGCGCTTCCGCTGTCTGAGGTACGCTCCGGTATGGTGTGCGCCCGTCCGGTCACCCCGTATCCTCCGGGCGTTCCCGTGCTCTGGCCCGGAGAAGAAATCACCCGACAACACATTGTATTTCTCACAAATCAATGTTATAATACCGTTAGCCGTGTTTTTCTGCACATGCAGTAATTTTTCGGCGATAAAAGGAGGGCTTTCGAATGAAAATGCTGCTCGCAATCATCAATTATGACGATGCGCATTGTGTCATGGGACACCTGATGGAGGCTGGATTTCAAATCACCAAGCTTGCCACAACCGGTGGTTTCCTGCGTGCCGGCAATGTCACTGTCCTGATTGGTTTGGAGGACTCCCGTGTTGAGGAAGCCATGGGAATTATCCGAAAATATTGCAATACCCGTACCCAAATGATGCCAACCGCTCCCAATATCGGCATTGGCTTTCAGCCGCCCATGCCGGTTGAAGTCTCTGTGGGCGGAGCAACCGTATTTGTTCTGAATGTAGAACAATTTGAAAAGCTATGACGCTGGGATTTGACGCCATTTCCGGCAATGACGCGCTCAAAGCCAGCCTGCGGACGGCGCTCAACTGCCGTTTTCCGCAGGCTGTTCTGCTATCTGGTCCGCAAGGAAGCGGCACGCTGGAATTTGCGCAGGCCATTGCGGCAGCTCTGCTCTGCACCGGTTCCGCTCCCCACCCCTGTGGTGTCTGCACTTCCTGCTTAAAGCTTGCGCATGGAACACACCCCGATTTCATCTGCCTCAATGAAGGCGATGCCGAAATTAAGGTGGAGCATGCGCGCAGCATTCGCACCGAAGCGGCGATTCTTCCCAACGATGGCAGCCGCAAGGTATTTATCCTGCATGGGGCAGAGCACATGAACACCAGTGCCCAAAACGCACTGCTCAAGGTTTTGGAAGAACCCCCGCGCTACACATTCTTTTTGCTGACTGCAAAACAGCCCGGGCTGCTCCTGCCCACCATTCGGTCGCGCTGCACCATTTATCAGCTCGCACCGCAGTCTGCCCCCCTTGCGGACGACCCTGCACAACTGGAACCCGTGCGTGCATTTATGGGGGCACTGCAAAAGGGTGATGAATACGCCCTGCTGCTTGCCGCGCATGGCTTTTCAAAGTTAAATAAAACTGTCTTTCGGCAGGCAATGAATCTTCTTGCGACAGCACTTCGTGATGCCGCCCTTTGTCCGCTGCACGTGGCTCCTCTGCTCCCAACCCTACTGGCGGAAACCCGAGCGTGTCGTCTGCCGGTGCAAAAGCTGCTTGCAGTCTACGACCTTGTATCTCAGATTTCATACCGTGCCGAGGGAAATGCCAACATTCCGCTGCAATGTGCCGTTCTCGCCGCAGATACCTGCCGAATTTGCGAATTCTCACCGGTCTGAGTCCTTGCACATGCGTCTAAATCAACATGGAGGAACCACTTTTTTATGATTGTTATTGGTGTTCGATTCAAACGAGTCGGCAAAGTATATTATTTTGACCCGTGCGATTTGACCGTAAAACCGGGTCAACATGTCATTGTGGAGACAGCACGCGGCATCGAATGTGGTGCTTGCACCATGGGCAACACCGATGTTCCGGAATCTGATGTTGTCTCTCCGCTCAAAAAAATCATTCGTATTGCAACCAAAGACGATTTGGAAATCATGCACAGCAACGAACAGCAGGCGCATGAGGCCTATCAGATTGCTCGCCGCAAAATCGAGGAGCATGCGCTGGATATGCGTCTGGTTGCCGTGGAATGTACCTTTGATCTCAATAAAATCCTGTTCTATTTCACGGCAGATGGCCGTGTCGATTTCCGGAATCTGGTCAAGGATTTGGCTTCTATTTTCCGCACCCGCATCGAGCTTCGCCAAATCGGTGTGCGCGATGAAGCCAAAATGATTGGTGGACTGGGCATTTGCGGACGTGAGCTGTGCTGTTCTTCTTATCTTGATGATTTTCAGCCGGTATCCATCAATATGGCAAAGGAACAAAACCTTTCGCTCAATCCCACAAAGATTTCCGGTACCTGCGGCCGCCTGATGTGCTGTCTTAAGTACGAACATGAAGTATATACCGAGCTGCAAAAGGTCACCCCCAAGACGGACAGTCTCGTGGAGACACCAGAGGGACGCGGCACGGTGCTATCGACCCAAATGCTGCGCGGTACCTGCAAGGTACAGCTCGAAGATACCCCAGACGAGCCAAAGACCTTCTCCTGCACAGATTGTCACATGATTCGTTCCGGACGTGCCAAAAAAAGCTGCGGCGGCTGTCAATCGAAGCCCGTCGAAATCGACCCTATGCAGGAACAAACTCCCGCTGCTGCGGCAGAGCCGCCGATACGCCCCCGCAATGAAAAGCCGCGCCGCGTCAAGGCTGCACCACAAAGCAGCGAGGGAACTTCAGAGACGCCGGCACATACCGGTCACTCAGAGATATCCGAACGCCCGCGGCTCGTAAAGGCTGCGCCCAAGCCCAGCGAAGAAGGCATCGAATCCACGGAAGCAAAAAAGCGCCGCCGCCGTCGGAATCCAACCAAGCGCCGTCCCTCCTCTGGCGAAGGAGAAAATTAAACCGCTTTCTTTTGCGACTGTTTTTTGCAAACAGTCGCTTTTTTTTGCAAAATACAATCAAAACTTCAAATTTTTATCCCCCATCTTGTCTTTATGCTTTTGATATGCTATACTTAGCATATCAAATTAACTAGGGTGTATTGGAAAACAAAGAAATCGACGATTTTTTTGCAGGGTGTACCGCTGCAAGGCAAAAATGCAGGAATCTTTGGTGGATTCCGTGTATTTCGAACGCAGCAGATACCACTCATGCTAGAATAGACTCGCATTTCGACTTTTCAGATTGCCCCGAACCTGAACAGGAGGGAGGAAGCCATGTCAGAGCAGGATTCTATCAATGACTTTCTGGTTGATATCTGGACACGTATCAACAAAATTGAAGAACGCTCCCTCACAGCCGGTCTTGGGGAGAAAATTTCAATTACAGAAATCCATATCATCGAAAAAATCGGCGCCAATCAGCCGAGCCACATGTCTGCAATTGCCAAACTCCTTGGCATTACACTGGCAACCTTGACCGTTGCATGTGATAAGCTGGAAAGCAAGGGCTTTATCCAGCGGATACGAAACGCTTCGGACAAGCGTGTTGTCAATATCTCTTTGACCCCGCGCGGACAAGCTGTATATGCTTATCATCAAAATTTTCACGACCGCATGATTTCTGCGGCGCTCAGTGATTTGTCCGAGCAGGAAACCGAGCTGCTTGCAAGCAGCCTAAAAAAGCTCAAAAGCTTTTTTGAGGAAGAAGAATTTTAATTGCCGCCTACGGGCGGCTTTTTTCCACTATGACACCGTTCTCAACATGCGAGGTATGCTATGCTCACCTACCATCTGAATCACCACTCCAAAATGCCGCTTTATGAACAGCTTTACCGAGCAATCCGGCAGGATATCATGTCCGGCCATCTGTCCAGCGGTGAGCGGCTGCCCGCCAAACGTCCTTTGGCAGAGCATCTGCACGTCAGCCAAATTACAGTCGAAACTGCCTACGGGCAGCTCACCGCAGAAGGCTATGTATACGCCATTGCACGCAGCGGCTATTTTGTCAAGCAGGTCGAAATCCCACCGCATACCACATGCCAACCCCAGCCGCGCTCGTCTCAGCCGCCCTCTCCTGCATTCACCTTTGATTTCAAGACCAATGTTGTAGATACCAATTGTTTTCCGTTTTCTACTTGGGCGAAGCTGTCACGCGCAGTTCTGACAGACTATGACCGAACCCTGCTTTTGGAGCCTGCCGCACAAGGTGTTCCCGCCCTGCGTGAGCAAATCTGTAACTATCTCTATTCTTTTCGCGGCATCTCAGTCGAACCCGACCAAATCATTGTTGGGGCAGGCTCTGAATATCTGGTCACCCTGCTCATTCAGCTTCTTGGGCGGCAGCGCACCTATGCCATTGAGACTCCCGGCTATCCCAAGCTTACCAAAATTTTTCAGGCAAACGATGCCGATACTGTGCCCATTCCGCTCGACACGGAGGGTCTGCACTTTGACGCACTGTGCGCCTCCAACGCCTCAGCCGCCTATCTGACCCCCTCCCATCATTTTCCGCTTGGCGTTGTGACCTCCGCAGCACGGCGCTCTGCCCTGCTGCGTTGGGTGAATGAAGCGGAAAACCGTTATCTCATCGAAGATGACTATGACTCCGAATTTCGCTTTGTGTCACGCCCCATTCCCGCACTCAAGGAGCTAGACCACAATGACAAGGTTATCTATCACAATACCTTTGCCAAAAGCCTTTCGCCCTCGCTGCGCATTGGATACCTTGCATTGCCGCGCAGCCTGCTGCCCGCTTATCAGGCACGCTTTGGCAGCTACGCTTCTACCGTTCCGGTATTTGAACAATATACGCTGGCACGCTTTTTGGAGACCGGAAGCTTTGAGCGGCATGTAAACCGAATCCGCAACCTATATAAAGCACGGCTGGATACCCTGCTTCACGCCCTGTCACAGTCGGCATTATCTGGACAGTATCATATTTCCGGCGCAGAAGCGGGGCTGCATCTGCTCCTGCACATGGAAAATGGCATGACCGAAAACGAGCTGATTGAAGCAGCGGCGGCAAATGGGGTGCGCGTTTATGGCTTGTCGCGCTACTATATCGGCTCAGTTTCCGCCTGCCCGCCTGCCACTGTTGTTTTGGGATATGCCGGAATCCCATCGGAGCAAATCAGTTCTGCGGTTTCTGCACTGGAGCGTGCATGGAAGCGTTAAAAGCAAAAAGGACTGCACCAACAGTCCTTTTTGCTTCTTATTTTGCATCTACGGCAAATACAATCATTTTTTATAATACACAGTCTGTACCACTCCATCTATCACAGAGACTGCACCGGTACGATATTCCGTTCCGGTAGAGCACAGCCCTGCCTTCCGCTTGGAATACATATCCACAGCAATCGCCTCTGCATCTGGAGCGGTCTCCATTAGATTTCCATTGACACGCAAGCTTGTGCCGTCCCATGCAATGACATCATCAATGGGTTCCCGTTCTCCAAGTATGACAGCATATACATCTTCCTCCTGTGTCATCTGCTCCAGATGATACAGACCAGCCTCAGTCTTTGCAGCATAATTTTGAATGTGCACATCTGCATAAATTGTGCTGCCAATACAAACCAGACGCATAGATGGCTGTGCCAAATAAGTGGCTCTGCCCTCTATGGCCCGCAAATGCAATGCCCGATACAGCATGACCGCCATTTCCGCACGGGTTATGTTTCCGGTTGGATTGAGCTTTCCCTGTGTGCCCGTAATCACGCCTGCATTGACTAAGGCAGACACAGGTTCCACTGCATAATCAGCCACCTGTTTTCCGTCCATAAATTTGGATAAATCACCGTTTTGAAAGGAAATTCCTGTGCGGTCAAGGGTACGCTTGAGCAAAACGATGGCATCTTGACGGGTCAGCCTCTCCTTGGGATAAAAATTATTTTTGCTGTCACCGGCAGCGATTCCAATGGTGCGTGCAGCACGCACCGCCTGTGCATAATATGCCGTTTCGGGAACATCTGCAAAATTATCCCCAGACGCATATTTTTCCATTCCATAGGCACGATACAGCATCAGCACAAAGTCTGCACGTGACAGTGTTTTGGACGGACTGTAAATCAGGTTTCCCGTACCGGACACGACACCCGTATTGGCAAGATAGTCAATGGCATGAAACGCCCAGTCATATCCCAAATTGACATCAGCAAAATAAACTGAGCGGTCCGGAATATAAATCATACCCCCTGTATGAATCTGCTCTGTGAGTGGTTCTGGTTCTTCTGCTGCCTCCGGCTCGTTCGGAAGAGGTGTAGCGCACGCAGATGTTGTGGCAAGCAATGCGCACAGTGCAAAGGCAGTGAGCACACGAATCCATTTCTTTTGCATATGAAAACCTCCTATCAGAAGAAATTTATAGATTTTTCCAAACAATTATAGCACATACCATGCCAAAAGTATATTGGTATTTTAGGGATTCATTCGACCAGAAACGCAAGTATTTTGATAGAAAGCATAAAAAAACACCGCCAAACCAACTGGTTCGACGGTGAAATTTTTCAGAACAGGATTACTGTACCGCGTTCAGCTTGAGAGTCATTGCGCTCTTCTTGTGAGCAGCCGTGTTCTTGTGCATCAGATGCTTTGCAGCAGCCTGATCAACAGCCTTCACAGCAACCTTATATGCAGCCTCAGCGGCAGACTTATCGCCAGCAGCCACAGCCGTGTCAAACTTCTTCAGCACGGTCTTGAGCGCAGACTTTGCCATCTGGTTCTGCAGGCTCTTCGCCTTGATTACCTTAACGCGCTTTTTTGCGGACTTAATATTCGGCATGGGGTTCCACCTCCTTCGGCTTCTAGTCATCAGTATTCTTACTATATCATCTTCGAGTCTAAATTGCAAGTGTTTTTTCTTATTTTTTTGCATATACTCCAAATTTTTTTCACACGCTAGACACAAATCAACCAATCGGAAGGAGCAATCCATATGACATTCCGTACTGACCTTGCACAAGAAGCAATCCTCCACACCTATGGCACAGAGCCGCCGCAGCAAGGGCTCTGTGAAAACGACTATACCATTTCAGGCTTTGCCATTCACAGCGTAGAGGTTGTGACACCGGCTGTTGCCCGTCAGCTTGGAAAACCCATCGGACGCTATTGCACGCTGCAAATCGACCCGCTGACCCGTCGGGAATGTGAAGCATTTCCGCGTGCCGTAGAAGCACTCTCCGGTATTTTAACCGACTGTCTGCAAGAAATCCCGAAGGACGCTCCCATTCTTGTAATTGGATTGGGAAACCGCGCCATTACACCCGATGCCGTGGGACCTCTTGCAGCCGAGCATATTCTGGTCACACGGCATCTGCGAAAGCAGCAGCTATTCGCCTCATGGCGTCCGGTTTCCGCCGCCGCTCCCGGCGTATTGGGACAAACCGGTGTAGAATCCGCCGAGTTTGTGCACGGACTCTGTAAAACCGTACAGCCTGCGGCGATTCTCGTTGTAGATGCGCTCGCTGCCGGTACGCTCGCCCATCTGACCCGTACCATACAGGTAACCAATGCCGGTATCGTTCCCGGTTCCGGAGTGGGCAACGCCCGCAGCGCATTCAATGCGGAAACCTTTGGCGTTCCCGTCATCGCCATTGGTATGCCCACCGTGATAGACGGGGCAAGTATTCTCCCTGCTTGTGTACAGCCCGAGAGCGGCACTGCCGACGCATTGCCCGAACCCGTTTTCGTGACGCCCAGAGAAATCGACTTACGTGTGCACGATGCTGCCAAGGTCATCGGCTACGCCATCAATCGCGCTCTGAATTCTCATCTCACCTTGGAAGATCTTGACCTTTTGTTGGCGTAATGCAAAAACTTGTCTGCATATCCGCTCTCTGGCGGACATAGAGTAAAGCACAGGATTCTTTCCGCACCAAAGGAGTGACTTTCTCATGTCCCGTCGTCCCGCCCACAAGCACCATTCTGGTATTTTGATTCCAGCCGCTGTTCTGCTGCTCTGTGCCGCCGGTCTGCTCATCAGCCATCGCATGGGCGGTGATGCGCACGTCGATGCCCTCTTAGACGCCATTGCACAAAATCAAACCTTCATTGCCTCCTCGATTGCACTGGAAACCGGAATTCCAGCACCCGCACCAGCCAAGCATACCGAGCCTGTTCCCGCCAAAACCGCTTCGGATATGCCCGAGCCCACCATGGAGAGCAGTGCGCCGCCGCAAACCGACGCGCCCTCCCCTCCTCTGCCACAGGACAAGCGTGACACCGATATTGAAATCCGCAACGATGCAGGGATTGCCATAGATGTCCATGCCATGCTCAAAAAGCCCATTCCAATCCATGTGAAGCAAACGGAAACGCCGCAGGTGCTCATCTATCACACCCATGCCACAGAGGCCTATACACCATCTGGAACGGACACCTATCAGCCCTCCGGAGAATATCGCACACGGGACAAAAACCAAAATGTGGTTCGTGTTGGCACAGAGCTTGCCAAGACACTCAAGGCACGCGGCATCGGGGTTCTGCATATTACGGATATTTTTGATGACCCTGCCTACAACGGCTCTTATGGGCGCTCCTTATCTGCCGCCCAGAAAGCGCTGAAAAAATATCCCGACATCAAAGTGACCATCGACCTGCATCGTGATGCAATCCTGACCAAAGACGGAAAGCAATTCCGCTTGGCGACTGCCATTGGCGGACAGGAGACGGCACAGCTCATGCTGGTAGTCGGCACCGATGCCAGCGGACTCGAGCACCCAAACTGGCGCGACAACATGAACTTTGCAATCAATCTGCAAGCAGATGCAAATGGTGCATACCCCGGTCTTATGCGTGATGTCAATTTACGTGCACAGCGGTTTAATACCCATCTGCGTTCTGGCTCTCTGCTTTTGGAATGTGGTTCCTCCGGCAATACCCTGCAAGAAGCCATTCGCAGTGTACAGATGTTCGGTGAAGTCCTTGCCAATCGTCTGCTTGCATAAGGCTGCGTTCTCCTGTGCACACTATCCCCGAAAGGGGGTCTTTTTTTGTCCATACAATTCACAACCGACCTGTCTGACAATCTGGAAAAACTGCGTGCACTCTTTGCGCAGGATAATACCTTCATTATCCGTAAGCTGCAAACCCGCACAGGTGTGCACTGTGCCGTCCTCTTTTTTGATGGTATGATTGACAATCGTGCCATCAATGAATCCATTGTGCGCCCGCTCATTGAGAGCACCATCACCCACCCTACCGCACAATCCATTGCGTCCCGCGTCCTGCAAATCAATGATGTAACGCTTGCCCCAGACACGGACTCCATGTTATCCAGTCTGCTTTATGGCGACACCGTCATTCTGACAGACGGGGACAGCCGTCCAATTGTTGTCAATTCCAAAGGATTTGCACAGCGTTCTCCCTCTGAACCGGAAAGCGAAAAGGTTTTGCGCGGTCCGCGTGAAGGGTTTACCGAGAGCTTTATGACCAACCTATCCATGCTGCGCCGTCGGGTCAATGACCCACGCCTGACCTTTTCCTTTGCACGTTATGCCGGCTGTACCAACACCGTTATCTGTGTATGTTGGATTAAGGGCATCACCCCGCCTGCGCTCGTTCAGGAGATGCAGCGTCGAATCCGAAAAATATCTCTTGATGGTATTTTGGATTCCAACTATGTAGAAGAATGTGTTCGAGACGCTCCCGGTTCTCCATTTCCCACACTGGGCACAACAGAACGTCCTGATGTCGCTGTATCACGTCTCTTGGAAGGGCGTGTTGTAGTGCTGACCGATGGCAGTCCGGTTGCCCTTTCTGCCCCCTGTATTTTGCAGGAATGTTTTCAAGCAAATGATGATTATTATATTGCCGTGCGTCAGGCTGCCGTTGCGCGAATCCTGCGCACACTGAGTTTCGGACTTTCTATCATCATTCCCGCCCTTTATGTCGCATTGCTTGGCTTTCATCAGGAGCTTTTGCCCACACGCCTGCTGCTTGCCATTGCCGCCGCACAAAAAGGCGTTCCTCTGCCTGTTTTCTGGGAGATTTTTTTGCTCCTGTTGGTTTTTGAGACGCTGAAAGAAGCGGGAACACGTACACCAAGCGTCATGGGCTCTACCATGTCCATTGTGGGCGGTTTGGTGCTCGGACAGGCGGCAGTTTCTGCCCGTTTTCTATCTGCACCCGCCGTCATTATCGTTGCCATTGCGGCTGTCACCGGACTAACCGTTCCCAAGCTGCAATCTGCCGGTCTGGTGCTTCGCTTTTCTTTGCTGGCGGCAAGCGCTGCTGCCGGACTTTATGGACTGCTTTTGGGGCTGAGCCTGACCATCGCACATCTTTGCACCCTCCGTTCCTTCCACTGCCCCTATCTGCTCAACCTGATTCCACGTGTACACCCCAAATTGGACGATGCATGGACACGCGCACCGTGGCGTGAAATGCCGCGCAAACGATTTCTTGCTCATCAGGAGGAACAACCATGAAGCGAATTCTTCTACTGGTTGGCGCACTCTGTCTGGCACTCTATACCGGTGGTGTTGGACATGGTGCAGGAGATTTGCTCCCCATTTTAAGCGCCAGCATTTCACAGGAATCCGGAAACCAACTGACACTCACCGCCGAAGCCGTGCGGCAGGACAGTTTGGAGGGAAACGCCGCCTCGGTCTATCTGACAGCCTCCGGAACCAGCACAGAACAGCTCTTATCCGAAATTGAACAAATGCTTGCCGGACAGCTCTATCTTAGCCATGCACGCACCATCGTCATAGATGAGACCGTTGCTAGAAACGGTTTTTCCTCTCTGGTACAAACCCTGCTGAAGCGCAGTGATGTACGCCTCACCCTACGCATTGCCGTGGCGCGCGGTGTACCTGCTGATGCCATTGTGAAAGCACAAGCAGTTGCAGAAGAAATCCCCGGAGCTGCACTCGGCGCGCTTATGGACGCACATGCAAAGCATGGCGGTCTGCCCGACCTGCCGCTGTGCCGTACTGCGGACTCCCTGCTGTCTGGACAAGACTTTTGTCTGCCCGCTCTCACATTGACCGCAGACGGTCGCGTGATTCCTGCCGGTCGCGCCCAATTTCACCAAGGGCAATTTGTTCGATTTTCCGGAGGTGAGCAAAATGCCCGATAAGATTTTCCCTTATGGGCGCGGTGCCATGCTCTTTTTAATCCTGCTCGCGCCGGCTCTGTTTCTGCCTGCACAGGATTGGCTGCACCTCCTATGTGCCAATGGTATCTTTGTGCTGCTCATACTTGTGTGGCTGATTGCCGCCAAACATTTTCAAATCCCCGAACCTTGGACACTGCTTGCACGCGCACCTAAGGGACTGCGTCAAATTTTATATGGTATGCTCATGCTGTTGGGCGGCTGGTCTGCCATATATACAGCATGGTGTACCGCCTCCTTTTTATCTCAAACAGCGCTCAAGCTCTGGCCGATTTGGCTTGCTGCACTGGGACTTCTCATCATTTGTTGGCTGATTGTGCGTCATGGTGCTCCGGCGCTGTTCCGTTGGGCAATTCCTACTGCATGGATTGTCGGTTTGGTCGTCATTCTCTCCCTTGCACTTTCTCTGCCCGATTGGAAAATGCCAGCGCTTTCTCTGGTCTTGTCCGGTTCTCGTCTTTTCAAGCAAATCTTAGACGGCAGTTCGATTCTGCTTGCCTTTCTGTTGTTCACGGGCTTCGACCCAGAACTGCCGCAAAAACGCCCCCTGCTGTTGAGCGGTGCTTTTGCAGCTGTACTATCCGGACTCATCGTCTTTCGCGCAAACGCTGTATTAGGGACAAATTGTGCCGGTCTTCTGCGTTATCCAGCCTACGCTGCATCTGGTGTCTTTCAGGTTGGCGCACTCGCACGCAGCGAGGTCATCTTCGGCAGCATCTTGCTCTTATGCCTTGCCGCACAAATTACCCTGTTTCTTTGTGTGATGCACACTGCCTATCAGCATCTGCGTCAAATGAAGGGATAACATCAGGCGGTGCCTGTCCAAATGGACAAGCACCGCCTGAAACTTTTGATATATTAGTGCATATCAGCCAATTTAGCCTCCAGATTCCGCAAAGTCTTTTCAAGTGGCAGAGTTTCCTCGCCCTCATGAATGACATCATGCAAAAAACTGCTTCCTAGATTGATTCGTTCCACACTATCCGTATTATAACACGCTTGCGGAAACTCAAAGTCTGTTTCTAAAGCAGACAACTCCATCAAAAACGAAAATGCTTTCGGATATTTTGCTTCGAAATCACTTGAATTTTGTAACTCATAGCAATACCCATTTATTCTCCCTTTTTGATAAATCAGTTCCCAATATAGCGCTTGAAAGGATTCAAAGTCCTGCTTATCATACGCCCGAACCATATCATCTAAAGTTCCTGTCAGTTCTGCCAAACCTCCATTCACTTCCGATGCGATTTCTTGCACAGAATTTTGTCTTGAAATATAAACGCAAGTTAGTGTCATCAAACTTACTAAAACCAAACAAATACAAATAACCCAGATAATCTTTCGATTCATGAAATATCCTCTCACAGACTGAATCGCAGGTGATTCATGAACCTACACCAATTCTGACAAGTGTTGACGTCGTGGTTCAGATTGGAATAAAGCTCGCATCAACTCTGCCTAATAGATGAGGTAAACTATCGTTTGAATATGCTTGTTTTCCTTCCATTTATCATAAGGTTAAATTCGGGGAAACAGAGCATCATCAAAGTCAACATAATCTCCAAATATCCTATCAACATTAAATTATATTGATTGCAATCCACTTATTATCTGCATCATAATTCAAGGAAACCATTTTTTCAAGAACCAATTTGCATGAAAAAAATTCCAGAAAACATACAATATACACAACAGCTCTATCTTACATTTTTGGCAGCAGTTCCTGATCAATCGCCGCATCAATCGGCAACCCCGAGAAACCAATTGCTGCAAATGCGTCAATGAACCGTGTCGCAGACGCTACCAAAAGCGAGATATTATCTGCCACAAAGGTAATCACCTTTTCCAGCTCCAAGCTGGCATCTAACAGAGTATTATGCTTGAGATAAATTTGACCTGCCGGTGCAAAAAATCCAAAATTCCCCAACGCTGAAAAG
>JAGZIN010000021.1 GCA_018366195.1 Butyricicoccus pullicaecorum | reverse complement strand
GGCTGGCAGATCGTATTACACGTTTGACGTGTCCGCGAGGATCAGAGGGCTTTGCCCGCATGTGAAATACCCCCGGCTTTGCCGGGGGATATTTATTTCATGCTTCGGAAATGGGAAGTGTCAAAATACAGCAGGCACCTTGAGCAGAATTGAAAAAGGTGGTTGTACCACCGTGCAATTCGGCAATTTGCCGCACAATCGGAAGCCCCAGCCCGTGTGATGGCAGTTCATTGGCAAGCGGGCGGCTGAGGGACTCCAGAACAGATGCGGGATATCCGGAACCGGTATCGCAGATGGAGAGCGAAAAATAGGCTCCCTTATTTTGCAGATTTACAAAAATTTCGGTATCCGGCGGCGTGTGCATCATGCTGTTTCCGATTAAGTTTCGAACGGCGCGCTCAATCAGTGCTTCATCTATGCAGATTGGAACTCCTTCACAGTCATGTGAGATGGTCAGAGATAACGCTAAAGTTTCCTGCTGATTGAGGAAATCGGTGACAATTTGCCGCATCAAAACGGGAAACAGTACCATTTTTTTGCGTAAGGGCTGTGCATCATAGGTTAGCTTAGAAGCAAGATTGAGGTCTTCAATCAAACGGCGCAGCCGTTCGCCCTGTATGCGAATTGTCTGTGCTTTTTTTGTACATGCGGGTGTATTTTCCGAATCGGTTTCCATCTGTGCCGCCGTCCCTAGGATAATGGTAAGCGGTGTGCGTACATCGTGAGAAACACCAGCAATCCATTCGGTGCGCATGCGGTCACGGCGGTTCAGCAGCTCCTGCTGTCTGCGTAGGTTTACCGATGTGAGATTGAGGTCATGACACAGGCTTTTGAATAGTCCTTTTTCCGGAAGGGAGACCGGTTGTTCCTTGGCTAAGTCAGATAGTCCGCCTGCAATGCGCCGAATGGAGCGGAAAAATCGAATACTGCTTAGCAGAATGAGGAGAATGGCAAGCAGCAAATTACACATCACCCAAATTGGGAATTGCTGGAGCAGGGAATTGAGTGTGCGGAAATCCATTTCCACGGGATATTTCCAGCGGGAGCCTTGGGGATTGGCAAGTACGAGCAGGAAATCCCCCTTCTGATAGGCATACACAGGATAATCTGCCAGATACCAGCGGGAAAAGGCAGCAACCTGTGCGGGAGAATAGCGATGGTTGAGCGCAGGCGGCAGACGGTCGGACCAAACGACTTGTCCCTGTGGGTCGAGAAGCATACTCCATGCGTAATTTTTGCGAAGGTCCTGCATGGAATCTTCGGGAAGCGTCCAGCCTGCTTCGGTCTGGGTCAGCGCCTCGGTAAAATCGCGAATTCGGTATTCCAGCGGGCTGAAATCAGAGTGCATGGTTTTTGCGGTATATCCCACCAGTGCCGTGAGATTGACCGCAATCAACAGGAGAAGCACGCCCACTGCGGACAGCGCATAGCGCAGGATAATTTGAAATAAGGTTTTCATGATTCACGTTCCAGCTTGTATCCAAGTCCGCGTATGGTACGCAGCCAGACTGGCTTGGAAGGGTCAAGCTCGATTTTTTCCCGCAAGCGCCGGATATGTACCATGAGGGTGTTTTCATAGCCAAAAATACCGTCCTGCCAAGCTGCCTGACAGAGTGCATCAATGGTCACAATATTGCCGCGTTCGTCTGCAAGCTTGTGAAGAAGTGCGGTTTCCTTTGCGGTCAGCGCCGTGTCAGGGTGATTGGGGTGATGTACCATACCAGAAGCCCAATTGATTTGAACCGGCCCTAAGGTCAGAATGGGAGGATTTGCAGTTAGGTGATAGGTACGCTTGAGAATTGCAGTGAGACGTAAAATCAACTCGTCCGGCAGAAACGGTTTGGTGATATAGTCATCGGCACCAAGACCCAAACCGTGCAGGCGGTCTGCATCGGCATCTCGTGCGGAAAGAAATAAGGTTGGAATATTGCTCGTTTGCCGCATTTCCTGCATGAGGGAAAATCCATCTCCATCGGGAAGGTTGATATCTAAAATGACCGCTTGCGGGTGCTGGGTGAGGAAAGCGGTGCGGGCTTCCTCACAGTTCGCTGCTCCAATGATATTTGTAAATGCTGCTTCGTGCAGAACATCGAAAAGCATTTGGCGCAGTGCATCTTCATCTTCTACAACCAATATGGAGTATGTGTGGATTTGTTCCATGCGGATTCCTCCTTTGCTGTTTGAAATATCTCGTATCATAGTCGCCTGTGAGACGATTCGATTATACCATAGTTTGCAGATATATGGCAGAAGAGGAGACAAATGTAAGGAAAATGTAAGGCTGGATTCAGGCTGATGTAAGCTTGGTGGATTATAATAGGCACAGAACAAAGGAGTGAGTGATATGAACCTTGTGGAAACCAAAGGGCTATGCAAACAGTATGGCACTGTGATGCGCGTGAAGGATTTGGATTTACATGTTCCAGAGGGCGCAATTTATGGATTTTTGGGTCCGAATGGTGCCGGAAAGTCCACGACGTTGAAAATGATTTTGGGACTGGTACGCCCGAGCAGCGGACAAATCACGGTTTTTGGAAAGCAAATGAAAGAAAACAATCGCTTGACGCTGCTGCGGCAAATTGGCTCTTTGATTGAATCCCCTGCCTATTATGGACATTTGACAGCTGAAGAAAATTTGGAAATCATTCGGCAGCTGCGCGGCTTGCCAAAAGAAAACATACGAGAGGTGCTCTCTATTGTGCGATTGGAGCAGCAAAAGGAAAAGCGTGTCTGTCAATTTTCCTTGGGCATGAAGCAGCGGCTGGGATTTGCGGCAGCACTGATGAGTTATCCAAAACTGTTGATTTTGGACGAACCGACCAATGGATTGGATCCGGCAGGGATTCAGGAAATGCGTGAGCTGATTTTATCACTGCCCAAACGGTATGGAATGACGGTATTGGTATCATCACATCTGCTGTCAGAAATCGACCAGTTGGCAAGTCATGTTGGTGTGATTGCAGATGGAGCGCTGGTTTATCAGGATACGTTAGAAAAGCTGCATACGCGGAGTGAACATCATTTGGCATTACGCACAACAAACAATGCCTTGGCGTATGAACGGCTGATACAGTCTGGAATATCTGTTCAGCAGCATCAGGAATGGCTGACGTTGCCGCCTTTAGATGACCGGACAACAGCGGTTGTCACAGGAATGCTGCAAAATCAGGAAATTGCTGTCCTGCGGCTGGAGGAGCGGAAAAGGAGTTTGGAAGAAATTTTCCTAGAATTGACGGGTGGGGCGGTGAGCTTATGAGAACAGCACTTCGGTTGGAATTTTTGAAGAGCAAACGGCGCGGTCTGATGCTCACAACATTGCTGCTTGTGGGGTTTGAAGTGCTGTGGATTTATATGGCGTTTCGAAACCCGTCTGCCAACGAAATTCAAATTGGTTGGATGGAGCTTTTATATCAAGTTCCTGCATTGAATTCCATTATCCTTCCGGTTACGGCTGCGGTGATTGCCTCCAGATTGGCAGATGTAGAGCACAAGGGAGAGACTTGGAAACTGCTGGAAACCATACAGCGCACAGAATGTTTGTTCCATGCGAAGTTTTTGTGCGGAACATGGTATTTGCTGTTGTCCATAGTGCTTTTAACCGGCTGTATGCTGGTTTGTGGCAAGGTACTTGGATATGCAGGGGAGCCGAATCTTGGGAAATTTCTGCTGTTTTTTGTATTTCAGCTGTTCGTTGCCTTGGAAATCTTTGCGGTGCAGCTTACCCTGTCGGTTCTGGTACGCAACCAGATGATAGCGCTCTGTATTGGCTGCGGCGGTGCATTTATCGGACTTTTGCTCCTGTTCGTTCCACTAAAACCGCTGCAATATCTGTTGCCTTGGGGACATGCCAGCCTGCTCTACCTAGTCTATATGGTCAATTGGCAGCCGGATACGCGGATTTTAGAGCTTGCCTATCTGAGGGTCAACTGGCTGGCATTTGCGCTCACGGTGGGGGCGGTGCTGCTTTGGAATTTCGTTGGCGGACGGCTGCTTGCAAGGAAAGAGGTGTAGAAATATGTTTTTATCTGTTTGGCATGCGGAGCATCTCAAGCTGCGGCATAGTCCCATGTGGATTGCATTCTTTCTGCTTCCGTTGATTCCGGCTTTTTTTGGAACCGTGAACTATCTGGGAAATGTAACGATTTTGAAAGACCGTTGGTATTCTCTTTGGACACAGCATACCCTGTTTTCGTGCTATTTCTTTTTGCCGCTGGTCATAGGCGTTTATTGTGCTTACCTATGGCGGCTTGAGCACAGCGGATATAACTGGAACCTGATGCTCACCGCTCCGGTTCATCGGAGCATGCTCGTGCTGGCAAAGCTGGCAAATGCCGCGGTGCTCACAGCGCTCGTGATTGTCTGGACCTCTGTTTTGTATATTGCAGCCGGTTTGCTTTGTGGATTTGGTGCTGATACGATTCCTTGGAAGGAAATTGTGGAATGGATCGGGGGCGGGATTGCTGGAGGCATTACCATTTGTGCCGTGCAGATGTTTTTGGCGCTGGTCATTCGTTCCTTTGCGGTGTCGGTGGGTATGGCACTGCTTGGCGGGATTTCCGGACTTGCCATGCTCAGCAAGGGATATCCGCTGCTCAATCCTTATGCCCTGCTGTGTCTGGGCATGGAGGCGAATAACAGTACAGCGCAAAATACCAATCCTTTGGGATTTGGAATTTCCTGCCTTTGCTTTTTTGTCCTCTTTACCGGACTTTCGGTTGGATATTTGCGGCACCGAGATGCGAAAACAGGGTGAGTATGAGTCACCTTTTGAAAATGGTCATTTTGACCGGATATTCTTGTAAAATTGTCAAAATCCAAGGGTAAATCCCTTGGATTTTGCGGTGTTTTTGTATAAAAGCACTAAGAATGATGATTTTTTTTATCTAAAATGAGAATGGAAATTTGTACAACAATGGAGGATAATCAAAGGGAACTCTTGGGGAATATCACGGATTTGTTGGCGGCGATTGGCTAAAATGGACTGATTCAAGATATGTAGAATCACCATGTACGGAAGTCTGTCTGATATTTTAAGGGGAATCGTAGAAAAACGCAAAGGGAGCGTACAATATGAGAAAAAGATGGTTGTCAAGTTGTCTTGCACTTGCACTTTTTAGTACGGCTGTTCCAAATGCTTCGGCTGTCAATGTATTGGCTGATGATGCCCCGAAGCCTTGGGGAGCAACTCCAAGTGAAGCGCAAATGTACTATTATCATCAGGGACTTTCTGGATTTGTGCATTATGGAACCAATACCTATCGCAACGCAGATGGAATTGAATGGGGAAATGATGGACAGACCACCGCAGAACATATGCAGGTTCCGGATACCTTGGATACAGACCAGTGGGTGAAGGTATTCCAGGACGCAGGATTTGGACGCATTATCTATACCGCAAAACATCATGATGGCTTCCGAAACTGGCATACAGATGAATATTCTACGAAACAATCTGAGGCGCAGGTCGATATCTTAGAGAAACTTTCAAAATCTTGCAGTGATGCGGATATGGACATGGGACTGTATCTGTCTCCGTGGGACGTATACGAAGATAAGGCGAAAAAAATGCAGACCGGTCAAGAGGGCACCTACGGCAATGGAAGCGGCACGCCAGATGCATATCCTTTAGATGACGATTATAATAAGCTGTTTGAAAGGCATCTCAAGGAAATTTTTGAAAATGATAAGTACGGCAGTGATGGTGATTTCGTTGAACTGTGGTTGGACGGCGCGAAAAATGCAGATAAGGAGCAGACATACGACTATCATGAATGGATTAAGATAGCAAAAGAGCTGAATGGAAAAGGTGAGAAGGAGTTAATCAATTTCCAAGGCGGAGACAAGCAGGAAATTTCATGGCCGGGAAATGAACGCGGTGAAATTGATAAGGATATGTGGTCAAAGCTGCGTGATGAGATTCCAAATGACGGTACTGCAAAATCAGTCGAATTTAATGACCCAGAAGGCGAACTATGGACGGTTTGGGAAGGGGATTTCTCCATTCGTCCGGGCTGGTTCTATCACAAGGCAGAGGACAATCAGGTAAAAACGCCGGAGGTTCTTTTTGAACGCTATCTGAATTCTGTGGGGCATGGCGGTGTCATGCTGCTGAACATTCCTCCAAACCGAGAAGGCAGATTTCATGAAACAGATATTGAAAATGTCATGGGATTTGCCGGACTGATTGAGCAGACCTTTGGGGAAGGCAGAAATTTAGCAAGAGGGGAAAATGTTTCTGCCAAGGTAGACACGGTTCGTAATGATAACGATGCGTATGCAGCGTCTATGCTACTTGATGAGGCGTATGATACCTACTGGACAATGAATGATGAGGACCGCACGGCAGAGATTGAGATTGACCTTGGCGGTATGCAGAGATTTGACCTCGTTGAGCTGCAGGAATATATTCCTCTGGGGCAGAGAATCAATGAATATTCGGTCGAGGTACAGACGGCGAATGGCTGGCAGGATTTTGGAGAAGGAACGGTCATTGGATATAAGCAGCTGATTCGTGGTCCGGTTGTCAATGCGGATAAGATTCGTATTCATGTACACAGTGATTATGCAGTGCCAATCATCAATAATGTGGGTGTTTATAAGCTGCCAAAAGAGGTCGAACAAAAAGATGATAAGATTCCGACGGGATTGAAGGTCATCAACGATAAAGACATGACAACAGGCACTCCCTCAACACCGGAGGACAATCGTACCGATGCTTGGTATCTGAATCGTAAGGATATCGAGGGCAAGCGAAATTATATTGAAAATGATGCCACCTACCTCTCGCAGCAGGGCTATAAGGAAATCACTTTTACCGGCTCTAAATTCTACATTCGCGGAGCAAGAGAAATCAATAAGGAATACAATACAGATTTGCTGGTTACCATTGACAACGGAGAACCGATTCGAGTAGATGCCAGTACAGAGGAAACAACAGACCCAAGGCACCCGTTCCCAGGGGCAATGAAGGGCATGGTCTTATATACCTCGCCGGATTTACCGCATGGAGAACATACGGTTCGCATTGAGCCGGAAAATAAAACGAATCAAGGACGTGCTTCTATTATTGATGCCTTTCTCTATTGTGACAACCCCAGTGGTATGTTTGAGTTTGAGGAAGTTGGTGAATTGAATGTCTTAGAGGGCGGCAGTATTGATGTGACGGTGCGCCGTCTTGGGGATTCCTCACAGGCTGCAAAGATTCGTGTTGCATCTTATCCGGGTACCGCAGTTCACGGAGAAGACTTTACCCAAGAGAGCAAAGTGTTAGAGTTTCAACCAAATGAAATTGAGAAAACACTGACCTTAGAAACTTTGGATAATTTTAAGGAAGAAGGAACACAGTATTTCACCGTGGATTTGGAATCGGTTGATGCGGCAATTCCAAATTCCTATAACATGTCTTTGCAAATCAATATTCGGGATAACGACAGCGGTGAGATACCACCGGAAATGGTTACGGGTATTTCAGTAGAGCCCAAAGCGGCAGAATTGCGGACGGGGCAGCAAATGCAGCTGAAAGCCGTGGTACAGCCGGATACTGCTGAAAATAAATCAGTCCGATGGAGCTCTGACCATGAAGAGATTGCAAGTGTAGACAGCAATGGAAACGTGACGGCGCACAGAGAAGGCACGGCAAAAATCACCGCCAGAACAAAAGAGGGGGGATTTATGGCATCGTGCGACATTACCGTAAAATCTGATTCAGGCGGTTCCTCTGGTGGAGGTTCATCGGGCGGCAGTTCTTCAGGCGGCAGTTCTTCAGGTGGAAGCTCTGGAAGCAGCTCGAAGCCCAATAAACCAGAGAAGCAAGAGAAACCAGATACAACAGAATCTGGAACCAATCAAGGTTCGACTGGAATACCGGTCATTGAACCGAATCAGAAAACAGAGATTTTAGGCAGCAATGGTGAAAAGCTTGTCGTCTCTGTGGAGAGGAATGAGAAAGGGCAGAATATCATCAAGATTGAAAAAAATGGTCAAGATGCAGGGAACATCAGCGGCGGGATACAGGTGGCACTTCCCACGACACAAACAGGAATGGGAGTTGTGGCGAAGCTCGTCAATCCAGATGCCAGCGAAAAGATTTTGATGGATTCCTATTATGACAGTGGAAAGGTGATATTCAATCTGGAAAGCTCCTGTACAATCCAAATAGAAAACCTTGCAAAAACCTTTGATGATGTACATACAGCAGACTGGTATAAAGACGCAGTAGACTTTGTGTCTGCGCATGGTATGCTGTCGGGGCAGAGTGCGACCGTGTTTGCGCCAAGTGCACCGATGACACGTGCGATGTTGACCACTGTGCTGTATCGGTTAGAAGGGCAGCCTTCAGTGGATGCAGCATCTGTATTTACAGATATTGATGCCAATCAATACTATGCAGCAGCTGTTGCGTGGGCATCAAGGAATAATTATGTAAGTGGTATGACGGATACCTTGTTTTCTCCAAACCGTTCAGTCACTCGTGAACAGTTGGCATCTATTTTGTATCGTTATGCCGGTTCCCCGTCCGTCCGTGGAGTTCCAGCGGATTTCTCTGATGCAGGCATTGTGTCTGACTGGGCGAATGATGGTATGAATTGGGCGGTTCAAGAGGGAATCATTAGTGGAACCAATGATAATCGACTCAATCCGCAGGGCAATGCAACCCGTGCGGAGGTAGCTTCTATTTTGATGCGGTTTGTGAAAACACAGTAAGGTATCCTATCCGCGACGGGAAGAACTATTACGAACGATATTTGTGTGACAGCACGGAAAAAAGCGCTCGATTGTTTGATGAACAATCGAGCGCTTTGCTGTTGCTTTTCTTTTTATTTGCAAATGTATTCCAGTTCTCGCTGTCGGATTTGGCTGAGTGTTAAAATCTGGGTATCAATATATTCCGCTGCAAAAAACAGGGGCGCATTTTCGGTATCATAAATGAGAGTATTCAATATAAGGAGAGGACGGGTTCCAAAGACATGAAGCTCTGGGCGGGAATCGCTGGTACATACTTGAAGTTCCATTTTATCCCAAGCAGCTTTGCGTCCGCAGCGCTCATAAATCAGCTGAAAGAGCAAATCTTCGTTGTTTGGCATGGAGATATCTCCCCAGATTTCAGCTGGCAGAATATCGTCACAATACGCACATGGCTGTGAATCGGCATAAAACATTCTTTTGAAGCTGATGCAGGAAGATGCCTCTGGAATTCCAAGTGCCTCAGCAAGCTCAGGTGTTGCGGGGAAAAGCTGCCAGCCAATCGTTTCTATATGAGGGGTATATCCGCTGCGCTTGATGATATCACCCAAGTGCATTGCGGGATTGAGTGGTGCGGTCATTCCAATACAGATGCGGTTCACAAAAGTGCCTTTGCCCTGTCGTCGGAGAATGATACCCTCAGCTACAAGTTCATCAAGCGCACTGCGCAGCGTCACGCGGCTGACGCCGAGCATCTGGCAAAGCTGTTCCTCACGGGGCAGTTTGTTGTTTTGTGTAAGGTCCATAGAGCGTATATGTGCTAAGAGTGTTTGTTTTGTTCTTGTCTTCCGGTCGATATGATTGATTGTCTGTAATGCCATAGGACAACCCCCCTTTTTTCAAGAATAACATGGTATTATCATATAGTCAAGAATAGACATAAAAAAACAGAACAAGCTATATAAAGATAAGACCTAATACCAGATTCAACCATCAGCCAAGCAGGGGGGAGAAATATTCAGATTTTTTGTGATATCAAAGATATCCGCAAACTGGAAATTATATTGCTACTGAATACAAGAAGGTCTTTTATAAGTATCACAAAATTCTCTGATACATAAGAACGCATATTTCAACCTGATGACTGCATTGACATCAGGCTTCCATGCGTCCTCACCGGATATAAAAGTCACTTCTTTTTGATTTTTCTCATGATAGGATAACCACATATCACCTGCATCATTTTGAAAATAATGGACAGCCGCATATTTTCCATTGATACAAATCGCCATACAAGGGTATTTCGCTGTCCCACTGATCCATATTTCACAATTTTTTTCTGTCTGTACGAAATTTGATACATCATCTGTTGATTGAAAAGAAAAATCTCCTGTACTCGTACTAACAATTATCATATCGTTCTCCATCACTTTGAATTTATCAGAATCCGTATTTTGCTTATAAGTTCTTTTGGGGAATAAAAAGTGCATCTGATGGTTTTATACCATCAGATGCACTTTGAAATGCAGTCGATTAACTATGCAGATAATGCGCTACAAGCTCCTGCATGAGCTCATCTCGGTCGATTTTGCGAATCAGGCTGCGCGCATTGTTATGGTTTGTGATGTAAGTGGGGTCTTCGGAAAGAAGATAGCCGACAATTTGGTTAATCGGGTTGTACCCCTTTTCCTTGAGGGCATCATAAACAGTAGTCAGAACGCGCTTCATCTCGGTATTTTTGTCGTCTACGAGACTGAATTTTCTAGTTCCATCGAGCATTTGGGCTGCCTCCTTTCGATTGTATGAAAGCTCTGTATATAGAATAATACATTTCGTCGAAAAAGTAAAGTCTTTTATCTGCGAAGTACCGCACCAAATTCTGTTTCGAGTGCAGTGATTGCCTTTTTCATTGCGCGGTCACATTCTTCATCGGTGAGTGTGCGGTCAGCAGCACGCAGGCTCATGGAGTAGGCAACACTCTTTTTGCCTGCCGGAATCTGGTCTCCCTGATAAACATCAAATAAGGTAACGGATTCTAAAATGCTGCCCGCAGCGGCTGCGATTGCTTTTTGGAGCGCTGCCACAGGAATAGACTCATCACACAATACGGCAATATCACGGGTAGAAGCTGGGAATTTCGGAAGTGGCTGGTATCGCTTTACAGGGTCGGTGGCTGCGAATAATGCATCTGCTGCAAGCTCTGCGGCGAGCACTTCACCTTGTATGCCGTATTTTTTTGCAACCAGTGGGTGAATGGTACCAAATACACCCAGAAGATTTTCGCCGGCATAGACTGCGGCGCAGCGTCCGGGGTGATAGGAAGGATTGTCGGATACCGCAGAGAAAGAAACGTCCGGGATACTAAGCGCTTGACACAACGCTTCGATGACTCCCTTAAACTGGAAGAAATCCATCTGTCCATAGGTGCCGAGTGTCAGGATTTTTTCCTCATGCGGCAGGATTTCCGGCTCTGCCTTTCCGTCCTTGATGGTTGGTGTATAGATGGTGCCAAGCTCAAACAGACAGGCAGCCGCATTGCGATGGGCGTGGTTATGTGAGAGATTATCCAGCATAGATGGCAGGACCGTGGTGCGCATAATAGAGAAGTCCTCACCAAGCGGGTTCAAGATGGTGGTTGAAATACGGCGCACATCATCGGCGGGCAGATTGATTGCATCATAAAACTTTGGACTGATGAACGAATGGCTCATGGATTCATCAAAGCCAGCCATGCGGCAGACCGAAGAAATGGTACGCTCCATCTGCTGCTTGGGGGTATATTCGCCCTGTACCATTTCCCCTGCATAGAGGGTCGTTGGGATATTGTCATATCCATACATACGGGCAACTTCTTCGGCAAGGTCGCAGGTGCGGTCAATATCAATACGGAAGCTCGGAACGGTTACAACACCATCGTGTACAGAAAATTCCAAACGCTCCAGATAGGCAATTTGCTCCTCCGCAGTCAGGTGGATACCCAGCAGAGCATTGATTTTTTCTGGCTCAAAAGGAAGGGTCTTGGGCGGACGTGCACCGGGATACACGTCTACGATGCCATCAACGACCTCGCCGGCACCAAGCTGCTCAATGAGCTCACACGCACGGAGCAGGGCAGGCATGGTAAGACTGGGGTCAAGACCCTTTTCAAAGCGTCCAGATGCCTCGGTGCGCATACCCAGCGCCTTTGCAGTCAGGCGCACAGTTGCACCATGAAAGCAAGCGGACTCAAAGACAACAGTTTTTGTGTGGTCGGTGATTTCAGAGTTTGCACCACCCATGACACCTGCAACTGCAACCGGCTTCACGCCGTCGCAGATGGCAAGCATTTCGTCTGTGATGGCGCGCTGCTGTCCGTCCAACGTCTCAATGGATTCTCCGGCACGCGGGCGGCGGACTACAATTTTTCCGTCAGACAGGCAGGCGTAGTCAAATGCGTGCATGGGCTGACCATATTCCAGCATGACATAGTTTGTGATATCTACGATATTATTGATGGGACGCACACCAGAAGCGTGCAGACGCTCACGCAGCCATGCCGGAGAAGGCTCGATTTTGATATTTTTTACGACTTTGGCAGAATAGCGGGAACACAATTCCGGTTCCTCGATTCCCACAGAAATATAGTTCCCAATATCATCGCCGCAGCCCGTCACGACTGGCTCTTTGATGGCAAATGGACGGCGAAAGGTTGCCGCAGTTTCACGAGCCAGACCAATCACGGACAGGCAGTCCGGACGGTTTGATGTGATTTCAAACTCAACAACATCTTCGTTCAGTCCCAGAACATCTTGAATCGGCACGCCGACAGGCGTTCCCTCTGGCAGGAGCAGGATACCGTTTTCACAGGCGTATGGCACACAGCCGAGGTCCAGACCAAGTTCCTGAAAGGAACACATCATGCCATTGGACGCAACCCCACGCAGTTTGCCCTTGGTGATTTTGACACCGCCCGGCAAGGTAGATTTATGGAGTGCAGCGGGGCATACACGCCCTACGGTCTCAGCGGTGATATTTGGTGCACCTGTTACAATCTGGACAGGATCTTCCTGTCCGACGTTTAATTGACAAATCATCAGGTGGTCAGAGTCTGGGTGCTTTTCCACAGACAGAATTTCGGCAGTCACAACACGGTCGATTTCCGCACTCAGATTTTCGATTCCCTCAACCTTGGAACCGGACATGGTGAGCGCAGCAGCATACTCCTTACAGGAGATTCCGTCAATGCTGGTATAATCTTTCAGCCACGAAAGAGGCAGTTTCATTTTTCTGTTCCTCCCAATATGGATAATAAACTTGCAGTAACATTAGAACTGATGCAGGAAACGAACGTCGTTCTCATAGAACAAACGGATATCATCAATCTTAAAACGACCCATGACCATGCGTTCCAGACCGATGCCAAAGGCATAGCCAGAATACTCGTTGGGGTCAATGCCGCAGACTTCCAGAACGTGCGGGTGCACCATGCCGCAGCCCAGAATTTCAATCCAGCCCTCGCCCTTACACAGGCGGCAGCCCTCACCGTGGCACTGATAGCACTGAATGTCCATTTCCGCAGATGGTTCCGTAAAGGGGAAGTGGTGCGGACGGAAGCGGACTACGGTATCATCACCATAGAGCTTCTTTGCAAATAGCTCCAAAATTCCCTTGAGGTCACTCATGCGAATGTCCTTGTCTACAACCAGTCCCTCGATTTGATGGAACAGCGGAGAGTGGGTTGCGTCAACGGCATCGGAACGATAAACACGACCAGGCGCGATGATACGAATCGGGGGTTTCTTTTTTTCCATGGTACGTACCTGCATGGGAGAAGTCTGGGTGCGCAGTACGACATTGTCGGAAATATAGAAGGTATCCTGCGTATCACGCGCAGGGTGATCCTTTGGAATGTTGAGCGCTTCAAAGTTGTAGTGGTCAAGTTCAACCTCGGGACCCTCTGCAATCGAGAAGCCAAGCCCAAGAAAGATTTCCTTGAATTCGTCTAAAACCACATTGAGCGGGTGCTTTTTGCCTATGGTCAGAGGTTTTCCGGGCATGGTCACGTCAATGGTTTCGCTTGCAAGCTTTTGTGCCAGCATTTCCTGCTCCAGCGCCTCGCTGCGCGCTGTCAGAGCAGCTTCCAACTGGCTGACGGTATCATTGATGAGCTGACCCATTGCCGGACGGTCTTCCGGAGAAACATCGCGCAGACCCTTGCGGATTGTGGTCAATTCACCCTTTTTACCCAAATATTTCACACGGACATCGCTAAGCTCGCGGATTGAGGAAACCGCACCAAGGTCAGCCTGTGCCTGCTCGAGGATAGATTCGAGCTGTGCTTTCATAAAAGAACACTCCTTGTCACGCAAATGCGTTGATTGATGCAGCGAACAAATCGCTGTGTATGTGGGGATTTGGAAAACAAAAAAGCCTTCGTCCCATACTAGGACGAAGGCTGGACGCTCCGTGGTACCACCTAGCTTCGCGGAATAATTTCCGCGCGCTTATTGCTCCGTAACGTGGAGAAGGACGGAAACACTTACTGGAAAAGGTTCAGTGTTCCTGCTCACAGGCGAACTTCTCCGCAGCTTCTGACACAGCGGCTTTCAGCCGACGACCGCTGCTCTCTGAGAGAGAATGGATACGGATACTTTCCTGTTCATCGCATTTTCACAGTATCTTCATTCAATACAGTATCAATATAGCACACTTTGTATGCAATTGCAAGTACCAAACGGGGAAAAGTTGAGCAGGGCGGGAAAAGCGAAATACCTTTTGATAGGTGCCCGTTATTGGGGCTGTATGAGAATCCAATTACAGTGGAAGCACCGATATCCATAGATATATGGAATATCCCGAATCCCCTCGCAAACAGAAATGTGCTCTGCATTTTTCTGAGATGGCTTTCTTGGAAATTTTACAGGAGACTCCAGCCAGAAAATTCCGTTCATACTTTGTATGACCCCGTGTTGTAGTTCTTGATTACAGAATGGACATTTCATGTGTTAGATACCTTTTATTATAAATTGTGTGGAAGCTCGCAAATATCAAGCGTCATATAGTAGTTACAATATAGCACAGGATACCAATATAAACAATGATATTTCAGACAGCTTTTCAAGTTTTTTTATATATAGTGCACAAAAAACTATAAAATGAATCAAGTGTTGGATTTCGTTTTCGTCAGTCTGTCAGCAAGTCTGGTAATGTGGCGTGATTTGCCGTATAATAGGAGAGAAATAATGAAAGCGATGGAGGGTTCTCCAAATGAAAATCATGGTGATTGATGGAAACAGCATCATAAACCGCGCGTTTTATGGCGTACACATGCTGAACAACCACGAAGGCTTGCCAACCAATGCGATTTATGGTTTCTTGTCTACGCTGTTTCGCTTGCAGGACGAGCAGACACCAGACCGTATCATTGTTTGTTTTGATGTCAAGGCAAAAACATTTCGTCATGAAAAATTTGACACATATAAAGCAACCCGAAAGGGTATGCCAGATGAACTGGCAGTACAAATGCCTGTACTGAAAGAAGTTCTTGATGCGATGGGACTCATTCGCTGTGAGCTTGCTGGATTTGAGGCAGATGACCTCATTGGAACCATCAGCCGACAGGCAGAGGAGCGGGGGGATACCTGTCTTATCGTTACAGGTGACCGTGACAGTTTGCAGTTGGTCAGTGACAAGACAACGGTGCGTCTGGTCTCGTCTAAGGAGCGGAAGGACACCAGCCGCGATATCACGCCGGAGATATTTCGGGAGGAGTACGGGTTTGAGCCAATTCATCTCATTGACCTCAAGGCGCTCATGGGTGATAGCTCCGATAATATTTCAGGTGTTCCCGGTATTGGGGAAAAGACAGCAATGAATCTGCTGCATCAATTTGGCACGCTGGAAGGTGTGTATGCCAATTTGGACGCGCCGGAAATCAAAAAGGGGGTGCACAATAAGCTGGTGGAAGGGGAACAGGCGGCAAGGGACAGCTATTGGCTGGCATCAATTTGCCGAGATGCCCCACTGCCCATAGATATGAATGCGCTGCCGGAAGCCCGCATGAATTCGGAGACACTGTACCGTCTTTTGACACGCTTGGAGTTTAAGACCTTTTTGACCCGTCTTGGTCTCAGTCAGACCGGACTTTCGGAGCAGGAAAAACAGCTGCCCCGTGAGGAGGTGTCAGACCTGCAAACGGCGATGGAACTGCTCGCACGGTTGGAGCAGGCAGAATATGTGCCTGTGTTTGCCGCGCCCAAGCTGGGTGCATTTGCACTCCTTCATGCCGACACGGTATGGCTTTTGTGCGCCGATACATTTTCGGTTGAGGATTTTGACAAAATTGTGCAAGAAATCTTCAGTGGAAAAATCCGTCTTGTCCTGCATGATGCAAAGCCCGTTTATACAGAGCTGCTTGCTGGTGGGTATGAGGCAGGAGGCGCATGGTTTGACACCAGCATTGCAGCATATCTGTTAAATCCGACCGAATCGGATTATGATTTGGAACGGGTTGCATTATCGTATTTGAATCAGGAAATACCCCAAACCAATCTTGCGGCTGAGGACGCATTTTCTCCGCTGGGAGGCAGACAGGACGCGCTGGAAGCCATGGCGGTCTGCGTGCAGGCAATTGAAAAAATTCATCTGGAAACGGCGGAGCAGCTCAAGCAGCAGCAAATGGAACAGCTGTTTTTTGATATCGAGATGCCGCTGATGACGGTGTTGGCAGAAATGCAGCACATCGGCTGCAAAGCAGACGCAGACCAGCTTCGCTTGTTTGGAAAGCAGTTGGACACACGGATTCAGGCGCTGACCGATGAGATTTATGAAGCGGCTGGGCATACCTTTAACATTCAGTCGTCCAAGCAGTTGGGAGAGGTGCTCTTTGGTGAGTTGGAGCTGCCGGTTATCAAAAAGACCAAGAGCGGTTATTCCACCAATGCAGAAGTATTGGAAAAATTGTCGGGCTATCACCCAATCATACAGGCAGTACTGGAATATAGACAGCTGACCAAGCTCAAAAGCACGTATGCAGATGGGTTGCTCAAGGTGATTGCGCCAGATGGCAGGATTCATTCTCATTTCCAGCAGACAGTCACCGCAACCGGACGTCTTTCTTCGGTAGACCCCAATTTGCAAAATATACCGGTGCGTACCGAACTGGGGCGTGAGCTGCGCCGTATGTTTGTGGCAGAGTCGGATAAGGTATTGGTAGATGCCGATTATTCACAAATTGAACTGCGTGTGCTTGCGCATATCGCAGAAGATGAAGCGATGATTGATGCCTTCCGACAGGGACAGGATATTCATGCAGCCACAGCGTCAAAGGTCTATGGGGTTCCGGTTTGCGAAGTCACTCCGCAGATGCGCTCAAGCTGTAAGGCGGTCAATTTCGGCATTGTATATGGCATTTCAGACTTCTCGCTGGCACAGGATATCGGGGTGAGCCGCAAAGAGGCGGAAATCTTTATCCAGAACTATCTGGAGACCTATCCGGGGGTACATCATTATATGGAGTCGATGAAGCAGTTTGCACGGGAAAAGGGATATGTGCAAACACTGTTTGGACGCCGCCGTACCATTCCGGAGTTGAACTCTAAAAATTTTAATCTGCGTTCTTTTGGAGAGCGTGCCGCGATGAATACTCCCATTCAGGGAACGGCAGCAGATATCATTAAGATTGCCATGCTGCGCGTTTGGGAGCGGCTCAAGCGCGAAGGAAGCGGTGCACGTCTGATTTTGCAGGTGCACGATGAGTTGATTCTTGAGGCGCCAAAGACAGAAGCGGAGCAGGTTGCCGTTTTGCTGCGGGAGGAAATGGAGCATGCAGTCGCGCTTAAAGTACCGCTGCTGGCAGAAGCCAAGATTGGACACAGTTGGTATGAGACCAAGTAAAAAGAAGGAATGACCATGGAACAGATTGTTTTTATTTGTACAGGAAATACGTGCCGCAGCCCAATGGCAGAGGGATTGTTTCGGGCAATGAACGGACAGGTACGCACCGGACTTCAGGCACAGTCTGCGGGACTCTTTGCTCATGAGGGACTGCCTGCATCAGAAAATGCCATTCTTGCAGCGTCGGAATATGGAGCTGATTTGACCGCACATCATGCAAGACAGCTGGACGAGCAGATTGTGCGGGAGGCTTTGTATCTGGTATGTATGACAGCAGCACATTATGACAGGCTGGTCGAGAAATTTCCGTGGGCAGAGGATAAGGTCTTTACGCTTGCAGCGAGGGACGTGGCAGACCCATTTGGGGGCACGCTGGAAACCTATCGAGCCTGTGCCGCACAGCTCAAGGATGATGTGGCGGCGCTGATTGAAAATTTGGAGAAGCGCAAATGAATTATCAGGTCGTATCTATGCAGCAATCCCATATCCCAAAGCTGGCACAAATCGAGCGGGCGTGTTTTCATGCACCGTGGAGTGAGGCGGCTTTGCAGGAGGAACTGGGAAAGGGAATTTTTCTGGTGGCACTAGATGCCGGCGGGATACCGGTCGGATATGTGGGCTGTCAAACGGTTTTGGACGAGGGCTATATCACCAATGTTGCGGTTTGTCCCGACCACCGGCGGCAGGGCATCGCAGCCCTGCTTTTACAGGAGCTGGCGCACCGTGCCGTGGCACAAAGACTTGCCTTTGTGACGCTGGAAGTACGGGTTTCCAATGCGCCTGCCATTGCGCTCTATGAAAAAGCGGGCTATGTGTCTGTTGGACAGCGAAAAAACTTTTATCGTGCGCCGAGCGAAGATGCACTGCTGATGACGTGGCAGATTCAGCCGGCAGATGGAGAAATGATATGAAAATTTTGGCGATTGAATCGTCTTGTGATGAAACAGCAGCGGCGGTCATTGAAGATGGGAGAAAAATTTGCTCCAATGTGATTGATTCTCAGGTGGAAACCCATGCGCTTTATGGAGGTGTCGTTCCCGAAATCGCATCACGCGGACATATGGAGGCAGTGGTGCGTGTGACCGAACAGGCTCTGCATGAAGCGGGGATATCCAAGGAAGAAGTGGACGCTGTTGCGGCAACCTGTGCGCCGGGGCTTATTGGTGCGGTACTGGTGGGAGCAAATTTTGGAAAATCTCTTGCGTTTGCGCTGGGCAAGCCCTTCATTCCGGTGCACCACATTCGCGGGCATATTGCCGCAGCATATTTGCAGTATCCGGAGCTGAAGCCGCCGTTTTTGACCTTGGTGGCATCGGGCGGACATTCGATGATTGTTCTGGTGCAGGACTATACCGTGTTTGAGATTTTGGGCGGGACACGTGATGATGCCGCCGGAGAAGCCTTCGATAAGGTAGCACGTGTATTGGGTGCCGGATATCCGGGCGGACCGAAAATCGACGCCATGGCAAAGGGCGGAGACCCGCATGGCTATCCGCTGCCGGTGAGTCATGTAAAGGATTCCCCAATGGATTTTTCTTTTTCGGGGCTGAAAACAGCGGTCATCAATCTGGCACATCATGCAGAGCAAAAGGGGCAGGCACTGAACGCGCAGAATCTTGCGGCATCGTTTTGTCAGGCGGTTGTCGATACCCTTGTGCCCAGACTTGCACATGCCGTGGAACAGACGGGGGTACAAAATGTAGTTTGCGCAGGCGGTGTTGCAGCAAATTCATGGCTGCGCAAAGCGCTCACAGACATGGCAGCGGAAAAACAGGTCTCTCTGTTCCTGCCGCCGCTGTCTCTTTGCGGAGACAATGCCGCGATGATTGGCGCACAGGCATATTATGAATATCTGGCAGGACATTTGGGAACGACTGCCCAGAATGCCTTTGCAACCGCAGAAATCAGTGAAGAAGTTTGCAGGAAAATCCGCTGATAGAAAAAATAGTGCTGGAAAATTGTCTCTGAATGGGGTACAATAAAGAAGGCTTTTAAGATTGTTAAAGTCGTAACACAATGAAATGGGCACCAGAGCTTGTATGCTGTGGTGGAGAAGGCTGTGGAAGCCGAAATTTTGCTGTATTTTTGAAAAATACAGGGCGCGATACAAAAAAATCGCGTCAGGGACAAAAACAAGGAGCGATTTGAATTATGGGAATGACGATTGCAGAAAAAATCCTGAAGGCACATCTCGTAGATGGGGAAATGGTCAAGGGGCAGGAAATCGGACTGCGCATTGACCAGACATTGACTCAGGACGCCACAGGTACAATGGCTTACCTGCAATTTGAGGCAATGGGAGTGGAACAGGTGAAAACCGAGCGTTCGGTTGCATACATTGACCACAATACCTTGCAGTCGGGCTTTGAAAATGCCGACGACCATAAATATATTGGCACAGTTGCCAAGAAGCACGGGATTTACTATTCCAAGGCAGGCAATGGAATCTGCCATCAGGTACATTTGGAGCGCTTTGGCGCACCGGGAAAGACGTTGATTGGTTCAGATTCCCATACCCCAACCGGTGGAGGAATCGGTATGCTGGCGTTTGGTGCAGGTGGTTTGGACGTTGCCGTTGCAATGGGCGGCGGGGCTTATTACATTCCAATGCCGAATATGGTGCGCGTAACGCTCAAAGGCACACGCAAACCGTGGGTTGCGGCAAAGGATATCGTTTTAGATGTATTGCGTCAGATGACCGTCAAGGGAGGCGTTGGAAAAATCGTAGAGTATGCCGGTGAGGGGGTCAAGGACTTGTCCGTGCCGGAGCGCGCAACCATTACCAATATGGGGGCAGAGCTGGGAGCAACGACCTCAATTTTTCCTTCCGATGAGATAACACGCACCTTTTTGAAGGCACAGGGGCGTGAGGAAGTCTATCAGCCGCTTGCCTCTGATGCAGATGCCGTCTATGATGAAGAATATATTGTCGATTTAGATGCACTGGTACCGCTGGCAGCCATGCCGCACATGCCGGACAATGTCAAGCCGGTTTGTGAGATTGGACCCATCGAGGTCAATCAGTGCTGCATCGGCTCCTGCACCAATTCTTCCTATTATGATATGATGAAGGTCGCTGCGATTTTGAAGGGGAAGCATATTCACCCAGATG
The DNA here is from genome assembly GCA_018366195.1 of Butyricicoccus pullicaecorum. Lineage (GTDB taxonomy): Bacteria > Bacillota > Clostridia > Oscillospirales > Butyricicoccaceae > Butyricicoccus > Butyricicoccus pullicaecorum_C. The sequence continues at coordinate 25,749 of JAGZIN010000021.1, read as the reverse complement.
TTTCGCTGACCATCAGCCCGGGCTCCATGCAGGTATTTCACATGCTGGCAAAAAATGGTGCACTGGCGGATATTATTGCAGCAGGTGCGCGTATCTTGGAGTGTGCATGCGGTCCCTGCATTGGTATGGGACAGTCTCCAGAATCGGCAGGCGTTTCGCTGCGTACGTTTAACCGCAACTTTGAGGGACGTTCGGGAACACAGGACGCAAAAATCTATTTGGTTTCGCCGGAGGTTGCAGCCGCTTCTGCGCTGACAGGCGTACTGACCGACCCGCGCACTCTGGGCGAAGCACCTTTGATTGAAATGCCCGACCATTTTGATATTGATGACAGCATGATTGTACCGCCTGCACAGGACCCGTCAACGGTAGAGGTGCGCCGCGGACCGAATATCAAGCCCTTCCCGCTGGGACATGCGCTGGAGGACAGCTATGCCGGTAAGATTGTACTCAAGACAGAGGACAATATTACAACCGACCATATCCTTCCGGCGGGCGCAAAGCTGTTGCCCTATCGCTCGAATATCCCGCATTATTCCAATTATTGCTTTATCCATGTAGACCCGAAGTTTCCAGCACGCTGTCAGGCTGAAGGCGGCGGCATCATCGTTGGTGGTGCCAATTATGGACAGGGCTCATCGCGTGAGCATGCCGCTCTGGTTCCGCTGTACTTAGGGGTGCGCGCAGTCCTCTGTAAATCCTTTGCGCGGATTCATAAAGCCAATCTTGTAAATTCCGGCATCATTCCGCTGACCTTTGCCGATGCTTCTGACTACGATACCGTCAGTCTGGGTGATGTGATTTCTCTGCCGCATGTGCGTGAGGAAATTGAGCAGGGAAAGCAAATCACGGTTGTTTGCGGCGGCAGGACATTTTTTGCAGATTGTGATGTCTCCGCACGTCAGCGTGGTGCACTGCTTGCGGGCGGTACACTCAATTATGCAAAGCAGAAGTAAGGGAGGATATGCAGTATGTTATCGGAAAAAGCCATTGCACAGTTTGAGAAGGTCGTAGAAAGTCAGCTCGCTCGGATTCAGGCGATGAAAGAGCAGACCGATTTTGTGGACTATCAAAAGCTCGATAAAATCGTGATTGGTGTCTGCGGCGGAGACGGGATTGGACCGATGATTACCGGAATGGGACAGCATGTGCTGGAGACCCTGCTTGCAGACAAGGTCAAGGCAGGCAAGGTGGAATTCCGTGTCATTGATGGACTGACCATTGAGCGCCGTGCCGAGCTGGGCTGTGCCATTCCTCCTGATGTGATGGAAGCACTCAAGCAGTGCCATGTCATTTTGAAGGGACCGACTACAACGCCGCGCAAGGGTGATCCGTGGCCGAATGTCGAGTCTGCCAATGTGGCAATGCGCAAAGCACTTGACCTGTTCGCCAATGTGCGTCCGGTAAAAGTGCCGGAGCTTGGTATCGACTGGACATTTTATCGGGAGAATACCGAGGGTGGTTATGCGGTTGGCTCTCAGGGGGTGCAGATTGATGAGGATTTGTTTGTGGATTTTACCATTGCAACCTCGCAGGGCTGTGAGCGGATTGCTCGTCTTGCCTTTGATTATGCCCATAAAACCGGAAAAAATCGCGTATCCTGCGTGACGAAGGCAAATATCATCAAAACAACCGATGGCAAGTTTTTGGATACCTGCAAAAAGGTTGCAGAAGAGTATCCAGATGTCGTATTTGATGACTGGTACATTGATATTATGACCGCAAAGCTGATTGATGAAAAGCGCCGCCGTGATTTTAAGGTGTTTGTATTGCCGAATTTGTATGGCGATATTATTACCGATGAAGCGGCTGAGATTCAAGGCGGGGTTGGCACAGCAGGCTCTGCCAATATCGGCAAGCGCTATGCGATGTTTGAAGCAATTCATGGCTCGGCTCCCCGTATGGTGCAGGAGGGACGTGCACAGTATGCAGACCCGTCCTCTGTCCTGCGTGCTTCTGTGATGCTTTTGGAGCACATTGGGGAGCTGGAGCTGGCAGATAAGCTGGATCGTGCACTGGATATTTGTATGTTTGAACATAAAAAATACGTTATTACAGGTCGCGATACTGGCGCAACAGCACAGCAATTCACGGATTATGTGCTGGAAACGATTGCCTCACTTTAAGGATTTCGAAAACAGGAGGTCGTTCCCGAATGGGGAAAAAGCAGAGTGTATCCCGCGCGGTAATCCAGCGCTTGCCGCGGTATTACAGACATCTGTCTGAACTGAAGGCTGAGGGGGAACAGCGGATTTCTTCACGCAAGCTGGCAGAGATGTTGGGGCTGACTGCTTCTCAAATTCGTCAGGACTTTAATTGCTTCGGCGGATTTGGACAGCAGGGATATGGTTATAGCATCGACAAGCTGTGCGAGGGCTTGGAGGAGATTCTGGGACTCAAGCAGGAGCGCACAGCGGTATTGGTTGGCGTGGGTAACTTGGGACGCGCATTGCTGAAAAACTTTAGCTTTGATAGCAATGGATTTCGTTTGCTCTGTGCGTTTGATAGTGACCGACTGGTAATCGGACAGGGTGTGAATGGTGTGACAGTGCGTGATGTATCCGAGCTTTATCCCTATGTGGACCAGCATAAGCCGGATATTGCCGTGCTGACCGTGCCATTTGCCTGTGCGCCGCAGATTGCGCGTGATTTGGTTGACCATGGAATTCGAGGATTATGGAATTTTACCGGACAGGATTTGCACCTGGAAAATCTTGGCATACCGGTCGAAAATGTGCATTTCTCAGATAATCTGATGACCTTGTGTTATCAGGTCAATCGAATCGAGCATGAGGCGGACGGGTAACACAGTACAAGAGAAAAAATCCTGAACCTTCGGAAGAAGGTCAGGATTTTTTTGTTACAGAGAGAAGTGAGGATTTTATAGGGTATATGGCGCACAAAAGTCTTCAAAACACTTGCGCCGCCGAAAAAGATGGGATATACTAAAAGTAAAGATAAGGTGCTTTTTTGATGAGGGAGGTGAGCACAAATGATGGGAATTCCTTCGACAAATTGTTATGGAGCAGCGTGTGCGCGTCTGTATCCGACACGGGTCAGCGCAGCGGCTCAAACCGGTTCGGTGCCTCCGGTCACGCCTGTACCGGCGGTTGGTGCGGCTGGACGTGATACCAACATGGGTGTTGTCGTACCCAAGGTGCATGGGACTGCCCTTCCCCCGATACGTGAGGGGGTCGATCCGGTAGCAATGGCAGTACGCGGTCGTATTCAATATCCAGAAGATGCCGCAGGACAAGAGGAAGCAGCGGGTGTTCGTACAAAGGCGGAAGAAAAAGATAGCCCTTATGAGACGATGCAGGAAGCCGAATGTCAGACCTGTGAAAACAGAAAGTATCAGGACGGCTCGAATGACCCTGGCGTGTCTTTTAAGACCGCAACACGCCTGACACCTGAGCAGGCAGCGACTGCAGTACGTGGGCACGAAATGGAGCATGTCAGCCATGAACGTGCGCGAGCAGAGCGGGAAGACCGAAAGATTGTACAGCAGTCTGTCACGATTCATACCAGTATCTGTCCGGAATGTGGTGATGTTTACATTTCAGGCGGTACAACACGCACGACAACGGCAAAGGATAATCGTCAGGAGCTTGCACAGCAAGCCAGACAGGATATGCTCGGACGTACATTAGACACCTTTGCTTGATGCTTTTTGTGAGAAAGCAACCAGTCTGATTGTTGGCGAGCAGATACACATAGCAATGGAAGTCTGCCTCATTAAGTTTGACAGAGTTCCATGAAAAGCAGCAAATCTTTTTAGATTCGCTGCTTTTGTGTTTTCAGGGTTCTGAAGATATCGCGGGACTGTGGTGGAAACGGGCTGTGATTTTGAGAAAGGGACGGGGCTTTGAATGCGCCTGCGTTCTATCATTTTATTTTAGGAGGCATGATAACCATGTTCAGAAAGATGAGGAGATATCAGCAGTTGTTATCCCAAGAGGAAAGTATAGAGATTTTGCGTGCGGGAACTTCGGGGGTATTGGCTGTGCAGGGGGACGATGATTATCCCTATGCCATTCCGTTAAACTATGTATATAGGGACAATAAGCTTTATTTTCACTGTGCGAAAGCCGGACATAAATTAGATGCCATTCAAAGACAGCCGAAGGTATCATTTTGTGTGATTTCTGAGGACAAAATCGTTCCGGAGGAGTATACAACTTATTTCAGAAGCGTCATTGTATTTGGAAAAGCGCATATTCTCACAGAGGAAGATGAAATAAAAAGCGCAATCAACGCATTGGCAATCAAGTATTCACCAAATGATACAGAAGAAAATCGTCAGCAGGTGATTGCACGGGAGTGGAAACCGTTGTGTATGTTTGTGCTGGAAATAGAACACATGACCGGCAAAGAAGCGATAGAGCTTGTTCGGGCAAAGTCATGCAACCTGCCGGAATTTCGTCCGGAGCAATAGAGGTGGTGTCTGCGGTTGCTGTGACAAAAAATGAAAGTCCTATTTTTGTGAGAATTGAAATATATTGCGATGAAAAACAATTGAGATGAAGGGATTGATGAAATGAAGAAACAAAATAAATTACAGCTTGTCAACATACTGATGCTCACCTTGGCGGGCATTGTGAATGCGTTTGGAATCACCATTTTTTTGATGCCTGTCAAACTGTATGATAGTGGTATTTCGGGAACCTCGATGCTGTTGGATCAATTAACCCCCACGTATTTGACGCTTTCTCTTTTTCTCATTGTGCTAAATATTCCAATCTTTCTGTTTGGATTAAAAAAGCAAGGCTGGAGATTTACGATATATGCAATCTATGTGGTCTGCATTTATTCGGTTTCTTCGTGGCTGATTACCGATGTATTGCCGATTGATGTCAGCTTGGCTTCTCCTCTGGCGGGAACAGATTTGCTGCTTTGCGCACTGTTTGGAGGTGTAATTTCGGGTATTGGAAGTGGTCTTGCCATTCGATTTGGCGGAGCCATGGACGGTATTGAGGTCATGGCGGTGATTTTTGCCAAACGCTTGGGTATGACGGTCGGAACATTTGTTATGATTTATAATGTGATTTTATACATTATTTGTGGAATTGTACTGGATAGCTGGATATTGCCCTTGTATTCCATTGTGACCTATATTGCAGCATTAAAGACGATTGATTATATTGTAGATGGTATTGATAGAGCTAAGTGTGCGATTATCATTACTGAGAAGCCGGAGGAGATTGGCACAAAATTGATTGATATTTTTGGAAGCGGCGTAACATATTTAGACGCGAAAGGTGGGTATTCCAATAAAAGTAAAAGCATGATTTACTTTATCATAAATCGTTATCAAGTGGTCAAAATGAAAGAGCTTGTACATGAGATAGATCATCAGGCATATATAACGATTAGCGAGGTTGCAGATGTTTTCTCGAATAATCAATAAGGACGATGGCTTGCATATCAAGAATCAGATATACAGGACGCGTTCTCTAGGTAACTTTTGTGAAAAATTCACTGAAATCTGCTCGATAAGCTTAAAAAAAGCATAAGGGGCGTTAATGCCCCTTATGCTTTTCTCTTTTCTTTTGCTGTTTCAATTCAAACAGTCGTTGTTCTTCCGCTTTTCTTTGCTCGCGGTTTCTCGCTTTACGTGTCTGTTTGTTCTGTTCACGCTGTAAATTCAATGCCTGTTGTGATTTTGTGCCAATACCTATTTCCTTCATTTGCTTTTTTGCTTGACGATGTATCCTTTTTGGATTCCTTTTTGCATCTTTTACAACCATATCAACAGCCGGACTAAATTTCAAACTGAAATAATATTTTTGAATATATTCCAGCACTTCGTAATCTTTTGGCTCTGCGCCAAATACGACCTTTGCCGCAGATAATTTACCTTCTTTGAAGCGTTCAAATACTCCTACCCAAAATGGTTCTTCAAAATATACTGTCAGCTTTCCATTTACTTTGTCCATGAGAATCCCTCCTAAAATAATTGTTCAACAAAGAATGGACAACCCGGAGGGGCAGGTTACTTACCCTATATAGCATAGGACGGCTGGGCTACCTACCAGCTCTAGCACATTTTTCAATGCACATTGCGTTTTTATCTTTGTAATTATAATCAAGCCATATGGCGCGATTAACTCAATTCCTTGAATTTTAATTTATCATTGCATAGACTGATCTGACAACATCAAAGTTACGATTTCTTTTTTTCCAATCCTGCCAGTTTATAAAAGGAACGATATGCCTTTCTTACAAAATCCTCTGGCAGTTCTGTTGGAAGGCATCTCCAGCTTTCCGGTACATGGTCAAATGGCATAAAACAATCAAAGCGGTAAAAACACACTTCTCTTACCGTTGTTTCGTTGTTATAGTATTCAGGTCCTTTTAACAATGCGTCAAAACAAAGTGCCGCACCATATCCATGCTGTTCATCTATCAGATGATAAGATTTTACATAGGAATCCCAATCGTTTCCTTTGCATAAACGCTGACCTGCGGCAGATGCCAGCAAGTGCCGCTGTGTAAGTATAGCACCTTCAAAAACCGAGAAATCGGGCAGGTCAGTCCATGGTTGTATCTCTTCGTGCTTTGCCATATCCTGTTCTAATTTTGCCAGAACTTCTGCACAATGCTTACACAGACGTTTGCTTTTGTGCTGTGTTGTCAAAAAAGTACGATCCTCATATTTCACAAAAAGATACATGAAATCAATCCACCAGAATTGATGATACATACTATATCCATGGGTAAACAAGCCATCATGGCCTTTCCTTTCCATCAGATGTATCGCTGTATCCATATCTTCCTGCACAGCTTTTGCCACGACATCTGGGGACAGGGGGAATATACGACCGCCAAAACGCCCTTTCAGATACGTTGCCATAATGTCTGTTGGTGTCCAACCGATCTCTCTCAAAATATGAATGCTTTCTGTATGAGGAATCCCCAAGCATCTTTGGTAGGCATTGACAAAACGAAGAAGTGCCTTATACTTGCTCTCCGGTATTTCCAGCAGCGGATAAACGCTGTCCCAGTATTTTTTCATAGCAGGACTGATATCATATAGTGCATCTTGTGGGTTTATAAACTCCTCAAACTCAAAACAACAATGCTCCTGCATCGTTTCTCTTCGTTCTTTGCAGTAATATTTTAGATATGGCTCAATTTTTGCAATGTCCTCTGTCACATCTTTTCCCTCTCGGATTGCTTTGCAAAGTTTGTATGCCCTCGTGTAACAAGACTTCTGATTATAGGTTTTCTTTCTCCATCGTTTTTCATTTTTTTCCATTTCTCCCACCTGTCCTTTTGTTTTTCTGGCTGATGTATAGCACCTTATAATGCCGGATTGATCGTTCTAAACATCTTTTTTGCAATCAAGAAATCGTTTCTATTTTGATTGGTCGATTCTAATTTTATCTCTTGGTTTTACTGTATCATATTTTTAGACTTTTCTCAATATATAGTGAAATTGTCGCAGAATCCGGAAGTCAAAAATGCGGAAGGGAAAGCAAATGTATGTGCCTTGCAATTTCTGGTATATTTATGGTAAAATATAAGATAATAAATCTCAGCTGTATCAAATGACAGCAGAGATCATTTTTGAATTGCAGAGATGGAGCGATACCATGGATTATAATTTGTTGGCGGAGAAGCTGTTCCCGCAGGTCACCAAGCAGCCGGAGGATATCCAGTATCCGGCGCGTGAATTGCCAGAGGGAGCAAAGGTTACGCGTATGGGACCCAGTCCGACCGGTTTTATGCACCTTGGAAATCTGTATGGTGCGCTGGTAGATGAACGTCTGGCACATCAGTCGGGCGGTGTATTTTATCTGCGTATTGAGGATACGGATAAAAAGAGAGAGGTTGCAGGCGGCGTACAGACCATTATTGACGCATTTTCGTCTTTTGGGCTGCCATTTGATGAGGGCGCAACCTTAGAGGGAGACTCTGGATTATATGGTCCTTATCGACAGTCTCAGCGCGCGGAAATCTACCAAACCTTTGTGAAGTCTTTGGTGCAGCGGGGTATGGCATATCCATGCTTTGCAACGGAAGAAGAACTGTCTGCGATGCGTGACCAGCAGGAGGCTGCCAAGGAGAATTTTGGCTACTATGGCAAGTACGCCGTATGGCGTGACCGTCCGATGGAGGATATTGAGGCAGAGCTTTCCAAGGGAACTCCCTATGTCATTCGTTTTCGCTCAGAGGGAAGTATTGCGCATAAAATCAAGCACGATGATTTGGTAAAGGGAAAGATGGAAGTCACCGAAAATGACCAAGATGTTGTCATTTTGAAATCGGACGGTATTCCGACCTATCACTTTGCCCATGTAGTAGATGACCACTTGATGGGCACAACCGTTGTTGTGCGCGGAGAAGAATGGCTTGCAACCCTGCCTGTACATTTGCAGCTGTTTCGTGCAATGGGCTGGAAGGCGCCGAAGTATGCACATACCGCACAGCTCATGAAAATTGACGAAGAAACAGGAACAAAGCGCAAGCTTTCCAAGCGGAAAGACCCAGAGCTTGCGCTCACCTTCTATAAACAGCAAGGGTATCCGGCACCTTCTGTGCTGGAGTATTTGATGACGCTCCTAAACTCCAATTTTGAGGAGTGGCGCCGCGCAAATCCGGACAAGCCGATGAATGATTTCCCGTTCTCGACAAAGAAGATGAGTGGTTCGGGTGCGCTGTTTGATATTGATAAGCTCAAAGATGTTTCCAAAAATGTCATTTCCCGCATGTCTGCACAGGAGGTCTATGATGCAGTCTGTGTGTGGAGTCAGGAAAATGATGCGGAATTTCATAAGCTCTTTGTGCGTGAGCCGGAAAAAACACGCGCATTTTTGGAAATTGGACGCGGAGGAAAAAAGCCGCGTAAGGATTTGGCACTGTGGTCTGATGTAAAGCCCTATATGGATTTTCTGTTTGACGAACTGTTTGTGCCGGATTATACCATGCCGGAGCATGTCACAAAGCAAGATGCCAAAGCAATTTTGGAGGCGTTCCAGAGCCAGTTCTGTGTGGACGATACGCCGGACGATTTCTTTGAAAAGATGAAGCATATCGCACAAGCCCATGGCTTTGCAGCAGAAACGAAGGCGTATAAGCAGAATCCGGAGCAGTACAAGGGACATGTTGGAGATGTCTCTATGGTGGTGCGTGTCGCAGTCGCAGGCCGCCAGAATGCACCGGATATGCAGAGTGTTATGCGTATTATGGGCAAAGAGCAGGTAGAGGCACGGCTCAATCGCTGTATTGCTGCTCTGTAAGCATTGTAAAGTTTAACCAGAGGGGGTTATTTTGAAGTTATGGAAGAGGTCAAAAATTTTTTAACAGATATTATTGATGCAGATATTGCAGCAGGTCTGCATGAGCAGATTCATACCCGTTTTCCACCCGAGCCAAACGGCTATCTGCATATTGGCTCGGCAAAGGCAATTTATATCAACTGGTCGATTGCCAAGAAGTATGGTGGAAAGTTCAACCTGCGCTTTGATGATACCAATCCGGTCCGTGAAGATGATGAATATGTACAATCCATTCAGGAGGATATCCAGTGGCTGACTGGTGAAATGCCAAATGGTGGCATTTTCTATGGTTCAGATTACTTTGAAACCTGCTATGAATGTGCAGTATCTCTCATTAAAGCAGGAAAAGCCTATGTATGTGATTTAACACAGGACGAAATCCGTGAGTATCGCGGCACACTCAAGCAGCCGGGCAAGAACAGCCCGTATCGGGACCGTTCTGTGGAGGAGAACCTCCAGCTGTTCGAGGATATGCGTGCAGGAAAGTTCCCAGATGGCTCCAAGACGCTGCGTGCAAAAATTGATATGGAATCGCGCAATATGAATATGCGTGACCCGGCAATTTATCGCATTGTGCGTGCGCATCATCACCGTCAGGGCGATGCTTGGTGCATTTATCCGCTGTATGACTTTGCACATCCGATACAAGATGCACTGGAGGGGATTACCCATTCCATGTGCTCCATCGAGTTTGAGAACCATCGTCCGCTGTATGAGTGGGTCGTTGATAACTGCCCATTGCCGCATCACCCAAAGCAGCGTGAGTTTGCACGCCTCAATGTAACCAATACAGTCATGTCGAAGCGCTATCTGCGCCAGTTGGTCTTTGAGCACCATGTAGAGGGCTGGGACGACCCGCGTATGCCAACGCTGTGCGGTCTGCGCCGACGTGGTTATACGCCGTCCTCCATTTTGGATTTTGTACGTCGTGCGGGAATTGCAAAGGCGAATTCTCTGGTGGACATTCGCCTGTTGGAGCACTGTATTCGTGAGGAGCTGAACGAAACCGCACTCCGCCGTATGGCTGTGACCGAGCCTATCAAGATGGTCATTACAAATTATCCGGAGGAGCGGGAGGAGGTTTTTGCACTTCCGAACAATCCGAAGAATGAGGCAGAGGGAACCCGTGATGTGCCGTTTACCCGCGAGCTGTATATTGAAAAGAGCGACTTTGCACAGGTGCCGCCTCCGAAGTTCCAGCGTCTCAAGCCGGACGGTGAGGTGCGTCTCATGGGGGCATATATTGTAAAGTGCAATGAAGTGATTACAGATGATAATGGAGAAGTTGTGGAACTGCATTGTACCGCAGATTTGGAAACCGGAAACGGTATGCCAGCAGATGGCCGCAAGGTCAAAGGTACCATTCACTGGGTTTCTGCAAAGCATGCCATAGACGCATCGTGCTATCTTTATGAAAATCTGTTCACTTTGGAGAATACAGGTGATGTGCCAGAGGGCAAGGATTATCTGGATTTCCTCAATCCGGATTCCCTCAAGCAGTTGACAGGCTGTAAGCTGGAGCCGTCTATTGCACAGGTTCCAGCAGGTACACGCATGCAGTTTGTACGTATGGGATACTTTATCAAGGATAAGGAAGATGGGCGATTCAATCGAATCGTGACCTTGAAGGACAGCTTTGCCAAGACCTTACAGGGCAAATAAAAGCAGATTGAAAAAGGGCGTCCGCGTGCGGACGCCCTTTCTATTAGGAGGGATATTTGTGCAGCTCAAGTGGATTCCGACGGATAAAAAACGCTTTCTGCCCTTGCTGCTTCTGGCAGACGAGCAGGAAAGTATGATTGATCGCTATTTGATGCGCGGCACGATGTATGCAGCGTATGAGGGAGAAGAGGTAATTGGGGTTGCCGTTTTGGTACGGCAGTCACAGGAAATCTATGAACTAAAAAATTTTGCGGTTGCGCCTGCCTATCAGGGAAAGGGAATTGGAAAGCAAATTTTAATGGAACTGTGTGAAAAGTGTCGGGAACGCTCTGCCCATACGATGCGGGTGGGAACGGGAGAATCTCCCAAGCAGCTGGGATTTTATCAGGCATGCGGTTTTACAGTGTGTGGACGGGAAATTGGCTTTTTCACCCGCAACTATGACCATTTGATCATAGAAGATGGCATTCTATTGCGCGATATGATTTATTTAGAAAAGCCGCTGTAACATGAAAAGTATGAGCGGAATGTCAAAAAGAAAACCCTGAAAGATGTATCTTTCAGGGTTTTTGTCGTTCAGATAAAAATTAAGCCTCAGCCTTAATTTTCTTGAGCTTTGCAAAGCGCGGCAGACCGTTTTCCTTTGGTCCAACATTGTCGCCAGCGATGAGCGGCATCGCATAGTCGATATATGCCTGTGTGACGCCGTTGCCCTCTGCATTGATCCACTCACGCGGAACTTTCTTCTCGGTATTTGCAACCTGAGACAGCGGGAGCAGCTCGATTTCGCACTTGTAACCGCCGTCACGTGTGCACTTGAAGCCCGGCATAAAGTCGGTCTTGCCAGCAACAGCGTTTTCAACAGCAGCCTTACCAGAAGCGTAAGACTCGTCTACGTCGGTCTTGGAAGCGCAATGTGCTGCACAGCGCTGGAGCAGGGACAGCTCAATGCCACGCACCTTAACACCAAGCTCGCTCTTTACCTTGTCTGCCAGCATTGCAGCAAGACCGCCCAGCTGTGCATGACCAAAGCCGTCGGTTGCAGAGGTCTTTGCCTCGGAAACGAAGGTGCCGTCTGCGTAGTGGATACCCTCGGAAACAGCAACCAGACAGTTGCCCTTTTCTGCATAAACCTTTTTGACATCAGCCATGAACTTATCCATGTCAAAGTCGGTCTCCGGGAGGTAAATGAGGTCAGGACCTGCACCCTGAGCGGTTGCAAGACCGGCAGCAGCAGTCAGCCAGCCAGCGTGACGGCCCATAATTTCAACGATACATACCATGCCGGTGTCATATACACGAGCGTCCTGATAGATTTCCATGCAGGAAGTCGCGATATACTTGGAAGCGGAAGCATAGCCGGGGCAGTGGTCGGTTCCGAACAGGTCGTTGTCGATGGTCTTCGGGATTCCCATGACGCGGCACTCATAGCCGGACTTCATCATGAACTTGGAAATCTTATTGCAGGTATCCATGGAGTCGTTGCCGCCGTTGTAGAAGAAATAACGAACGTCATACTTTTTGAAGATTTCCAAGATGCGCTTGTAGTCGGTATCGTCTACATCAGGATCTGCAAGCTTATAGCGGCAGGAGCCAAGTGCGGAAGATGGAGTATAGCGCAGCAGCTTCAGCTCCTCGCGGTCTTCCTTGTCGATATCGAGCAGCTGGTCATCTAAAACGCCGCGGATACCGTGTGCAGCACCCAGAACGCGGGTAATAGATGGGCAGTCGAGAGCGGTCTCGATTGCGCCCAGAACAGATGTGTTGATGACAGAAGTAGGTCCACCGGACTGACCGATGATGCAAGCGCCCTTCAGTTCACTCATTAGAAAAAACCTCCTAAATGTTGAAAATAACCTTTGACAGGTATTTTGTTACAAAAAAATCATATCATATTGTCTGCCAAAAATCAATTTCTTTTCCGTCTAAAATTCATCGAATCGACAAAGAAAGGATTTGGGAAACATGGGACTTGATTTTGACAGGGTTTACTGGTAGAATATTCATAGAATATTTTGGTTCGACGGAGCTAAAATAGATTTGTGAAAGGAAGTAATCAAAATGCCATTAGTTAGTACGACAGAGATGTTTAAGAAGGCATATCACGGCGGTTATGCAATCGGTGCTTTCAATGTAAACAACATGGAAATTGTTCAGGGTATTACTGAGGCTTGCCAGGAGCAGAAGGCTCCGGTTATTCTTCAGGTATCCAAGGGTGCACGTGCATACGCAAACCATACTTACCTTGTAAAGATGGTAGAAGCTGCTGTTCAGGAGTGCCCGGATATCCCGATTGCTCTGCATCTGGACCATGGTTCTGATTTTGAGATCTGTAAGTCCTGTATCGACGGTGGCTTCACCTCCGTTATGTTCGACGGCTCTGCAATGCCTTATGAGGACAACGTAAGAATTGCAAAGCAGGTTGTTGAGTACGCACATGCACATGGCGTTACCGTAGAAGGTGAGCTGGGTCAGCTGGCTGGCGTTGAGGACGACGTTGTTGCGGCAGACCATCAGTACACCGATCCGGCACAGGTGCAGGATTTCGTTGAGAGAACCGGTGTGGATTCTCTGGCCATTGCAATCGGCACTTCCCATGGCGCTTACAAGTTTAAGCCGGGTCAGAAGCCGCAGCTGCGCTTTGACATTCTGGAAGATGTTTCCAAGCGTCTGCCGGAGTTCCCAATCGTTCTGCACGGTTCTTCTTCTGTTCCGCAGGATTTTGTTGCAAAGGTAAACCAGTACGGCGGCGCAATGCCGGACGCAATTGGTATTCCGGAGGAGATGCTGCGTGAGGCTGCAAAGAGCGCTGTTTGCAAGATTAATATTGACTCTGATATTCGTCTGGCAATCACTGCTGCAATCCGTGAGCACTTTGCAGTGCATCCGGCAGACTTTGATCCGCGTCAGTATCTGAAGCCGGCTCGTCAGGCTGTTAAGGATATGGTTACCCATAAGCTGATTAACGTTCTGGGCTGCAACGGCAAGGCGTAAGACAATTAAGCACCTTGGTTCCCAAGGTGCTTTTTTTCTCAAAAAAATAGTTAAAATTTTTTGAACAACACTTTTGATTTGAGAAAGATTGGTCGATAATTCTACAAAGGAGTTGATTTTATGGGTATCGAATCTTCGATTGCTGCGATGAGCATCAACATGAGTCAGGCAAATTTACAGAATGCAATGAGCATTTCCCTGATGAAAAAGACGATGGATCAGGAGCAGGCAAATGCAATGCAGCTTATTGAGAGCATGGCGGCTGCCGTACCACCCCCGTCAAATCACATCATTGACGTATTGGCTTGATAGAAAAAGCGTCTATCTGTAAAGGATAGGCGCTTTTTATAGATTGTTCCTGATTTGAGGAAAGGCTGTCAAAAGATATCCATAAAATTTACCTCCGTCTGCTGTCTGTTCCGATACTGCCAGCATTGGGCAGCTGTAATTTACTTGAGATGCGGCATACTAGAACAGCGAGGAGGTGGACGCAATATGCGAATACGCAAACAATGGGCTGCGCGATTGGGTGCGGCCGTAGTGACCTTAGCATTGTGTTGTGGTTCTGCGCTTGCGGCAGATGCTTTGATACCAGTTGGACGTGCAGCAGGAATTAAGCTGCATGCCGATGGTGTTATGATTGCATCGGTAGACCCTGTAACCACTTCGGTGGGACAGGTCAGTCCAGCAAAGAGTGCAGGATTGCAGGCGGGGGACATCATTTTGACGGTGAACGAAAAACCGGTCGATACCAATGATGGATTGCAGGAACAGGTGGCAGCATCTGAGGGACAGCCAATTTTGTTACAGGTTCGCAGAGCCGACAAGACCATAGCCTGTAAAATTACACCAGTACAGGATACTGCCGGAAAATATCGGCTGGGTGTTATGATTCGCGATGGAATGGCGGGAATCGGAACCATCACCTATGTAAATCCGGATACAGGTGCCTATGGTTCTCTGGGGCATGGAATTTGTGACGGAGAAAGCGGTGTGCTGGTACCGTTGGCAGACGGCAGTTTGATGGAGGCATCGGTTTCCAACGTGCACCGTGGTCAAGCAGGAGAGCCAGGGGCATTGCAGGGGGAATTTAATCTGCAAGAGGATATGGGTACGGTTGAAAAAAATACGGATACCGGTATTTTTGGCGTACTGACCGATGACAGGTATTATAAAAACGGTCAAGCAATGCTGCTGGCAAAACCTGAAGAAGTAAAGACAGGTGATTGCGAGATTTGGTCGAACGTAGAGGGAAAGACGGTGCAGCACTATCAGGCGGAAATCATAAAGGTTGGCAGAGAGGACGGCGTTATGATGCTGCATGTAACAGACCCTGTGCTGCTGGAAAAGACCGGTGGCATTGTTCAGGGAATGAGCGGCAGCCCAATTATTCAGAATGGCAAATTGGTCGGAGCCGTTACCCATGTGTGAGTACGTCCATGATACCTACCATAGTGTTTCCTCAAAAAATACATTATACGACAAGCGAGCAATCGGAGAAAGCAGAGCATTTGTATAAAAAATGCTCTGCTTTTTATTTTTTAGGACAGAAAGGATTGTATTATGCAGACCATAGCAATCGTAAACCAGAAAGGCGGCGTCGGAAAAAGCACGACAGCGGTCAATCTGGGTGCGGGACTGGTGCGGCAAGGCAAGCGTGTGCTGCTCATCGACGCAGATAGTCAGGCGAATCTGACTGAGATGCTGGGATGGCAGCAGCCAGATGAGCTTTCCCCAACGCTGGCTACCGTACTGGAACGCATCATCTCAGACCGGCCGATTGAGCCACAGGACGGTATCCTGCACCACAAAGAAGGAATGGATCTCTTGCCGGCGAATATCGAGCTGTCCGGTCTGGAGGTCTCTCTGGTGAATACCATGAGCCGCGAAACCGTACTTAGAACCTATTTGAATGAGGTCAAGCGGCAGTATGACTATATCCTTGTGGATTGTAGCCCGTCACTCGGGATGTTAACGCTCAATGCCTTGACTGCGGCAGACAGGGTCATCATTCCGATGCAGTCTCATTATCTGCCCGTAAAAGGCTTAGAACAGCTGCTCCGCACGGTAAGCAAGGTACAGCGCCAGCTGAACGCCAACCTGAAGATCAGCGGCATCCTGATTACGATGGTAGAGAGCCGCACGAACTTCTCCAAGGAAATCAGCCAGCTGGTGCGGGATGCCTATGGCAAAGCGATCCGCGTGTATGATACCGAAATCCCACGCGGCATCAAGGCAGCGGAAATGAGCGCAGAGGGTGCCAGCATATTCAGCTTCGAACCCCGCAGCGCAGTGGCGAAAGCTTATGAGCAATTTACAAAGGAGGTGCTGAGCCATGAAAAGTGCCGCGAAAAACATTCAGATCGCCAGCTACGATGACCTGTTTAAGACCGATGCAGAGCGACAGGCAGATGCACAGGAGCGTGTGCAAAGCCTGCTACTGGATCAACTGGTTCCCTTCCCCAACCATCCATTCAAGGTGCTGGACGATGACAAAATGCTTGAGACCGTGGAGAGTATTCGAGAACGGGGCGTGTTGGTTCCGATTCTGGTACGTCCACAAAATGACGGCACTTTTCAAATCGTGTCTGGACACCGCCGTCATCATGCCAGTCTGCTGGCGGGAAAAACTGAGATACCCGCAATCGTGCGAGATATGGACGATGATACCGCCATCCTGCTCATGGTGGACAGCAACTTACAGCGCGAAGAACTGCTTCCCTCAGAGAAAGCCTTTGCCTATAAGATGAAGCTGGATGCTATGAAGCGGCAGGCTGGGCGACCAAAGGATAATATGCGCCAAGTTGGCACAGATTTAATTGGCGTTCGATCCGATGCGATTATGGCACGAGAGGTAAATGAAAGTGCCCGCACAATCCAACGCTACATCCGTCTGACCTACCTCGTTCCAGACCTGTTAGACCGTGTGGACAACAAGACCATGGCATTCAATGCGGCAGTAGAGGTTTCCTATCTCACCGAGCCGGAACAGAAGATGCTCTGCGAAGCCATTGAACGGGAGGAATGTACGCCCAATCTCAATCAGGCACGGCGGCTCAAGCAGTTTAGTCAGGACGGGAAATTGGATGCAAATGTTATGGACGCCATCATGACCGAGGAAAAGCCAATTGAGGACAAGCTGGTTCTGAAGGGTGATGTGCTGGCGAAATATTTCCCCAGAAGTTATACGCCGTCACAAAAACAGAGGGTCATCGTCAAGCTGCTGGAGGACTGGCACAAGCGGCAGTCCCGGCAGCAGGAGCGCTAAGCCGTGCTGCGCCTTCCCATGGGTTTCCCCCTTACAATCCCCTTTCCTAACTAAGCCGAAAGAGAGAAAAAACACTGAGCCGAGAAAAGAATATTCTTCTTTCGGCTCAGTAAAACAAGCAGGAGGTTTGAGTATGAGTGAAGCAAAACAGGTCAATCAGGGCTACGCCATCATCGAGAGCCTGACCGTAGGAAATGCCCGCTTTGTCATCGGTGAAAACCTGAGCAGCCGGATTGCACCGTATGTGACATGGCAGGCAAATGTGAAAAACGATCCGGATAACTTTTTCTGGGGACACTACTGCACCACGAAGCTGGGAGCGATCGAAGACTTTGGCAAGCGGATCAGTGAGGAAGCGGAACTCCTACAGGAGCAGTCAGCGCCTAAAAAGGCACGGCTGACAGAGCGAAAAGATCGAGGTGAGGAACGATGAGCCGGTATCATACAGGAAGCTTGAAGTATCAGGAGGTCACTCTGTTTGGTAAACCAGCCCTGTTTACAGAGTGCCGCATCAACCGCGCCACTGTGCCGAAGGATGTGTACCGTTATGAGATCCGCCACAGTGATGAGGATTGGGGCGATCCTGTTGAACTTGCGCGCAGTATCCTAGTCAACTATTACGGAACGGTTTTGACACGGGAACCGATCCAGCTCCCGATCAGCGGCTGTGTCGATCTTAGTTTTGATAATATTGTGTATCAGGATAATGGTTGCCGGACTCTGGCAGAATTTCAACAGAAATATCCGGTCAGCGAAAAAGACATCATTGATTTTTACAGTGTAAACGACATGACGCTGCACAAATTTTATTTCTCACAGGATGAGGAGCAGGATAAGGTTGCTGGATGTATCGGGCATCTGCGCGGTGATTTTGGAAGTGGGCATCAATTCTACACCACATGGTGGCCGCATCAGGGTGATGTGTTGAACACACCGGAATTCAAGATGGATATTGACCGCACAGTGAATTGGCTGCGGGAGCAGCCCTATTCCCCGTTGAAAGATCTGGACAGTATGAAGCGGTATTGTGGTTGGTATCAAAATCAATGTGCCCTTCAAAATACCGAAACGCCTTCCTGCGGGTTCATGATGGAAACAAAGCAGTATGTGTATATGCTGCGCTGTACACCGGTCAAAGGTGATTATAATTTCTATATGTATTGCTATCAGAGGGAAAAGTTTGAACGGGCATCTAAGCAGCAGGAAAAGGATTTGAAGCCCCGGGCAAAAAAGCGAACAGAGCCGGAGCGATAGGAGGTGTTCTCTTGCCTACCAAATTTCAGCTTATCACAGAACTGTATGACCAGACATTACGGCGTGTGACCGCCAATTATCAGAGCTGGACAGGCTTTCTTCGAGCTGCCTGCTATAACTACAAATGCCCTTTTGACGAGCAAATCCTGATTTATGCGCAGCGTCCGGATGCAACCGCTGTTCTGGAGATGGAGCGCTGGAACAAGCAGTTTGGGCGCTGGGTCAACCGGGGAGCCAAAAGCATCGCCGTGTTTGGAGACGATGGAAAGAGCCTGCTCAAGCTCTATTTCGATGTATCAGATACTCACGAGACCAGACGCGCCCGTCCTCTGCCTATTTGGAAGATGGACGCAGCCTTTGAACCAGCAGTAATTGAAACGTTGGAGAATACATTCGGTGACCTTGCCGAAAAAGAAACGCTGGCGGAAGCCGTGCGTTCTGCCAGCCACAATGCAGTGATTGATAATATTCCGGACTATCTGCATGATTTGCAGAACTGCTGCGAGGACAGTCTGCTGGAAGAACTGGACGACCTCAATCTGGAAGTGTTCTATCGGGATGCACTCGAAGTCAGTGTAGCCTATATGCTGATGACACGATTGGGTCTGCGGGCAGATGATTATTTCTCGCCGGATGAATTTGGTCATGTCTATGAATTTAACACACCGGCTGTCATCAATGCTTTGGGTATCGCTACCAGCGATATTGCAGAAATGGGTTTGCGGGAGATCAGCCGCACGGTGATGCAGGCGCAGCGGGAGCAGTTATTTGCAAAGGACGGCAAAAACCGTTATGATGCAGATACAGAGAAAGCATTTGATACAGAGAGGAGCGAAATTTATGGAGATCACCTATCGGATGCAGGACGGCTTTCTTCTGCCGAACTTGATGTTGCCGGCAGAACCGGAAGTCCATCTGGGCAAATACGCGGAGCTGCGGCGGCAATACCTGATGAAGCACCGGCGGGTGCTGTACACCAATCTGAAGACCACCTGCCGCCTGACGGAGCATCTGGCGGAGATCGAGCAGACCGCGCAGAAGATGGTAGCGCAGACCGTGGCACAGCTGGCGCAGGCAGAGGGCGTGACGGAGACGATGAAGGAGAACGACCCGCAGCGCTGGGTGGGTCTGATGAACAACTTCAAGCACACAGCGGAGGAACAGGTACTGAACGACTTGATTTACAGCTGAACGACGATGACGGAAACGCCGGAAGTGATATGCTTCCGGCGTTTTTGGATACGCACCTGATTGAAGCGATCCTGCTGGATGACAGTGGGCGCAAGCACACACGGCAGGACATATTTGACTATTTCCAGAGCCATCACGATCTCGCCCAGCGCACGGAATTCTTAAAAAGCAGCTACAACGATATATGGGTGGAAGTCCTCGCCGGTACAAATGAGATTCGGGTGGGCTACCACGCCGAACCGGACGGACTTCTGATGTGGGAGGGCAGCTATCTCTCCCGCACCTCGGAGTCCGTTTTTTCATGGGCAGTGGTTACGGAGATGACCGAGGGACTGATCGAGCGCGGCGAATATAAAATCAAGCTGGGACTGCAAAACGCGCCTGTCATGGCAGAGCAGCTAGCTTTGTTCGATATGGGCGGCAATACACCGATGTATGAAGTGCTGGAAAACGAGTCGTCCGGTGCGTTGTTCCCAGTTAAGGAGATTCCGCAGGCGGTCAAGGATCAGGTGCTCTACACAGCTGGAAACAGCTATGGCAGCGCTTATCGTGTTGCTGTGTTCTATATGCGGGAGCGACCGGAAGCGGAATGTACCGCATTTTTGCGTCGGGAGTTCGGCGAGGAGAACGGGCGCGGCATTGAGTATGAAGGCCGCAGGTATGCGGTCTGGTTCATGAAGGATGGCATCCATTTGGCACAGGGAAACAGTGTTCGCACTGGATATGAGCGCACGACAGTATCATGGGAACGCGCGTCTGCCCGAATTTTAGAGCTGCTGGAAGCCGGGACGTATTTGTCTGCGGCAGAGCTGGAGCAGGCACCGGATAAGGTACTGTGGGAAATGGCAGACGCCCTTTTGATGACGGCTCGCGATCTGAGTGAAGAAGGACGGGCACTTGGGTTATTTCCTCATACGCGTGCCATCCATGACCAGCGCAAGGACTATCCGGAATTGGACACAGATATGGTCGCCTTTGCAAAAAGCGAAGACGGACTTGCCATACTGGATGCGGAGTACCACGCTTTTCTGAACGCCTATACGCAGAATCACAGTATGATGCGTTTTGTCCCATCTTCTTATAACCTTCATCGGATCGGTATCGTGCTGGATGGACTACCCTACCCGGAACGCAGTTTCACCGCTCAGCCGGATTTCCTGCGGCAGTGCAAAATGTTCATCACGCAGGACGAGATCGACCGGTTCTTTTTGCAGGAGAGTGTGGAAAGCCGACTGGCAGTCTACTCTCATTTCTGCTATCCCCATACGGCTGAGGAACATCAGAAGTTCATCAAAGACCGTTTTGGAGAATACAGCGGAGGGGCATGCGATGGGTACGACCATACAAAAACCCGCATGGGGTTGACCTATCAGCGGGAGTATGCCCGCAAGCGGTATGATGAGGTCAAATTGACCATCCCCAATGTGGTCAAGACCTATGAGCGTTTGATCGCCCAGAAGCGCTTTCCCGGTGAAGATGCCATCGCTAAGATACCAGAGTATGAACGGGCGTGTTTGGCGCAATCTATTTATCATGGTTTCTACAATGCACCGGATGATATTCCACGTCCCTATCCCCGACAGGTGGATTTTTATGAAGCAGTTCCCGCCATTCGCGCACAGCTTTCGGATATGCACAAGGCTGCGGAGATGCTGGCGGGGCTGACCACCTACATAGACAGTCTGGATGAGAGCGACCGCTACTACGATTCCTGCCAGAATGCTCGCGCACAGCTTTCGGCCTATGTTGATGGCAGCTTTAGTTTGTTCAACCACCAATATGATGCACCGCAGCGTGACAGTGACTTTGTAGCGCAGGTCATGGCAGATGTGGAGCAAATCTCAGCCAACGAGCCAGAGAAACCAGAGCAGCACCATTCGGAAACGGTAGCGTTCTACTCAGGAGAGAAGAATGGCTTGCCTTTTGATGTGGAAGTGCAGGTGCTTCGTACCAATGAGCCAGAGCCGCAGAAGGAGCCGCAGGCAGACAATCCACCGGCATTGACTCCACCGAAAAAGAGAGAACACAATGGTTTGGCACGTCCCCTGAATACCAGCGGCAGGAACTATCATATCACCGATGATCGGATCGGAGAAGGTGCGCCGCTGGAGCGATTTCAGCGAAATCTAGATGCCATCCGTCTGCTGAAAACCATAGAAGTCGAGGAGCGCACCGCCATGCCGGAGGAACAGGAGGTGCTGGCACAGTACGTGGGCTGGGGTGGTCTGGCTGACTTCTTCGATGAGAAAAATGCCCGGTACGATGAACTGAAGGAACTGCTGACCGACGCCGAGTACGCTGCTGCCCGTGAATCTACGTTGACAGCGTTCTACACGCCGCCTGTCGTCATTCGAAGTATCTACGCTGCGCTTGCACAGATGGGTTTTACGCAAGGCAACATTCTGGAACCGTCCTGCGGTGTGGGTAATTTCCTTGGGATGCTGCCGGATGGCATGTCAGACAGCAGGCTCTACGGTGTGGAGCTGGATGACCTCTCCGGCCGCATTGCGCGGCAGCTCTACCAGTGCAGCAGCATCGCGGTGCAGGGTTATGAGAAAGCCGCATTCCCGGATAATTTCTTCGATGCGGCGATTGGCAATGTCCCTTTCGGTCAATTTAAGGTGCTGGACAAACGATATGACCGTCTGAACCTGCCCATCCACGAATACTTTATTGCCAAAACACTGGACAAAGTTCGTCCGGGCGGTGTTATCGCCTTTGTGACCTCCAGTTTTACCATGGACAAACGCACTACCAATGTACGGAAGTACATTGCGCAGCGGGCGGAATTGCTGGGTGCGATCCGTCTGCCCAACAATGCGTTCAAGGCTGCGGCGGGTACAGAGGTGGTGTCGGATATCCTATTCCTGCAAAAACGCGACCGCATGGTAGATATAGAACCTGAATGGGTGCATCTGGCCACCAATGATACCGGTATCCAGATGAACAGCTATTTTGTGGACAATCCGGATATGGTGCTGGGTGAGATGAAGATGATATCTGGACCATTCGGCCTGACGCCCACCTGTGAGCCTTATCCGGATCAGCCGCTGGACAGTCTGCTGGCAGAAGCGATCCAAAACATTCACGGAGAGATCACAGCGTTCAGCCGTGAGGAAGAACTGGAGGGTGAAGACTTTTCAATCGAAGCCGATCCCACCGTCCGCAATTTCTCGTATACGCTGGTGGATGGAAAAATCTATTACCGAGAGAACAGCCGGATGAATCCGGTGGAGGTGTCCAAAACCGCCGAGAGCCGTATCAAGGGCATGATCGAGCTGCGGGACTGTGTGCGGACGCTGCTGGAATATCAGACCGAGGACTATCCCGAAAAAGAAATCAAGGAGCAGCAGGTCAAGCTGAATACCCTTTACGATGCCTTCACCCGGAAATACGGTCTCATCAACTCCCGTGGAAATGCAATCGCCTTTGATCAGGACAGCTCTTACTTCCTGCTCTGTTCTCTGGAAGTGCTGGACGAAGAAAAGAATCTGAAGCGTAAGGCAGATTTATTCACCAAGCGAACCATCCGTAGCCATAAGCCTGCCGAAAAGGTGGATACGGCAGTAGAAGCACTGGCGCTCTCCATCGGAGAAAAGGCGCATGTGGATATGGACTACATGAGTCGGCTGACCGGAAAGGACGAGGAAACCCTGTTCTCCGAGCTGAGAGGTGTTGTATTCCTGAACCCTGACTATGCTGAGGGTATCAACGAAAAGTATTTGCCCGCAGATGAATACCTTTCCGGCAATGTCCGTCAGAAGCTGACGATCGCCAGAGGGAAAGCCGCGCAGGCCCCGCAGTATCAGTCCAATGCCGATGCACTGGTAAAAGTGCAGCCAGTGGACCTCACCGCCAGCGAAATCTCTGTTCGGTTGGGTGCGACGTGGCTGGACCCGTCGTATATTCAGCAATTCCTCTTTGAAACGCTGGGTACGCCCAGAAGCGCACAATGGAGCATTAAAGTCCACTACTCAAAGATTACCGGCGAATGGCGTATCGAGGGCAAGAGCAGGGACAGGGGCAATGTCAAGGCACACAGCACCTACGGTACCAAGCGCATCAACGCATACGAGATCGTAGAGGACAGTCTGAACCTGAAGGATGTCCGCATTTTTGATTATCAATACGATGCCGAAGGGAGGAAAATAGCGGTTCTGAATAAGAAAGAAACCGCCATTGCCCAGAGCAAGCAGGAACTGATCAAAGAAGCCTTTGCAGAATGGGTATGGAAAGACCCGACGCGACGGGAAACCCTGTGCAAGACCTATAACATTCTGTTTAACTCCAACCGCCCCCGAGAATATGATGGCAGCCATATCAACTTCTCCGGCATGAATCCGGAGATCACACTGCGGAAGCATCAGGTGAACGCGATTGCCCACATCCTCTACGGCGGCAACACGCTGTTGGCTCATGTGGTGGGAGCGGGCAAGACCTTCGAGATGGTAGCCGCCGCCATGGAGAGTAAGCGGTTGGGACTGTGCCAGAAGTCCCTGTTCGTGGTTCCCAATCACCTGACTGAGCAGTGGGCAAGTGAATTTTTGCAGCTCTACCCTGCTGCCAATATCCTTGTTGCCACGAAAAAGGACTTTGAAACCAAGAATCGCAAACGGTTCTGCGGCAGGATTGCCACCGGCGACTATGATGCTGTTATCATCGGGCACAGTCAGTTTGAGAAAATCCCTATGAGCACAGAACGGCAACGCGCCATTCTGGAGCAGCAGATGGAGGAAATTCTGATGGGCATCCGGGAGGCCAAGGCAGATAAGGCAGAGAACTTCACCATCAAGCAGATGGAAAAGACCCGCAAAGGACTGCAAACCAAGATCGACAGGCTGAATGACCAGAGCCGCAAGGATGATGTCGTCACATTCGAGGAATTGGGTGTGGATCGCATCTTCATTGATGAGAGCCATTATTTTAAGAACCTATTTTTATACACGAAAATGCGCAACGTGGGCGGCATCGCCCAGACCGAAGCGCAGAAAAGCTCAGACCTCTTTATGAAATGCCGCTACCTCGATGAGATCACCGGAGGGCGCGGCATTATCTTTGCCACCGGTACCCCTATCAGCAACTCTATGGTGGAGCTGTACACCATCCAGCGGTATTTGCAGATGACTGCCTTGCAGGAGCAGGGATTACAGCACTTTGACTCATGGGCGGCAAACTACGGTGAGACCGTGACTGCCATCGAGCTATCTCCCGAAGGGACAGGGTATCGCGCGAAGACCAGATTTGCCAAGTTCTATAATTTGCCGGAGCTGATGAGCGTGTTCAAAAATGTAGCGGACATTCAGACGGCGGATATGCTGAAGCTGCCGGTGCCCGAGGCGCACTATCACAACATTGCCCTGAAGCCCTCGGCATACCAGAAAGACATGGTGGCGTCACTGGCAGAGCGGGCGGAGAAAGTCCGGAACCGCGAGGTGGACAGCAGTGAGGATAATATGCTGCTTATCACCAACGACGGCCGCAAGCTGGCGCTGGATCAGAGACTTATCAACCCCATGCTGCCCAGCGACCCGGACAGCAAAGCCGCCAAGTGTGCGGAAAATGTATTTGCAATCTGGCAGCGCACCGCAGACCAGCGTTCCACACAGATGATTTTCTGTGACCTGTCCACCCCGAAGGGGGATGGAAGTTTCAGCGTCTATGATGATATTCGTGCCAAGCTGCTGGAGCTGGGCATTCCCGAAAATGAAATCGCATACATCCATGACGCCAAAAGCGAAGCGCAGAAGAAAGACCTGTTCGGCAAGGTGCGCGCGGGTCAGGTGCGGGTGCTGTTGGGCAGCACCCAGCGTATGGGCGCGGGCACCAACTGCCAGCAAAAGCTCATTGCCCTCCATCATTTGGATTGTCCGTGGCGTCCTTCAGATGTAGGACGGATTTTGCGGACATTCAAAATAAAAAAGAATGTGGAGGTAACAGACAATGGCAAAATCATTATTTGAGGAACTGGGCGGCAAATACGAAAGGCAAGGGGATTATTTGATACCGTGCTTAACTGTACCCGCCGAAGAAGAACAGGCAATAGGCATCTGGGGGCAACGGCATTTAGATTATCTAAAACAGTACCGTAAAGTTACATAC
>JAGZIN010000053.1 GCA_018366195.1 Butyricicoccus pullicaecorum | reverse complement strand
ATCATTTTTTACCATTCTCTGCTATATATGGTTATTCTCTGCTGTATCTGGTCATTCTCTGCTGTGGTATTGTACAATGCACATCTGTTTGCTATGATACAAATATATTCTTCAAATAAGTCAATTATTTTGAGAGGTGTTTTTTATGAAAAAACATTGGAAAACATTGGTGTTCACTGCAATAACCTCAGCTGTTCTATTGTGTGGTATGTCCGCATTTGCAGCGCCGCAAAATGTAACTGCAAAAATTTTTAGTGCCCCTGTCTTTGTAGAAGGTCATGAATCTTACTGTTGGAATCCTCAAGGACAACAGACTGACTATCTGATTTATAATGGCAGTACATATATTCCGATTCGTACTGCTGGCGAATGGTTGGGTAAAAATATTGAATGGGACAACACCACACAAACTGTTACGCTCAGCGGTACAACAGAAAAGATTTATCGTGAGCAGACAACTTCTGAAATTGATATTAAAACTTGGTCAAAATATCGTGATGAAGGTATGACCGTTCAACTCTGTCCGGATATCAAGGTCATTGTAGATGGGAAAGAGCAATCTTTCAAAAACGCAAAAGGCGAACCAGTCTATCCGTTGAGTTATAACAATATGACCTATCTTCCTGTGCGCAATATCGGGGAATTGCTTGGAATGACTGTCACCTTCCAGCAAGAAAACGGAAAAGAGCAAAGTGCTGCAATCTTCATGCGTACCAAAATGACAGATGCACAGATTCAAGAATGTCAACAGTACGTCGACACATTGAAACAGGGCTACTCTTACAAAGCATTTGAAAAAGCCGGAAAAATTCCTGAACCTCTCAAAAAGTCCTATCAGATTTCTGGTGGTGAAGTCGATGATATCTTTGAAATCATTCGTCAAGGTGGGTTAAAGGCTGAAGAAGTCAAGCAGGTTTTTCCTCTGGTGGAAGAAAGCTTCAAGATTCTGGAGGGTACATCTAAGCCCAGCTATCCTCTTTTTGACGCATATATTACAAAGATGCAGGAAAAACTGCCCGCAGCAAAAGCGGCTTACGAGTCAGTCAAACAGGCAGCAGAAAGCGGAAGTGGTGATGTAAGCGGCGCTTTGCATAAGCTGCAAGATGCGATGGACTCTGTCACAGTAAACATAAACTGGATGAACACAGTTCTGACAGAAAAATACTAAATCGTCCATATCCGGCAGAGCCATTCTTTGCGTATATCTTTTTCTTTTCTTTCTACCTTCTGCCGGTTTGGAATATATTCAGACACACCAGAGTCCATAGCCCTTTGGTGTGTCTGTTTTTGATTCGATGG
>JAGZIN010000020.1 GCA_018366195.1 Butyricicoccus pullicaecorum | reverse complement strand
TTTCATAAAACCTTATTGTTTATAGAATCAGCTAACTTTTCCTTTATCGCTGCAATAGAACTCTACATAAGCCAACTTATTCCGAAAGGTAGCCTGAGCAACTTTTAATGTACCACTCACATAAATCGCAACCGTTCTCGCAGCGTCCAGCGACTGTCCTTCATATCCTGTTTGTGTCCAACTAGCAGAACCGCTTGATATCTTCGATGTGATTGTATCAACACTCTGAAAATGCTGCCTTTGAGTGGTTGAATTATATTGTGTCGTAAATGTTCCGGTGACAGCGATCTCAAAGGATTTACCATCAGCGTCCACCTTTGCCGTTTTTGTTTTTGAAACATTCGAAGCATCACATCTAATATCCCATTCCGCAATTTCTGTAATCAAATCACGAAAATCTTCTGGTGTCTTCCAATCTTCTTCTGCAAATTCTTGCACAGGATTTACTATAATATCAATACCACTTTGCTGTGAAACCTCCTCCGCAATTTTTACATATTGTGCGTAGTATACCCGTTTGGTCTCATCATTCAAAAGATTCTCATGAGAAATAGCAACAGCAAAGTTTCCAAATCCAATCACCATGACCATAACCAATGAAGCCAATGCAATTTTTTTAACATACAGTTCTCTCCCTTGCTGCGAACGGAATGGTTTCTTATATACAAGTGCAATCACTTCCACTTTTGGAACACGGAAATCTGTCACACACACACATTTGTTGTAACATTATAAATCTCCGAAGATTTTTTTATCATATTGGAATTGAAGCTTATCTTCCTGTAAAACAAAAGTAATATAACACATCACCCATGCAGTGATGGACGGTATAGAGGTGACATAATAAATGATAAATTGCTTCCAAACTGACACGAGATATGGATTATTTAACCCATCATACGGTGGATTTAGGGAAAGCAAATCAGATAACCGATACACAATCTCTGGATTGCATAAACAAATAAGCCACAGAAGCAAAACAATGGACAGCTTAAATCCATGTCGTGCCCAGATAAACTCCCTCAATAACATACCGTTTCTATAACTTGCAGATGGCGTTGTATACTGATTCTTTACTGCCAGAAGCTTGCCTATCCCTATGCCAAACACCAATAAGATGAGCGCATTTGCTGTTATCATTGTATATTGACTTTTCCCCTCTGCAAGAAATGGTTTTGTTAATATTAAAAAATTGATGACAGCTATCATGAAATTTCCTAAGATTGCATATATCAATGTTTTCCAATGGGTTTTCATTGTAATAACCTCCAATTTTCCATTCTTTATGATATTTTAGGGTATATCTGAAAACAAAAAAATCTCATGTTGCTGTAAGGCTGGCACAACACGTTTTGTTCCAAAAGAGCCAACTCATTCCACGCTGTGCCTTGCTCCGTCCAATCCGCCCTTTCCTTCCGTTCCATTCTTTCAGCCCTAATTTTAAGAATATATACGTGTTATGTAAACCACTTTCGGTTTACATTTGCGCAATTATCAGTTGCATTTCGCTTTTTCCTGCAAATTTTTCATAAAAAATAAAAAAATCAGTTCACCTGGGAGCACGCCTCAGGTGGACTGATTTTGAATTCAAATAAAATTATACAAGCTCGATGATTGCCATTTCAGCGCAGTCACCACGGCGAGGACCGGTCTTGATGATGCGGGTATAGCCGCCATTGCGCTCTGCATACTTCGGTGCAATCTCAGAGAACAGCTTTGCAACGATTTCTTCCTTGGTTACAAAAGCCATTGCCTGACGGCGAGTTGCCAGTGTGTTCTTCTTGCCCAGTGTAATCATCTTCTCACACAGGGGAGCGACTTCCTTTGCACGTGCAACGGTGGTCTCAATTCTGCCGTTCTCCAGCAGGAAGGTTACCATTGCGCGGAGCATCGCCATACGGTGTTCGGTCGGACGGCCGAGCTTACGATTAGATGCCATGTTCGTATACCTCCAAAATATAGGTCAAAAAGAATAAAGCGGCAGCGCGGCAAACGCCGCCGCTATCGTGCTAAAAAATCACGCGCTCCTGCACCTTTTCTTGGCACAGTAAGCGTGGAGAATCTGAGATGCTTACTCCTCAGACTTTGCCAGCGAGAGACCCATCGTCTCCAGCTTGCCGATAACCTCTTCAAGGGACTTACGTCCGAGGTTTCTCACCTTCATCATATCCTCTTCAGAGGTATTGATAAGGTCTTCCACGGTGTTGATGCCAGCGCGTTTGAGGCAGTTGAACGAACGAACAGAGAAGTCCAATTCTTCAATGGTCATCTCCAGAACCTTGTCATGCTGTGCCTCTGCCTTCTCAACGACAGTAGATTTCGAGCCGATCTCCTCCGAGAGATCAACAAACAGATCGAGGTGGTCGCGCAGAACCTTTGCACCAAGAGAAACCGCATCGCGTGCGTTGATGGTGCGGTCTGTCCACAGCTCAAGGGTGAGCTTGTCATAGTCGGTCATATTGCCGACACGGGTGTTCTCTACGGTATAATTCACCTTGTACACCGGTGTGTAGATAGAGTCTACCGGAATCACGCCAATCGCATTCTGATTGTTCTGCTTGTTACGTTCTGCCGGAACGTATCCACGGCCGGAAGCCAGAGTGATCTCCATAGACAGACGCGCGTCACTCATCAGGGTTGCAATATGCAGGTCGGGGTTCAGGATCTCTACCTCACCATCTGAATGAATGTCACCGGCTTTGACCTCGCCTTCGCTTGCAGCCTCGATATAGACAGTCTTGGGACCATCACAGTAAAGCTTGGCAATAATGCCCTTTACGTTGAGAACGATCTCTGTCACGTCCTCTTTCACACCCGGAATGGTGGAAAACTCATGTTGCACGCCAGCGATTTTGATGGAGGTCGCAGCAGTGCCCGGCAGAGAGGACAACAGGATACGACGCAGGGAGTTTCCCAGTGTGGTACCGTATCCACGCTCCAGCGGTTCTACGACGAATCTGCCATAGGAGCCGTCTTCTGCCAGCTCCTCGCAATCAATGCGCGGCTTTTCAATTTCGATCATTGTAAGATACCCTCCTTTTCATGCGGCCAATTCACTTGCAAAATAGATGGAAATTTCACGCGCCACGCCAGAATGGCGACAGCGCGCGAAAAGTGATCCAAAAAACGAGGGTTTGGCTTATTTGGAGTACAACTCGACGATGAGATGCTCAGCTACTTCGTAGTCGATATCATCACGTGCAGGCATAGCTACGATTTTACCTTCAAAGGAGTCGTTTGCCTTGTCGATCCACTTCGGACAAGCCTTCTTGCCGTTCTCCTCAAGCAGAGTCTTGAACTTGGTTGCAGAGCGAGACTTCTCGCAAACAGCAATCACGTCACCCGGCTTCACCTGATAAGAGGGAATGTTTACGCGCTTGCCATTTACAGTAAAGTGTGCATGGCTTACGAGCTGACGTGCCTCGCGGCGGGTGTTTGCAAAGCCCAGACGATATACAACATTGTCCAGACGGCGCTCCAGCTCCTGAAGCAGAATTTCACCTGTGATGCCCTGCTTCTTTTCAGCCTTCTCGTAGTACTTACGGAACTGCTTTTCCAGAACACCATAAATGAATTTTACCTTCTGCTTTTCTGTCAGCTGCAAGCCGTATTCAGACTGCTTGCGGCGGGACTGCTTCGGGTTGCGCTTGGTCTCCTTGGAGTAACCAAGAACTGCAGGGGAAATGCCCAGAGTCTTACATCTCTTCAGAATGGGCTGCGTATTCTTTGCCATTATTGGTTTCCTCCTCGATTATACTCTTCTTCTCTTGGGCGGGCGGCAGCCGTTATGCGGAATTGGGGTAACGTCCTTAATCATCGTTACCTCAAGACCGGTTGCCTGCAGCGCACGGATTGCAGCCTCACGGCCAGAACCCGGGCCCTTGACATATACTTCAACGGTCTTGAGTCCGTGCTCCATAGCAGCCTTTGCAGCGGTCTCTGCTGCGGTCTGTGCCGCGTATGGTGTGGACTTACGGGAACCGCGGAAGCCCATCTCACCTGCGGAAGCCCAGCTGAGGGCGTTGCCGTTGAGGTCAGTGATGGTAACGATCGTATTGTTGAAAGAGGAGCGGATATGAGCCGCGCCCTTTTCGATGTTCTTGCGCTCGCGGCGCTTGGTGCGCGTCTGAGCGCCCTTCTTCTGAACCTTAGCCATTTATATGCTCCCCTCCTTACTTCTTCTTGTTTGCAATGGTCTTCTTCGGACCCTTGCGAGTACGCGCATTGGTCTTGGTACGCTGACCGCGAACCGGCAGACCACGGCGGTGACGAACGCCACGGTAGCAGCCAATTTCAACCAGACGCTTGATGTTCAGACCGATTTCACGGCGCAGATCACCCTCAACGGTGTAACCATGCTCGATGCACTCACGCAGCTTTGCTGCTTCTTCCTCGGTCAAATCCTTGACGCGAGTATCCGGATTGATACCGGTCTGCTTCAGAATGTCGTTAGACAGCTTCCGTCCAATGCCGTAGACATAGGTCAGTCCAATCTCTACGCGCTTTTCACGCGGAAGGTCAACACCGGCAATACGTGCCATTTCATTTACCTCCAAAGTATAGTTCCTGAGGCGTATGTTGCGGAAACCCGTCTAAGAGCCGCCTCCGCTCTTGTAGCGCCATGCGGTGCGCCGCATGTGCTTGTCGGTTCCGTCGTTCGATTTATCAGAGAGCCTGCGCTCTCCTCACAAAGAAGCGCCGGAAAAAATTTTCCGTGGGAACAGCCACACGTACTGCGAGCTGCCTCGCAATCGTTTGCGGTGCGCTCTGATTCCCCTCTTTACAGGTTTGGAATCAGCCCTGCTTCTGCTTGTGCTTTGGATTGATGCAAATAACCATTACACGGCCCTTGCGGCGAATGATTTTGCACTTTTCACAGATCGGCTTTACAGACGGTCTTACTTTCATGAGAATTAACCTCCATCAGATTTATAGATCGGTGGTGGAAACGGCTCCTCGGTCACATGGGAGCCTCCGCCCGCCTTTTCATCACAAAGGGCGCTTCCTTACTTGGAACGCCAGGTGATGCGGCCGCGGGTCAGGTCGTATGGCGACATCTGCACGGTGACCTTGTCGCCAGGGAGAATGCGGATAAAGTTCATGCGGAGCTTACCCGAAATATGTGCCAAGATCTTGTGCCCATTTGGCAGTTCTACTTGGAACATTGCATTGGGCAGCGCCTCTATGACGGTACCTTCCAGCTCAATTACGTCGTCTTTAGCCATGTTTCGCTTACCTTCCTTGGTCAGTGTTTTGGTTCTCGTCTGCCCAGATGGACAGCGCTTTCCGGATATCGCTGTTGGTCAGCCTGCCCGTTTCGAGCAGCTTGTCGCGGGTGCGCGCGTCGCAGTGCGCCTCAAATGCCGTATGCCGGCGCTTTTTGCGCTTCGGCTTTTCAGCGCGGCGCGTTCTGCCATTTGCAAGCCAAAGATATTGCTCGTCCTCGCGCAAAACGAGGAGAAACTCACCTTTGTCACGCCCAGCCAGCGAAACCACCAGATCAGATACATGGGAACACATCATCACAGCACCTCACCGTCGATAGCCGTCAAAATTTCAGGCTCCCCATCGGTAATGGCAACTGTGTTTTCATAATGCGCAGACAGCTTGCCGTCCTTTGTCTTGACCGTCCAACCGTCAGACAGGACACGCACATCGTATACGCCGACATTGACCATCGGTTCGATTGCGAGGGTCATGCCTTTTTGCAGGCGCGCACCATGCCCTGCTCTGCCATAATTCGGCACCTCAGGAGATTCATGGAGCTGGCGGCCAACGCCGTGCCCTACAAAGGAGCGCACGACCGAAAAACCATTGGCCTCAACATAGGCCTGCACCGCGGCCGAAATATCGGAAACGCGGCAGCCCTCCCGGGCAAACCTGATGCCCTCATAGAAGCTCTGCCGGGTTACCTCGATCAGCCGCTTCGCCTCATCAGAGACCTCACCGCAGGCGACTGTACAGGCACAGTCTCCATGGAAGCCGCCGATATAGGCGCCGACATCGATCTTTACGATATCGCCGGAGCGGATAACCCGCTTTTTGGAAGGGATACCGTGAATGACCTCATCATTGATCGATACACAGGCGCTTGCCGGAAAGCCGCCGTAGCCGAGGAAGGAGGGCTTTGCCCCCGCCTCCTCGATGGTACGACGGACAATCTGGTCAATCTCGTCCGTGGTAACCCCGGGAGCGACCGCGTCATGTGCCGCTTTCCGCGCCATGGCAGTCAGGCGGCAGGCTGCGCGCATACGCTCCAGTTGTTCATTCGTTTTGATTGGGATCATAGATTACAGACCCAGTGCCTCACAGGCCAGTGTCTTGGTCTGTTCAATGCCCTGTGCGCCGTCAATGCTCTTGAGCTTGCCCTGCGCACCATAGTAATCCTTCAGCGGCTCGGTCTGCGCATGATAGGTTTCAAGGCGCTGACGTACAACCTCCAGCTTATCGTCTGCACGAATCTGCAAAGCATCGCCGCAGGCGTCGCATACACCCTCTGTTTTGGGCGGATTCGCAGTGATATGGTAGGTTGCACCGCACTTCGTACAAGTACGGCGTCCGGTCATACGACCTTCAATCACGCTGTCATCAACCTCCAATGACAGAGCACAGTCGATTTTCGCAATCTGGTCCAGTGCCTCTGCCTGTGGAATTGTGCGCGGAAAGCCATCGAGGATAAAACCGTTCTGGCAGTCCGGCTGCGCGATACGCTCTTTGAGCAGGTCAATCACAAGCGCATCGGAAACGAGCTTGCCCGAGTCCATAAACGCCTTTGCCTGCTTGCCAAGCTCTGTGCCATTTCGGATTGCCTCGCGCAGGATATTGCCTGTTGAAACCGAAGGAACGCCCATCTTTTCAATCAGGAAAGAAGCCAATGTGCCCTTGCCGGCGCCTGGAGCGCCCAAAAGAATCAAATTCACAGAAATTGCCTCCTATTACTCCAGAAAGCCCTTATGATGACGCATCATCATCTGTGCTTCCAGCTGCTTAACAGTTTCAAGTGCGACACCTACCACAATGATGACAGAGGTACCACCCAATGCAACATTGCTTAGGCTGGAATTAAATGCACCAATAATCAGCGGAACCAGCGCAACCACGCACAGGAAGATTGCACCGACAAAGACAACCTTGCCAAGCGCCTTCATGATGAAGTCCGATGTGGGCTTGCCGGGACGGAAGCCCGGGATATAGCCGCCGTTCTTTTTCAGGTTGTTCGCAATTTCGATGGGATTGAACTGAATCGACGCATAGAAATAGGAGAACCCAAAAATCATGAGCGCATAAAGCGCAATATAGAACGGAGAGGTCTGCTGGAACAAATTCATGAGCGAAGCACCAACTGTACCTGCTTCCGGGTGCCAGAACATTTGAATGGTTGCCGGAAGGGACAGAATGGAAGATGCGAAGATAATCGGCATAACGCCAGTTGCATTTACCTTGATTGGCAGATGCGTGGACTGTCCGCCATACATCTTACGGCCAACCACACGCTTTGCGTACTGAATCGGAATCCGGCGCTCTGCGTTGGACATATAGACGATAAACACAACCATTGCCAATCCGACAACAATCATCAAGATGCCGGACAGAGCAGAAGTTTTGAACAGCTGCACAATCGCAGTGGCCAGATGCGGCCCACGGGAAATAATACCCGCAAAAAGGATGATCGAGATACCGTTTCCGATACCGTTCTCAGTGATGTGCTCACCCATCCACATAATGAGCGCAGTGCCCGCAGTAAATGCCATAATAATGACAATTGCAGCCCAAACGCCGGTTTCTGTCAAAAGACCCCAGCTTTTAATGAGCATATAGTAAGAGAAGCCCTGAACCAATCCCAGCACAACCGCAAGATAGCGGGTCCAGCTGGCAATTTTCTTCTGCCCCTCCTCGCCGCCATCTCGCACCATGCGCTCCAGCGCAGGGATTGCAATGGTCAGCAGCTGCAGGATAATTGATGCGTTGATATATGGGGTGATGCCCATTGCGAAAATCGTCGCATTGGACAGACCGCCGCCGGTGAAAACATCCATGAAGCCCAAAAGGGAGCCTCCGGAGGTCTGCTGAGCAAACACCTGAGCCAGCTGTGCAAAATCAACGAACGGGACCGTGATGGAAGAACCAAGGCGGAAGATGAATACAATGAACAGTGTATAAAGAATCTTCTTTCTAAGGTCAGCGACCCGCCAGGCGTTCTTTAGGGTCTCGAGCACCTTAGATCACCTCGACCTTTCCGCCAGCCTTCTCGATTTTTTCCTTTGCAGAAGCAGAGAATGCCGTAGCCTTTACGGTCAGGTTCTTGGTCAGCTCACCATTTCCAAGGATTTTTACGCCGTCCAGCGCCTTGGAGATGATACCAGTTTCGAGCAGCAGCTCGGTAGTAACCTCGGTACCGTTTTCAAAACGCTCCAGTGCAGAAACATTCACTGCTGCGTAAGTGGTGCCGAAGATGTTGTTGAAGCCGCGCTTTGGCAGACGGCGTGCCAGAGGCATCTGGCCACCCTCAAAGCCCGGGCGAACGCCGCCGCCGGAGCGAGCCCACTGACCCTTATGACCGCGGCCAGCAGTCTTGCCGTTGCCGGAACCAGCGCCACGACCCTTGCGATATGCCTTCTTAGTGGAACCCAGAGCGGGCTGTAAGTCCTGAAGCTTCATGTCGTTACGCCTCCTCTACGATTTCGAGCAGGTAACTGATTTGTGCCAGCTTGCCGCGTGTTGCAGCGTTGTCCGGCTGAACAGTTACATCATTGATTTTCTTAAGACCCAGAGCGTGTGCGGTCGCGATATGCTGCTG
Source organism: Butyricicoccus pullicaecorum (assembly GCA_018366195.1). Classification (GTDB taxonomy): domain Bacteria; phylum Bacillota; class Clostridia; order Oscillospirales; family Butyricicoccaceae; genus Butyricicoccus; species Butyricicoccus pullicaecorum_C. The sequence goes on along the minus strand of JAGZIN010000020.1, from coordinate 39,095 downwards.
CTTACGACCAGCCAGGCTCTTTACGAGGGTAATCTGAATGTTTGCCATGTCTATTACCCCTCCTATTACAGTTCGTTAACGTCTTTACCACGAACTGCTGCAACCTGAGCAGCGTCGCGCAGGCTCTTGAGGCCTTCGATAGTCGCGGTTACAACGTTCTGCGGATTGTTGGAACGCAGGCACTTGGTACGAATATCCTTAATACCTGCGGCTTCGACAACGGCACGTACTGCGCCGCCAGCGATTACACCGGTACCAGGTGCAGCGGGCTTCATCAGCACGCGACCAGCACCGAACTCACCGATTACCTCATGCGGGATACTTGTGCCCTTGAGAGAAATCTTGATGAGATTCTTCTTTGCATCCTCAATGCCCTTGCGGATTGCGTCGGGTACTTCGGAGGCCTTGCCCAGACCGAAGCCAACGGTGCCCTTGCCGTCGCCTACAACTACCAGAGCTGCAAACTTGAAGATACGACCGCCCTTAACAGTCTTGGATACGCGATTGAGAGCAACGACGGTTTCCTTGAACTCGTCCTCTCTCTTCTCGTTACGATCAAACTTAGCCATGTTTTACCTCCTCCCGACTTAAAACTGAAGGCCGCCCTCGCGAGCGCCCTCTGCGAGTTCCTTCACGCGTCCGTGGTACAGATAACCACCGCGGTCAAATACGACATTTTCGATGCCCTTTGCCTTGCAGCGCTCTGCAACCAACAGACCAACCTTCTTGGCAGCGTCCTTGTTGCCGCCGTACTCGGTGAAGTCCTTCTCGATGGTCGAAGCGGAGACGAGGGTCACGCCGGCTACGTCGTCGATCACCTGTGCATAGATGTTCTTTGCGCTTCTGTAAACGTCAAGACGCGGGCACTGTGCAGTACCGGAAATCTTGCCACGTACTCTCTTATGGCGCTTGAGGCGCGCCTTGTTAGAATCCTTCTTAGAAACCATTTAAGCACACTCTCCTTTCTTACTTCTTCTTGCCGCCGGTCTTGCCTTCCTTGCGGCGGATATATTCGTCAACGTACTTAATGCCCTTGCCCTTATACGGCTCCGGCGGACGCTTTTCACGAATCTCTGCTGCAAACTGGCCAACCTTCTGCTTGTCAGGACCGGAAATAATAATCTTGTTCGGGTTCGGTACCTCAATGGAGATACCCGGAATCTCGCTCATAACGACCTGATGCGAGAAGCCGAGGTTCATAACCAAATCGTTGCCCTGCTTTGCAACACGGTAACCAACGCCGTTTACGTCAAGCTCCTTCTTGAAGCCCTCGGTAACGCCAACAACCATGTTGTTGATGAGGGAACGGGTCAGACCATGCAGTGCACGGTTCTGCTTCTCATCATTTGGACGTGTAACAATGATCTCGTTGTTTTCAACAGCAACCTGCATATTGGGATGCAGTTCGCGGGTCAGGGTTTCCTTTGCACCCTTAACCGTAATGACATTGCCGTCCAGGGTGACTGTAACACCAGCGGGAATGGCAATAGGCATTCTACCAATTCTTGACATTGTGAATTACCTCCTTACCATACGAACGCCAGGACTTCGCCGCCGACATTCAGCTCACGAGCCTTCTTGTCAGTCATGACGCCCTTAGACGTAGAAATGATGGCAACACCCAAGCCGCGAAGAACCTTGGGCAGCTCCTGTGCACCAGCGTATACACGCAGGCCGGGCTTGGACACACGCTTGATGCCAGTGATTGCCTTCTGGCGGTTTGCACTGTACTTCAAGGTGATGCGGATAACGCCCTGATTGCCGTTATCAACGAGCTGGAAAGACTTGATGTAGCCCTCGTCGAGCAGAATCTGCGCGATGGACTTCTTCATTTTGGACGCCGGTACGTCAACTGTTTCATGACGTGCAGCGGCCGCGTTGCGGATGCGGGTCAGCATATCCGCAATCGGATCAGTGATCTGCATTTCTTTTGCTCCTTTCAGAAGTTTGACGGTACTTCGTGTGGGATCGCCCACGGGTTGCCGTCCACTTTTCTTACTAACGCTGCCGTGACCCTTTCACAGCAGGTGCTGGGGAAATATAAAAATCGATGGTCTGCACAACAAACCAGACCATCGATAATTATAACATAGAAATAGCCCGTCTACAATGGAAAAAATGCCGATTTTTCGCGCAGAAATCCCCCTCGGACGGGTAAAATGTTATAACGGCAGGTCGGCCGTTTTTCTCGCACCACAAACCGCGTCGGCAGAAACCGGTTGACGGCATGTAGGCGGCCCCACCACAATTGTGGGGACAGAAAGAATGTGCATTGCACATCTGTATGACATTATATCAAATTTATCATCGGTTTTGCAAGCCTTATTTTGCGCGAAAACAAAAAATTTCGCCTTTCTTATTTGGACAAAATGCTGTATCTGCGAAAAGGAGCGTATGCCTCAGCATACGCTCCTTCGTCTATTGATTGGATTTCATCATCTATACAGCTCTTCTACGACTCTTCGTCTATGGCTTTTCGTTGAGCAGAATAAGATAAAAAATAGCTGAACGCCAAGGGATACCAGAGCCAGCCAAAGCTTCTCCGCATATCAGCAATTCTGATTTGCCCCTTTGCATCGACTTTGACAATGTAAAGTGTATACCAATTCTGGAATGAGGTCTTGATTTCTTTGTCCGGTTTCATTTGCAGCCGCTCTTGTGGAAAATAGCGCGGCAAAATCAGCCCCCGACGATATACCGTGATCTGTCTTGTATCCAGATCGACTGTCACCAATCCTCCTGTCTGCTCGTCCACGGTCTCTATCTCGCGAACGACCTGCTCCTTTGGCATAAAGAGACACAACTCAATCCCCAGCATCACAACCAATACGATGAGCAGATAACGAAACCATATCCGAAATCTCATTACGAACATTTTCATGTTATTTCCAATTACTAACGTCTCTCAAATCTACGAAATTTGGAATGTAGCGTTACCCCCCATTCCCTTTGTAACTGTTGCTGTTACATAAAATTCATCAAATTCATCTCCATTAACCGATACAGTTACCGCTTCTCGAAGCGATAAAACCTCGCTTTTCATCAGTTTGCCACATTCTCCTGCTCTCTGATAAATACAAATTTTAACTTCTTCTGGTCCACCTGTTCCTTTGAACGTGACAGTAACTTTTGATGTGTTGCCAATAGACTCTCTGCAAAACTCTTTTTCTCTGCCGTTACTGCCCAAGGATACTCTATAATCCTCGACGCTTCGTGTCACTTGCTCCTCTTGCTTTGCTATGATACTGCTGCTTTGTGGCACATAAATATTTGCCTGTGCTGCACCAGCGCACAGCATTGCCCCACAAAGGATTACACTGGTTCTGCGAATCCATTGCTTTGTCATAAAAATCACTCCTTTTACAGGCGAACTGGATTTGATACATTGGCTGGATATAACTTGTATATTCTTCTATGCAATTATTATACTATCCATAAAAAATGTATCAATATTCAATTTACCCCAAATCAACTCTCCGAAACTGAACAATATATACAAAAGGAGCGTATGACTTAACATACACCCCCAGTTTGCCCAATCATTTGCTGTTTGTGCGATATCTGCGTGTCCAGATACGCGCCCACAGTGCTTCCAGCCAATCCCCATACAGCACACCATACAGATACAGTCCGATCCAACCCAGCCAGCACACCAGCCCCACCTCGCTTGTACGCACATCATGTAGTGTAATCGTGCTCGCAGACAAGTCGATTTCATAGGCGTATTGGTCATATAAGTTCCGATTCGCAGTATAAATCACAGGCAGGTCAGGCAATGTGTAGGTTTCTGTCAGCCGATACCGGTCGAGCAGCAACGCGCGCATATATTCCCGCCCCTCACCTGCGGATTGATTCACTCCCACGATAGAACCCTTGGTCTGCCGTGCAAAATCAAGAGAAAGATACACCTCTGATTTTGGCATAAAGAAGCTCAACTCAATCCCTAGCATGACAACCAATATGATGAATAGGTAACGAAACCATATCCGAAATCTCAATACGAACATTCAAATTATTTCTATGACGGCTGATATTCCAGATATCAGTCTCGTCATAGAAGTCCTCCTATTTTCTTTTATGTGCATACTATAATACTACTTTTATTCTTTTTCTATCAACAAGTCAAACAGAATTTTCCGAAATATTTTGTATGGGTTTCATAAAGCCTGTACATACTTTTCACGAGAAGCACAAAAGCATCAATATACCGCTATCCCTATTGCAGCAACGTGAAAAGATTCTGTCTTACATCATCTGCATCTAAAATCTCATGTTTTCTTTGATTGGATTTTCCACTGCTTACATAATTCACATCTCCCAGCACCACTTGCTTGAGCGAATCACCTGTAAACACAAGAAGCATCACATCTGCATCATCTAACGAATATGCCCCTACATCTTCCAGAATCCGCCGTTCTTTACACGTTGCCAGATAGTTTAGAATACGAGCTTCATCATAGTCTTCAAGCAGTACCAATTCACCTTCCGCATTTCGGACTTTCACAATATCCACAGCGCCCGATTTTGGATCTGGAACGATTGGAATGGGCTTCCAATACAGATATGCACAAAGCATAAGCAAACCGCTGACACCCAGCACACCAGCAATCTTTTTAGACACATGAATCATCGTGCAATCACACACCTTCCCCAAACTGCAAAGAATTGATTAAACTTGTTTGGTCTCCTGAAAGAAATCAGTGATTATTCCATTCCCATGAAGCAAAATTTTCATCAAAACGGTCATACGCACCGCAAAACAGTTCTTTTCCCCACCCATCTGAGAATTGCACTTCTATGAATCTTCCATGCAATAACATTCCCTGCGGAATGATAGAGCGATACAAACCGTCAAAATCAAACATAGGGAACATTCTCCTCAAATTCCCCTCTACATCTATTTTAGGAATCGACCCATTATTCGGCAATTCATAAAAATCTTTCCACCATTCCGATACACTTTCTCCGGTATGATAAATAGAATCCACATCTATTCCCTGTAAGCGATTTGGTACAATGGCTTCCCGAATTTCCCAAAAAGGATATTCACAGCCTTCCATATCCTCAAATAAATGAAATAAAATGCAGTCATTGATTTGTTTTTGATATGCTTGCGCCTCTCTCTCTTTCTGGTTATAATAATCTGCAAGCCCTTGTGCAATTGCTGCTCTGTTCTCTTTTCCTTGTAAATAAGGCAGCAATGGCTGATAATAAAAAGACTCTTTTTCATGCAAAGCCTCTAAAAGACAAGGCAATGTATCATAAATAGAAATTGTTCCTGTTTCTGTAAACTCCTTATTTTCAAATACACCCGCAATCCCCAGTGAAAAACTGCCTTTGACAAGAAATTTCTCATTCTCACATATCACTTCTATCATATTTGATTTCCTTCCCACGACCATATATAATCTGATGCTATAACATAAATATAGCATATCATGATACGGTCATCAACATTATGATTCATACGAAAACGGCACGTTCACAACCCAATCCTATCCATATATTCAGATGGTCTGCCACTAAAAAACAGAAAGACCTGTAAAAATAAAAATCATCTTTTCGGCAAAATTATATTCCTCTAAAACGAAACAAATATACAACAAAGCCGCACAGCTTACGCTGTGCAGCTTTGTATCATGTACGCTTATCACGTTGGGCAATTTTATAGTCAATATCAATACCGCCGCCATTGGGCACCGGAACAGCCTTGCATTTATAATCCTTCGAGATATATCCTACATCTGCCGAAATATGTCCTTGTGCGCCCGGCTCGATGGTGCGCTTTTCCTTACCATTGATGGTAATTGCAACTGAAGTCGTTCCATTATTCTGAATCCATAAATTAACAATTTTTCCATTTTTGCTCGTCAATGATTTTGTTGTCTCAAACGCAGAACCTGTGACACTTCCTTTTGCAATATCCATTCCAGATAGTTGTATCTGTGCCGATTGAGATGTCGAGGCGGCCTCCTTAGGCAAAACTTCTTCCGCAAAGGCTCCTGATGTATATGTCAAGCATAAAGTTCCAAAAATAAGCGCTGAAAGAATCTTCTTCGACATAATAATCACTCCTTTTCCAAATCATACCTAGGGATTTTTCTAGGTTTACTGCTCTTTTCTCGTCTCTTTATGTATCCTCAATTTCCTTTATATTATGTATTATAACACATTAAATTTTAAGATTCCATTAAGATTATCTTAAGATTTGTTTAAGAAGAGCCTTTATCATAGCAGCAAAAAAGCCGCACAGCTTACGCTGTGCGGCTTTATATAATCGCTTAAATCGCTTGTGCTTACCAAGAAGCCTTGCGAACACCCGGAATCTGACCCTTGTAAGCCAGCTCACGGAAGCAGATACGGCAGATACCGTAATCACGCAGGTAAGCGTGCGGACGGCCGCAGATCTTGCAGCGGTTGTACTGACGAGTTGAGAACTTCGGAGTCTTCTGCTGCTTGAGTACCATTGCCTTCTTAGCCATTGAATTCTCCTCCTTCTTACTTCGCGAACGGTGCGCCCATCAGGGACAACAGCTCGCGTGCTTCTTCGTCAGTGTTTGCAGTGGTGCAGATGATGATATCCATACCACGAATCTTATCAATCTGCTCGTAGGAGATTTCTGGGAAAATCAGCTGCTCCTTGAGACCGAATGCGTAGTTGCCGCGGCCGTCAAAAGAGTTTGCAGAGATACCACGGAAGTCACGTACACGCGGCAGAGCCACGTTGAACAGACGATCCAAGAACTCCCACATACGGTCTGCGCGCAGAGTTACCTTTGCGCCAACCGGCATGCCCTCACGCAGCTTAAAGTTTGCAACCGACTTCTTTGCAGTGGTTACAACAGCCTTCTGGCCGGTGATTGCAGTCAAATCACGAACAACAGCCTCGAGAACCTTAGCGTTGCCATTTGCTTCCTTACCACAGCCGCAGTTTACGATGATTTTGTCAATCTTCGGGATCTGCATGGTGCTCTTGTACTCGAACTTCTTCATCAGAGCAGGTGCAACCTCTGCGACATACTTATCCTTCAGTCTAGGCATAAGTTAAACCTCCTCCTTAAATCGTCTCGCCGCACTTCTTGCAGACAGCAACCTTGTTGCCGTTCTCAAGAATCTTTGCAGCCGGGCGGGTTGGCTTGCCGCACTTCGGGCAAACCTTCATAACCTTACAAGCACGCAGTGCGCCCTCGCGCTTGATGATGCCGCCGGTCTCACCCTGACGGCGCGGCTTCTGGTGGCAGGTAATCATGTTGACACCCTCAATCACAACCATAGCCTTCTTTGGGTTTACGGACAGAACCTTGCCCTGCTTGCCCTTCTCCTTACCAGAGAGGACAACTGCGGTGTCGCCCGTCTTGATATGCAGAGTATTCATGTTTCGGGGACCTCCTTACAGTACTTCGGGAGCCAGAGACAGGATCTTCATGTAGTCCTTGTCGCGCAGCTCACGTGCAACAGGCCCAAAGATACGGGTACCTCTGGGGTTCTTATCTTCCTTGATGATAACAGCCGCATTCTCGTCGAAGCGGATATAGCTGCCGTCCGCACGGCGCAAGCCCTTTACAGAGCGGACGATAACAGCCTTTACAACGTCGCCTTTCTTTACGCCGCCGCCCGGGGTTGCCTTGCGGACAGAGCAAACAATCACGTCGCCAATGTTGCCGTACTTACGGGTGGAGCCGCCGAGAACACGAATGCACTTCAGCTCCTTTGCGCCGCTGTTGTCAGCTGCGCGCAGAAAAGTCTCCTGCTGAATCATGTGTGCGCTCCTCCTTACTTCGCCTTCTCAATCACTTCGACCAGTCTCCAACGCTTGTCCTTGGACAGCGGACGGGTCTCCATAACTTTAACCTTATCGCCAATCTTGCACTCGTTGTTTTCGTCGTGTGCCTTCAGCTTATAGGTTCTCTTCATAACCTTCTTATACAGAGGATGCTGAACGCTGTCCTCGATAGCAACGACAATGGTCTTATCCATCTTATCGGATACAACCTTGCCGATTCTGGTCTTGCGTAACGCTCTCTCGCTCAACTTCGCTTACCTCCCTTACTTGCCCGCAAGCTGAAGCTCGCGGAGAACGGTGTTGACACGCGCGATATCGCGCTTAACCTCAGAAATCTTGTTGGTGTTGTCAAGCTGATTGGTTGCATGCTGAAGTCTCAGGTTAAAGAGATCCTTCTTCAGCTCGGCGATTTTGGTCTCGAGCTCTGCGGCGCTCAGCTCTCTAATCTCTTTTGCCTTCATCATTCTTCACCACCAATCTTGGTCTCACGGGCTACAAACTTGGTCTTAACCGGCAGCTTGTGGCTAGCCAGACGCAGTGCCTCACGAGCGACTTCCTCGGAAACACCGGCAATCTCAAAGAGAACGCGGCCCGGCTTTACAACAGCGACCCAGTACTCCGGAGAGCCCTTACCGGAACCCATTCGGGTCTCAGCAGGCTTCTCTGTAACCGGCTTGTCAGGGAAAATCTTAATCCATACCTTACCACCACGCTTGGTGTAACGGGTCATAGCGATACGGGCTGCCTCGATTTGATTCGAGGTAATCCATGCAGGCTCAGTAGCCATGATGCCATATTCACCGTATGCAACAAAGTTACCACGGGAAGCCTTGCCCTTGAGGCGGCCTCTATGAACGCGACGATATTTTACTCTCTTTGGGAGCAGCATTAGCGGTTGCCTCCTTCCTGGCGCGGTGCGCGGCGGCGATCACCGTTGCGACGGTCGCCATTGCGGCGGTCGCGGCGGTCGCGGCGCTCGAAAGCGGGCTTCGGAGCTTCAATCGAACGGCCCAGACGCGGACCGCCGGTCAGAACTTCGCCCTTGTAAATCCAAACCTTAACACCGATTTTGCCGTAGGTTGTATTTGCCTCAGCAAAACCGTAGTCGATATCTGCACGCAGAGTCTGCAGCGGGATTGTACCCTCATGATAGTGCTCAGTACGTGCAATTTCAGCACCGCCCAGACGACCAGAGCAGCAAGTCTTGATGCCCTTTGCGCCCATACGCATTGCGCGGCCCATGGACTGCTTCATTGCGCGGCGGAAAGAAATACGCTTTTCCAGCTGTGCTGCGATATTCTCTGCAACCAGCTGTGCGTTTGTATCCGGGTTCTTCAGCTCGATGATGGAAATCTTGGTTGGCTTGCCGATCATCTTTGCCATCTCAGCCTGCAGCTTCTCGATGAGCTCGCCGCCCTTACCGATGACAAGACCCGGACGTGCAACCTGAAGAATAATCTTGACTTCCTTGGTGGTGCGCTCGATTTCGATTGCAGCCACGCCTGCATCATACAGCTTCTTCTTCAGAACCTTACGAATATTGTAGTCTTCCACGAGGAGATCGCCGAACTGTGCGTCCTTTGCGAACCAACGGGAATCCCAATTCTTGATTACGCCTACACGGAGACCGTGTGGATTAACTTTCTGGCCCATTGTTTAACCTCCCCTTATTCTTTCTCTGCGAGAACCAGAGTTACATGAGAGGTTCTCTTCAGGATACGGAATGCACGGCCCTGTGCACGCGGCATAACACGCTTCATGATAGGACCTGGTGCAACATGAACTTCCTTGACATACAGGCTGTCGGTGTTCATGCCGTGGTTGTTCTCTGCGTTGGCAACAGCGCTCTTGAGCAGCTTTGCCATCACCTCAGAGGCAGCCTTTGGGGTGTTCATAATGATAGCCATTGCGGTGCCTGCATCTTTTCCGCGAATGAGGTCACAGATGAGCTTCATCTTGCGGGGAGTCATGCGGACATTTCTAACAATTGCTCTTGCTTCCATTTGTTCTTACCTCCCCTTACTTACCGTTGTTGGAGGTCTTGCTGCCCGCGTGACCCTTGTAGGTACGGGTCGGCGCGAACTCGCCCAGCTTATGACCTACCATGTCCTCGGTCACATATACCGGAACGTGCTTGCGGCCGTCATGCACTGCGATGGTGTGGCCAACGAATTCCGGGAAAATGGTGGAGGCACGGGACCAGGTCTTGACAACCTTCTTTTCGCCTGCCTCATTCATGCTAGCAACTCTTTTGTAAAGCTCAGGAGCCACAAAAGGGCCCTTCTTAACACTTCTGCCCATATTTTAAGTCTCCTTTCCTTACTTTCCGTTACGACGCTTGACAATCTGCTTGTCGGTGCGATGGTTCTTCTTGCGGGTCTTGTAACCCATAGCCGGCTTGCCCCACGGAGTAACCGGAGACGGACGACCGATTGGGCTCTTGCCTTCACCACCACCATGCGGGTGATCGCACGGGTTCATAACAGAACCGCGAACGGTTGGGCGAATACCCATGTGACGGCTGCGGCCAGCCTTACCCAGCTGTACGTTGGAATGATCCTGATTGCCAACCTGACCGATGGTTGCCTTGCAGTCCAGACGAACATAGCGAACCTCGCCAGAAGGCAGACGAACCTGTGCCTTGCCGTTCTCCTTCGCCATGAGCTGTGCAGCCACGCCGGCGGAACGAACGAGCTGTGCACCCTTGCCCGGATACAGCTCAATATTGTGAATTACAGTACCAACCGGAATATTTGCAATCGGCAGGCAGTTGCCGGGCTTGATATCCGCAGTGGTGGAGCAGATGACCTGTGCACCAATCTTGAGACCTTCCGGTGCCAGGATATATGTCTTTACACCGTCCTCATACTGAATGAGTGCGATGTTTGCAGAACGGTTTGGATCGTACTCCAGAGTCAGAACAGTTGCGGGCATATCCATCTTCTGACGCTTGAAGTCAATGATACGATACTTCTGCTTGTTGCCGCCGCCATGATGACGAACGGTGATGCGGCCATAGCTGTTGCGGCCAGCGGTCTTTTTGAGCTTCTGAAGAAGGCTCTTTTCAGGCTTCACCTTGGACAGACCCTTGTAAGACAGAACAGTCATGTTTCTGCGAGACGGGGTTGTCGGGCTGAAAGTCTTAATCGCCATTGTGATTTCAACTCCTTAAATCTAACGTGCTTTCTTATCGGGGTGCGTTCCCCATAACCGGACTCCGAGAGTCCTTCTGCGGCACCGGAAGCCTTCCGCAGCGGGAAGCGCCTCCTTGCCGTGTCCATGCGGTTTCCCTGCAAAGGGACGCGCCGGAACTTACATCATGTTCTCGAAGATTTCAATCTTCTTGGAATCGTCAGTCAGTGTAACGATTGCCTTCTTCTTTGCAGCGGTCTTGCCGGTGTAAACGCCCATGCGCTTCCACTTGCCCGGCAGCTTGATGGTATTTACCTTAGCGACCTTTACGCCGAAGATTTCTTCAACAGCCTTCTTAATTTCAATCTTGCCTGCGCCCGGAGCAACCTCGAACACGTACTTGTTCTCAGCCAGACCAGACATAGAGCGCTCTGTGATAACAGGCTTTCTGATGACGTCATGTGCGAATTTCATTATGCGTATACCTCCTCGATCTTGTGTACCGCATCTTTGTCCAGAATGAACAAATCTGCGTTGAGGATGTCATAAACATTCAGGGTAGACGCGATTGTGGTGCGAACGCCCGGAATGTTTGCAGCAGACTTTACAATGTTCTTGCGAACCTCTGGTGTTACAACCAGTGCCTTGCCAGTGGACTCAACAGACTTGAGGAAGCCTGCAAAGCTCTTGGTCTTGATTTCGCCCATATCGAGTCCATCTACTACGATGAGCTCGCCAGCCTGTGCCTTTGCGGACAGCGCAGACATCATCGCAAGACGCTTGAGCTTCTTGTTCAGGCTGTAACGGTAGGAGCGAGGCTTCGGGCCCAGCGCAATACCGCCGTGTGTCCACTGCGGAGAGCGGATAGAGCCCTGACGTGCACGGCCTGTGCCCTTCTGGCGCCACGGCTTGATACCGCCGCCGCGAACCTCAGAGCGGGTCAGTGTGGACTGTGTGCCCTGACGGCAGTTTGCCAGATAATTCTTAACAGCTGCATGCATCGCAGGAACGTTTGGCTCGATGCCGAATACAGCAGCGTTGAGCTCCATTTCGCCGGTCTGCTGACCAGCCATATTATAAACCTTAACGGTAGGCATGTCTATTTCCTCCTCCCCTTACTTTCTAGCCGAAGCCTTCTGCGGGTTCTTGCTGACTGCGGCAGCCGGACCCTTTGCAACACGGTTGTTCTTGACTGTATCCTTCAGGAATACAATGCCGCCCTTGGGACCCGGAATCGCGCCGCGAACTGCGATGAGATTCATCTCTGCGTCAACCTTGACAACGTCGAGGTTCTGAACAGTCACCTGCTCAGCACCCAGATGACCAGGCATCATTTTGCCCTTCATAATCTTGGAAGGGTCAGAGCAAGCGCCCATAGAACCCTGATGGCGGTGCATCGGACCTGCACCATGGCTCATCGGGGAGCGTCCTGCATTCCAGCGCTTGATAACGCCAGCAAAGCCCTTACCCTTAGAGGTGCCGGTTACGTCAACATAATCGCCCTCTGCAAAGATATCAGCCTTGATGGTGTCACCCATCTGGAAGGTGGTGCAATCCTCAAAGCGGAACTCCTTGAGGTACTTCTTAACCGACTCGCCAGCCTTCTTGAGGTGACCGAGCTGCGGCTTGTTGAGCTTCTTTTCCTTCACGTCCTGGAAGCCCATCTGCACAGCAGTATAGCCTTCCTTCTCCTCGGTCTTGAGCTGGGTTACGACGCAGGGACCTGCTTCGATAACGGTAACCGGAATTACCTTACCCTCAGCGTCGAAGATCTGGGTCATGCCGATCTTCTTACCGATGATTGCTTTCTTCATAGTTTTTCCTCCTTAAAGGTTATTGGTTGACGGGCAAAACCGCCAACTTGACCCCGCCGCGCGAAATCGCAGCTAGGTGACAAACCGCATCATGCGGTATTGTTCGCATTTGGTGAACGCCCCATTGTCTAAAAGCAATGGGCTTCCTGCTTCGCAGGCCTCGCAGCCGGCTATCTCCACAGGTGTTCCAAATCAATTCTCGGCGTTATTGGAAAGCGCCGTCTTTCTATCTTAAACTTAAAGCTTAATTTCGATTTCAACGCCTGCCGGCAGGTCGAGCGTCATCAGGGACTCAACCGTCTTCTGTGCCGGATTCAGGATATCAATGAGACGCTTATGGGTGCGGCGCTCAAACTGCTCACGGCTGTCCTTGTACTTGTGTACAGCGCGCAGAATGGTGATGATTTCCTTTTCGGTCGGCAGCGGAATCGGACCAGAAACCTTAGCGCCTGTGCGCTTTGCGGTCTCAACGATTTTTTCTGCGGACTGGTCAATCAGCTCGTGGTCGTATGCCTTCAGACGGATACGAATCTTTTCAGCGTTTGCCATTTTGGAATTTCCTCCTCGTATTTTACAGTCGTACATTAGAATGCAATGTACCGACTCGTTACGGAGAGAAACTGCAACCCCGCCCCGCGTATCGTCACAGGGCATGAAAATAACCGGCTGCACACAGGTGTGCTAGGGTCCGGTTTGGTAAAAAAAACGCAAGTGGTTCAAGCTATCGGCTGACCGGTCAAAAGCACCGGAAGTTCCGAGTTTACGCAGGAACATTAACGTTGTTGATCAGCAGTTGTCTCAACCGCCCGATTGTCGGACCTACTCCGCCGAAGTTACCTGGTCAAACCAGCAATCTCCGGCATCATCGCTTTTTCCCCGCTTTCGCAGGTGCGTTAATAGATTACCGCATTTCAGGCGCAAAGTCAAGAGGAATTCCTCAAATTTTTGAATATTTTTTACAGAATCCGTTGTTTTGTAATGAAATCAGAAAATAATACAAATCGTATTCATTGATTGAAAAACAACCTCATAACCGCGGCAGGTGTACAGTGCTTCTCACAGTAAAATACCCAAAATCGCTCATGGATCGGTGCGGTTTCGGGCATCTTTGTTCGGAGCACTTTACGCGATGGACATTCTGGCGGCATCATTTCCAGCCGTTTCTTTTGCGTGCCGCTTCTCTTTTTCGGCGTTTCCTGTCTTGTTCCCATCTGAAAGGCACATGGATACAGGAAAACCCTTTACATACACTTACATCAGAAATGAGAGATTTGCTATTTTCTCAGTATTTTCAGCAATCCTGCTGTCTGGTAATCCAATCACAACAAATTGTATTATCTTTCTTCCCTGACCGCAAGCACTTCCCTGTGTTCTTGCCAGAGAATCTCATCATGGAACATTTGATTCCTCTTGAATATCCGGCGCCCTGTGCAGCCTTTGTATCATAAGACTTCCAATCTGGGTCACGGGGCCATTCAGAATGGAGGGGTTCGGTACGTTGCGCGGATACAGTGTTTCCCGCGGCAGCTCCAGCACATCTGTACAGCCAATCATCTGCATACGCAGTACCGACAGTGTGTATGCCGCATCATGTGCCGAACCATCAGCTGCATCAGGCACAGTCTCCTGTTTGACCTGCGGCCGTTCATAAATACCAGAGAACTCCTCTGTATCTTCTTCTGACTGCGCTTGCAGCTGCGCAATGGTTTCATCTAAAGAAGTAATTTGAACATCATACTCCTCCAGCTCCGCCGCCTCTGTTTGTTCGGCTGCTTTTTCCTTTGTGTCCACCAAATCCTGTCTTTGCTTTCTCAGCGTTTGCAGCATGTTCTGTTGACGCGCTTCCGAGGACAGCGCAAACGTATCCCGTTCTCTATTCTCTTTTGCTATCATGGCTTCATTTTGGTATGCGATACTTCGATTCATGGACTCTACATGCAGTATATCTTTCTGATTGTCTTGCGACTTTCCAATATACATCTATGCTTCCTCTCCGAAAATATGCAAACTCCCTCTCTGCCCTCATTATAGTATGCCGGATACCTTGTGTCAATGAAAAACAGGACAGTTTTCACTGTCCTGTTTGATTTCGTCATATATCACGCCATATATACAATCAGTAAAATTGTTTTTGCCGAGCGCTGGATACTGACTCCAGAGGTTTCATTGAGCGTCAATGTGTATCCGCTCTTTTTCAGCTCCTCCTGTACCTGTCCGATTTTCGACTCATTGTTTTCTACGCTGTAATAGGATATCCCATCTGCTGCAACGAGCAGCGTCATTGCGTCTAAAACCGGAAGCTCTGTCCCACCTGTCACATCATAACAGCGAGCAAACTGCATCTGGCGCAGCTCCTCCGGCAGTCCGGAAAGAGTATATGCCGCAACAGCCGGCTGCTCTGCTGCTCCGCGCATCATTTTTTCTGACGGCTCCTGTGGAACATCTATCGGCTCCTCCACAGGTTCTTCGCTGATGACTTGCGGAACATCTTGCTGCACCACAGGCTGTTCCGGCACGCTCTGCTCAGCTGCTGGAGATTCCTCTGGCTGCTGCTCTGCCGGTTTTTGGGGTGCAGACGGCTCAGCCTGCGGTTCTGCTGCTGGTTCAGGCTCCAGTACCGCCTGTTGCTTCGGTGCTTCCGGAACCGGAACCGGAGCCGGCTTGTGCACAGCGGGTGCCGGTGTCACCTCGGCAGTGACCGGAGCATTTCTTTGGGCTGCATTTTGCAGCGGAACCGCAGACATCTGACCAAAGAGTCCGGTCAGTTGTCCGCTCACTGCCAGCATCACGCAGGCAGCTGCTGCCGCCAGCATGGTAAAGACAGGAGGGCGTCGGCGTTCCTTCTGTGGTGTCTGTACAATGGTTTTCTGTACCTCCGCCTCAATTGCCCCCATCATTTTTTCATGCAGCTCCTTGGGAACAGGAATCTCCAACTCCTTCCAAAGCGCACGCATCTCCTGTAAATCTTCCAAATACGCACGGCAGGACGGACACACAGCCAAATGTGCGTCCAGCTCCTCTTTTTCCTGTACGGTCAGCGCATTATCCAGCATTGCTGAGCACAATGCCTCATACTTTTCGCAATCATTCATGGTCTGCCCGCCTCCCTTCTGTCTGTTTAGACGAAGTCGGCAGCGAAATGTTCCCTCGTGCTAAAAGGATTTTCCGCAAAGAATTCCGCGCACGCGCCAAACGAGACTTCACAGTGCCTTCCTCCAGTTCCAAAGTACGTGCGATTTCCGTATAAGGAAGCCCTGCCACATCACGCAGCAGAACCACTCTGCGGTGTTCCTCCGACAACTGCGCCAGTGCATACTGCAACTCTTCCCGCAGCTCCTGATTTTCCGCTGCCTGTTCCGGCTGTATGGCACGCGAGGGGTCCGGAATCGACGCTGCCGGACTTTCTGCATCATCAATAGATGCGGTACTGCCTTCGGCTGCCCGTTTTCGCGCAAAGTCTACACACAGATTCGATGTGACTCGATAGAGCCATGTAGACAGGCTGCTGTCTCCACGAAAGGAGTCCAAGCTTTTCCATGCGCGCAAGAAGACCTCCTGCGTGATATCGGCAGCATCATGCTCCGAACCCGTCGAGCGGAGCGCCAATGTATAGACACGATTTTCGTAGGCGGTCATGAGCGATTCAAAAGCCGCAATCTCACCTTTTTTCGCGCGGGCGAGCAACACCTTTTCTCCTGTCATGGAGCGCCTCCTTTCCCGATATTCTGCGTCGAAATACCTCATCATTTTCCAATATACAGGCAACCAGACACAGAAATATTTCTTATGGAATCTGTTCCTTCATTTCCTCAGCCAGTGCGTAAAGCTCTGTCAGCCGTTCCAATGCCGAAATGCGTTTTTTGAAATCTCGCACACGCGGTATCCCCTTTAGATACCAGTTCACATGCTTCCGTGCTTCCAAAAGCGCAACCCGCTCGCCCTTATCTGCCACAGCGCGTTCGATTTGGCGCACCGCTGTATCAATGCGCACGGCAGCCGGCGGCAGCGGCGGCAGCACTCCTGTTTCCAAAAACGCATTGGCACGCTCAAAAATCCATGGATTTCCCAGACTGCCACGGCCAATCATAACAAAATCCGCACCTGTATGCTGCAAGATTCGCGGCACATCTTCCGGCTCAAAAACATCTCCGTTTGCTGTTACAGGAATCTTGACTGCTTGCTTGACTGCTGCAATGCAATCCCAGTCTGCATGTCCTTCATACTGCTGGCTGCGCGTGCGTCCATGTACTGCAATCATATCCGCTCCGGCTTGCTCCATTCTCTGTGCAAACGGGATACAGTTGATGCTGGAGGTATCCCAGCCCAACCGAAATTTTACCGTGACAGGAACTTGCACCGCCTGCTTGACCGCCGCGACAATCCGTTCTGCCAATTCCGGAGATTTCATAAGTGCCGACCCGTCTCCATTGTTCACAATTTTTGGCGCAGGACAGCCCATGTTGATATCAATGATATCACAGCCGGATTCCTCACATACCCGTGCTGCACCACGCGCCATACAATCCGGATCGGAACCAAAAATCTGTACCGCAGCCGGGTGTTCCTCTGTGCCCAGCTGCATCAGGCGCGGTGTTTTTTTATCTCCGAAATCAAGCGCCTTGGTGCTCACCATTTCGGTCACCGTCAAGCCTGCACCATGTTCTCGGCAAACCTGCCGAAAAGCCAAATCTGTTACCCCTGCCATAGGTGCCAGAATCAGGCGATTTGATAAATGTACACTGCCGATTTGAGGCATCATTCGGTCTCCTTATCTATAACGATTCCGTACTATTGTAGCATACTCTGTATACGATTGCAAACTTTTCCATAGTTACAATTCAGTATCCCGTACAATATGTGATATTTTATGCGCTTTTTGCACAAAATTCGCTTGAAGTGCTGTCTCATTGTCTATTTGAAAAACAAAAAGCTGTCTCCAAGAGACAGCTTTTTGATTCCGTTCTGACCAGAAGGGTTAGAGCGCATGAAAGATTCCAACGATTGTACCGCCGCCCACATATCCAAAGATAATGAGCGCAGTATTCCAGCAGGCGATACCGGCGGCTGACCAAAGTGTGTAGTCCCGTACTGGTATTTCGAGAAAACCGGCAGGAATCGACACAATGGTACGTAAAACAGGAATCAGGCGGCAAATAAACAGGGCACGGTTTCCTCCGTGCTGAATTTTTTCATGACACTGCTCGACAAAATGCTGAAAGCCCGGGCTTTTTCCGAACAGCTTATGCAGAATCGGCGCACCGCCATAACGGCAGATTGCATAAATGGTAAGGCTGGCAAGGGTACCTGACACAACGGATAACACAAGTGCCCCAATCAGGTTCAAATCACTTTGACCCGCCAGAACTCCAATCCCCGGCATAATCAGTCCGGCGGGAAATCCTGGCAGATTGAGATATTCGCAGTAACAGATGACCAGAATGAACACATACCCGTATTGTGCAAAAAAGTCCAAAAAGGTCTGAAAGTTCAACGCGCTACACCATGCTTTCTTTTGTGATTACCTCCACTATAACAAATGTTTGTACGCTTCTCAAGGGTCTTATGCAGAAGTTCAAAAAGAATTCACGATGTCTTAAAAAATAAAGTACGAAAGACACCAAGCCAGTCCAACCAGACTGCCGCCGCCCATGGCAGACAGGACAAGCTGTGGTGCAGTATATCGACGAAGCGGGAGCGGACGTGCCGGGTGCCTTGCATGATACCGTGCGGCGAGTGCACATGCCTCACGCAAGGCGTCTCCGGTCGCCTCACGTCCTTCCCGTACAATAAAAAACGCCTGCTCAAAAAAGCGATTATCTTCCGGATTGACAATGACAACCCGTTTGGAAATGCCTTTGACCATATCCTATTTTCCTCCTCGCATTCACTTCCTTTCCAGTATGTCCCTAAGTCTGATAGATTATGCAGCCGAAACCGGTTTGCGGCGCTCCAGACGTACCACAAGCGCAGTCAAATCATCAGAAATCCCTTTTTCAGATGCCGCAATCACCAGACGTGCCGCCAGTTCCTTTGGACTGTCTCCCGCGTGATCTGCCAAAATCTTCTTGACCCACTCATTCTCCAGTCCATCTGATACGCCATCTGACAGCATGACAAAAATATCGCCGTGCATCATGCGCAGCGGAATCGGCTGTGCTTCCTCTGCTGACTCCATCAGTCCAACCGGCAAAGCTTCTCCTGCCAGTGTTGTGATACTTCCACCCGCGCGCAAATACCCGGGTGCCGCACCACATTTCAGACAGTCTGCCCGTCCGGTATAAAGGTCTATGGTCAGTGCATCGAGTGTGACACCACGCATTCCCTCTACGCGCATTCGAAAAGCAGGTGCTACCGTATGTAACGCATCATCTACACGAATCCCTGCGCGCAAAAAACGCTCCATCATGCCGACAAGCAGCTGACTGTCCTTTGCCGCTGCCGCACCGGTACCCATTCCGTCCGCAAGCAGCATACAGGCACGTCCATCATCGGTCACAAAAGACTGTACCGTATCTCCAGAAACCGTTTCTCCCTCCTTCTGCCGCTGACTCATACCGGCAACCACACGATAAGGTGCCTGCTCCCGCAAAACAATGCGTGTTCCCAAATCATCTGTGATACATTCCGGTTCACTGAGTCCGCAGCCCAACAGCGCCGACAGTCCCACCGCAAATCCACGACGTTCCTGCAAAATTCGTGCAGCACCCTCTCCAGACAATTCGACACGCAGCCGTCCCGATACATCATGAAAGACTGCTACTTGGTCGATTTTTCCAAAAGCCTGTGCATACGAACGCACCTGTCTTTCCCGCGCAGGCAGAGATGCCTGATCCGCCGACAAAGTACCTCCTACCTGTCTCAAAATTTCAGTCAGTCCCGCATACTGCTCGGCAATCAGCGCACGATTTTCCCGTGTGCGCTGCTGATACGCCCGCCGTTCATGCAGCACAGCCAGCCCGCGGTTGATTTCCTGTACCAGCTCCGGTAAATGTACACACCGTTTTTGAAATCCGGGCGGGAAATCTCCGGTCTCCGCACGCCCTCGCCGCAGCATCGGCACCGCCATGGTGTGAAACGCACCCATCGTCGCAACGGATTCCTTCTGCCAGCATGCTCCACAAATTTCACAATGCGAGCAGACAGCATCGGTCGCACGGTCAAAGACTGCATGCACCTCCTCATTGCTTTCTGCGCGTCCATGCTCCACTCCGCTGCAAAGCGCATCATATAATTCCTGAAAAGCAGCCGAAGCCTCGTTTGCACAGCGTCCGGCCGTGTGACGAATCCGTGTAATGCTGGCTGCCGTGTCACGTCGCACCGGCTGCAAGCCGTCTTTGACACACTGCCATGTATTGGTTGGCACAGCCGCATAGAGCAGAACAGCAAAAATCCCTTCATACAGCGCAAACACAAACACCGGATTGTCTGCGCCGACCAATGCCGCCCCAACACCGGCAACCAGGGCCGCAATCGCAAAGCCAATCCGTCCAGCATTCTGGAATGCACCTGCAATCAAAGCAGATAATCCATAGACACAGGTGAAAAATGCACCTTGTCCCTGCACAGCATCTAGCAATGCACCGGTTGAAACACCAGCGACGGTTCCCACTGTACTGCCTCCCAGATATGCAGCAGATAACACAAGTAAGGAAAGCAAAATTCTTGCTGGGGCAATCGTTCCCAGAATCCGAATATCTGACAGAGCAATCAGTGCTGATGCTGCAACTGCCAGTAATCCAGCCGGTCTCAGCAGCTTGACTGGCTTTGCCGGTCCCATTGCGAATTGATAACAGGCGGTCATGACACCCGTTACCGCAACCACGCAGCCAAATCTTGCAAACTGTGCCAGTGTTGTCTCAGGAATCAATACAAATCCGGTGCCTGCCATACATGCCATTGCACAGACTGGCATAAACCATGTCGTGCTGCGCAAATCTCGGTCAAAGACACAGGCACATACCAGAGCCAGCAAACCGCCTGCCGCCGCTGTGATGCCATACATGCCTTGACACAACAATATGCTGCCCAGTACCAGTCCTGCCAGCGCCGCATATCCGCTTCCACTCGCTGCAGCTGCTGCGGTAAACGCCAGCCCAAATGGGGCATATCCGCCAAACATCGCCGCTTTAGAAAATAGGAATGCCAATGCAAATTGCTGTACCGCCCTGCCAAGGGTATGAATCCGGTCATGATTGCGTAAATACTGCGCCAGACTTCCTGCATGTGCTGCCAAGGTGAATCCTCGTCTCATCAATACCCGCTTGTCCATTTCTGTTGCCTCCTTGTTTCCTTGTGCAAACAGTATACGCCCAAGTGTCTGCACAGGCAGTCGGAAAATACAGACAGCAATATTCCCCGTATATACGATTTTTGCGCTGAAAATGATACAGAAATGAGCTTTCTATGAGTTTCCACGGGTTCCCCCCGCGTCCCGTCGAGGATTGCGAACAAAAGCATGTATCAAACTGCAAGTCTGCGATTTGACCCGACCCCTGATTTCTTCCTTGCAATTTGTAAGCGGAATCGCTATGATAAATAGAGGTAATCCGGATTTCATTTTTAGGAGGGGTCTTTTATGGCCAAGCGCAAGGAACAGACATTTGCACAGCGCATGGTACTCACCATCGCCGCGTCTTTTATTATGGCATTCACCATCAAAAGCTTCGCCCGACCGGGCGGCATTTTTTCCGGCGGATTTAATGGTATTTCTCTATTGATTATTGCCTGCTGTGAAAAATTTCTCAGCTTCTCCCCCCCTTTTGCACTGGTCAATTACAGTCTGAACCTCATTCCCATGTATATCAGCTTTCGCTATCTCGGCAAAAAGCTGACGACACTCTCTATTGTCTGCGTTGTACTGGTTGGTTTTCTCACCGATGTCCTGCCCGCTGTTCCCATTACATACGACCCGCTGTTGGTAGCCGTATTCGGCGGTATCTTCAATGGTCTATCGGTTTCCCTTTGCCTGCTTGCCAATGGCTCGGGCGGCGGCACCGATATTATCGGGCTTTTTATGGGCGAAATCAAGGGGCGGGATTGTTGGAATGCAATCTTTATGATGAATGTCGTAGTGCTTGGTCTTGCCGGTGTCCTGTTTGGCTGGGATAAGGCGCTCTACTCCATCATCTTCCAATTTGTATCCACACAGGTCATTCATACATTGCACAAGCGATACCAACGTCATACCCTTTGGATTATTACCGACCATGCAGAAGAAATTTATCAAATGATTGCAGAGGTCACACATCACGATGCTACACTGTTCAAGGGGGTTGGCTGCTACAAGCGGCAGGAACGCCAAATGCTTTACTCGGTTGTTTCCAGCGAGGAGTTAAAATTGCTCTGTGCCCGAATCCACGCAATCGACCCCAAGGCATTTGTAAACATTCAGCGTACCGAAATGCTCAATGGACGTTTCTACCAAAAGCCCACAGACTAAAAAACGAAAAGGACGCCGCTCGGCGTCCTTTTCGTTTTGTCAAAAGCTGTGTTGTCCGGTAAATCTACCGAATAAACAAAAAAGACACCTTATGGTGTCTTTTTTGTTTTGGTGGAAGTTACAGGGCTCGAACCTGTGACCCTCTGCTTGTAAGGCAGATGCTCTCCCAGCTGAGCTAAACTTCCAAGTGGTGACCCGTACGGGATTCGAACCCATGTTACAGCCGTGAAAGGGCCGTGTCTTAACCACTTGACCAACGGGCCAAATTTGGTAGCGGTAATTGGACTTGAACCAATGACCTTTCGGGTATGAACCGAACGCTCTAGCCAACTAAGCTATACCGCCGTATTCTTTTGTTTTGTCGTTTCTCATCAGCGACGATATTTATTATATCGAATGATGCGCCATTTGTCAACGCCTTTTTTTATTTTTTTTCAAGTTTTTTTGAAGGCAAATTTTTTCACCAAGAATCCGGGAATCCTCTGCTGTTTTCTGGCATATTCAGAATCCAGAGGGAGCAGTTCCCCTCTGGATTCGGATATTGCATATCAGTCTTATACCAGCTTCACCGTATAGTATACTGCTGTCACAAAGAAATATGCACCTGCTGCAATCATGCTTGCAACCGGAATCCGTCCGCCCATCAGCATACCCACAGCAGCCAAGATTGTCATAACGACTGGGGTCAGAAACATCATGAGATATGCGTTATTGGAAAAATCAAATACATATTTACGCTTGCTGCCCAAACGCAAATGTCCGAAATCACTTTTCACCTTTGCAGTCCCAATCACCTGTGCCGCCATCAGAACAACCACTGCGGCAAGCATCGGAAGCTTATAGGCAGAGCCGCGCACTGTATTTGCAAGCAGCACCGCACCGGCAGCAATACTGCAATCCAATGAAATCATGAAAAATTCCGGCTGATATGAATGATAAATCAAATACATAAACGCAAATGCAGGCAGCACAATATACATGAGTTTAATGGAGGATAGCGGATTTCGGTCTACAATCACAAACACAACAAACAAAGCCGCACCAAAAACAGCAAGTGTACTGCCCTTCATGACCCGATAGGTCATATCCACCCCGCGCCTGCGCTCACGCAGCATCAAAAGCAGTCCAGCCACAACCGCAGCCAGACCCACAACACGCAGCACTCGAATGGCCACAAGCCCGACCTCATAATTTGTAGAATAGCCCAACACATTGCTGAGGAACATCAGTCCCAGCACGCCGAGCAAGCAACCGGAAAATACGAGCAATACCTTGTTGGTAATATAGTCGCTTTTACGGGGATCTTCCTTGGCGGAAATTCTCGTCTGTCTGTTATTCTTTTCAGGCATTTGTGCAGCCAAAAAAATCAACTCCTACCATATTTATAAATTGCCGCTTTCATACAGCACGGCTGTCAATGCAGCAAGCGGCGCTGTTTCACAACGCAAAATACGCGGACCGAGTGAAACGGACCTCAATCCGCACTGCCGCGCCATCTGTGCCTCCTCCTCTTCAAATCCACCCTCTGGACCAATCATGATTCCCGCCGATGCAAAGGCATGTGTGCCAAGCGCCGTGCGCACGCTGGTCTGCTGCTCCATTTCATAGAAAAACAGAGGCATCTCTGTTTTTGCGCAGCGCTCTGCCGCACTGCAAAAATCGACGCACTCCAAAACCGCAGGCACACGGCCTCTGCCGCATTGCTGTGCAGCCTCTCTTGCAATTTTGCGCCAGCGCTCTATCTTTTTTGCAAGTGCCTTCCCGTCCGGTCTGGAAACACAGCGTAACGCCAGATAGGGTACAATGGTATGCACCCCCAACTCCACCGCCTTTTGCACAATAAAATCCATTTTATCGCCCTTGGGCAGTGCCATAAACAAAGTGACATGGGTAGAGGGTTCTCCGCGGGAGGGTGCACGGTCCTGAATCTGACAGTGTGCCTTTCCGCTCTCGGTCTCCGACAAAACACACAGGTAATCTGTTCCCATTCCATCGCAAATCGTCAAATGTTCTCCTGATTTCATGCGCAAAACACGTGAAATATGATGTGCATCGTCTCCTGTCAGGGTAATGCTGTCACAATCCGGCACATAATCTATAAAAAATCTCGGCAAGGTCATTTCCTCCCGGTTTCTGGGTATTCTCAAACCATTTTAGCAAACTCAGCGCCGCTTGTCCAGCGCATTTTTCAACTTTCTGACACTGTGCAGGCAGATCGTACCGCTGTAAATGCTGCCCAGCCGCCCGAAATCTGCCGCTCGGTCAGTATCAACCCAGCCTTTTTCAGTGCTGCTGCCACCTCGTCCGCCCGCTCTGCGAGGATACCTGATGTAATCAAGATGCCGCCTTCTGTCAGCTTATCATAGAACATTGGTGCCATGCCAATGATAATATCCGCCACAATATTGGCGCATATAATATCATATCCCCCACCAATTTCCTGCGCAAGCGCGGTATCCTGCAAGGCATCTCCATGAAGGGTGCGGCAAATGGTGACACCGTTGCGCTCAGCATTCTCTCTGGCACAGGTCAGACAGTGTGCGTCAATATCGACCGCCACTTCCGGATTGGCCCCCAACATTCCTGCTGCGATTGCCAAAATACCCGAACCGGTTCCCATATCCAGCATTTTTTCGCCGCCATGGACGATTTTTTCCAGCATGGTAATACATAGCTGTGTGGTATCATGGGTTCCTGTGCCAAAAGAGGAGGCAGGATCGATTTCCAGAATCCGACGGTTTTCTGTATCCGCTACGGTTTCCCAAGAGGGCTTAATCAGAAAGGTTTCGCCTACGGGGAAAGGCTTAAAATATTGCTTCCAGCCCCATTCCCAATCCTCCTGACGGGTCACATTCTGTACGGTTTCCAGCCGTCCAAATGCCTTTTCTGTGTCCTGCTCACGCAGCGTATCCAAGGCACGGCATAGGGCATCTATCTGCGCATGCCCATCTGCTGTGTCCTCCACATAAATTTTGAGCTTGGTTTCCTGATTGCGCAGGGTCTGGCACAGCGTCTCGTCCACATAATCCCAGTATATCTCAGTATCCTGTAAAAATTCCTCGAAATCCGCCGCGTCCTCCAGTGCATATCCTTCGATTCCCAGCGATTCGAGCACGTCTGCAACCGGCTCGATTCCCTCAGTTGTCGTAAAAATCGTTACTTCGATGAAATCCATTCGATTCTCCTTTATTACATACAGATAAGCCCATATTTTTCAGAAAAATACTTTAAGATACGCCCCTCCTGCTCCCATGTTCCATCATAAAGAGCAAGTCCGGCATATACGCGCAGGGCTTTTTCCAACAGCTCCGGTGATTCCGCACAAAGGCAGACCGGACGTGTAATCATATAAAGATTTTCCTCAAGCACCAGCACGTCCTCCTCCTCCTCCAGCAGGAGCTTGAATGCCGCCGGTGCTTCGTCCTCCAATTCAACCAACCGCTCTCCAAGCAGGTGGTCACAGCTGATTTCATCGGAAATACTGGTTGTCCAATCAATAAAATGCGCATCACGCCCATCTGGCGCAAGCACCACATCATCAAGCTCCCGAGGAATCACGGTATCTGCGCCAATGCCTGCACGCACGCGCACCAAATCAGCCAAACGGTGGGCACGTTCTGTCGGCATGGGTACAAAAAGTTCTACGTTTGGCAGCTCCATATCCCGCAGCAGCCATACAGCGGGACAGCGCACGCCCAACGATACGCGCGCATGGGGCGCAATCTCATGAAGTGCCGCTGGTAAATCCTGCGATTCACAGGCGGTCAAAATAATGGTTGACACGCCTATCCGCTGTAAAACCGCAACCGCTGCCAAACAATCGGTTCCATCTTCCATACGGGCATCTGCATCAACAGGCAGTTCTGCCATCAGTGCACTGCCCGACAAATCGGTCATAGCCAGTACAGCCGCACGCAGGGTATAAAAGTCTGCTGCACCATACAGATAATAAAAATCTGCATGGTGCTGTAAAAGGGGAGGAAACGCCTTGCGGCACTGACGCATATAGGTTTCCACCATGGGACGTTCCATATCCTCTGTCAGTACCGGACAGCGCACCATAAGCCCCACCGGAACCTCCGGACAAGTTTCCCGCAAGCGTGCAAGCATCTTTGGGTCAGTCGCCAGCGCACCTGCAATCAGTTCTGGATTGCTCGCAATCAATGTGTAATCCTCGGGATTTGTTGCCATCAACTGTCCACCCGATAACGGAATTGGTTCCATTGTTTCCTCCTTGCCTTTAAGCAGCAGCGTGCCATGAGCCATCTGCCTGCGGCTGATAACGAAGCGGCTGCTGCGCTGCCTGTTGACAGACACGCAGCGCAGCATAATATACATCATCAATCATCAGCCCTTGCTCTGCCGCACGCTTTGCGGCTGTGTCCAGCGCACGCAGGGTCGCTTCGTCCGCTCCCAAACGGGTATCCAGTCCAGCGTCCATCTGGAATCTCCGCAGCGCCCCAAATGCACGGGTATCCAAGATATCACTTGGCTCTGCCAGATAGCCCATAGCGTGCAGCCGCTCACAAACGGCACGTACCTGTGCCCCTTTTTGTCCATACGCAACCGGTAACTGGACATCAAGCGGCGCGGCGGTTTTGAGATATCCTCGAATCGTGCGCAGCGTATGCGCCTCGATATCTGGCTTCAACCCAACGCCTTCCCATCTGCCAGATTTTGGCAGACTCATTTCCAGACAAGTCAGCACCAGATAATCTCCGTCCACCTGCAAGTGATACTGCCCCTGCCCCTTTCCGTAGGTCTGTGCCCCCATCAGGGTTGCTCCGCCCACATCATGCAGAACGCCAGCCATCAGCTCAGCAGCCGAAGCGGTATGCGGTCCAACCAGTACAATGAGCTTACGCAAAGGCAGACCGCCTCCCGAGGACTCATAAACCTCATCTCCGCCAAGGCTCTTGCGATAGTGCATGGTTGCCATTTTTGCGGGCTTTTCCAGCATGAGATTCAGCATAGCAAGCGCTGCATCTACCATACCGCCGCCATTGTCCCTTAAATCCAAAATCACGGCATTGGTCTTTTTTTCATCCAATCCATTCCAGATTTCGGCAAAATCCTCCGCATCATGCATCGAAGAAAATGCGCTGACAGAAATATACTCCACTCCTGGTGCCGCCTGCCGCGCTTCCACCGTTTCCTCCAAGATTTTTTCCCGATTCATCTGAAAGGAGAGCGGCTTCCCATCACGCGATATGGTGAGCTGCACCGGTGTTCCCGCAGCACCTTGCAGCAATACGCCAATCTCTGTCATTGCAGTTTCGCGCACATCTGTTCCGTTCACAGCAAGCAGACGGTCTCCCACCTGTATGCCCGCTGAGGCTGCTGGTGAATGTCTGACGACATGTTGGACAAATGTCCCCTGTTCATCTTGCCGGATTGCAATACCAACACCCGCATACCCTGACAGGGTAGAAAATCCTGCCTGATATTCTTCTGCTGTCAAATACATGGAATGGGTATCCATGCCCCCCAAAATATCATTCAGGAGATTTGACAGCGCCTCAGGGTGCTCCTCCAAATAGGCTTTGCTTTGGGCAATCGTCTCCTGTGTAATGGGATATTCCTCCGCAATCAGCCCACGAAGATTGATGATGGAGGCAGCCCGCTCAAATCGTTCTGCCGGTGAGAGGGCCGCCGCCTGTCCTGTAATCATAACCAGACATAGAAAAACAGCCATACATTTTCTTAGGATTCGCAAGGTAAGCTCCTTTCACAGATGAACATGACCCATAAAACCATGATATTACGTGTTCTTACATTTTCTCTGGTGCGTCTACGCCAATGATATGCAGGGCATTGCGCACGGTCTGAACGGCAGCCTGACACAGACACAGACGTGCATCTCGCAGCGCCGGCTCTGCGTCCATAATACGGCAAGCATTATAAAAGCGATGGAACTGTGCGGCAAGCTGCACGGCATACTTGTTGAGTTTGGACGGGTCACGGGTCTGTGCTGCTTCCTGAATTTCCTCCGGCAAGAGTGCAATTGCCTTAATCAGTGCCTTTTCGTCTGTATGGGTGAGCACGGTCAGGTCAACTGTCTCCATCTCGGGCACGGCAACACCATTTTCTGCGGCATTGCGCAGGATAGAGCAAATACGCGCATGAGCATACTGCACATAGTAGAGCGGATTGTCCGAATCCTGCTTGACTGCCAAATCGAGGTCAAATTCCATCTGCGTTTCTGCTGCACGGGAGTTAAAGAAGAAACGTGCTGCATCTACCGGAATTTCGTCCAGCAGGTCAGATAGCGTCAGGCTCTTACCAGTCCGCTTGGACATACGCACCACTTCACCGCCCTGCATCATGCGTACCAACTGCATCAGGACGACCTCGAGACGCTCCGAACCATGAAGCCCCAGTGCATCTAAAGCGCGCTGCAAGCGTGCTACATGACCATGGTGATCGGCGCCCCAAATGTTGATGACTCGGTCAAAGCCGCGTGTCTGAAACTTATTGCGGTGGTACGCAATATCTGCGGCAAAATAGGTGTAAAATCCATTCGCACGACGCAATACATCGTCTTTATCCGCGCCAAATGCAGTCGAGCGCAGCCACAGAGCGCCCTCCTGCTCATAGGTCACACCGGCATCTGTCAGCATCTGTACGGTTTCTGCCACTGCGCCAGACTCATGCAGGGTAGATTCGCGGAACCATACATCATACTGAATCTTATAGCGCTCCAAATCTCTCTGCATCTTTGCGATATTGTGAGGCAAGCCATAGCCTACAATGGTATCGAAACGCTCCTGCTCGGTCATAGACAGCAGCGTATCGCCATACTGTTCCACTAAATTGTGTGCCAGCTCTCGAATATCTGCCCCCTGATACCAAGACGAATCGAATACAATGCTATCCTCCCCCTTCAGCTCCTGTATATAGCGGCCTTCCACCGAATGGGCAAACTTATCGACCTGATTGCCTGCATCATTGATATAAAACTCACGGGTGACATCATGACCAGCCCAATCCAGAACCTCTGCAAGACAGTCTCCCAAAACGCCTCCGCGCGCATTGCCCATGTGCATAGGGCCTGTCGGGTTTGCAGAAACAAATTCGACCATGATTTTTTCCGGATTTTCCAGTTTGGTTCTGCCGTAGTTTTCCCCGCAGGTACCAACTGCGCGAACTGCATCTTGATACCAGCTTTGGTTGAGGGTAAAATTCAAAAAGCCCGGACCTGCAATGTCCATCTTTTCAAAACAGGTATTGGTCAGGTCTGCCTGCTCGACCATGCACTCTGCAATTTTGCGCGGTGCCATGCGCAGAGGCTTGGCACACTGCATCGCAAAGGTAGAAGCCCAGTCTCCATTTGAGGCGTCCTTCGGGATTTCAACAGCAATTTCAGGCAGCTCTGCCTGCGGCAGAGCACCGGCAGCAACCGCTTTTTCATAAGCTGTTTCTACAATCTTTACCGCCTGCTGGCGTGCAATTTCTAACAAATTCATATATTTTCACTCTCCGTATTGTCTTTTTCTCATCTCCAGTATCATCACCGTCTGTGCGGCAATCATACCATAGGCTCGGTGGACACCACCATTTCAAAATGATGCTGCCCCGCCAGATTCTGGTCTACTTCTATCGTGTAATCAATGGCAAGCATACCGCCATTTTCGGTAATACGGTTGACAATTCGCGATGTTCGGGTCGATATGGTAAGAGCCGTACCAAAATTGGTATGATATAGACCGACATGCCGCTGATTTTCCAGAAACAGCATTTCCGATGGACAGCTGCCCGTCCGTGTCATAGAAACTGCTCCGTTGTCAATTTTGAGCATGGTATGGGTTCCTTCCAGCCCCGTGATTTCACTCTCATGATAAGAGATATAATATTTATCTCGTTTGCGATACAAGCGTGCAGCCGTCATCATATTGACCTCCTCCGGCTCACAGCCCTCAAATCGCTGTACAGAATGAATCGACAACCAAACATCTTTTTTTATATCTTCCATGGTTATCTCCTATCAAAAATATTTCAAAACGCGCCGATATCCACCTGTTCTGCCGGAAAATCCAGAGTACTGTGCAAAAACTCCGGTGCAAGGGTATTGAACCCCTGTGGGTCATCAGACACAAAATACCGTGTTTTTCCCTGCCGCACCTGTGCAGGAACCAGCATTCCGCGCACGCGCTCTGCCGCTGCCGCGCCTGAATCAATGAGGTGCACCTGTTCTCCCATCTCTGCCGCAATCACCTCACGCAAAAGCGGATAATGGGTGCAGGCAAGAATCAATGTATCTACATTTTGTGCTTTGATTGGGGCAAGATATTCCCGCACCAGAGTCTCTGCCACCATGTCCCCGCGATGCACACGCCCATTTTCAGCCAGCGGTACGAGAAGCGGACAGGGCTGCATCCATACAGACAGCTTTGGGTCTGCATCACGCAGCATGCGCTCATATACCCTCGAACGCACGGTTGCCTGCGTCCCAATCACACCAATCCTGCCATTGGCAGTTGCCTTTCGTGCTGCATCACAGGCAGGCCACACCACGCCAATCATGGGAACCTCTGTCTCTGCGGCAACGGTATCGAGCGCTGTTGCCGAAACCGTGTTGCAGGCAACCACAATTGCTTTGATATCAAAGCTCCGTAAAAACCGCACGTCCTGCCTCGTGTATTTGAGTATGGTTTCTTCCGAGCGCGTGCCATAGGGTACCCGTCCCGTATCTCCAAAATAAATGATATCCTCATGAGGTAAAATCTCATGCAGGCGGCGCACTGCCGTCAGTCCGCCTACACCGGAATCAAATACGCCAATGGGTCGGTTATCCATCTGCTTCCTCCATTGCAAGTGCAATCAAGCGGTCAATGAGTGCACTGTAAGACAGTCCCCCATACTCAAACAGCTTGGGATACATGGAAATACTGGTAAAGCCGGGAATCGTATTGATTTCATTAAAAACGATTTCCTCTCCCGCTCGCGTGCAGAAGAAATCCACACGAGACAGTCCGCGGCAGCCCAGCGCCGTGTAGACACGAATGGCATTCTCCTGTACCTTTGCAATCGCCTGCTCAGAAATATGCGCCGGAATATAGAGTGCGGAGGAGGCATCGTTGTATTTTGCATCAAAGGTATAAAACGTCTGCGTTGGGGCAATCTGTCCCACCGTAGAGGCAATGGGAGACGTATTGCCGAGCACAGCACATTCGACCTCATAGCCGTCAATAAATTCCTCCACAAGCACCTTCGTATCCCATCGGAACGCTTCTTGCAGCCCCTGTACCAGCTCCTCAAAGCAGTCTGCACGCGCAACACCCACAGAAGAGCCCGAGGAGCACGGCTTTACAAACATGGGATATTCCCCCTGAAGCGCTGCCTCTGCCCGCTTCGCGGCTGCGATGCAATCCTTTTCATAATCTGGACGCAGGACGATTTCATAAGCCGCCTGACGCACTCCAGTCGTATCCACGACAATCTTGGTGAGGCTCTTATCCATGGAATTGGCTGAGGCAGCAACACCCGCTCCAACGAACGGAATACCTGCAAGCGTGAGCAGTCCCTGCACTGCACCATCTTCTCCGCCAAATCCATGCAAAACCGGAAAACAGACATCAATTCGAATCTGCTCCATGCTTCCATTCCGCATGACAAGCAGACCATGGGTCTGCCGGTCGGGTGATAATACCGCCGGACACAGGGTTGGCTCCTGTTCCCACGCACCAGATTTTACCTTTTCCGGATTGGCATTTTCATAGAGGAACCATCTGCCATCGCGGGTAATCCCCACGGGTATGAGCTCATATCGGCTTTGATCCGCATTTGTCAGAATCGAAGATGCCGAAATGCAGGAAATCTTATGTTCATTCGACAATCCGCCGAATAAAACTGCAAGTTTTAACATCGTATTCCAAACCCTCTTTTACATATTTACTCAGTATTTATTATACGATAACTATCTCAAAAATACAAACACTAAAAAGGATTTCTTGCCGCAGGACAGTCAAACAAATATGAACAAACCGTAAATCCTTTTCATACCGCTTGACACACAATATTATATGATATATAGTATTATACATCAAACAAGGAGGCGTATGATATGGCATTTCCAATCTCTGCCGCCCTGCTCGATGCCATTGTGCTTGCAGTGGTTTCCCGCGAGGGAACCTATGGCTATAAAATCACGCAGGATATCCGCGAAGTGATGGATATTTCTGAATCTACCCTTTATCCGGTTTTACGCCGTCTGCTCAAAGCAGGGGATTTAGAAACCTATGATCAGGCAGTCGATGGACGAATGCGGCGCTATTACAAAATCACACCGCATGGGCGTATGCAGCTCGTGCAATACCTTTCCGACTGGGCAAGCTATCGGGACAGGATTGAATCTATCTTCTTTGGGGGGCAATCCAAATGAACGCATACGAATATTTACAAAAACTGCGCGAAGCGCTTTCGATATTACCCGATGACGAGATTGCACAGGCGATGCGTTACTACGAGGACTATTTTCTGGACGCAGGAGATGAAAATGCCGCACAAGTCATTGCAGAGCTGGGTTCTCCTGAGCAGGTTGCGCAGTCCATTCTCAAGGAATACACTGGTATGACACGGCGGCGTCCAGAGCATTTCGACGACACCAAGCAGGAACCTCTTGACGGAATCCCGCTCGACGAAAATGGCAGACCCATTCCCCGCAAGCCACGAAAAAAGGGAATCAATCCTTGGGTTCTGCTTGCCATCGTTCTGGTTGGGCTTCCCATCGGACTTCCCATTCTCGCTGTTTTATTCGGTATTGGCATTGCGATTTTGGCGGCAGTATTCGGCATTGGTGCCGCACTGCTTGCCATTCTCATTACACTCCCCTTTGGTTTATGTGTCGGCGGCGGTTTGCTCTTTCTGTTCTCTTTCTTCCTGTGGGCACAGCCATTTTCTGCGCTTGCCACACTCGGCGTGGGATTCGTCTGTGCCGGAATCGGATTCCTGCTCATACTGCTGGTCATCAAGCTGTTGGTCACGTTCGTTCCCCCCGCTGTGCGTGCACTGGTATCCGGTCTGCGCTGGCTGCTCATAAAAATTCGTGATATGATAAGAGGTGTATTGCAATGAAATTTCTTGCCAAATTATCGGTCATGATTTTGATTGTGGGTGCTATCCTGTTCGGGGTCGGAACTGCAATGGGCGGAACGGTATATTCTTCCTGGTATGATGGTCGTTTGCACGCTTGGCAGGAATCGAAAAACATCGGCTGCTATTCTTATGATTCCCTACGCGATGTTCTGCATGAGCAGGCACATGACATCATAACGGAAATCCGCGAAAGTTTTTCCGATGCCGCGTATGAGCTTTTCGATTTGGTACATATAGATTAAATTTGTCACACGGACAAAATTCTTCCCACCACTCATAGAAAGGAGCACCCAAACATGTATCATAATCACAACAAAAAGCGGCTGTATCGCTCTGCAACCGATAAACAGCTATGCGGCGTATGCGGCGGTCTGGGGGAATATTTCGATTTAGACCCCACCTTGATTCGTCTTGCTGTTTTGCTATTGACCATCTTTGGATTTTCGACAGGGATTTGGATTTATATTCTAGCCGCAATCATTATCCCCGATTCCCCCTGAATCCGCTTTCCCGATGTGCCTCTATGGAGCAAACATCGAAATGCCTTTCCGGAACACATTTGGGGTACCAAAAGTTTTGTAATGCTTTTTGACTTCCCTTATGATATAATAAGAACAAATCACACAGCAGCTTTCCTGAAAGGATTGGAATTATGGACGAGAACACAGAGTTGCAGCAAAAGGAAACCGACGTACTGGAACAACCGCCGGTCGATACCGAGGAGACAGAGGAACCGATTCTTCCCCTGCACGAACAAAAGGTTTTTGGGGTTTCGCGGCTCTCCTTTTGGGGTATTATCTTCGGCTATGGAGGTGGATTGGTTCTGTGCGGCATTTTCGGTATGATAACCGGAATTGAGCTGAAAAGCACCATGTTGCCGAGTTTCATCTGCGCAGGAATCGGCTATTTCATTGGCGCACAGATGACCAACAAGCTGCAAGCGCAGCAAAGCGAATCGGAAACGGATACCAAAAATTCTTAAACACCCAATAAAAAATGGAGCCTGACAGCAGGCTCCATTTTTTTGCTTTTTCAGAAATACAAAGAGTAATATTGATGTTAAATATTACTCTTTGAGCCAACCCTGCCAAATCTCCGGCTGATATCCGACGGTTGCTTTCTTTCCATTGCGGACAATGGGGGCAGCGAACAGAGCCGGTTCTTCCAGCAGCTTCTCCTCTTTGTCTGTCTCATAGGCGAGATATTGCAGGGCACTTGCCCCCTTTGCCTTAGGATCAATCAGCGCATCTAAGGAACCGACTGCCCGCTTGACACTGTCAAACTCTCCGCGGGACATACCATACTGCACAAGGTCAATGGACTGAAAACGGATTCCACGTTCCTGAAACCAGCGCTCTGCCTTTTTGGTGTCAAAGGATTTGCGCTTTCCGAAAATCTGAATATTCATAAAACACCTCTCTCTGGATTTGGCTCACAAAAAATGCCCAAAATCGCTCATTCCTGTGCGGTTTCGGGCATTTTCCATGCAGACACTTCACACACCTGACGCAGACTCCTCGAAAAAACCGCCGTTTTTCGAGGAACCCGCAAGCCGGTCTGTGCCTATCTTACAAATCGTCAATATTCTCTACGTCTGCATCATCGTCATCACGCAGCGTGATGAGTACGAAGGCATCTTCGTCGTCCAAATCCTCGATATCAATTCCCTTACTGTTTCCGCTCCAGTTAATATTGATATCTGGATAATCATCGGTATTAAGCTCCATATAGACAATTTCGCCGTCCTTCATGTTACCGATTGATTTGATGCTCTTGCTGCTGCGGTACTCAGAAACCCCAACACTGCTCAGGTCTTCATCGGTATCGTTATAGATACCCACAATCATCTTATCATCATAGTCGGTGTAATGCGTGCCGGAGAAGCGCTTGCTGGAGAACTTATCCACATAAATTGCCGCATAAGAATCTGCCTTTTCGAAATCTACCGAGAAATAGTCATGATCCTTATCGCCGCTGTCATAGAACAGGACAATATCATATTCTTCCGCGTCTGCGGCATCTTCCAATGCAACCTGACTATAGGAAGACAGCTTGCTGCCGTCGAGCAAATCCTGGTCCTCATCATAATCGTCGATATCGAAATCCTTGCCCTCGCCCTTTTCGACCAGATACGCCTGATAAATCTTTTGGTCTGTGTTATTGATGAGAGCAACGGTCAAATCGCCGTCACCGTTTGCATTGCCGAGACTAATCTTTTCCCCCTTGGTCAGGGTCAGAGAGGCAGTTTTTGCAGTCTCGCTCTCAAAGGTCACCTTGCCGGAGAACTCCTTCCCCTTTTCGTTGACTGCCTGAAAATACCATGTCTTTGTTCCATCGAGGTCAATTTTGACGGTGGTAGACTTGCCGGATTTTACCGTTTCGGAAGCCAACAGATTATCCGCATCTGAGAAGCTGTTGGATTTTGACATATAAAGTTCTTCGACATCGCGGTCAGAATTGTTCTTAAAGGTCAATTCTGTTTCCGCCACGCTGACCGCCTTATCATTTGCCTGTACAAACTTCTGACCGTCCTTCAAAACGACGCTTACATACGCATTGACGCCATTAAAATTCAGACCGCTGTACATACGCATACCGCCGGGGCCTTCGGTATAGAAATCATACATACGTGATGTTCCGGTATCCGGCACAGAGATATAGAATGAAGCGGTTCCATTCTTTGCAAGGGTTCCGGAAAGTGCATTGGTCTGGCTATACTGATACGTACCGCCCGGTGTATAGCGCAGATTGGTCACATCATTGCTTGTCTTGTTGACAATATCCACGCGGTAATTTTTAGAAGTGACCTGTGGAACGGAATTGTCGGCATAAGCAACCGTAACCTGCTGCTTGGTCTGATCCCATGTGCAGGTTGTGCCGGTAAACAGCTCCAACGCCCGCACATGAACCAGCGTTCTGCCAGCACTGCTGAGGTAAGGTGCCTTATAGGTGCTGCCGTTTGCCAGCATATCCTTTGTGGTACCGTCTACGACTGCCTTTGTGCTGCCAACTGTGAGCTGCACATTCTGGTTATCCTTGGTCATGGTGATGGTACGTGTTTTTGCGTCCCATGTCAGGTTTCCGCCCATCGCTTCCACAACGCCGCGCAGCGGCAGCATGGTATAGCCGCCCTTATCCAGAGCCGGTTTACTGCCGTTGGCATCAATGTTCTTTGCCGTCCCATTGACAGTCATGGAGGGATTGTTGATGGTGAGGACGATGGAGCCTGTCCCCGCTGCCGCCGCATGACCGAGCGTCAAAGCAGGCGCCATGGTCAGCAGCATCGCGGTACCAACAGTCCAAGCGCCAAGCCGTTTGCGCAATTTCATTTTTTGTTCCTCCTTGTTCAGGTGAGGGTGTGCAGCGCTGCACACCCTGTTTTTCAAAAATCCCCCGACCGGAATGGCCGGGGGATTTTTCTCAAGTAGTAAAATTATTCGCCATCTTCCGACGCGCCATCACGGTCAGCCGAAAGCTTCACAAAGTAATCATAATCACTCAAGTCGATGTCATCGAGTACCACGCGGGTGCCATCTTCAAAGACAAACAGGAAATCATAGTATCCATCGTTTTTCCATTCGTCCAGCTTAATTGCCTCGCTGGTACCAGTTTCACAGCTCAGAGTCGTTCCGGAACCCAAAATATCCGTACTGTCAAAATCGTTTTCCCGATCATCGCTGTCATCGCCGTCCTCTGCATCACGCACATAGACCTTTTGCAGCTTCTTGCTGGTATCCTCATTGTAGATTGCAAGCACCACATGGTCATCTCCAATGTCATCGCTGTAATCATCATACTTGGAATAGCTAAAGCTGCTCGAACTGATATCGGTAATGCAAATCACACCGTAATCAGAAATATTTCTGCCAAAGGAGATATCCCGTGTGACAAAATTTCTATCATCTGTGAATACAACAAGCTCAAGTTCGTTGTCATCTCTGCCATAGAGTTCAAGGTCAAAGGTATCATATTCGCCCTTATCCAGACTGCCGACATCATCATACTCATCGTTAAAGTCATCATAATCCCAGCTGGACTTATAGTAGTCATCGTCCGGATCAATGATGAACATGCCGTAAATATCATCATCGGACAGGTTGGCAATCAGCAGACCATCGCCCGAGGAGGACGAGGAATCCGAACCCATGATAAAGTCGCC
This sequence comes from Butyricicoccus pullicaecorum, assembly GCA_018366195.1. Classification (GTDB taxonomy): domain Bacteria; phylum Bacillota; class Clostridia; order Oscillospirales; family Butyricicoccaceae; genus Butyricicoccus; species Butyricicoccus pullicaecorum_C. Next base: position 1,674 of record JAGZIN010000020.1, on the reverse strand, counting down.
ATTGCGCTTGAGCGTAATAGTTGCAGACTTTGCATTGATGCTGGAGAAGGTCACCTTGCCGCTCTCAAGGGTCTTGCCATTCTTATCGTATGCACGGATATACCAGCTGCGGGAGCCAGCTAAATCAAACTTAAAGTCGTCTGTGCTGCCGTTTTTGGTTGTATCAATCAGATTTTCTGCATTCTTGAATGAAAAATCTGTATTGTTGGGTGCCATACGCAGCTCATAAACAGTTTTACCGGAATTATTCTTAAAGGTCACCGTGGTGCTGCCGGAGCTGCTGGTATTGCCGCCGCCCGTCGGGCTGTTGCTGTAAGACACCTGACCATTTGCGTTCAGGCGAATGAGCTGGGTGCCCCACTGGCTGGACAGGTTCACGCCGCTGAACGTATACTGCACACCGCTTGAGTAGGTCACGCGGAAGTCATAATAGGGGCTTGCTGCCGCATATTTGAGCATCAGGTTGACCGCAGAGTTATTGGGCAGATAGTAGTTCGACAGCAGTTCATCGGACCACAGACCGGTGTTTGTGGGAGCATATACAATGGAGCGAATCTGCTGACCGGTTCCATTATACAGATTGAGGTTTACGGTGGAATCCGCACCGGAAGCAATGATGCCGTCCAGAATCAGGCTATACGTATCCGCTGCTGTAATATTCAGGCTGCCGATTTGTCCCGCCTTGGTAAAGTCCATATTGCGGAAATATGCCTTCTGTCCATAGTAGCTGGTCAGCTGCATATCATACTTTGCCTTTGCTACATTGATTGTGACATCTGCGATGCTGTTCATATACAGCGGGGTTTTCAGGATATTCGCGCCCCAGTTCTCAGTACCCGCCGGAGCCATGCGGATTTCGTTATAGATAACCGGAGAGGTATTTGTAATTTTCAGCTGCAAGGGCTGCCCACCCAATGTAGAGCCTGCCACCATGGGATAGACCACTGTTGCCTGACGGGTATCCGCACGCCAGTTGACGGTGACACCCGGGAAGAACTCCAGAGAGCGCAGCCAGACATAGGTGCGTCCGTTGTCGGTAAACGGAGCAACGGTCATGTTCTTCTTGACACCATTGGAATATGCAATCTTGCTTCCCAGAGTCATGGTGACGGTGCTGCCGTTATACTTCATGACAATTTGCTTTGTAGAAGCATTCCATGACACGGTACCGCCCATATTCTCCACCACGGAGCGGAGCGGAAGCATCGTGTTTCCCTTGTACAGGCTCGCACGGGAGCCTTCTGCGTCAATGGTCTTTGCCGTACCATTGACCGACATGGTGGGGCTTCCGATGGTGAGCACAATCGCGCCGGTTGCGCCTGCCGCGAATGCAGTCATGCTCAGCAGCATGCACAGCGCAACAAACAAAGCGCCCAAACGCTTGAACTTTTTCATTTGTAATCAACCTCCTCATTTTGAGTGACCCCGCTGAGCGGGGTGCGCGCAGCTGGGACAGGATACCTTGTATTCCTATTCTATCATATATGACGATGTGGAACAATGAAAAGTTCCCGATTCTCTGCAAAAAATCCTTTCCCAAAGCAAATAGAGATTCTTGATGCAACTTATGACAGCAGCAGAGGCATCAGATGTCCGTAAGTCTGATATCCGCAATGACGGCGATTCTGCAAACGACATTTACAACGTAGCAGACGTAGCATCTAAGATTGATGA
>JAGZIN010000019.1 GCA_018366195.1 Butyricicoccus pullicaecorum | reverse complement strand
GCTTCTTTATTATAGCAAAAGGAGTTTTTATTTCTTCATCTTCGGCAATAGCCTTTTTTTGAACCACTCGCCTAGCGAGTGGTTTTACATCACAATAAAGGAGATGCTATAAAGCACCTCCTCGATAGAAATAGCAATTAAACCAGCCTTTATGAAGCTTCTACAAACACATCTCCAGCATGGTTAAGATAATATCTCGTTTTTTCTCTTGATGAAATTAGTCCATCATGGAGAAGTCCACATAAAGGGGATTTTTCCACAGCATTGAGTTGCGCTACAACCTCTTCAACCAAACGGGTTTGCTGCTCTAAAATATCTTTATCAATTCTCTTAAAGAGCCCGTCCTTATGACAGACAAGAGCCTGTTGCAACATACTAAAACTTGTAAGCATTCGTTTGTCACATTTATTGATATAAGAAACTACCTCATCCTCAATATATCGGAGAAAACTTTCATCGTAATTCTGGGAAAAGAAAACCTCTAATAAATTGCTCATGACATAGAGTTGAGTTGATAATTCCAAGCAATCCTTTATTTGAGAAGATTTTTCAACGGTTGTGAGAATATCATTTTGATCTTTTGCGCTGACTGTAGAGGATAGATCTGACAAATAAAATTCGATATCCTTCATGGCAACCTTACGAGCATTTTGCAGACTTATAATCGTTGAAAGTCGTTGATCATTATGATCCATGATTGAGCCATAGTTTTCGTACGCAAAGCGAATAAAACTGATTTCTGCCATCAATTCAGCCCGTTTATCACCATACAAAAATTCCAGAATTTTATCCAGACTCAACTTCATCATGTTCATCTTACTATTGATTTCCGATAGGAAGTATTGACCAGAAGCGATAGACATGGCCGTAAAAGCACCAAGACATGCTACTTGGGCAGCAGAAGCGGATTCTAATGCGGCTGTTCCAACAATACGACCAGTTTCCGGATTTTGGATAGCCGTAGTAAAACCTCCACCCTTGAGCTGCATCAATGTACCTTGAATCCCTTCTGGAAATGTTAAAATATAAGTTTGTGATAGAGTATTTGTTGCAATCAAAGATGGGATTGCACTCATTAACGCACTTATGTGCATCTTTTGGTCACTTGTCAATTTTAATTTATTAAACCGTTTTTGATTGGTCAAATCTACCGCAGATTCACAACTTGCAATATCAAACCCACCAATTTCTGTCAAGGTGTTCTCTTTAGTCATCAATTATCACTCCTCTGTGTAAAAGCGTATCTCTCATTGTTGCAACACAATCGCATTCTAGCCTATAGGCAGCATAACGAGTAAGAGAGAAAACACCTTTTACCAAAGCATTTTCCCATAGTCTAAAAAATACTGTGTTTCACTTTCAGTATAGCATACAAACGGCAGAAAAGGAAGTGAGAAACTTCATTTTACTATTTTACAGTAAATTAAGCTGCTGTTTTTGCAATAGCCATCGAAATTTTGTTTGATCACTCGGATAATCCTCGAAACCTAAAGTATCACATGTAATTAAATTCTCCAAAACGCCCTGAATAATTTCGGCCTCATATTGTTTATATGGAAAAAACATATCCGAAGTCTCTCGGTGGATTGCACCGCAGCTTGAGCAGCGAAATCTACGCACCTGAATATAAAACGAACATCCGTATTTCTTCCGAAGACTCCTTTCTACACTATCGTAATATTTTAACATTCCGCCACACATAGGACAAACAGATTGATTGCACCGAATCATATCAAAAATCCTCACCCTAAAACGCAAATGCTATATAACATAAAATGCAAATAGCGCCGCTACCTGCGTTGTGCAGGCAGTAGCGCTATGCATATACCGGACGTATTCAGTTTGATAATCGTCGTAAATTTTTGGTAAGCTTACTCAAAAACGATAATTTTCTAACATTTTTTTCATATTACCAGTTCATTTTCGACTTTTCATCTGTTTTATAAACTATTTTTCGTTTATCAATACATGCCGCCCATATCTGGAGCTGCCGGCATTGGAGCTGCTGGCTCCTTCTTATCTGCTACGATGCTCTCTGTGGTCAGAACCATCGCTGCAACAGAGGCTGCGTTTTGCAGAGCAGAACGGTTTACCTTTGTCGGGTCAACGATGCCTGCAGGAATCATATCGCAGTATTCTTCCTTGTATGCGTCAAAGCCGTAACCAGCCTTGCCAGAAGCCTTGATGCGGTCAAGCACAACGGAACCATCTACACCAGCATTTGCTGCAATCTGCTTCACCGGAGCTTCCAGACCACGCATGATAATCTGCACACCAGTCTTTTCGTCGCCTTCCACCTCATGCAGAAGCTTTTCCACTGCTGGAATTGCATTGACATAAGAAGTGCCGCCGCCTGCAACGATACCTTCCTCAACAGCAGCGCGGGTTGCGTTGAGTGCGTCCTCAATACGCAGCTTCATTTCCTTCATTTCTACTTCGGTAGCCGCACCAACCTTGATGACAGCTACGCCGCCAGCCAGCTTTGCAAGACGCTCCTGAAGCTTCTCGCGGTCAAACTCAGAGGTTGTATTTTCGATTGCATTGCGAATGGTTGCAACACGAGCCTGAATGGCCTCGGAATCGCCAGCGCCATCTACAATCGTGGTGGTTTCCTTATTGACCTTGACCTGACGCGCCTGACCCAGCATATCCAGAGCAGCATCTTTGAGGTCAATGCCAATATCATCAGAAATTACGGTACCGCCGGTCAGGATTGCAATATCCTGCAGCATTTCCTTGCGGCGATCGCCAAAGCCCGGTGCCTTGACAGCAACGCAGGTGAAGGTGCCGCGCAGACGGTTTACAATCAGGGTAGACAGTGCTTCGCCCTCGATATCCTCTGCAATAATCAGCAACTTGCGACCCATTTTTACAATCTGCTCCAAAATTGGCAGAAGGTCAGCAATAACAGAAATCTTCTTATCTGTAATGAGTACCAGTGCATCGTCCAGAACCGCTTCCATCTTTTCGGTATCAGTTACCATATATGGGGTTACATAACCGCGGTCAAACTGCATACCCTCTACAACCTCAGAATAGGTCTCTGCTGTCTTAGACTCCTCAACGGTGATAACGCCGTCTGTGGAAACCTTTTCCATTGCCTCAGAAATCAGCTTGCCGATTTCGTCGTTGCCAGAGGATACTGCTGCAACACGTGCGATGTCCGCAGCGCCGTCCACCTTCTTGGAATGTTCTGCAATTGCGCTGACAGCAGTCTCGACTGCCTTATTCATACCCTTGCGCATTATCATCGGGTTTGCGCCTGCTGCAAGGTTCTTCAGACCTTCCTGAATGAATGCCTGTGCCAGCATGGTTGCGGTCGTGGTGCCATCGCCAGCAACATCATTGGTCTTGGTTGCAACTTCCTTAACCAGCTGTGCACCCATATTCTCAAATGGGTCTTCCAGTTCGATATCCTTTGCAATGGTAACACCGTCATTTGTGATGAGCGGTGCGCCAAACTTCTTATCCAGAACTACATTGCGACCCTTCGGTCCCATTGTGATTTTAACAGTGTTTGCCAGCTGGTCAATGCCCTTCATGAGAGACTTACGGGCTTCTTCACCAAATTGAATCTGCTTCGCCATAATGAATTCTCCTCCAATATATGCGTTCCTTTTGCGCTTTTCTGAAATACTTGACGGTCAGAAAAGTCTATGATTTTACTCTACAACAGCCAGAATATCGTTCTGACGAACGATGATTAGGTCTTCTCCGTCGATTTTTACCTCAGTTCCGGAATACTTACTGGTGATTACCTTATCACCGACCTTGACCTGCATGACAACTTCCTTGCCATCTACAACGCCGCCAGGACCAACAGCCAGAACCTCCGCAACCTGTGGCTTTTCCTTTGCGGAGCCGGTCAGGATAATACCGCTTACAGTGGTTTCCTCTGCTTCTACCATCTTGATCACAACACGATCAGAAAGGGGCTTCAAAGTCATAATCTATTCCTCCTAAAAGATTAGAATACCATTTCAGAGGTTAGCACTCGAAGTCTATGAGTGCTAACCTCGGTTATTATGATACATCAACTGTTCTGGAAACGCAAGTGCTTTTTCGAAGAAACTTACAAAATTTTTTGAAAAATTTGTAACAATGGGTTTTACCTTGTTTGCGATGTGTTTGGCGCTTTCCCCCGTCCTCTGCTAACAGGTCTCTGCGGGCAACTGGATTTCCGCTCGGGCTTGTGCTGTTCTGACCGTTTTTTTCGGGTGTGTGCCATCTTCTCCGGGCTGCGCTCCTGCCTGCGTCCGCTCTCGATTGCATGGCGACTTTCCTGCGGCTTAAAATACATATAAAGGTCGCATCGAATCATACCATTATACAACTTGCGCCGTTTGTCTGCCTGATATCCATAAAAGCGCTCGAACTCGGTATCAGAAGTCAGGTAATATTGACGCAGTTCGTGCTTGCCAACAGCTCTGCCCATATCACGATAAAGCTTTTGCGCATGCTCATGGTCAAGCAGCCGCTCTCCATAGGGCGGATTTGCAAATAAAACCCCGTGTTCCGGATAGCTTCTGACCGTTGCATCTGCTGTTTCAAATCGAATAAACCGCTCAACGCCGGCTTTTCCAGCATTGTCACGCGCAAGTAACACCGATGCACCATCTATATCACTTGCCAGAATGTCCAGTTCCACGTCTGTGCGCACCGCATCAATGGCCTGTTCCCTTGCAGCCTTCCATTCCGCCTGTTCCAGCCAGCTCCATTTTTCTGCATCATAAGTACGCATCAATCCCGGTGCACGATTGAGCGCAATCATAGCTGCCTCAATGGGAATGGTTCCCGAGCCGCAGAATGGGTCAATGAGTGCATCTCTGCCGCGCCAGCGAGCCAGCTTCACCATTGCCGCTGCCAGCGTTTCCCGCAAGGGGGCTGCATTGGCATTGGCGCGATAGCCGCGTTTGTGCAATCCTGCACCCGAGGTATCTAAAAAAATTTCTACCTCATCACGCATAATCGAAAACTGAATTTGATAGCGCTCTCCGGTTTCCTCAAACCAGCTGATTCCATAATGCGCACCCAGCCGCTCCACAACGGCTTTCTTAATAATCTTCTGACAGTCCGGTACACTGAACAACTGAGAGTCCAGCGAATATCCCTTAACCGGAAATGCGGCGTGGACAGGCAGAAATTCCTCCCAAGGGATTGCCCTTGTGCCTTCAAAAAGCGCATCAAAGCAATCTGCCGGAAAAGATGCCAACCGAATGAGAACCCGCTCGGCACAGCGCAAATTCAGATTGGACCAAATCAGCGTCCGTTCATCTCCTGTAAAAAATACACGTCCATTTTCTGCACGCACATCGGTCAACTTTCCTCCAAAGCGCAGTTCATCGGCAACAATGCCCTCCAGTCCGAACAACGTCGGACAGCAAAATTCTAAATTCATATACCCACCTCGGTTCTGATTCCTGCAAGAAAGGCTCCTGTCCGGTCACCAGACAAGAGCCAACTTCTTTTTTATGATACCGTGTGACGCTGATAAAGTCAAGGCATTTGCTAATAGAACAGCATAAAGTCATGCCGCGCATGATTTTGTACCGATAGATATTTTTCAATTTTGATATCAAACAGGCGTAGGAAACAGAGATAGAGCGCAATTGCACAAACCGCCGTACAAACAAGCGCCCCCCATTGTCCTCCCAGCCAACCGACAAAGAATGTATAAAACACCCGCGTCCATAAGAATACCGCAAAACCACATAGCATCGGCGCGCCAAGGAATCTCTGCAAACGAATCACAAACGCCTTGCTCATCACCAATTTACTAATGTTACACAAGGTCACCCAAAATGGCGCAATACACTCTGCAATCAGAAAGCCATACACGCGCAAATGCGGTTCTCCTGTCAAAAGATAAACCAGCACCAGTTGCAGCACCTCTCCGGATAACGCAGTAAATACCGCAAACTGTTGTTTGCCAATGCCGTTGAGCAGACAGGCAGTAATCATTTGATAATAACAGAGAATGGCAGAAATTCCAATCAGCCAAAAATATCCGGTTGGTACAGCGCGATAAAAAAACAGCCGCGCAATGACTGGGGCAAGCGGCAAGAGCAGCGCGGTTGCCGGAATCCCCACAATTCCTGTGGCGAACAGGCTTTGCGAGGTAAAGTGCTGCAATAGCTTACGGTCATGCAATGCTGCGTAACGGCTTGCCTGAGGCATTGCCACGGTACAGAGTGAGGATAGCAGCGCAATGGGAAGCAGCATGATGGGTGATGCAATTCCTGATACAACACCAAGTTCAGCAACTGCCTCCGCGCGGGAGAGTCCAGAGATAACCAAGCGGGACGGCAGAATGACGGCACCCGCTGATGCCATTCCATTTGCCAAAAGTGCCGAAAAGGAAACCGGCAGTACGATTTTCCAAAATGGATTCTCTCCCAAAGGGGGCTGACACATTTTGGGCAAGTGCATGCTTCGATACATCTGTACCATAAGAAACGCACTCACACATTCACTCAGTGACATGCCAAGAAAAATCAAAACCGCAATACGCCCAAGATTCTGTGTCTGTTCAAAGGATAACAGCAAGATGGTTGCTCCAATTCGAACCAGCTGCTCAGTCAATTCGCTCAGCGCTGCATTATCGACACGATTCAGACCTATCATAGTAGATTTGAGTACATTCTCAATGCCTGTGAGCGCAATACATACAAGCATAATAGGGATTGCATCAACAGTACGCGAATCCCCAAGGATATTGGTTCCAATCCAATCCCGAAATAAAATCAATATCGAGGCTGCACAGAGAAAGAAACAGAAAAACGTGCGAAAGGCCCGGCGTACCAAAAGCCGGACGGCACCGATTTTGCCCTGTGCGCTCCACTCAGCAGATAAGCGAGTGCATGCCATTGTGACACCGGAAAGCGCAGCGGCGTGAATGACCACATAGGCAGAGTATGCCAACCGATAAACACCCAATCCCTCTGCACCTGCAAACCGACTCAAAAAGATGCGATAAACAAACCCTAAAAGCTGCAATCCGATATTGGAAAAACACAAGAGCAGCAGCCGATTCATAAAATTATCATACTTCCGCATGGACACACGCCCCCTATTCATCTCTTTCTCAATGTATGGAACAGTCACACAAAAAAGAACAAAAAGAAAAGAGGGAGTATCCTCCCTCTTCGCATGTCAAAACATCTTATATTCTCTTTGCCAATCTTTCACTATACTGCTCCCGGAACGCTGCAAACGTGCCCGCATCTAAAGCCTCACGAATTTTTGCAGCCAGCTGATTATAGAACCACAGATTATGCTGTACCAAAAGCCGCTGGGACAGCATTTCTCCCGCCTTGAGCAAATGCCGTACATAGGCGCGGGAAAAGCGTTGGCAGGTTGGACACTGACAGCCCTCCTCAATGGGGCGGTCATCGGTCTGATACTTGGCATTGTGAATATTCATAATACCATTCCAAGTAAAGAGATGTCCATGCCGTGCATTTCGAGTCGGCATGACACAGTCAAAAAAGTCGATACCGCGTGCAACCCCTTCAATGATATTAGACGGGGTGCCAACCCCCATCAGATAACGCGGCTTGTGCGCAGGTGCATGAGGCAACACCACGTCCAGAATATGATACATGACCTCCGTGCTCTCTCCAACGGCGAGACCGCCAATCGCATAACCGGGCAAATCAAGCTTTGCAATTTCTTCCATGTGTGCCACACGCAAATCATCATAGGTACCGCCCTGATTGATTCCAAACAGCATTTGCTTGGGATTGACCGTATCAGGCAGCGTATTCAACCGGTCAAGCTCATTTTTACAACGCACCAGCCAGCGTACCGTTCGGTCACAGGACGCCTTCACATAATCCCACGGCGCAGGATTTTCTACACACTCATCAAATGCCATTGCGATATCTGAGCCCAAATTGGACTGGATACGCATACTCTCCTCTGGACCCATGAAGATTTTGCGTCCATCGACATGAGAGTTAAACGTAACCCCCTCCTCACGAATCTTACGCAGAGAGGAAAGCGAAAATACCTGAAATCCGCCGCTGTCTGTCAGCATGGGACCGTCCCAGCGCATAAACTGATGCAGTCCGCCCATCTGTTTTACAATCGCATCGCCTGGTCTCACATGCAGATGATAGGTATTAGACAACTCTACCTGACAGCCCAGTTCTTTCAAATCAAAGGCATCTACCGCGCCCTTAATTGCGCCTGCTGTGCCAACATTCATAAACACAGGCGTCTGCACCAAACCATGTGCTGTCATAAATGCACCACGGCGAGCAAGCCCCTCTGTTTTTTTGAGTTCAAATGTACCTACTTCCATAATGGTTCCTTTCTATTATCTGATATTTACAAAAATAGTGTGCTGTCTCCAAAGGAGAAAAATCGATATTCATTTGCAACGGCAGTTTGATACATATCCAACACCCGCTCGCGTCCGGCAAAGGCAGAAATCAGCATCATCAGAGTGCTCTCCGGCAAATGGAAATTGGTAATCAGATGGTCTACACACTTAAAGGTATAGCCCGGATAAATAAAGATATCCGTCCAGCCGGATTTCGCCGAAACCGTACCGTCCGGCGCTGCAATGGTTTCCAATGTACGGCACGCAGTTGTACCAACTGCAAAGACATCATGCCCCGATGCCCGTGTTTCATTGATGAGGGCTGCGGTCTGCTCGTCCATGGTGTAAAACTCCGCGTGCATGATATGGTCTGTGATTTCCTCTTCCTTAACCGGACGGAACGTACCCAATCCGACATGCAGGGTCACAAATGCGGTCTTGACCCCCTTTTGCCGAATCCGCTCCAGCAGCTCCGGTGTAAAATGCAAACCTGCTGTTGGCGCTGCTGCTGAGCCGGGCGTTTTGGAATATACGGTTTGATAGCGCTCCGGGTCGTCCAGCTTTTCCTTGATATAGGGAGGCAGCGGCATCGTGCCGAGCTGCTCCAACAGCTCCAAGAATACCCCCTCATATTGAAAACGAATCATACGGTTTCCATCTGCCGGATTGACAGATTCTACGATACCTGTCAGCAATCCGCCACCAAAGGACAGCTTAACGCCCTCTCTTGTTTTCTTCCCCGGGCGGGTCAGACACTCCCACACACCATCTCCATGGTCTGTCAGCAGTACCACCTCGATGGGCGTTGTGCGTCCCTCAGCCTGCCCCATCAGACGCGCTGGAATGACACGGGAATTGTTCATCACAAGACAGTCTCCGGGGTTTAAGTAATCTGGTAAATCATGAAAATGACGGTGGGACAAAGCCCCTGTTGTGCGGTCCATCACAAGCATTCGAGACTGGTCACGCTGCTCCATGGGGTGCTGCGCAATCAGGTGTTCCGGTAAATCAAAATAAAAATCACTTTTTTTCATGTTCTCTGCTAAATATGGAATATCCAGCTTCCTCCCTTTATATATTTTGGTATCACTTCACAGTCACGCCTGTATAGTAGAACTGTAAAATTTGCTGATAATTCATGCCCTGCTCTGCCATCGCCTTTGCACCATACTGACTCATGCCGACATGATGTCCCCAGCCACGTCCGGAAAACGTATAGCTTTTTCCGGTCACGGCAGGCTCACTGCCGAATGTCTGCTGTGCTGCTGTGAGTGTTTCCGTTCCGGCCGCTGTCAGTGCTGTTTTTCCATGTACCGAACTTATGTTTGTTTTTGTGCCATCTCCCTGTATGGTATAAAATGCACCGTTCTGCACTGGCTTGCCATTGACTGGTATGGTACTTGCTGTGGCTCCTTCTAAAGAGCCTTGTCCCCCCACCGTATAACGAACACTGTTAAGCCCCAGCACCGTGCGGCAGGCTTCCTTGGTCAGCGTCACGGTCTTGCCGCTCGTATCCGTAATCGTAAGGGCATTGACATTGCCCATTTCGGTGCGTTTCGTGACCTGCACAGACTGGATCTCTCCAATGCTGCGTCCGGAAGCGGTCAGCTTCCTTCGAAGTTCCGCCGCGGTCAGGGTTTTGTTCCATACCCCATTGGAAATGCTTTCTGTTTTTTCATACGGGTCTTTCTTTCCGGTTAAGTACGCATAATTTCCACCCCAGACATTGACAGCCGATTCGGTTGCACCGCCATCGGAGGAAAAAAAGTATCCAACCACTTTTTTATTTTTTTCATAGAGGTATTGCCCACGGGTTTCCTCTACTGCTGCATTGGAATTTGCAGTCGCGCGACCAATGCCGTGATATACCTGACAATGCGTCGTACTGCACACATCAAATCCGTTGTTTTTATGCCGTTCCTTTTGCCCATCTGCATAGGAACGCGCACAAACAGCCTGTGCCTTGAGCGCTTCCTTATGCCAGCTTGGAGACATTTCGTAGGGTACGACACCCTTGATGTAGTCCTCTAACGGCACGTCATTGACGACTGCCACCCTGCCATTGACCGCCTGATATATAAAATCACCTCGGTATTGATTCTTTTGAAACCACGCAATCTCCCCAGACGGAGAAATCGCAAGCGTTGGAGCATTGGTTTCATACAGCACTGTACCGGTCTGTGTATCCTTGACCGTCAGACCGCTGCCCGACGGCACAATGGTAATCTTGGTATTCGAAACATGCTTTGCCGCAGAAAATCCAGCTGCACCAATCGTTCCAAGGTCGTAGCCCTCTGTATTTTGCAGCTGCGCCGCAGCCGGCGCTGTACTGCCGTAAGCGAGTCCCACACGAACACGGTCATCTGCTGCCTGCGCAAGCGGGTGCGGTGCGGCAAGCAATGACAGCATGAGTGCGGCGGCAAAAAAATGTCGTTTCACAGAATCTCTCCTCCTTTATTTTTTCATCATATCCTATCTTGACAAACGGTATCCCTTGCAATAGAATAAAGACATATATATACTTTACCTAACAAAAGAAAATCCTTCAGATAGAGGCGCGGTGTTCATCAGTATCGTCTGTGAGGGGCCGTAACCCCAACGACCACACGAAAAAGGGACCACTGCCGAAGGTCAGCCCAGCATTACGGTGCGGCAGTCCTGGATGGTGCGGAAAATATCCCATTGTCTGTCACTGCATACCCTGTATGCCGGTGGAGCGCTATCTTTGATGGAAAGCACACCCTGTCTTTCCATTATAGTTAGTCTATACCGGTTTTTCAACCGGTTTTTTTTCTATCTGAGGTTTCCTTTTCATGGTGATGAGCAACGCAGGAGGAACTGTCATTATGAAGCAATATCAAGTAGGCATTGTGGGCGCCACCGGTATGGTTGGCCAGCGCTTTTCACTCCTTTTGGAAAACCACCCATGGTTTCATGTCGCAGCGCTTGCAGCCAGCGGACGCAATCGTGGGAAAACCTATGCTGAGGCAGTAGAAGGCCGCTGGAAAATGGCAAAGCCCATTCCGGAATCTATGAAAAATCTGGTACTCTTGGACGCAACCGAAGATGCGGAAACATTGGCTTCTCAAGTCGATTTCATCTTCTGTGCTGTCGATATGAAAAAGGACGAAATCCGCGCGCTGGAGGAGCGTTACGCAAAGCTCGAATGCCCTGTCATTTCCAACAACAGCGCAAACCGCTTAACACCTGACGTTCCCATGATAATTCCGGAAGTCAATGCAGACCATGCAAAAATTATTCACGCGCAGAAAAAGCGTCTGGGTACCAAACGCGGCTTTATCGCGGTCAAGTCAAACTGCTCCATTCAAAGCTATGTCCCCGCGCTCAGCGCCATTTGGGAGCTTGGCATCGAAGAGGTTGCGGTATGTACCTATCAGGCGATTTCCGGTGCCGGAAAAACCTTTGATACTTGGCCGGAAATGGTTGATAATGTCATTCCCTACATTGGCGGTGAAGAGGAAAAATCAGAAGTGGAGCCCATGAAGGTCTGGGGACATATCGAGGGAGATGTGATTGTTCCCGCCGTCTCTCCAAAAATCACTGCACAATGCCTGCGTGTTCCGGTTGCCGACGGACACATGGCAGCCGTTTTTGTAAAACTCAAGCACAAATCCAGCAAGGAGGAAATCATTGCAAAGTGGAAAGCCTTTTCCGGACGCGCACAGGAGCTGGCACTTCCCTCTGCCCCCCAGCATTTCCTGACCTACTTTGAAGAAGAGAACCGTCCGCAGACCAAGCTCGACCGCGATTTGGAACATGGTATGGGCGTATCCGTAGGACGTCTGCGTGAGGATACCGTTTTTGATTATAAATTTGTCAGCCTGTCGCACAATACGCTGCGCGGTGCAGCAGGCGGTGCTGTGCTGATGGCTGAGCTGTTGTGCGCAGAAGGCTATATGGACGAATTGGAGGAATGACTATGAAGAAGCCTATTTTTACCGGTGCAGGCGTTGCAATTGTTACACCATTTACCTCTACCGGAGAGGTTGATTACGAAGTATTCAAGGAAATCATCGACCATCAGATTGCACATGGAACCGATGCCATTATCATCGCAGGCACAACCGGAGAATCTGCAACCATGACTTTGGCAGAGCATGCGAAGGTGGTAGACTTTGGCTGTTCTTATGTTGCAGGACGGGTTCCCCTCATTGCAGGTACAGGCTCCAATGACACCGCAGCTGCCATTGAGCTGACCCGAGAAGCCGCAAAATCCGGTGCAGACGCTGTGCTGTCTGTCACCCCATATTACAATAAGACCTCTCAGCGCGGGCTCATTGCACATTTCAATGCCATTGCAGATTGCAGTGACTGCCCCATTATCCTGTATAATGTTCCCAGCCGTACCGGCATATCCTTTACGGCAGAAACCTATCAGGAGCTGTCTAAGCACCCCAACATCAATGGCAGTAAGGAAGCAAGCGGCAACTTCTCTCTGCTGGCAGAAGCCATGCACCTTTGCGGTGATGACCTGTATTTCTGGTCCGGCAACGATGACCAAATCGTTCCGCTCATGGCAATGGGCGGCAAGGGTGTGATTTCTGTCCTTTCGAATGTGGCGCCAACAGAAACACATCGTTTGACCCAGCTGTGTCTGGAAGGCAACTATGAAGAAGCTTCCAAACTTCAGCTGTCCTACTTACCACTGATGAATGCCCTGTTCTGTGAGGTCAACCCCATTCCGGTCAAGAAGGCAATGGAACAGCTTGGCTGGAAGGTTGGCGGACTGCGTCTCCCGCTCGTAGAAGTCACAGAAGAGCATGCAGCATATATTCAATCCGAGCTGACCCGCATGGGCTGCCACATCTAACAGAAAGAGGTTCTCCCTATGACAAAAATCATTCTTTCCGGCTGCAACGGCCGTATGGGACGTGTCATTACAGAAATCTGTTCTGCAAAACCAGAGCTGCAAATCGTTGCAGGGCTGGACGTCAATACGGCACAGCTGTCGGATTATCCGGTTTTTTCCCACATTGCTGAATTTACGGGCAATGCTGATGTTGTAATCGACTTTTCTAACGCCGCTGTCACGGAAGAACTGCTCGCCTACTGTGTTTCGCGCAAGCTTGCGGTGGTCATCTGCACCACCGGACACTCTGCCGAGCAGCTTGCAGCAATTGATGCAGCTGCCGCCAAAATTCCGGTATTTCGTTCGGGCAACATGTCGATTGGCATTAACCTCATGATGGAATTGCTGCGAAAATGTGCCTCTGTTTTGGGTGCTGACTATAATGTAGAAATTGTAGAGGCACACCACAACCAAAAGCTGGACGCACCGAGCGGCACGGCACTGATGCTGGCAGATGCCGTTTCTGATGCCCTGCCTTATGATGCAGAATACGTCTATGACCGTCATACACGCAGAGACAAGCGTCCGATGGAAGAAATTGGTATCCATTCGATTCGCGGCGGCACCATTGTTGGGGAACACAGTGTCCTGTTCTGCGGACGTGACGAAGTCATTGAAATCAAGCACTCTGCACATTCCCGCGAAGTCTTTGCAACTGGTGCTGTCAATGCAGCAAAATTTCTTGCTGCACAGACACAGCCTGGACTATATGATATGAGCCAAGTCATTGCAGCGCAAACAGCTGATTAAGCCTATCTCGTCAAAAAGCGGTGTGACCAAAGGGTCACACCGCTTTTCTGCGCAGCCTACCGCCTATTTTATTGGGGAACAGCAAACAATCAGAGCGTTTCATAAAAATGCTGTATTTGTTCCGCGAGTGCCTTTGGCGCATCTAAATTGACTGCATGACCCGCCCCACGGATTTCCTCAAAAATCGCCTGCGGAATCCAATTTTCCATTTGCTTGGCAGCGGTTCGATTCGCAATATCTTTTTCTCCGCACAGAAGATATACTGGACACCGGAGCTTGGACAGCTGGGCAGTCCAGTCGATTGACACCATAGAGCGGGTGAGCGCAATCATTTGTTCTCTTGTCAGCCCCATCTGCGCAAACATATGCCGCGGTAAAAAACGAAAGACGATATTCTGTATTTGCAGCAGTCGCTTGGGCATTTTATATTGCGGCGCAATCAAAATTAAGGAACCGACCTCATGTTCGAGTGCATATTGAAGCGCCAGCACAGCCCCAAGCGATAATCCACAGATATGTAAATCTGTATACGTCTCGCTGTATGCACAAACCTGTTCATACAAATTCTGATACGTATTGTCCTTGCAAAACGCAGATAGCTCCGGACAAAGGACTGGCTCTGTCAAATGCAGTTCATGCAAAACTCTATCCCAATCTTGTGCAGTTTGTCCCAGACCATGCAAAAATAAATATGCGATTGCTCTCTCTCCTTTTGTGTCATTCTCAACGTATCAGCTTGGTACCAGCCCAATGATTCCGACTGCAATTGCGTCCAAAAACAGGAGCATCAGCATAATAGCACCCAACAGCCCCCCTGAAAGTATTTGAATCAAAATTTTTGTGAGCCGCCCCACTTGACTCTTATGCACCCTAAAAATCACATACAGCAAAAAGGCAGCCATCAGCAGGGCAAAGATATGATACATAAAAAGTTCCATCACACCCACTCCTATCCAGCGTTTTGCGCAAATATCGTGTTTTGTGGCTTCGTTTGCTTAAAATCTATCTGATTTGTTTTCAGATACCCCCTACTCTGTCATATCAAAATCCGGAATAAAGCTTTCTCCAATGGATTCCCCGTCCTGTAAAAAGCCGGAAAGCCCCAAGGAATGAAATTGTTCCACCGCATCTGCATATTCTTCCTCGGTCAGTTTGCGATTCAGCTCTGGATACTTTTCCATTCCAAATGGAGTATATTGCCGCATCAGGCTGACGAGCACCTCATCTCCCCAATGCTCAGCAATATAACGCAGTACCTGTGCCGTATCTGTGTGCAGGCTTGGCAGCATCAGATGCCGAATGATGGTACCGCGTGTCAGGATATGCTTCTGATTAAACTGCGGTTTTCCCGTTTGCCGCACCATTTCAGCAATTGCATCTTTGGCAATCTCCGGATAGTTCTGGGTTCCGGAATACAGCTTGGCATAATAAGGGCTGTAATACTTAAAATCCGGCAGATAAATGTCAACATATCCTTCCAGCATTTTCAGCGTATCCACCATCTCATAGCCGCCATTATTGTATACCACCGGAATTTGCAGTCCTTGCTCTCTTGCCTTTTTCAGTGCATCACAAACCACAGGAACATAATGAGTAGCCGTTACCAGATTGATATTGTGTGCGCCCTTGTCTGCAAGCTCCAAAAAGATTTCTGCCAGACGTCCCGCATCAACGCGCCGCCCTGCATCGGTATGACGGCTGATGGTGCGATTTTGGCAAAATACACAGCCCAGCGTACAATGCGCGAAAAACACAGTGCCTGAACCATTTTCGCCAGACAGCGGCGGTTCTTCCCACTCATGCAGGGCGGCTCTTGCTACAAACACTGCATCTGAAGCACCGCAAAAACCTCTTTCCCCTCGGGTGCGGTCTACGCCGCAAGCACGAGGACACAACGTACAATGTTCAAACACTTCCATAACCTGTTTCTCCCTTTCTCAATCGTTGTCTTCATTATACGATATTTTTCGTCTTTATACAAGACAGCTCCAGTCCAGTCTCTTTTTACTTTTGCAGGAGTACCATACAGATTGAACCATTGAATCACACAGAAAGATATGATAAAGTAAAATGGAACGATACATTTGAATTGGAGGAAGTAAATAGATGAAAGTGAGCAAGTATGTCTGCGGAGCCGTTCGGCAATTTTCGTACTGGTTTGCACATGGCACGATAGGATACCCTTTATTGGAAGGAATCCATTATGTTGGAGAAATTTTGAAAGAGGAAAGCAGTTTTGCGGAACAGGCATTTGCTATCTTTATGAATACGCTGGAAATAGATGAAGATGGAAATGTGACAAACTACAAACAGGCAGAATTTCGTGCGGCACAATATATAAGAGCCTATTTTGATAACGATTATGTTGTTGTTCCGGCATTTGCGTATTGGGAAACGGAATGTTATCCGGTCAGCAAAAACTCATATATCAAATAAAAATTCCAACTTATCAAGCAGCCATCATCTGTCAATATGTCTCCTGCATCAAAATGACAAAAGGAGATTGTCGCTATCCCGAATCAGTCGAAAGAGTCTGCACAGCGAAATCTGTTTTGACGCAGTTGAAAAAACGTAGTACAATAAGCCGTAATGGAGGGATTTTCTATGCGATATATTATTTCAGAGTATGCACACGATGCGCCGCCGCTCTTGCGTGATTTTCTGGTCTACATGACCACCATTCGAGGAAAATCTCCCAAGACAGCATTTGAATATTTTTTGGATTTGCGCCTGTTTTTGCGGTTTATCAAAATCAACCGCAAGCTTTCGCCTCATGATTGTCCATTGGAAGAAATTCCGATTGATGATGTGGACATTGAACTATTAAAAACAATCCGACTGACAGATATCTACGACTTTCTCACATATATCGGGGAAGAACGCCCCACACAGGCAAACAGCCCCTCTACCGATTACGGCTTGTCCGCCGTTTCCCGCGCACGAAAGGTTTCTTCTCTGCGTTCTTTCTTCCGTTATTTGACAGATAAGGTGCACGTACTGGAAAGCAATCCTGCCGGCGGGCTTGAAGTTCCTGCAAAGCCCCGCAATCTGCCGCGTTATCTGACAGCAGAGGATTCCATGCAGCTGCTTGACAGCATTGAGGGCAAATATGCCGAGCGGGATTACTGTATTTTGACCCTGTTTCTAAACTGTGGACTTCGTGTTTCTGAGCTTGTTGGATTAAACCTGACCGATGTGCGGGAAAACACTCTGCGTGTGCGCGGCAAGGGAAACAAAGAACGTATGCTTTACCTCAACGAAGCCTGTACCGATGCTCTGGAACAATATCTTCCTCACCGTGTTGCACCACACGAGGCAGACCGCAACGCCCTTTTCACCAGCCGCAACCGTAACCGCATCAGCACGCAGACCATCAAATGGCTGGTCAAGAAATATATTACAGCTGCCGGACTGGACCCCACCAAGTATTCTGCGCATAAGCTGCGCCATACTGCGGCGACCCTGATGTATCAGAACGGAGTCGATATCCGAACCTTACAGACGGTGCTTGGGCACTCTCAGGTAGATACCACCATGATTTATACACATATCGCCGACCAAAATGTAAAAGATGCCGCCGAGCGCAGCCCGCTCGCTCGCAAAACGCGAAAAAAACATACACCTCTTGAATAAAATCAAAACCACCAGTTGAACTGGTGGTTTTATCTTACATCAGGGAGATCTTGTCATTTCATTGCCTTTACAGGGTCCAAGTGTGCCGCATGAATGGCAGGTGCAAGCCCAGACAAAATACCACACCCCACCGCCAGCAGTACACAGACCGCAATCAGCCCAATTGGGACGGTAAGCACATAGCCTGTAACATAAGAGGCTGCCTGACAAAGCACTTGTGCAACAGCCAAGCCTATCCCCGCACCCAATATACAAAGGATTGACGCTTGCAAAAGAAACAGCAGAAAGATATCGCTTTGTCTGCTTCCAATCGCGCGATAGATACCGATTTCCTCACGCATTTCATGCGCGGCGGACAGCATACCGCCTGACACCGCCCCCAGCGCTACGACCATCGACACGCTGGCAACCATTAGAAAAACCCATACGGCCTTTTGTGACAGTGCATCAATCATATCCAAGTATCCGGTTAAGTTTTGAACACCAATGGTGCTTTTCAGACCAACCGCACCACGCACCAAGGTATTGAGCCTGATTTTGAGTGCTTCTGTATCCCCTGCGCAGGCAAGCAACACTTGGTCAGCGGACTGTTCTGCATCAGCAAGCAAAGCGTAAGGCAGATAGATGATGGTCGGAATCGCCCCGCCAGCAATTCCGCTGAGCAGTTGCGTCTGGTCTGCAATCACACCCAAAATCTCAAAAGGCTGTTCTTGTCCGCCGACCTGCAAATAAAAACGCTGTCCAGAAACCTCAGTCCGTCCAAACAGCTTGTGTGCAAAGGACTCGCTGATAACCGCCTTGCGCACCATTTGCGCAGCTTCTCCGGCTGTAAATAATCGCCCATGCAGCAGCTCTACCTCTAACACCTGCTGCATCTCTGCGCCGACTCCAAACAGCATCGCACTTCCATCATGGTGGCCATTTTGATAATGCCCATTCTGATATTTAACCGGCATTGCGGACGTGACTTCCGGACAGATATTGCGCACCGCCTCGGCAAAAGCCGGTGTCAAAACCTCTCCATTCTGCGGATTTTCCAGATAGCAGGTCATGCCGCGCAGCCCAATTGCCCGTACTGCTGTATGCATTTCGGTCTGTGCCAGTGTGCCGATTGCCCCAATCACCGCCATTGCACACACGCCCACCGCCACCGTACCGCCGCATAACAGGCTGCGTACCCGTCCGCGTCTGACCTGTCCCCATGCCAGACGCAGCAAATCAGTCAGCCGCATCAAAAATCACCTGCTGTCCATCAGATAACTCGGGATTGCTGTCGCAAACAATCCATTCGCCCGCTTGCAGCCCCTGTTTGACCTGAACCCCACGGCTGAGCTGATATCCGGTTTCGATATTCCGGCGCATCAGCGTCCCATCTTGCCGGCATACATAAACATATTGCTGCTGTCCGTCCTGCCTGACCGCAGCATAAGGCACTGTAACCGCATTGGGAACCGTGTCTGTAAACACTTTTACATCTACCGTCGTCCCCGGCATTAAGGTTTGACCGGCTATTTTCAGACTGCACTTGACCACTGCTGACTGCTTTCCGCCTGTCAGGCTGAAGGTTTGCACGGCATACGGTGCAATTTCATGCAGGGTAGCGGAAATGGTTTTTGCCTGTGGTGTAATTGGTGTGACATTGGCACGCTGTCCCACTTTCAAGTCTGCGGCATACAGCTCCGGAACCCTTGCATCAATCGAAAGGTCTGAAAAATCACCGATTCGCACAACAGGAACACCCGGGAGCAATAATGTTCCCACCTCTGGCATCTGTGCAACGGTTCCGTCCATAGAGGCGTGGACGATGGTTCCTTCTATCATGGTGCTTTCAGCCGAAATCGAAATATTCGCGGCATCTTCCATCAGATTTGCCATGGCCTGTCTGGCGTCCTCGCCTACCACATCGGGATAGCTGACGCGCAATAGCGGCTGTCCTGCCTTTACCGTATCCCCCGACGCCGCGTAGCACTCCTCTGCGCGTGCCGGTGCATAGACAAATTCCTGTGCTTCCCTTTTTGCCTGAACGGTTCCCTTGACTGAAATGCTGTTATAAACATTCTCCTGCGCTGCCTGTACGATGTGTACAGTTTCGAGCGGCTTTGGTGTGTTCAGAACGGACACCCCCAGCATTACCAGTAAAATTCCTGCTGTTGCCGCCAATATCCAGCGATAACGCTTCATACCTATCATTCCCTCCGCAAACAATCTCAGAGTCAGTTTGCGGACAAAATGAATTTTTTATACGTGACAAAGGTCAAGTTATAAGACTGCTTTGAGTGCCTCCTGAATGGTTTTGACCTGTACCACATTCATTTGCTTTGGCACATCGCCAATTTCCTGTACCGGCATCACGCAGGTATGGAAGCCCAGACGATATCCTTCCCAAATGCGCTGTGCCGCGCAGCTCACCGCACGCAGCTCGCCAGTCAGTCCAACCTCTCCGAAGCTCATAACCCCCTCCGGCAAGGGCTTGTCCCGAAAGCTTGAAGTGATTGCCAGCACCATTGGCAAGTCGGCTGCCGGTTCATCAAGCCGCATACCTCCGACTACATTCACATAAGCATCACTGCCGGACAAAAATAATCCCGCACGTTTTTCCAAAATGGCAAGCAACAGCACCATGCGGTTATAGTCCACGCCAGCCGCCGTCCGGCGCGGCACACCGAACTGTGTCTTTGCAACCAGCGCCTGAACCTCCGCAAGCAGCGGACGGCTGCCCTCCATCACGCAGGCAATGCAATTGCCTGACGCATCTGTGGGATGTCCTGCCAGCATGGCAGCTGATGGATTCTGTACCTCCATCAGCCCACGGTCGCTCATTTCAAACACACCGATTTCATTGGTTGAGCCAAAGCGATTCTTCGCCGCACGCAGACAGCGGAACGGACCGGTCTGCTCGCCCTCAAAATACAGCACACAGTCCACCATATGCTCCAAAATCTTCGGACCGGCAAGCGTACCTTCTTTATTGACATGCCCCACAATAAAGATGGTCACACTATGCCGCTTTGCATACTGCATCAGGCTCATCGCACATTCCTTGATTTGCGTCGTACCTCCCGGAGCGGCTGTTAAATCCCGACGGTAAACTGTCTGGATTGAGTCGATAATCAAAATATCCGGCTCCAGCAAATCCGTTTCGTGAACAATTTCGTCCATATCTGTTTCTGCAAGAACAAAAAGCTGCGCCGAGCGGATTCCCAATCGACTGGCACGCAGCTTGATTTGCCGAAGTGACTCCTCCCCCGATACATACAGTACCTTCGCCGTCCGGCACATCTCCTGACACATCTGTAAAAGCAGGGTAGATTTTCCGATTCCCGGCTCTCCGCCGACCAACACAAAGGAGCCGTGTACCGCACCGCCGCCCAGCACACGGTCCAGCTCTCCAATGCCCGATTGAAAGCGTGACTCTGTGGCAGAGTCAATTTCGGTCAACAGAACAGGCTTATTTTGCCCCCGCTCGGGGGTAGTCAATACCCCGCGTGTTGCTGTTTCCGGCTTCACCTTATACTCGCTGAGTGTATTCCATGCCCCGCAAGACGGACACTTTCCATACCATTTTGGACTTTCATACCCACAATCACTGCATAAATAAACTGTTTTCTGTTTCATTTGTTCCTCCCCAAAATGCAAGGTATCTCTTTTCTATGCCTGCAAGTACCCTGCCAGAATACACACTGCAAGCTGTGTCTGATAGGTATCCTGCACCAGCGCTGCCTCGTCCTCGGGATTGGATAAGAACCCACATTCCACAATGAGTGCCGGACAGGTCAGGGTACGCATTAAGTAGATGCTGTCCCCGGCGGGCTTTGCTACGCGATGATTTCCGTTTGCAATTCCGCTTTTGAGCGCTTCCTGAATGGATTCGGCAATTGCTTTGCTCTGTGCATTTTTTTCTCCATAAAAGACCTGCGCTCCAAAATAACGGGACTGTTCAAACTTATTTAAGTGAATACTGATAAAAACCGGATTCTGTATCTGCTCACAAATATGCTGTCTGGCTTTGATATCCGCAACCTTATTTTCACGCACCGAACGTCCCGCCTCATAGTCCAGCGCGTTCCCGTCCTTTCGGGTCAGTTCTGTCGGGATTCCGAATAATCCCGCAAGGCTTTCTACCTTTTTGGTCACATGCAAATTGATTTCCTGCTCTGTTACGCCATTGGGACTCACAGCGCCGCCATCAAAGCCACCATGTCCGGCATCTAAAACCAGGGTTTCGACTTCATGATGTGCGCCAAATACACGCATACGCGGCACTGCATAAAGCTGGTCAAAAAGCAAAAAGACAAGCAAACCAATTGCAATCCAATAAAACCACCTTTGTTTGAAATATTCTGCCATTCTGTTCATACATCTGTCCTCCTGCTTCAATCTATGGCAGAGGTTTCTTGTATATCACAGTGTATTGGGAATCTTTTTCGAAAAGTGTGCATGTGCGCGATGTGTTTTGTGCATTTTGCCAAAAAAAATTTTTTTATTCTATCAATAATTGACATTGCGCCCATCAGGTATCGTATGCTAGAATGATGGCATCTCAATATTAAAATCGTGAGAGAAAAAGAACACATGTCCGCAATCCAGTTGGTAAGGTCATCAATACAGGAGAGCCGTCGGAAAACTCTACTGATTATTCTATCATATTATCCGGCGACTATAAAGGCAATGATTCCGGAAAAATAAATTTGTGCAAAGGAGTTGAGTTTTATGCCGCTCAAGAAAAAATTTTGGATTTGCAGTGCAATCACGCTCGCAGTCCTTGGAACAGCAGCCTCTGCGCTGTATCACAATACAGAGCTTGGTCATTTGATTTCCCAGAAAAGCTATTATGATTTTTCTGACGGAACCTTTACGACAGAGGAAACCTATAAAAAATCCAACCTGATTCAAAATCCAGACGGAAGCTCTGTTGTTTACGAGGACAACTATGGATTTCTAATCTCCTCAGTCACACACACCAATCCCGAAAATGTTTCCATAACAGAGTCTCTTTACAGCAAAGAGCAGGATTCCAATCGAACTGCACCCAATACGTTCCGGAAGGTTTCAGAGATTTATGATAAAAAAGGAACCCTGTTGGTTCGTTGTGAGGTGAGTGCTGTTTTTGATTGCACGCAGCTTCCCGCAACCGTTTCTGATTTAACGGGTGATATCACCTATACTGCAGAAGGATATACTGTCTCAGATTGTTCTTTTGCAGCGTCCGATGCAGATTGCGTCCTGTATCGCTTCACACTATCACAGCAGGATACCTCCAACCAGTATACCGTGCAGCTATCTTCCGATGCGCGCGGTACCATCAGCTGACAAATAACCCTCCATACCCACAAAAAATAGGCTGTATGCAAAACGCATACAGCCTATTTTTATAACTTTTCTTTGCTTTTTGTCAACAACCGCGCATAGATGAGTACGAATGCGAAGAAGAAACCAGAGGTTACGGTAAAGAGGATATGTCCGGCAAGAGTCAGATATGCCACTGTAATGCCAAGCGATACAAATGCACCGAGCACCAGAACATTAAAATTCTTCACGACACGCATCAGGAATTCGATTCCATATTTGACATACAGCCATAGCATGGCAACAAACCCAAACACGCCATAGAGCAGACCAGCATCACACAAATCCATCTCTATAATATGCCCCTGTGAACCACGTCCTACCCCAAACAGCCAAGCCATCAGACCAGCACTCTTGAAGTCGCTGAGTGTTTCAGACAGCTTGTTCCAGCGTCCTGAGACAATGCTGCCGCCCTCCTCATTTCCTGCATCTATAATGCCGCCAATGGATTGCTGGAGCATATCCATCAGACCACGTCCGGCACCATTGAGCAGCAGAGACAATCCGTTAAAAATCACCCCAACTACTACTGTAATGATGGCAAGAATCACAGCGCGACGAATCATTTCCTGATTTCCACGGAAAGCAATCACCAGCACGTAAACGAGCATCACAGCAACTTCACCTACCATGGCAATGAGGGCAGTTTTCGTACCAATCAGCATGAGGCAAATAATGCTCATAGCAGGACCCAAACCATAAAACAGTGCTTTGCTCTTCGTAAACTTTTCGCGAGGGATAAAAAAGAAATATGCCAGTGCAAGCGGGAGCAGAATCATGAGAGCCCCTGTGATATCATTTCCGGAATAATAAAAACCACGCACACCACGCGCACCAAACCGGTCATAATATGTACTGTAACCAATCCGCAATACATAAGGAATCAAAATCCCCAGTGAAAATACAATGGTCATACCATTGACATAGGCATGGATTTTATGAATCAGCTGTTCCTGATCCAGCTCTGAGCGCATGAAAACATTTCGATAAACCAAGATGACTGCAATATTATACGCAAAGCGAGCAAAAAATGTAACATCTAACGAGAGATTGACCGCGCCTGTCCAAAGGAACTCCGACAAAACCGACATTCCCCACGCAACCCCCATCGGCAGCGCCGTCAAAATTGCTCTTTTATCCCGCAGCATGAGAATGTATGCAACCATAATGAGCAAAACCACCATACGGACCACAAGTGCCGGTGTTGTCGTAAGCCCTCCTGCATTTGTCAGCTCCCGATAGTTGAGTGCGTCCATTCCGGCATAGCCGCGTGTCAGCATCCAGATATAGAGACCATTGACAATATCCAGAATCGGATTGAGCAATAAATAGATCCAAAAAAAATGCTCCAATCCGCGCAAGGATTTCTGCATCCTTTCACTTCCTTTTTGATTTATTTCCGTTACATATTACCATATTTTTTCCATTTTTACAAGTCATTCTTGCCGACATCGACCTGAATATAAAAAATCCGGTTTACGTTTGAAGCCGTAAACCGGAGCAATCACCGCATCAAGAAATCACGAACCTCCCCAATCAGTTCTGCCATCTTAAACCGGAAGGTTGTCTCCTTGCAAAGCGAACTATCCGGCATCTGCGCTGCATTGGTGCAAAGCGGCGGAAAGACCACGCACCACCAATTGCGCCCGCTCGCCTGTCCGAGACGCAGCTTCAGCCCGACATAATCGCCTGCCGGCAAGGAAAAGGTATCATAATTTCGAGTGGGATAATATTCTTCTGCAATCTGGGCAGATAGGCAATAAGGCGCTTGATTGTGCTCTAAAACGGCATTGGCACAATCGGTAATTTCCTGCAAATGTGCATACAGGATTTGGCGCACCTCCTGCTGTCCACGTGCATGCGCTGTTAAAGGCTGCACAAGCTTCAGAACTTCATCTCGCACCTTGAGCTTCAGGTTCTGGTCCTGTATGCTGTCTGAATTTGCAATCACATGCAGCCGCAGCAATCCATCTGCCAAATGCTGCTGTTCTATCGAAACCCCTGCGGCATAGGCAAATAAAGCTGCCATCAGTACACATAGGGTCAGTTCAATCCGCTTGTAGTTTATCATCTTGCTGTCCTCCGTCCTGCTTGTCTAAAAGCAGTATGGACAGAAAGAGAGCAGATTAAACCCATAGCTGGAAAAATTTTTTATGTTTTGTGAAATCACATTTGGAACTGCGTCAAATACGTTTCCGGAAATATCCTGTGTAAAGTTTCATACGCTTTGTGTGCACACGCCTGATTTTGAAACAATCCAAAGGTGGTGGGACCGCTGCCGCTCATAACAGCACCCTCTGCACCGCAGGATAAAAGGATATCCTTAATTTGTCCAATTTCCTCATGTTTTGCTGCTGTCACACGCTCCATAACATTATAAAGACGACAACACATACCCTCATAATCCTGCATACGGATTGCCTGAATCAAGCCATTGGTATCTGGGTGCACAGGCAGGTCACCGCCATTCATCTTGGCATAGACCTCAGCAGTCGAAACCGAGAAATCCGGCTTGCAGAGTACAATGTGACAGCGCGGCGGTGCGGGAATAGGGGTTAACTTTTGTCCAATCCCCTCAGCCAGCATCGTACCTCCGCACAGGCAATAGGGTACATCTGCCCCAAGTTTGACACCCATCTCACATAATTGCTCCAGTGTATATCCTGCTTGATACAGCGTATTCAGCCCTTTGAGCACTGCTGCCGCATCGGTACTGCCGCCCGCAAGTCCCGCAGCGACGGGAATCCGCTTGACGAGATTGATTTGCAGACCGCCGCAAGAAATTCCTGTCTGTTCAAAGAACAGGTTGGCAGCACGCATGGCAAGATTTCTGTCATCGGTCGGCACATACGGACGATTACAGGATAATGTGATTTGGCTGCATTCATTTTTTGTTATGGTGACATCATCATGCAGCTCCACAGAATCCATTACCATGCGTACGGTATGATATCCGTTTGGCAGTTTTCCTGTCACATCTAATGTCAAATTGATTTTTGCATACGCCGGTAATGTCAGGCATTCCATAAACATCTTCCCTTTCTCTCAATCTATCGGGTCATATCCGCTTGATTTCTTAGGTTTCCTCTTTTTCGGCACCGGAAGCTCAGCATATACCGCTGAAAGCAGTTCCGACAAAAAGACAGGGTCTTCCAATCGCTCGACAAGCAGCATCTCCTTTGCCCCTGAATACGGCTGTTCAACGGGAGCGCCCGGCATCAGATGACGTGCTGCATGGACAGGTTTGACCAAAAAACGATTGTCATATAAGCCGCCAATTACTTTATCCTTATAGTATATGATATATTCTCCCATCATGGCACGCATCGAGACATCTCCCACGGGCGCAAGCTGCTCTTGTATGAAAATCTGGTACTCTTTACTGGTTGCCATTGTGTTTCCCTCTCTCCATGCAATTCTTATTTTCAGTATAACAAAAAAATATACCTCATACAAGCCATCGGCATCACATTTCATCTGTTTTCAAAATCCAATTGACAACAAAAAAGCACCCAAACAGGGTGCTCTTTTGTTACTCCAAAGGAGCGGCACAGGCTGGAAACCATACCGCTGGAGAAATTTATAAGAACATAACATCGTGGGGTGAGCGAAACGATTGCATGAGCAGAGCACCAATTGCCACCTGATAAGGCGGTAATGCTTCCTTGCTCCAGATGAGTGGCATGCCGAGCTGCTGCTCGGCAATGCCCATTAAGTCCATTTGAAAAGCAGAAAATGAGTATCGCATACGTGCAGGCTTGCAGCAAGGCTTTCCCTGTACACGGGTACAAGTTTGACATTGCTCACAGCGTCCGGCAGCAATGGCAACAGCGCCTTTGAACCGCCGCTCCAATTGGAATAGCGCTTCCAAAAGACTGCGTTTTGCCGGCTCATAGCTTTGTGCACGCACTGCATCTGCATTTCCATCAGCCGCAGCTGCGAGCTGCGCCTCATCATAATACACCTGAACGCCGATGAGCACAATTTTAGAAAACGGGGCAAAAAATCTCTCTGTATCCGGAACTCCCGCGGGACAAGACCAGACCTTTCCAAAGCTTGGGCACGCCTCACAGCTTTGCGCCAGCCGCTCCGGCTGATAATAGCGCTTCAAAAAGTCCTGTATCTGCATGATTTTGACTGCAGTTTTTGTATCCATGCTCCTTTTCCCCTTTCCAGTTCTCCTGTGCAGACAGAGTGCTTCCCTGCATCGGTATATAAGCTCCCTATCTGCCACTCGAACACCTGCTTCGAATATACATCTATTCGAACAGCTCTGGTCTCGTGAGAGCAAGTACATCTGTCTCCATTTTGCCCGTGAACAAAAAATGCTGCACCGCAAAATGGGTACAGCAAACAACACTATTGAAAGTGTATGATGCACCCTTTCAGAACCGGAAAGGCTTTTTGTGCGTTATACGCAGGCAGGTCTTCTGACTCAGGCATCATGCACAGCTCCTATCTTCCCAAGCATTGCTCAGTGATTTTGTGGAAGCTGCTAGCCAATACAGCAACGGCATTGTGCGGGACTCTCACCCGACTTCCCTTTTCACCCCTCGCCATCATGGGAGGGACACCAGCGTACCAATCCTCATTCAGTTGTTAATTGTAGTATAGCACGCTCCCAAGATATTGTCAAGTTCTTTCCCAGCAAAAGAAGCCCTATGCTGTGTTTGTCTGTTTCATATCCAGTTTGTTGTCCTGCGAATATGAGAAGCCGCCATTTTGAAAGCAAAATGGCGGCTTTGTTCACGTTTTTACTGCCAATCTGCAGGAAATACCGTGTATACATATTTCGCGTGATTCGGAGTCTGAAAATGGATATGACTCCCCTTGGGGATATAAATGATATCACCCACATCGCCCTTGATAATGCGGCCGTCGATTTCGATTTCCAGCGTTCCCTCTAAAACCACATCATATTCATCATAGGTCAGTGTCCATTCGAAGCTTGCACCATCGAGCAGCTCCATGATACCGCAGCCCATGCGCGGCGCTTCCTCCAGCGTTGTGACGTCCTTCAGCCGAACATCACTTCTGCCCTCAAAAGGCTCAAGCTCCACGGTACTGGTCTTGATTCCAATGATGCCACTGGGATCGACGTGCTTTTCGAAAGGTGCAGACTGCCCTGTCATGGTTTCCCGAATGACCTTCTCTACAATCTCACGAATCAAAGATTCACTGATATTCATAAGATTTCAAACCTTTCTTTGTTTACTTC
Organism: Butyricicoccus pullicaecorum; assembly: GCA_018366195.1. GTDB lineage: Bacteria > Bacillota > Clostridia > Oscillospirales > Butyricicoccaceae > Butyricicoccus > Butyricicoccus pullicaecorum_C. The sequence continues at coordinate 24,637 of JAGZIN010000019.1, read as the reverse complement.
TTGTTTGCGGTTTCAATCTTGCTGAGCAGCTTCGGTGCCAGTGCATTCGCAAGAATCAATGCGGTAATACCAGCAACCAGCTTGCCTGCAATGACAGGGAATACCATATCCTGATTGACACCAGCGGTAAATCCGAGGTGATCACCAAATACAAATGCCGCAGAAACTGCAAATGCAACGTTGAGCAGCTTGCCCTTCGGGTTCATTTCACCCATAATGTTAAACATCGCAATGTTATTTGCCAGTGTTGCCACCAGACCGGCAGAACCCTTGTCATTCATACCCAGTGCAGCGCCCATTTTATTGAGCACGTTGCCAAAGGTATTCGTAATCCACTTCACCATTGGGAATGCACCAATCAGTACAATACCGATTTGTCCACAGGTCAAAAGACCGGAATCCAGCGGAGAAATGCCTGTTACAGGGTCTTTAATGGACATCACATCAAACAGCGGGAACATAATGCCAGTAATCTGCTGGAATACTGCGATTGCGGTAAAGAATGTAATGACAATGGTAACACCCGTGCCAAATACGTTAAATCCGGAAATCATTTTTGCCGGTGCAAACCACAGACCCAAAACAATCAGCGCAGCGATTACAATAACCGGAACGAGGTTAATGAGAACGGTGCCCATGCTGATTTTGTATGGTGTCATGTTCATGACCAGACCGCCAACGATACAGCCAATCGGAACGGTAATCAGACCTGCCAGAACACCAGCGCCCAAATACGAACGGTCTTCCTTTGCGATAATGCCCAACGCAACCGGAATCGTAAATACAATGGTTGGTCCCATCATTGTGCCAAGAATCAAGCCTGCGAAGTTGCCAATCGCATCATTTGAGGCAAGCTCCATTGCAAGCGGATAACCACCCATATCACATGCAAGCAATGTGGTTGCAAACATGGACGGGTCTGCACCAATCGCCGTGTAGATTGGCTGAATCACAGGTCCCAGAATCTTCGCAAGCACCGGAGCCGCCGCAACGACACCAGCCATAGACAGCGCCAGCGGGCCAATTGCATTAAAGCCTTCTTCAAACTGCTCCCCATATCCAAACTTGTTTCCCATAATCTTGTCAACTGCGCCAACAAGCATGAAAATCATCATAATCATCATGATGACGGAGTTAATTGACAGGTTGGATACCCATGCAGACAGACTCTCTGTAAATACGCTCATGTGATGACCTCCTTTTATTTGTGATAAAACAATGTTTACAACAGCGCATCAAACAGCTTTTTGTCCGGACGCGGGATTACCGTGGTCTCGACAAGAAGCTCCGCCTCCTTCCGCGCCGCTTCCACTGCCGCACGAACTGCGCCGACATCTCCGGTCAAGGTTACAAAACCTTTTCCGCCGATGGCATAGCCTGTACGGACTTCAATGAGCGTGACGCTGGCAGCCTTTACTGCCACGTCCGCTGCAACGATTGCCGAAGCAATCGAATAAAATTCCAAAACGCCAACCGCACCCCCGGCTTCTACCTGATTGGTCATGCTGATAGCCGGAATGAGTTGTTCATGTGCATTGGGCAGCATCAGCGTATCGACGACCATTTCACCGCCGCGCTTGCAGCCCTCTGCCATAGACGCTCTGACATCGCCGGTATCTCCGGCAATGATAATCATATATTTGCCCGGGCAAACAGTGGACGCACGAAGCAGCTCTACCGTTGCAGCCTTGACCATATAATCGCAGGTCTCGATGCCGCGGGCAATACTGGACAGTTCGACCATTCCAATTGCAGTTGCCACCGTTTACCCCTCCTTCTTGCTGGAGATTTGTGCTCCAGCTGCACTGATTTCAGTAATGATTCCGGATATTCCGGCATGGATATTTGCAGAGAGTGCGCCTTCCGCCGCAGCCGCAATCAGTTCGCCCTTTTCTACCGCATCGCCAACCTGTTTGACCGGTACGGCAGGCTTTCCGATATGCTGTCCAAACGGAACAAAAATTTCGTCCGGCGTCAGCTCCTTGCAATGGTGTGCATGGAACGCGCTGTATGCGCTTAATCCCAATCTGGCAATCAGGCGCTCGGTTGGGATACGATGGGTGTCGATATTCGGCAGTGCTTGCGGCTCCAGATTGCGCGGAACCTGAATCCCCTTTTCACGCAGCTTGCCCTTCATGTAATCATTCACCTTACGTGGAGAAAGTCCCATCGGGCAGGCAAACATTTCACATACACCACAGGAGCAGCAGTTTGCCGCATCTCCAAACGCCCGTAAAAACTCATCATTGTCCGCAATGGTGTTTTCCCGATACAAATTGCGCATGACCAGATGCGGACGGATTTGATGTCCAATGCGAAAACGCGGACATAAATCGGTGCACATGCGGCACTGAATACATGCCGTATGGGTCTGTATCCGAATCCGGTCAATGGACTGCCCGGCACGCCGAATCAAATAATGGTCACGGGGCAGCACAATGATATTGCCTGTTGTCTTGGTAACGACCGCTTTGGCAATCTCCTCCGGATTCGAAATCACCTTACCCATCATGGGTCCGCCCAAAATGATTGCATATTCTTGAATATTCGGTTCCGCCGCCGCAACGCAGGCAGAAATGGCTGTGCCAATTGGAACATGCAGCATAATGGGCTCCTTGACCTCGCCCACAACCGATAAATATTTGTCACACACGGTTTGCTGTTCTACCAGTGCGCCGTAGATATTGAGCAGGGTACCAACATTATCCACCACCGCGCCCACATCAAGCGGAAGCCCGCGCTCCGGCACAGATTTTCCGGTGACGAACTCCACCATCGTTTGCTCGTCTCCTGCCGGATAGAAAACGCCCATTTCGCAAATTTCAACGGACGCACCGGATTTTGTAATTGCAGCACGCAAAGCTTCAATTTCCGCATGGTATTTATGCTTGAGCGCAATCACCGTATGCTTTGCTTCCAAGTGCGCAGCAACGGCAACCGCCGCTGCTACGATGCGGTCTGCAAAGGTACGGCAGAGATATTTGTCTGTCTCAATGAGCGGCTCACATTCCGCAGCATTGATGATAAACCATTCCGCCTTGGCGTTCAGCTTTACATGAGTCGGAAAGCCCGCACCGCCTGCCCCGACAATGCCGGCATTTCTGACCGTCTCTACCAAATTCATGGCGTTTTCACCCCCTTATTCCAACAGCTCCGGATGAATTTCCTGGTCGTCCACGATGCCAACTACGGTCGCATCTACCGGTGTGTTCAGATCCCCTACGGCACTGCGCGCCGAGCTTCCGTTTACGATAATGACACGTTCCCCAACGCCAGCGCCGATGGTATCGGCAGCAATCATGGGCACTTTATCATTTTTTCCGTCCACGATGTTGATGGGCTGTACCACAAGCAGCTTCAAACCGTTCAGGCTTTCTTCCTTTCGGGTAGACCAGATATTTCCAATTACTTTTGCAATTCTCATTTCAACTCACCTATCTATTATTCGTCGCGAATAATCGCAACCTCTCGCGCCTGTGCATAGTCGCGTGCAAGGTCAGTTAAAATGGACTTTGCACCAATGTGTACTGCACACACGGTTCTGTCATAGACCAGACTCAAATCCCGCTCAGTGATGACACGCTTCGAAATGGTGACCTCACAGCCTGCACTTTTGGACGGAGCCGGACAGCAGGGTGTTTCCGGCACAGCGGGAGACACCGGAGGCTGTACCACCGGAGCGGACACCTCGCCGGAAAGAATTGCGTCCTCCAGCGTATCGCTCGGGCAAATCATGATTCCGCACTGCTGGAGCAGTCTCAGCTTTTCGAGCATCATTTGATAATAGGCGGACGGGGCAGTTTCGGCATACCGGAACAGTTCAACCGCCTCTTGCGGAACAAAAATTTTCTTGCCCCGCAGGATTGCCTTTTGTGCCAGCGCGGTAAACGGCGTATCACACAAACCACTGGCAAGACGTGCAAGCACATCATTGGTCAAGTCAAAGAGAATGACCGCCTCATAATCACCGATTTCGACCTGATACTCCTTGAGCAGCGCACAGTCTGTACGGTAATACTCCAAAAGCTGTTCACTTTCCAGTACGGTATGGCAGATGGTACCGTGTTCCTGCGTCAAGATGAGAAGCCCGGGCTTGGAGCATAAGGCAGGCTCCTGCACCGCTGGTGTTTCCTGTGTATCTGCTTCTATTTTTTGCGCAACTCGCTTCACGATTTCATCAACCAAAGCATTAAAGTCCATTCTTTCCCCTCCTTTCGCTTTTTTCATTTGTAAAAATGATATAGTAGTTGTCAAACAATACAGTTCATGGCAATGCCGGTTGGCGTGACAAGGAACGGGTCGGCGGGCTTGACCGTCCGAATTCCCGTTACCTTTTCAAAAATCTCCTCGATTCCCGTCAGACAGCAAGTCCCGCCGCACAGATAAATGGTATCGGCTGCGTCCTTGCTCACATAGCGGCTGACGATGGTAGACATCTTTTCGAGCACCGCCTTCACGACCGGAAGAATTTCACGATGGCGTGCATAATCGAGCTTGATTTGCTCTGCCTCCTCGGTAGAAATATGATAGTTTCCTGCCAAGACCAGCGTAACATGCGTGCCGCCCGTGGGTTCGTCCTCGATTTGAACCACCTTTCCGTCCTTGAGAATGGCAAGACCCGTGGTACCGCCGCCAATGTCCACAACGACACCGTCCTCGATTTGATAAATGGAGTTTGCAGCGCTTGGCTCATCAAGCACATTCGTCACCTCAAAGCCAGCACCCTCTGCTACATACTGATGGGTGCGAATACTGGATTCTGTACCAGCCGGCATTGCAATCGCGCAATTTACAAGCTCTGTACCCAGCCGCTCTTCCAGCTTGGCTTTGAGTGTGCGTACAATACGGGAGGCGCCCGGATAGTCCACCACAACACCGTCCTTCAGTACGCTTGCTGCCTGCTTTTCACAGGCAATCGGATTGTTCTCTTCATCGAGCACAACAATCACAATATAGGCAGTACCGAGATCCAGTCCAACCTTCAGCTTGTTGCTGACCGGCTGAAAGGTCTGCGTCTCGGACTGCTTGACGCGCTCCATATAAGCGTTTACACGCTCCAAATCCATCATAGTCCATGCCTTCCTTTGCTCTAATTGAAACGGGGTCTGTTATTTTACGATTTTTCCCAGCGTGAAGCCGCTGACCATTGCCGCATTTGCCTCATCAAAGTCAATGTGCATACGACAGCTGAATTTGTCGCTTACGCGAACAATCACATCTCGGAATGTGATGGGGCGCTCGGTCAAAACCTCAACACTGACATGTTGTTTGTCCTGAACACCCATGATTTCTGCCACCTCTGGTGTCAGATGCACATGACTATGTGCAATGATTGCACCCTCGTGAATCATAATCGAGCCGCATGGACCTTCAATGGTAATTGACCCAGAGCCTTTCACATCGCCCGATTCCCGCACCGGTGCCTGAACACCCAACTCCACGCAGTCGCTCTTTGAAAGTTCGACCTGTGTTTCCGGACGAACCGGACCCAGGATTGCCGTGCGCTCCTTGCGTCCCTTCGTTCCAATGATTGTGACACGTTCCTCTGACAGGAACTGGCCGGGTTGGGACAGCGGGCGCTTTGGTGTGAGCGCCGCGCCCTTCCCAAACAATACCTCCAGATGCTTTTGCGTCAAATGGACATGACGCGCCGACACCTCAACCTCGACCAGACCGGCACGGGGAATTGCGTCCAGAACTGCTTTGATAATTTGTTCCATGGCGTGGTCCCCTTTTACTTATACACACCCGCCAGATACATGCACATCATAATGTGCAGTGCGCTCGACAGGCGATTGAGTTCCTCGATGATGTCCGGACGGGTGCATTTTTTGCCCTCACGAAAGGCGATATTGCCTGCAACCTCGGCTTCTCTTATGAGCGTCCGTGTCTGGTTGAGCAGCGCATAATCCTTGCCCATGGTATAATCCGGCAGCACCATCTGTTTGATTTTGAAAAATTTCATTGGGTCATGGGAGCGCTCACGCAGCTCTGCATGGGTCAGCCCAATAATCAAATCATTTGTAAATGGCTCCTCCAGCACGTCACAGCGCATCATTTCGCGCAGGACACGGAGCACATCGCCAAGGTCGTCGATGAGTCTCACGCTGCCGCCTGCCTCATGGATACAAGCCTGTGCCAATACGATTTGTGCCTGTAAGCTGTCCAGCTTTCCACGGAACAAAATCCGCGGGTGATTTTTCTGCACCAGCACGTTTCCATATAAATGTGTCATATGTTCAGGCTTTTCCAGAAAGAATGCACCTGTTTCATAGTCAATGAACTTGGGCTTTGGCACCTCAGCGGCCATCTGTACATTTACCTCAGGCATTGGGGGCACTTCTGTCGCAACGACAACAGGCGGCTTTTCACCGGGCTTAGCGATTTTAATCTTGCGCTGCTGCAAATACTCACGCGCTGCCGGAGAAAGAATTTTTCCCTCTGGAATATAATAAATCTCCGGCTCTGACGCACGCAGCTCATCGCGCAGGATTGCTTCTGTGATGACCTTCAAACGATTCACCCCCTAAAAGGTCGCTTCGACGGTTTTTTTATAGCGGAGTTACGCTGCCCTTTCCGTCCAGAGAAGGCAGGATTGCTTCCACCTCGTCATGCGGACGCGGGATAACATGCACAGATAACAACTCGCCGACGCGCTCTGCCGCTGCTGCGCCCGCATCGGTTGCCGCCTTGACCGCACCAACATCGCCGCGCACCATGACGGTCACCAGACCGCCGCCAACATGTACCTTACCAATGAGGGTTACATTTGCAGCCTTTACCATTGCGTCGGCTGCTTCAATCGAGCCAATGAGACCCTTTGTTTCAATCATACCCAGTGCTTGCATTACTGCCATTGTAGTTCGCTCCTTTCTGATATCCGCTTAGTTCAGTGTCGGCAGAATAAATTCTACCTCCTCGTGCGGACGCGGGATTACATGTACAGACAGCAGCTCGCCGACACGCTCTGCCGCTGCTGCACCCGCATCGGTTGCCGCCTTGACCGCACCGACATCGCCGCGCACCATAACGGTCACCAGACCGCCGCCAACATGTACCTTACCAATGAGGGTTACATTTGCAGCCTTTACCATTGCATCGGCTGCCTCAATAGAAGCAATGAGACCCTTTGTTTCAATCATACCCAGTGCCTGCATTGTTGCCATAGTTATTTCCTCCTTTATGTGGTGCTTTTACCACACATTTGCTTAAAAGTATATTATTTTACTGCCTGCATGCGTTCGATGATTTTTGCAACGATTTCATCGACCATCTTTGCGTCCATCATGGTTTCTGCGGCGCTTGTCGTTTCACAGATACCACCGGAGCAATCCGGTACACCGGCGCGGATTTCCTCGATTTCACGCAGTCCATACGCCACATAGCGGCGGTCGAGCAAATTCATCGGACCTACATTTTCGCTGGTTGCGCTGCCGCCGACTGCGCCGCAGCCCAGTGTGAGAGAGGGCATCAAGCCCGAGCTGGCACCGATGCCGCCCAACGCCGATGGGGTATTGACCATAAAGCGAGAAGCCGGAATCCGCTTTGCAAAATAATCAACGATTTTGTCATCTTTGGTGTGCATAGAGAACGAATGTCCCTTGCCTTCATAATGTAAGATGGTGCAGCAGATATCACATACATCTTTATAGTCCGTGCCTGTATAGAACGCCAGAATGGGACCCAATTTCTCGTTTGAGTACGGGTGTCCGCGTCCTACGCCATCTTCGTCGGCAACGAGAACACGTGCGCTCTGCGGAACGTCCAGTCCGGCAAGCTGTGCAATGGTTTGTACGCTGCGTCCCACGATTTCAGGATTCATGGTTCCGTTTGCACGCAGGATAAATTTGCCAAGCTTTGCACGTTCTTCCGGATTTAAGAAGTACGCCCCCTGCTTTTCCATCTCTGCCTGAATTGCCGAGCGCATATCCGCATCACAAATCACAGACTGTTCAGAAGCGCAAATCGTACCATTGTCAAAGGTTTTGGAATCCATAATGCGCTTGACCGCAAGCGGAATATCCGCTGTGCGCTCGATATATGCCGGTCCATTGCCCGGTCCTACACCAATTGCCGGCGTGCCGGACGAGTAGGCTGCGCGTACCATTGCGCTGCCGCCCGTTGCCAAAATCATGGCAGTATCTGGGTGCTTCATCAAATTGTCGGTTGCCTGCATGGTTGGAATGGTGATGCAGGATACCAAATCTTCGTTTCCGCCTGCCTCAGCAATTGCCTGCCGAATGACCTTAACCGTTTCCAAGATACAGCGCAAAGCACTTGGGTGCGGAGAAAATACGATTGCATTTCCGGCTTTGATGGCAATTTCAGCCTTAAACAATGCCGTAGAGGTTGGATTGGTCGAAGGAATCAGACCCGCAATCACGCCAACCGGAACTGCAATGATACGGAGCTTCTTTTCCTCATCGCGTCCAATCTCTCCGATGGTTTTCATATCCTTGATGTATTCATATACGCCGCGGCTGGCAAATACATTCTTGATGACCTTATCATCTACGATACCAAATCCGGTATCTTCGTTTGCCATCTGTGCCAATCTGCGCGCATTGCGCACACCAGCGTTCGCAATCGAGCGAACGATGCGATCAACCTCCTCCTGCGATTTCTCCGCAAGCTCCTGCTGGGCTTTTTTTGCCGCACCAACCAGCTCGCGAACCTCCTGCATGGAGAGCAGGTCTTTATCATAAAGCTGCATAGATTATTCCTCCTGTTCGCGTACCGCTTCGATCCGCGCGATCAGTTCTTCTTTCTTCGCAAAACGAATTTCCTTACGCGACATTCCGGTTTCCAGCTTGCGTGCAACCGCACGCAGCTTGGAAACGGTCATTTTCCGCAGGTCGTCAGATGTGAGTGAGGACAGGTCAAGAGGGAATGTTTCCTCCTCACCGGCTCCCTCCTCAGACTCCTCAAGCTCCTCAGACTCCATCTCCGCCAACTCCTGTGCGTCTGTCGGCAGCTTTTCCGAAGCTGCCGTATCCACAGACTGCTCTTCTTCGGCTGGCGCTTGCTGAGATAGGGGAAGCTTTGCCGCAGTCGGCTCAGGCTTTCGCGGGTCTAACATGCTTTCCACGTCCGCCGCCGGACGCGGGATTACATGAACCGAGAGCAATTCACCCACGCGCTCTGCCGCCGCTGCGCCCGCGTCGACTGCCGCCTTGACTGCGCCGACATCGCCGCACACCATGACTGTAACAAGACCGCCGCCGACCTGCGTTTTATTCATAAGGGTTACATTCGCTGCTTTGAGCATGGCATCGGCTGCTTCAATCGAGCCAATCAAACCACGGGTTTCAATCATACCCAGAGCATTCATGAGAATCCCTCCATTTCCCTGTGTGAGATGCTCATTCTCACACGAAAATCAGAGATTACTCTGCTCTTGGATTATCTGCAACAAATTCAACCGCAGAAGCAAAGGCTTCACAAGCCGATTTGCAAGCAGACTGACTGCCGGTCAGCAGTGCGCCGCCAAAGTTGGTTTCCGACGGCGGAGCGTACAGAACACACATGCTGACATCTGCTGCCTTGAGCGCTGCATCGACACCGTACATTGCCTCCAGCGGTGGTGCAATGAGGTAAGCGAGCGCCTCTCCCTCTGCAATCCCTGCACCCTCGGACAGATAGGAGCCGGTACGGGAAATGCACTGTGCATAGTAAACAATGCTGTCGTCCTCATTTGCGGAAATGAAGTGTGCGACATTCTCCACCATATCAACAGCTGCCTGTAAGCCAGCCTTGACCTCAGCCGGATTGGGACCTGCCAAAATACCAATGAACTCACCTGCGAGCTTGGTATTTGCATTGGCTGCGCCTGCATAAAAGCTCTTTGCATAAACAACCTTTACATCTGCTTTCTTGGTCGCTTCATCAACTGCTGTATAGCCGACATCATCGCAGTCCGTGGTCAGCAGTGCGAGTGACTTCTGGTCAGGTGCCAGCCCCAGCTGCTTTGCAAGATCCGGCGAAACGTTTGGAATAATCTTAGATGACAGCACGCTTGCCTTTACGGGATCTCTTTTCATGTTCGTTTCCTCCCTATTACAGTTTCAGGTCTGTGCCGCTGGCCTTCTTTTCCAGCATAATCTTGATAATTTCTGCGATATGCGCGCCTGCCTCAGATGGAATCGTGCCGTTTCTGTGAATATTCGAAACAACGGTACGGCGTGCCTCCGGCATTCCAACAGTTGCCTTGTACGCAATATAGGCAGACATAGATTCTGCTGTGATAAGACCCGGGCGTTCCCCGATGAGGGTGCAGGTGATATCTGCGCCCAGCAGCTCAGAAATCTCGTCCATGACACCAACGCGGCCGTACTTGACAAAGAACGGTGTGCCGGTCTCAATGTGATAGCCTTGCAGACCCTGCAAAATAGAGGGCAGCAAATCAGGGATATTGGCTGCAACGGCTGCCCCAGACAAGCCATCTGCCACATAAATTTGTACGGTTGGATTCTTCTTGCACTTTTCCTTCAGCTCTGCAACTGCCTCCGGGCTGAGCTTACGTCCAAGGTCCGGACGGGTCAGATAGGTGTCCTTGCTGTCGCACTGGGTCTGTACAATAAAGAGTCCCAATTCCTTTTCAATGAAGTCATGGTCAACGTCATTGAACACCGCATCTTGCGCAGCCGAATGTGCTGCACGGAACTGGAGCTGCGGATCTGTCTTATAGCGTGCCCCTGCCTTGCCAATTCCCAACCGGCAAGGTGCATTTGCCTTGAGCTCTGCATATTCTTCGCCGTGCTCCGGATTTTTTACGAGATACTGCTTCCGGATATCTACCTCTGTGACATCTGGAATACAGCCTTCCTCCACAGCTGCGCCCGTCATCTGGCTGACAGCTGCCTGCACAGCGGGTGCAGCAGCGGCTGCTCCTTCTCCCGAAATATTCATTTCAGTCAGTACCTGCTCAATAATCGCCTTCAAATCCTTCTGGTCCATACTGTCTGCACCTCCTTACTTAGTCATGAAAACGGACGCATCGCCAGCCTTTGGTGTCAGCTTGCCGTTTTCAGAGAAGCCCATTTTTTCGAGCCACATATCAAATTCCTTGATTGGCCGCAGACCAAATACCTCACGCAGCGCCGCAGCCTCGTGGAAGCCGGTGCACTGATACATGAGCATACAGTCGTCGCCCTCCGGCACGCCCATAATATAGTTACAGCCTGCCGCAACCAACAGCGTTGCCAGATTTTCGATATCATTCTGGTCAGCCTTCATATGGTTGGTGTAGCATGCGTCACAGCCCATGGGAACACCGGTCAGCTTGCCCATAAAGTGGTCTTCTAGTCCTGCACGGATAACCTGCTTGGAATCATACAGATATTCCGGTCCGATAAAGCCAACTACGGTATTAACAAGGAACGGCTGATAGCGCTTTGCAAAACCATAGCAGCGTGCTTCCATCGTCACCTGGTCCCAGCCATTGTGTGCCTCAGAGGACAGCTCCGAGCCTTGACCGGTCTCAAAGTACATGACATTCGGACCGGTGCAGGTGCCCTTGCGGAGCATCATATCACGGCCTTCGTCCAGCATCTTCGCGGTCAGACCAAATGCCTCATTGCCCTTCTGGGAGCCGGCAATCGACTGGAACATCAAATCAATTGGAGCATCGAATTTGTCCGCTGCCTCAGTCTGTGTGCTCACGTGTGCCAGCACGCAGATTTGGGTCGGAACCTCCCATTTATTCTTAAATTCATCAAAGCTCTTGAGGATACGTGCAACACTCTCAACCGAATCATCTACCGGATTGAGTCCAATAACTGCATCGCCGCAGCCCAAGGACAAGCCTTCCATGACCGATGCCATGATACCCTTTGGGTCATCTGTTGTATGGTTCGGCTGCAAGCGGGACGAGAACGTGCCCGGCAGACCGATGGTCGTATTACAGTGCGCGGAAACACGCATTTTCTTTGCTGCATAGATGAGGTCCAGGTTACTCATCAGCTTACATACCGCTGCAACGATTTCTGCGGTAATGCCGCGTGATGCACGGCGAATCATCGCGCCGTCAGTTCTTTCATCGAGCAGCCATTCCCGAAACTCTGCAACGGTCATGTTCTTAAACTCACCAAAGATGGTTTCGTTGACAGAATCCTGAATGATGCGGGTTACCTCGTCCTCCTCATACGGCACTGCCGGACAATTTCGAATGTCATTGAGTGTAATATGGGACAGCACTACCTTTGCCGCAACGCGCTCCTGCGCATCTTCAGCCGCGATACCTGCCAGCTTGTCGCCTGATTTTTCCTCATTTGCCTTAGCCATAACCTCTCGCAGCGACTTAAATTCATAAGTATGACCAAACAGCTTTGTTTTCAGTATCACATTCACTCACCTCACGTTATGTTTTACGAATTGAAAATCAATGTCTTGATTACCACAGGAACGACATGACCATTTGCAAGCGGTTCCCCGATATCAATGTAATCCCCGCTTAATGTGCGGATTCCATCAATGCAAATCACGTCCTTTTTATGTTCCAGCTTGACCTTGACTGCATTGCCGAGTACCTTGCCGATGTCGTTTTCCACAATGATAATAAACGGATATGGGGTATCAATCGCCTCCTTTGCCCCTTGAATCACTGCATCTGCCAGCGCCTGAATGTCCGCAAAGCTGGTGCGCCCGCTGCCGGTAAATGCAATTGCAATTTGTTCCGGCTTTCCTTCTGGTCTGTACAGAGGCAGTTGGTTTTTGATAGAAGCTGAGAGCGTTTCCAGCGTCGTCTCATCTTCCTCGGGCACTTTGAGAATGGGCACATTTTTGAGCGGCAGTTTTTCGCGCACGTAGGTAATCGTACTGCCGCTGACCTCTGTCGTGTGTGTGCCCGCACCGACAACGGTAGCCCGAATCGTTTCGGCGGCCTCATACAGCGTGACCTTGCCGAATGACGGATTCTTGCGTATGGCTCGCCCAAGCAATACGCCGATATCCCCATAGCGGAATACATCGTCCGCCGCGGGTTTGTAAATATAATCAGCCACACCGCCCGAGAATGTCACGCCGCAAACGGCGGGTTCGGACGGAATGGGCGTGCCATCATTGGTATAAAGCCCTGCATGCTCCTCGTCCTGTGGCTTGAGGAACAGCGCCTGCGCCAGATGGTCTGCCATCAATTCGCACACGGCAGTGAGCTTTGAAACATCAGCCTTATCTCCGACTGCAATCGAAATGCCGTGTTTCCGTGCCATTTCCTGTGTTTTGGAATAAATATAAGTAATCTTATCATCTTGTATCTGAATGAGTCTGCCGCCGATATCCAAACAGCTGACTCCCTTGAGCGTTCCCTTTTGGAACACGGCGATATTTGAGGTACCGCCGCCGACATCAATGTTGGCAACTGTGGTACGGTGTTCCTCCGAAATTTTATCTGTCCCCGCGCCGCGCGCAGAGAGCACACTTTCGAGGTCCGGTCCGGCAGTTGCAACCACAAAATCACCTGCAAAATCAGACAGCGCCTCCAAAACCTGATTGGCATTCTGCTTGCGTGCCGTTTCTCCTGTGATGATGACCGCACCGGTTTGCAGGTCTGCGGGCTTCATGCCAGCCTTTGCATATTCGTCCTGAACGATTTTCTTGACCGCATCGGCATTGATTTCGTTTGCAGAAACAAGCGGTGTAAAATAGATATCGCTCCGATAAACGACCTCTTTTTCTACGATGCTGACGCGCGGCACCGCATAATTTCCAGCAAGGTTTTCCACGATGAGGCGACTGAATACCAGCTGTGTGGTGGAAGTCCCGATATCAATTCCAACACTTTGAACGACCTCGTGCATCATATCACCAACCTTTCTCCATGTAACGTAAAAGCGCAGCTCAGGGCGCAGGAAAATTCCTGCCTCCCGAGCTGCGCCGCACGGTTCTTTCTATTTTGATTCCGGTGCTACGTCACACCGGTCAAATCCATAATTTGATTTTTGAAGTCAAAGCTGACATGGGTGCCATTGCTGTTGGAATCCATGGCGAGCTTGCCGCGCAGCTTATCCTTTACCAGCGTTTGTACAATGGATAAGCCCAAGCGGTCATTGTTGATTTTGTTTATATCGAAGCCGCAGCCGTCATCGGTCACTTCAATGCAGGAATACAGCTCCCCGCCGGTCACCAGAATCCGGATTCGACCTTTTTTTCGTCCAACAAATGCGTATTTGAGCGAGTTTTGCAGCAGTTCATTGATGACCAGTGCAACCGAAGTTGCAATGTCGGAATCCACCTTAAAGTCATCGCCCTCCAGCGAGATGGACAATTCCAAGTGCTGCGGCGCGAAGTATCGGACGGCATTGTTTTTGATGTTGACAATGACCTCACCAATCATGACTTGGTCTACACCGCTCTGTGCAAGCAGCTCATGCGTTGCCGCAATCGAAAGGATACGGTTCATGCTTTCCGTCAGCACGCGCCGTGTGATTTCATTTCCGCTGCGTCGGATTTGCAGACGCAGAAGGCTTGCAATGGTTTGCAGGTTGTTCTTGACCCTGTGGTGCATCTCCTTGATGGCAACGGATTTCAAAATCAGCTGTTTTTCCTGCTCACGCATAAAGGTGATATCCCGCATGATGATTGCAAAGGCGATATCGCCCGATTGAATTTGAATCCGCTTGATGGACAGAGAATATTGTCCGACGATTGTTTCAACCGCCGAATACCCCTCCGGCGGGTCACATTCTGCATAAATACTTCCTGTCAAGCGAATATTTTCATATTTTTGTCCTAAAATATCATCAACATATCCGAGTTTTGTGTAAAGCTCATGTGCCAGTGAATTGCGAAACGTCACAACGCCTGCACGGTTGACGATGAGCAGCGCTTCATCAATGCACTCCGGCAGCCAGTGATTTTCGTCCGTCATGTGGGTGATGGCCTGTGCCATGCGTTCAAAGCTCTGTTCCGAGAAATGCAGCCGTTCGCGCACTCTTTGCTGTTCATCTGCGTGTTTTTCGATAATCAGTACACCGATGACCTTGCTCGCATGTGAAATCGGCTCAACCGACTGAATCACATGTGTGCTTTCCTGCGTGACTGCTTTCATTTGCTTGGTGGTCACACCCAGCTTCATGGTTCTTGCGACTGCTGGTTCATTTTCCGGCTTGGCAAGCAGCCCCACCACGGTTTTTTTATAAGATGAGGGAACCCCCTGCGGCTTGGCTTCTGCCACAACAATGGCATCACCATCTGACGTTGGGCAGTCTACAAAAACATCTGCCTCCTCTAAGTTGGCGATGGGCTGCAAGGAGACTGCCATGCTTGTGATGATTTTGATTTCCTCATCGGTTAAACTGGTATATTGCTTACACAGCTCGACAATGCGATTCATGTTATCCTCCAGCTTGCAGAATGATTTCTGCGACACGGCGCATGGAGAGATTTTTGGTCAAGCTCAGCTTGCGAATAAACTCATAGGCTTCCTGTTCGCACAGCCCATTGCGCACCATGATTTTACCCTTTGCCTTTTCGATGATGCTGCGGCTTTCCAGCCGTTCCTCCACCTTTGCCATATCCTTTTGCAGCTTTTGCATTTCTTTGTTGCGTGCAACCGCAAGTTCAATGCTGGGAATCAGTGATTTTTCATCAATGGGCTTCACCAGATACCCGCTCACACCGACTTCCTTTGCGCTGTCGATAAACTCACGTTCGCTGTATGCCGTCAGCAGCACGACCGCCGCGCCAAGCTTTTCTTCAAACATGATACGCGCTGCGGATAGACCGTCCAGCAGCGGCATTTTGATATCCATGAGAATCAGGTCAGGGCTTTGCGTTTTGCAAAGTTCCACGGCATCGAAGCCATCAGTTGCCTCACCGACCACCTCATACCCCTTTTCCGTCAGGATTTCACGCAAATCCATTCTTGTAATTGGTTCATCGTCTGCAATCGCAACCCGAAGCGATGCCTTTTTCATAAATGTCCCCCCGTGGCAATTGACAGCCGTTTAGTCATATCCCAGCAGCTCGGTAAGCGCTTCAAAGCCCGTTCCGCAAACACTGCTTGTCACGAACAGCCGCTGTGCGCCCGCCATCTCCAGATATTTTTTTGCATCTGCAATCTGGTGTTCGCTGGCACAGTCTGCCTTGGTCACAACCCCAATGGCAGGCTTAGCAAACATACTGGTGTATGCCGGCGGGAACATGGTTCCATTCTCCGTCGCGTCCTGCACCAGCACAATGAGGTCGGCATCTGTCGAGGTGACCATCAGAGCGCCGCGCATATAGGTGCGCTCAAGGTATTCGCCCGGTGTATCAATCATGGTCTGATTGATAACCTGTACGGTTTGCGTCTTATAATATTTGATTGCCTCATGATTTAAGTATTGGCAGAGTGTTGTCTTTCCCGCCCCTGAGCGTCCAATCAAAATGATTCGTTTTGTCTTTTTTTCTTCCATACGCTGCCTCAGGTTTTGGTAATTGGTGCGGACGCAAAGCCCATTTTATCACAGAGCACCGCCATGACATCGTGAAGCGAAGCCTCAACCGCCGCAACATCTCCGGTAATGACCAGCGAGCCGTTAAAGCGGTCTACAAAGCCAATGGAAATATCTGCCGCCTTGCTTGCCACATCGGCTGCAATCATGGCAGCTTCACTCGGCGTAATGGTAAAGATACCGATTGCACCGCGGGCATCAATCAGCCCGAGCTTTCCGTAGAGCTGCTCCACGGGACTGGCAATGACATGGGCGAGGGTTACCTGCTTGCCCGGCACAAATTCCTGTATAATGCGCGCTTTTTCATCGAGTTCTATCATAATATCCGGTTCCTCCTCATCGACGCATTATAGATTCAAATTGCTGATACGGGTTCCTTTGACGAATGCCTGCCGATACAGCCCAATGATATCCTCTCGGGTGACGGTTTTCGGATTGGTTGCCGTACAGCGGTCTGCGAGCGCAGCATCTGCCATGGGTTCCAGCATTTCCTCCAGCTGCTCCTCAGTCACGCCTGCATCTTTGAGACATTGCGGGATTTCCATGCGTGCCTCCAGCCGGCGCACCAGATGAATGAGGTTCAAGGCGCTCTGTCGGATGCTGGAGGAGCCGATACCAAGCTCTGCGGAGAGCTGTGCATAGCGTGACGCAGTATCAGTCAGCGTGGTCTCACAGCCTGCATTGAAGCTCATGACATAGGGCAGTAAAATTGCATTTGCCCGTCCATGCGGAATGTGTGCCCGTGCGCCGAGCGCGTGTGCCATGCTGTGGCACAGACCCAAACCGGCGTTTGAGAACGCGGCACCTGCCAAACAGGAGGCATTGTGCATACCCTGCCGTGCCTTGAGGTTGTCCGGCTCCTGATACGCATGGAGCAGATGCTGGTCTACCAGTTTGACAGCCTTTTCTGCGAGGGCATCGGTAAAGTCATTGGCTTCTGTACAAACGTATGCTTCGATTGCATGGGTCAGTACGTCCAATCCAGTGTCCGCGGTAATTTTGGGCGGAACGGTTTTGGTGAGCGCCGCATCGAGCACCGCATAATCAGGCAGGAGCGCGTCATCAATGAGCGGGTATTTGACCCCCTTTGTCTGGTCGGTGATGACAGCGAACTTACTGACCTCACTGCCTGTGCCGCTTGTGGTTGGGATTGCGATAAAGGGCACATCGCGCAGGTCAAACTGACGGGCGGCAAAATACATAATGGCTTTTGCGGCATCAATGGAGGAGCCGCCGCCCAGCGCAATCACCGCATCTGGCTGAAAATAGAGGATATTGGAAACCCCCTCGGTTACGATATCAATATCGGGGTCTGGGGTAACCTCTGAAAAAATCTGATACTGTGCATGGTCGCCCATCTGGTCTGTCAGATAGCTGACCGCACCGCTTTCGTGCATAAACCGATCGGTGACGATAAAAACCCTCTGCATACCGGCAAGCATTTTCCGAATTGCGTCGCCGCCAATCAATATTTTTGTATGCAGGTCAAATTTGTCCATGCAAAACCGCCTCCTTGTGCAAAGCTCTTTTCAGAAGGCTCAAATGCGCAAAAAAGCGCCTTGAACCCTACTGACTTGTGAGTCAAGACGCTTCGTCGCACCTTATCCGCTAACTGTAAATGAACGCCATGCTCCATCGCACTTGTCCATTCAATGGTGTTATCATACACCATTTTTGCCAAATTGTCAAGGATTTTTTCTAATTTTCACAGCGCTTTGACCGTTTTTGGCTCTTGACTTTTACCGGATACCGCTGTCATAATAGGGTTAGCTGGTGCGCGGACAGACCGTTTTCCAGCCGGTCTGTCCAAACTTGCAAAGGAGTGAAAGAATGGAAATCAGATTCGTTCTTCCAGAGGAGGTCGCGCAGCTCAGGCGGAATGTGCTGACAGCATTCCCCTCCAAGACGCCTGACGAACTCCTTTCCAACATGAAAAGCGAACTGTATGAGCCAAACGAGGGACGTTACCTCGGCTGTTTCGACGACGACGGAACACTGATTGGCTCCATCTTGATGATGGATTTCACCCTCAACGTCAGAGGCGTGATGATGCCCATGGGGGCTGCCGCCTATGTATCCACCAATTTTTTACACAAAAAGGAACATATCGCACGCAATCTCCTGCGGGTTCTGATGGGATATTACACAAAGCTCGGCACTGCCGTCGGCTGCCTGCACCCGTTCAATCCTGCGTTCTATCGCAAAATGGGATATGGGCATTGTATGCAGGCAAATTTCTATATGCCGAAGGCAAGTGCAGTCCGTTCCTTCGGGCACAAGGAAAATCTTTGTTTTGCCGAAAAGGAAAAGGATATGGACGCCGTTTTGGACTATTACCATGCGTTTGCCAAACGCACAAACGGTTCCACCATACACCCTTATATGGACCCACACCGTATTTTTGATATGCCTTATGTGGTTCTCTGCCGGAAAGAGGGTCGCATTACCGGTTATCTCACCTTTGAATTTGTCGAAGTCGAGCATTATACCGACATGTATCATGATTTGTGCGTGCGGGAAATGATTTACGATGACCTCGACACCCTTGAGCAGTTTATGACCTTTTTCGCCTCGCAGACCGACCAAATTGACCGGATACGCATCTATTCTCCCGATGACTATCTGCATACCATGTTTACCAATCCGGACAGCGGCGAAAACCGCGCCCATGACGGCTGTATCCATGAAATCGGCAGACGCACCATGGGCAATATGATTCGGCTGTTCAGTGTGGCGGATTATTTTGCGGTGCAGACACATTGCTGCAATCCGGTATCCCGTCCGTTTACGCTTGCCGTCAAACTGACGGATACCTTCCTAGAGCAGAATCACCGCACGTTCCTGCTGCGCATTGAGGGAAGCCATGTTGCGCTCGTTGAGAGCGGCACGCCCGATGCTGTGCTGTCCTCTGACATTTCCGACTTTTCGTCATTTGTCATCGGTGCGCTTCCGCTTTCGGAGCTTCTGCGGCTCGGACGTATGCAGCTGGATTGCCCAAGCTATGCCCGCGATATTCAAAACGCGATTGGCTGGGATACCAGACCCTGCAATTATACTTATTTCTAAATCTGATACAAAAGGACACGCTGTACAGCGTGTCCTTTTTTGATATTCTTTTGCGTTTTTATGGGCGCAAAACCGCTTTCTCTTATTCGCCTAGAGACAAGATTTCGCTTTCCCCGTCGAACCACTGAATTCGATTCGACTCTCCCTTGCTCTCCAAAAATTGATGTAGCTTTTGCACATGTTCCTTTTTTACATTGGTTCCAGTGGACACCCCCAATTGAACTATGAAACCATTCTCCCGAAAGATATCTCTTTTCTGTCGAAATACAGAATTCTCTTTTCCCTCCTCAGGCGTTGTAAGAAATCCGGAATATTTTCTCATCAATTCCGAAACATACTCTTTCTTTCCTTGCAAAAGCATGTTAAAGGTTTTTGCAATGGCCTCATTTGCACTCGATACATCACATGACTCTCCATTGATAGAAATACGAGTCACTTTAACCGATGTTTTTCTCTGCGATGCAGTTCTGTCAGAAATGTTGGTAATCGAAGTTGTTTTCAATAGTTTTGACAAAATATTCAGCACATTATCTTTACTTATTTCACCATTTTCCGGAATCGAAACCAGTACAGCATCTTTAAAGGAATGAAAAACCCCTTCGATTTCAGCAAACTCCTTGTCCGTTTCATCTAAATCCTTAAAATATTCTTTCATACATCGTGTCTCATCTGATGCACTCAACAGCCTTGATATTCCGTCACTTTCTGGTCCCCCATCTTCCGCTGCAAGCAGCATCATATTATATAATTTAGGAGAACACATCTGAACACATAGGATACAGAGCATCAACGCATCTTCCAGTTTCTTCGTTGCCGCATCTGTATCTCCCGTTTTTTCAGCCTCATTCACACTCTGAATCAAGAAGAAAGAGTTGACCAGTCGCTTAAAATTCCGAGGCGTGGTGCCCATTACATCGCCAATAAACTCTGCCGTTTTTTTGTTATGTGGATTTTGGGGAATCATTGTCTCAAGCAGTTTTTCCAATTTGTATTCCTGAACCGGCATAGTAAACGGAAGCTGAATGATTTTATCAAAGAAACTCCGGCATTTTTCATCGGAAAGGTTTTCACCATATTTCTTGCGAACGCCGCTTACAACCACGTCATAGTCAATTGCCAGCACAAAAATACAATTCTCCACACTCATAAACAGCTTAATTACTTCCAGCAGCTCTACCGCAACCTCTGGATTCAAGCGGTCTAAATCATCTACAAAGATAACCAATCGCTTCCCTGTGTTTTTTACCAGATTTCTGAACTCATTCTCCAAATTGCTGATGTTTGCCATCGGTTCATTTTTGTCCTTATACATTACCTCACACAACTCAGAGAAATTCATTCCGGAAATTCGGCTCGCATAATTCAACAAAGCCCATTTTCCTAACTCTTTGATTGTTTTGTAGAACTTCTTTGCCTCTTCACTATTTCGAGCAATCTCGTTGACCAGATTATGCACCAAAGATATGTATAAACTATCCTCCATATTGAACTGGGAATACTGCCATGTATTAAAGAAAATACACCGAATATTGTTTGTGTCCTTGTCCTTCTCCAATTGCTCCTGCACCATTTTGATGGTAGAAGTTTTGCCGGTTCCCCAGTCTCCCTGCACGGCAATGGACATAGGGGTTGGGCAATGCCTGATAAATTTCTGCAAGCCGTTTACATATTTCCCAATGCCCAGCAAATCCTCCTCTACACGACTGCAAGGTATATCCGTAATTCCTACCCTATTCGTTTCTGTTGCCATAATTTTCTCTCCTTTTTTCTATTGACTATCCAACTATATTACCATTTAATACATATCCACTCGCCTTTACCGTCCTCATAGCTCTCGCCATAAGCATCAAACTTGTAAAATGCTTCACCATCTATATCACTCCCTTTGTATACTTTACCATGTATATCTGCATAAGTACCGTGAGGTACTTTTCCCCTAGATGCGTTCAGATTATCTGTAGCTGCCCCTTCAATCCAGCACCACTCTAGTTCCCAATAAACATAATTACCACGCTTTTGATATTGACCATCCATTCCTCGGATTCTGTCTCCAGGTGTCAAGCTTCCCACTTTAAGTTCAAACGGAACAGCTGTACCAGCTGAATTGTCTACGTAAGTCCTATTCAGGTATATTCCACCCTTTTGCCCATTTCCAAACCCAAGCACTCCAGTTACTGGGTCTCTTGTTATTTGCTTCCCATTCGGTCCAATTTCTCCCTCTCTTGGATATATTGCCCCTGTCATATCCCCTATGTACCTGTTTGGGTCCCTGTATTTCTCAGACTCATCATTACCAAATTCAAAGTCCTCAATGCTCCAATGTGGTACATCTCCTGTTACTGGTGGTTTAACCTCTGGCTTAGGTGTAGGCTTATGTAAATTATCCACTCTATCTGTATATTTAAACAGCCTATTAATAATTACACAAGTTTCCTCTCTTGTTGTTGGTGCTGATGGTTTGAATGTACCTGCATCATCATTACCTGCAAGTAAACCTAACCCATACGCTGCCTTAATTTCATCCCTATATTCACTACTTGCAGAAGCTAAGTCCGGAATGATACTATCAGGTGCATATTTATCACTTGTTACCTGCTCACCCAATAATTTACTTGCAGAATTCACTAATACATACGCCATCTTTTCACGTGAAATCGGTACATTACCCTCCGTCAGCATGCTACTATCCAAAATACCTGCCTTATTTGCTTGAGCCATAATACTATCAGGCCAGTTTGTAGTATCTACCTCTGCCCCAGATGTTCCTAATAAAATACTTACAAGCTCTGCTGTGGTGATATTTGCCTTAGGTCTAAATGTCCCATCCTCATAACCCTTAATACCACCTTTATTTACAAGTGTTGTAATGTATGACTCTGACCACTTACCTTGTATATTGGTCTTATAATCTGCAAAATCAGTCACTTTCACTTCATGACTCACTACCTTTGCATCACCATCTGTACGGAATGGTATAAAATTGCCAGTACTCGCACTATCTACCGCCCCATAGACGATAGGCAGCATATCCTTCACATTCTCACTTCCAGCGATTGGCACTGCCCCCGCAGACTGCACCGCCAACGCGACTGTCAGAGCTGGTATCACCGCTCTGCCCACATTTGCAAACTGTCTTTTCATTTTTTCCGCTCCCTTACAATCATCTCTTTCGACACTCTCCATCGCAAAAACGAGGATTCTCACACAAACCGTACCTGCAAGGTTTTACAATCTCTCTGCAAGCAGATTGGTTCGCATCAGCTTGGGCGTGTCCCACCCCATCAGATAGAATCCATCTATTCCTATCTATATGCCTTTAGAATATCATAAAAAGAGGTCAGCCGCAAGACTAACCTCTTTTTTTTCCTCTATTTTTTCGGCGTAGTGATCCCGCTGCCGCTCCATACCCGAAAAAGTGTAGGCTACAAGTGACTGCGAGCGGGATTGGGTCTGTTATTTTTCAAGCGTGCTTCGACTTGCTGAAAAGTAGGCATTGCCGGAATTGCGCCATTTTTCTCCACACAAAGGCTGGCGGCGGCATTGGCAAAGCGGGCATAGGCAGCAAGCTCGTCCAAGGTCATTTGTGCAAGGGGCTTCTTTGCAGCGCATATTTGGTATAAAAACCCACCCCAGAACGAATCTCCTGCACCGGTTGTATCGGTCAGGTGCTGGGTTGGGAATCCCGCAACCATACGTCCCCCTGCTTTGCTGTACACATAAGCCCCCTGCCCGCCCAACGTTACCACAACGACCGAAACGCCCTGTGCGTATAAGGCTCTTGCCGCTTCTTGTGCATCGCTGCAATCGGTTAAAAGTACGGTTTCCTCCTCGGAAATTTTCATCAGGTCTGCATAAGGAATCAGACTCCTCATGTACTTTTTCGCGGTCTGCTCGTCCTCCCACAGGGAGGCGCGATAGTTTGGGTCATAGGAAATCAGGCTTCCGTTGCTTTTTGCCCGTTCTACCGCATAAAAAGCAGCATCTCTCGCTGGCTCATCGGTGAGAGACAGCGAGCCGACATGAAAAATATGCGTATGGTCTAAGAGCGCCGGGTCGAGTTCTTCCCGCTGAATTTTCGTATCTGCTCCCGACTTTCTCGCAAAGGCAAAGGTACGTTCCCCCGCTGAATCAATATTCACAAAAGCCAAGGTTGTAAAATAGCGCGCATCGAACCGCAAGCCTTTGGTCTCTACCTTTTCTTTTTTCAGGACTTCCTGCAAGAATTGTCCGTGCATATCCTGTCCGACCTTTCCGAGAAATGCGGTATGCGCTCCCAGCTTTGCCGCGGCGACTGCAACATTTGCCGGTGCACCGCCCGCATTTCTCGCGTACAGCGTCTGACCTTCTTCGTTACAGCCCTGCGCCGTGAAATCAATCA
This sequence comes from Butyricicoccus pullicaecorum, assembly GCA_018366195.1. GTDB lineage: Bacteria > Bacillota > Clostridia > Oscillospirales > Butyricicoccaceae > Butyricicoccus > Butyricicoccus pullicaecorum_C. The sequence continues at coordinate 760 of JAGZIN010000019.1, read as the reverse complement.
AAATTTCACCAAACGCTGTAATATCATACGGCACATGCGGCGCGGTATTCTGGGACATCAAAAGCCCGCTCGCATCAGAACGCGGATTCTTCATGCTTCACACTCCTTAATACTTTCGCTCACTTTTATATATCATCATGAGTATATCAAAACAGTCCTCAAACCACAAGCGGTTCCAAGAAGAATTTTGATTCTATCCTTCCAGCGGCGAAAGGCGGAATGGGAACAGGCGGCTGCGTATTTTTCCACGCAGCCGCCTGTTTTCTTCTCTGTTTATTTGTCTGCGGCTTCACGGGCAGTACCTTACCATTTTGCGCGGTCACCACCAGCTCTTTCATCTCATATCCTGTATCGGGCTTAACGGTCACAGTGACGGTTTCTCCTTTTTCAGCCCGCTTGGGTCGAATCTGGACACTTCCGTTCTCCCCCGTGTTCTGATGTTCCGTCACAGAAACCGATGCACGAAGCCACCCCCTTTCAACATACGGCAAACCAGCGTGACAACCCATAAGAATAACCCGCCCTCCTGCAAGCACAGAAAGATGGGTTGACAACTTCACGATATGCGGTTATACTGGAAATAGAAAAAAGGGCGCGTTGCCGGTAGACGGTTTATGCCCTCAAATTTCAGTCAAAAATGACCGCTAAGTTTGCTAGGCTTGGGCGGTCATTTTGCATATGTAGTGAAAAGCCACATAAAGAATGCTGTAAAAAGCATAATACGTGCAATCTTTGCATACACAGCGTTCACCCCCTTCCG
>JAGZIN010000052.1 GCA_018366195.1 Butyricicoccus pullicaecorum | reverse complement strand
TTTTTCATACCCTTTTGCCGTTTACAGTCCTTGTGGGCGATAAACAGAAGGACGAATTTTGAAATGGAGGGAAAATTACATGACCAAAGAAAGTCTACTGGAAATGGGACTGACAGAGGAACAGGCCATAAAGGTACTTGAGCAGCTGCAAAGCGGTTTTGTATCCCGTAATCAGCTTGCGGAAGAACTGAAAGCAGCTCAGAAAAAGCATGATGCGGAGATGCGGGAATTTCGCATGGATAGTGCGGTGAATCAGAGCCTTCAGAAGGCAAAGGCAATCAATCCTGCAACCGTCAAGCCCTTACTGGCAGCATTTCTGGAAAAGGCAGAACTGTCTGAGGACGGTACAGTTTCCGGTTTGTCGGAGGAAATCCATAGGCTGTCGCAGGCAGAGGATACCCGTTTTCTGTTTCGGACAGATACGCCGCCAGCTGTTTCCGGTGCAACTCCTGCCGGAACCGTGACCACAACGCCGGACACCAAGATGACAGGTTATGAGGCTCGACTGGCAGATGCACGCAAAACTGGAAATTCTGCGTTGGCAGTAGCAATTAAGCGTGAAGCCGCCGCAGATGGAATTCAATTATTTTAATACAAGGGAGGATATTTTACGATGGCAAATGTAACCGGTACGGGCACAACTTACAACCTGCCCAATTTTTCAGGCGACTTATTTACTGCATCGCCGACACAAACCCCGTTTTTATCCATGATTGGCGGACTTTCCGGCGGGATGAAAACAAAGAGTGACGAATTCCCAACGGGTCAGCTGTATGAGTTTCCGGAGGCAGCACAGCCCGCAATCACAGAAGATGCTTCTGCAACGGCACCTACGGCAACGGCTCTGGTTCGTGAACAAAAGAGCAATGTAACGCAGATTTTCCACGAAGCAATTACCATTACCTATGCCAAGATGGCAAACAGCGGCAAACTGTCTGGACTGAATTTTGCGGGACAGAGTGCCAATCCGACTTCGGAATTGGACTGGCAGATTGCGCAGCGCCTGAAAAAGATTGCACGTGATGTAGAATTTACGTTCTTAAATGGCACATACAACAAAGCATCTGCCTCAAATCAGGCAAACAAAACCCGCGGCATGTTTGAACTGTGCAGTACAGGCACAACCATTGCTGCGGGGGATAGCGCACTTTCCATTGCCCTGCTCAAGCAGCTGTTCAAGAAGATGGCAGATGCAGGAGCAATGTTTGGCAACATGGTATTGTTCTGTGGCTCAGAACAAAAACAGCGAATCACAGAGCTGTATGAAAAGCAGCTGGGTTATAATACGCCTGCTGTGCGCAATGTTGGTGGCATGAATATTACCAAGCTGGAAACAGATTTCTTTGAAATGGGCGTTGCATACAATCCGTTTGTTCCGCACGACCGTATTTTAATTGCAGATGTCTCTGCCTGTGCGCCTGTGTTTCAAGATGTTCCGGGCAAGGGAACTTTGTTTCTGGAGGATTTGGCAAAGACAGGTGCAGCAGAGAATAAACAGATTTATGGCGAAAT
>JAGZIN010000018.1 GCA_018366195.1 Butyricicoccus pullicaecorum | reverse complement strand
TGGCATCTAACAGAGTATTATGCTTGAGATAAATTTGACCTGCCGGTGCAAAAAATCCAAAATTCCCCAACGCTGAAAAGTCATTGCAGTATTTGCATGCACGCTCCGTCTGCGCTGCATTTTGCTCCGGCACATTCTGAAACAGCGTCACAAAAAATTGCAGGAGTCCATTGTTTTCATCTGGCAATGCAATCGGAATAAAGCAAGCCTCAACGATGACCTCTTTGGCAATCTTTCCCAGACGCTGGGTTTCTGCCCGCAGCATGAGCGGGGTATTCTCGGTCTGCTGAATCAGTTCTGCCCGAAATCCATTCTGTCCCAGTACATCATTCATGCACGCCAAAATTTGCTTTTGCTTGTTTGTATCCATGATTTATCCTTTCTTCACACCAATATCTGTGCGGAAATGTACATTCTCAAATTGAATCTTATGCACATCAGCATAGGCTTTTTGGATTGCTTCGTCCAGTGTTGGCGCAGTTGCCGTCACACCCAGAACACGACCGCCGCTTGTCACAATGGTGTCTCCCTGCTTTTTTGTTCCGGCATGGAATACAAATGCGTCCGTTACAGTATCCAGTCCGGTAATCACCTTTCCCTTTTCATACGCCTTGGGATAGCCGCCCGATGCCAGAACCACGCAGCATGCCGCATCGTCCTTCCACCGGATTTCCATTTGGTCCAGCTTGCCGTCAATGACAGCATTCAAGATATCATACAAGTCGCTGTCCAAACGTGACAAAACCGCCTGTGTCTCCGGGTCTCCAAAGCGTGCATTGTATTCAATCACCTTCGGCCCCTTAGGGGTCAGCATCAATCCAAAATACAGCACACCATGGAACGGACGTCCTTCTGCTGCCATCGCTGCCACAGTGGGCTTGAAAATGGTTTCCATGCACTCTGCCGCGATTTCATCAGTATAGAATCGAGACGGAGAAAACGCGCCCATACCGCCTGTATTCGGTCCCGCATCGTTGTCATACGCACGCTTATGGTCTTGTGCAGAAGGCATAGTTTTCAGGTTTTTGCCATCTACAAATGCCAAAACAGAAACCTCTGGACCCGTTAAAAATTCCTCAATTACGACACGCGCACCGGCGCCGCCAAAGGCACCGCCATCAATCGCGTCGCGTACTGCATGAATTGCCTCATCTTCCGTCATCGCAACGGTGACACCCTTGCCCAGAGCCAGACCATCTGCCTTGATAACGATTGGCGCACCCTGCTCTTTGATATAGGCAATCGCCTGTTCCGAATCCTCAAATACTGCATATTCAGCCGTTGGAATGTTGTATTTGTGCATCAAATCCTTGGCAAAAGACTTTGAGCCTTCAATGACTGCGGCATTCTTTTTCGGTCCAAAGGCGCGGATTCCCGCTTCCTCCAAGGCATCCACCATGCCCATCGCCAACGGGTCGTCCGGTGCAACCATCACAAGGTCGGGACGTTTTTCCTTGGCAAATGCAACAACTCCTTCGATATCGGTTGCCGCAATCTCCACACACTCTGCAACCGATGCAATGCCGCCATTTCCCGGCGCACACCAAATATGGTCCACCTTCGGGCTTTTTGCCAGTGTCACACAGATGGCGTGCTCTCTTCCGCCGCCGCCAATTACGAGAACTTTCATTTGTTATCCTCCTTTTTTTGAGTAAACAGACCCATACCCACGCAAACTGCGCAGCAGCTCAAAAAAACACCTTCCAAAAGGAGTGCCGCCATTTTAGGCAGCACGAGAAGTCCGGTCAGCGCCAAAATCTCCTGTCCTGCAAACACAGCCACAGCAAGCGTACTGATTTTATGAGCAAGCTGTAACCAGATATTTTCCTGCCAGAGCGCTGTGCCATTGGAAATCCCAATATACCCCAGCAGTCTGGCAATCCAGTCAAACGAGCCTGTAAAACGGGCGAGCACCACCATGCAAAAACCAAGCAGGCATCTCCCCATATTCCGTTTCATGTGAATAAATCTCCTTGAAAACAGCAGAGCGGGAGTTGTCCCGCTCTACCTTTCTGTCATCAGTGATGGAACAGACGTGCGCCTGTGAACGCCATCACGATATGATATTTATTGGCTGTCATGATGACATGGTCATCTCGAATCGAACCGCCCGGCTGGACGATATACTGCACGCCGGATTTCCGTGCGCGCTCTACGTTGTCTCCAAATGGGAAGAACGCATCTGAACCAACCGTTACGCCGCTCTGGGTCTGAATCCATGCCTTCTTTTCTTCCAAGGTCAGCACCTCTGGCTTCACCTTGAAGGTATTCTGCCAATCCCGTAAAATATCCTCATATTCATCTGAAATATAAATATCAATGGCATTGTCACGGTCAGGGCGACGAATTCCCTCGACAAATTGCAGCCCCATTACCTTTGGGTGCTGGCGCAGGAACCAAGTATCTGCCTTTTGTCCAGCCAAACGGGTACAGTGGATACGGCTCTGCTGACCTGCACCAACTCCGATGGTCTGCCCATTCTTCACGTAGCAGACCGAGTTGGACTGTGTATATTTGAGCGTAATGAGTGCGACAATCATATCGCGTTTTGCCTGCTCAGACAACACTTTATTGTCTGTTACAATATTTTGAAGCATATCCTCTCGAATTGTGAGGTCATTATGTCCCTGCTCAAAGGTAACGCCAAAAATATCCCGACGCTCAATCGGCTTTGGGGTATAGTCAGGGTCAATGCTTACTACATTATAGGAGCCCTTGCGCTTGCTCTTCAGGATTTCCAGTGCCTCCTCGGTGTATCCCGGTGCAATAATGCCATCAGACACCTCAGCCGCCAGCAGCCGCGCCACATCTGCATCACACACATCGGACAGTGCAACCCAGTCCCCATACGAGCACAGACGGTCTGCGCCACGCGCACGCGCATACGCACAGGCAATTGCAGACAGCTCACCCTCGACAAAGTAAATTGCCTTTTCGGTATCAGAAAGTGGATATCCGAGCGCTGCTCCTGCCGGAGAAACATGCTTAAAAGACGCTGCTGCCGGATAGCCGGTTGCCTCTTTCAGCTCACGCACCAGCTGCCATGCGTTGAAGGCATCTAGGAAATTGATATATCCAGGCCGTCCATTCAGCACAGAAATGGGCAGTTCTCCTTCTTCCATAAAGATGCGTGCCGGCTTCTGATTCGGGTTACAGCCATATTTCAGTTCCAATTCTTTCATGCTTACGCCCCCAATTACTTTGTATGCTTGTTCTTGATGACCGTTTGGGTCTCCCCTGTTTTTGCGTCTACATAACGCACAAACAGAGAAATCTTATTCCACGGATTCATCGCGTCCCACAGATATTCTGCATACTTTTCAATCGGAATATCCTCTACATGTACACATTTTGGCTCGCCGCGGAAAAACGGAAGCGGGTCGCCGTCACACATATAAGTATGGATAAAATGGCCGCGCCCCTTGACCGGCTTGTCGTACTCAAAGAAATAACGCTTGCAGGCATCTGGATCGCTGTGAAAGTGCTTGAGAATTGACAGTGCATAAGAACCATCAGGATTGTGCACCGCAGAGATGCGTGAGGTAAAGTTCGGTGCGTCCGGCTCAAACCGGCGGGTACGCAGCGCATCAATATAGCTTTTTCCCTCTGCCAAAGCGTCCCGAATGGTATCGGTCTGGTCACCATTTGTAATAATGGTTCTGCCATCATAAACACGTACTGGGTGATAGATGATGAGAGAGGGGTCAGAGCACTTGGACGGGTCAAATGCTTCGGTGCGTATGCCGTCCTCGGTGGGAACAAACACACGATTGCGGCTGTTTTCGCTTCGTCCCATAATGAAATACACCATCACATAGGTATCTGCATTCGGGGTACAGCCCAGCATCAGACCGCGGCCCGGATAGGCGTTCGCCTGAAGCTCGTCCGTAAAACGCAGCACATTGGCATTATCAGAAACAAACATGGTATTTTCAGCCATAACAAAACGGTCTCCTTTTGTTTATATTTCAGGTTGAATGGTCACACGGCCATCTGCAACAGACAGACGCCCCTCACAAAACAGTGCCACAGCACGCGGCAGAATGACATGCTCTGCCTCGGTCATCACACGTTTTTGCAGACTCTGTGCGGTATCCTCCGGCGCAACCTCAACTGCTTTTTGCAGAATGATAGCGCCGCCATCTACCACCTCAGAAACAAAATGTACGGTTGCCCCTGTCACCTTGACGCCCTTTTGCAGCGCTGCCTCATGGACGCGCAATCCATAAAAGCCTTCCCCGCAAAAAGACGGAATCAGCGAGGGGTGCACATTGATGATTTTGTTTTCCCATCTTCGGCAGAAGGAATCCGGCAGCACGGTCATAAAGCCAGCCAATACAACCAGTCCGATGCCGCGGGATTCCAGCAGGGTATGGAGCGCCTGTCCATACGCCTCACTGTCCGCAAAATCTCGCCGCCGCAGAACGGCAGATGCAATTCCAGAACGCTCTGCACGGGTCAGCGCATACGCCTCCGCATTGGAAGAAATCACAAAATCTAATTTCCCATTTGCAAGCGCATGATGCTCTGCGCAATCAATCAGTGCCTGCAAATTGGTTCCGCCGCCCGAAACCAAAACTGCAATTTTAATCATCAGCTTGTCCCTCAGCGCAGGATAACGCCCTTGTCGCCTGCACAGCACGCACCGATGATATAACCGGTTTCACCAGCCGCCCGAATGGAAGCGAGTGCCTTGTCTGCGTCCTCCTTGGCAACTGCCATGACCATGCCCAGACCCATATTGAAGGTGTTATACATATCACGTTCCGGAATCTCACCCGCATGCTGAATCACACGGAAAATCGGGAGTACTGGTGCTGCTGCCTGTTCAATGGAAGCACACAGATTGTCCGGCAGCATACGCGGGATATTTTCATAGAAGCCGCCGCCTGTGATATGGCTGATGCCCTTCACATTCACACCATCTGCAAGCAGACGCTCCACGGTTTTTACATAAATTTTTGTTGGCACAAGCAATGCTTCACCAATGGTCATGCCCAGCTCATCACTGTATCTGCGGACGGACTTTTCGTTGATGCCCAAAGTCTTGCGCACCAGAGAATATCCGTTGGAATGTACGCCGGACGACGCAATGCCAATGAGCACATCACCCGCCTGCATGCGGCTGCTGTCAATCATCTTCGGCTTATCTACCATACCGACCGAGAATCCAGCCACATCATATTCCTCTTCCGGATAGAAGCCCGGCATTTCGGCAGTCTCTCCGCCAATGAGCGCACAGCCGGCCTGACGGCAGCCCTCTGCGATGCCAATGACAATATTGGCAACACGCTCCGGCACATTCTTACCCACCGCGATATAGTCCAAGAAAAACAGCGGCTTTGCACCACAGCAAACAATATCATTGACACACATCGCAACGCAGTCAATGCCGATGGTATCATGCTGATCCATCAGGAATGCCAGCTTCAGCTTTGTGCCAACGCCATCGGTACCCGAAACCAGAATCGGCTCCTGCATACCCTGCATATCCGGAGCAAACAGACCACCGAACCCACCAAGCGTACCAATCACGCCCTTGGTAAAGGTGCTCTCCACGTGCGGTTTCATCAGCTTGACTGCCTCATATCCGGCAACGACGTCAACGCCCGCCGCCTTATAGCTTTCCGAACGACTCTCGAACATAAATGAATCTCCCTTCAAAATTATGGACAGGAGGCGGTATATACCACCACATAACAGGCTCTCCGTTTTACTCAGAGAGCTCCATTTCAAACATGTTTTTCTCTACGCTTTCCGGAACTGGCATGGGATATACGCCAGTAAAGCAGGCATCACAGAAGGTGCAGCGTGCCCCCACCGCAATCTTGTTGGCAGCCTCCACCGAGAGGAAGCCCAGAGAATCGACACCGATGATTTCACGCATCTCCTCTACGGTATGATTATGCGCAAGCAGCTGCTCGCTGTCCGGAATATCCGTACCAAAGAAGCAGGGATAGCGGAACGGCGGTGCCGAAATACGCATATGCACTTCCTTTGCACCTGCGTCTCGAATCAGCTTTACCAGACGACCGACTGTTGTACCGCGCACAATGGAGTCATCGACCATGACCACGCGCTTGCCCTCCACAGCACGGCGCAGGGCATTGAGTTTCAAGCGCACAGAACGCTCTCGCTTGTCCTGTCCCGGCTGAATAAAGGTACGTCCAATATAGCGATTTTTAATCAGACCGACACCATACGGAATTCCCGAATACTTTGCATAGCCGATTGCTGCCGGAATTCCTGAATCCGGTACACCAATGACAACATCTGCTTCTACCGGGTGCTCCTCACACAGATAGCGTCCGGCTTCCTGCCGTGCCTCCTCGACCGAAGCACCATCAATAATAGAATCTGGACGTGCAAAATAGATATATTCAAATACACAAGCTGCCGTTTTTTCCTGGATACCGCAGTGCATAGAGCGCACTTCGCCGTCCTCTACAACAACGACCTCGCCCGGCTCAATGTCTCGAACAAACTCAGCCCCCAGCGCATCAAGTGCACAGGATTCTGACGCAAACATGATTGCCCCATCATCGCGTCTGCCCATACACAGCGGACGCATGCCGCGCGGGTCACGTGCTGCAATCAGCTTGCGGGGCGACATGACCACAATGGAATATGCACCAATAATCTCCTTCATCGCTTCCACAACAGCAGCTTCGATGGAAGGGGTAATGAGGCGCTTGCGTACAATGGTGTACACTAGTGCTTCCGTATCGGAGGTGGAGCGGAAAATACCGCCTCCCATCTCCATTTTCCGGCGCAGCTCAGAGGCGTTGACCAGATTTCCGTTATGTGCAACCGCAAGATTGCCCTTTACATGGGTGATGGCAAGCGGCTGTGCATTTTCACGCGATGGCTGTCCGGTAGTCGAGTAGCGTACATGCCCGATTGCCATATTGCCCGACATGCTTTCCAGTGTTTTTTCATCAAACACATCGTTTACCAGCCCAACGTCCTTATGGCAGCGAATGACTCCCTTGTTGCATACTGCAATCCCGCAGGCTTCCTGTCCGCGGTGCTGCAAGGCAAAGAGTGCGGTATAGGCTTCATGAGCCGGACTGATTGGTGTCCCTTCAGGGATATAAATACCAAAGACACCACATTCTTCATGAACCGCATCTCCATCAAACGGGGTATGCGGCAGCTTTTTCATCTTATACTTCATGCTGTTTGGAACCTTTCAAACAAAGTTTCGTATTGGAAAGAAAAGGGAGCGTTCCAGCGGCTGCCTGCCGCCGAAACGCGTCCGGTTTGTATGCGTGTTACAGAAAGCTGAAATTACTTGCTCATAACACGGCGCATGATTTCCTCGTATGCTTCTTCCACACCGCCTAAATCACGGCGGAAGCGGTCCTTATCGAGCTTTTCTCCGGTGGTCTTGTCCCACAGGCGGCAGGTATCTGGAGAAATCTCATCTGCCAGAATGATTTTGCCATCAGGGGTCTTGCCGAATTCCAGCTTAAAGTCAACCAGCGTCACATTGAGGTGGTCAAAGTACTCCTGCATGACAGCATTGACCTTGAATGCCATCGCCTTAATCTGGTCAATTTCCTCCTGTGTTGCAAGATTCAGCGCCAGTGCATGATAATCATTGATGAGCGGGTCGCCGAGGTCATCATTTTTATAAGAAAACTCAATCGTTGGTGCTGCAAAGACAATGCCCTCGTCCACACCATAACGCTTTGCAAAGGAGCCTGCGGAAATATTGCGGATAATCACCTCAAGCGGCACGATGGTAACCTTCTTCACCACGGTCTCACGCTCAGAGAGCTGTTCTACAAAGTGGGTTGGCACACCCTGCTGTTCGAGCAGCTGGAACATGTGATTGGACATTACATTATTGATTGCTCCCTTGCCGGCAATCTGACCCTTTTTCTGTCCATTGAATGCCGTTGCATCGTCCTTATAATCTACAATATACAGGTTCGGGTCCTCTGTTGCAAATACCTTTTTTGCTTTTCCTTCGTAAAGCTGTTCTTTCTTCTGCATGGTTTTGGCTTCTCCTTTTATGATTTGATGCAAACAAACGGGCTGCACATCTCGTGCAGACATTCTTCTTATTCTTTGGACGCAAATTGACTGCGCACCTTTTCATCTTTTGCGCAAACCTCGGCGGCCATATCTGCCTTAAAGTTTGTCAGGCGCTCCGACAGAACAGCGTCCTCAACAGCGAGCATCTGTACGGCGAGGATTGCGGCGTTGTCTGCCCCGTCCACTGCAACACAGGCAACCGGAATTCCCTTTGGCATTTGTACCATAGAGAGCAGGCTGTCCAATCCGCCCATCATAGAGGTCTTGATGGGAACTCCGATGACAGGAAGTGTGGTATAGGCTGCAATAACACCACCCAAGTGAGCCGCCTTGCCTGCCGCTGCAATGATGACACCAAAGCCGTCTTCACGTGCATTCTTTGCAAGCTGCTCCGCAGCGGCCGGCGTTCTGTGCGCTGAGACAACACGCACCTCGTATGGAACACCAAATGATTTAAGACGCGTCACAGCAGCTTCCATAACGGATAAATCACTGTCTGACCCCATTACAATACAAACCTTTTTCATGTATTTCCTCCTGAGTTCCAAAAAAAATTTTTTGGTATGAAAAATAAAATGCAGACGCGGCACATTGCTACATCTGCATTTATCCTCAAAAATATGCAACTCCACCATAAATGCTTGCAAAAGAGCCCAAAAACACCGTACTTTCGGGCATAAAGGTGCGATTGGAGAAACGATTCAAAATGGTCAATGAAATCTGTCTCATCTGGCAATGCCCCTTTCTTTCGCAATGTGGACGATACTGAAATTTGTCCATTCCTTTTTGTATACCTTTATTTTACACACCCTTTTCCTTCTTTGCAAGAGAGGCTGTAAAAAATCGTATACATTCACAAAAACCAATTTTTTTCTATGGTTGCCTTGGTGCTTATCACCGCAAAGCCTCCTGCTCCGCCTGATGAATGAGCGCTGCCGCCCCGCGGCTGTTTTCCAGCTCCCGCTCGCGCAGCAAATTCGCTGTTGCATTGACTTCTTCGTCCAGCTTTCCCGACACACATTCATCAATCAGCGGACGCAGCTTTTGGGCGGTCACCTCTGCCAGCTGAATACAGGTGTGTGAACCAATATACTTGAGGAATCCATCTACCTTGATATCATAGCTCATACCAATCACAGGCACACCATGGCAGGCAGAAAACATCAGGGAATGCAGTCGAATTCCAATCACCGTTTTCATACGTGCCAGCAGTCCAATCGTTTCTTCAATGGGCAGTCGGCAGTCTACCATATAATAGGGACAGTTCAGCTTATCTGCAATCATACGAGCCGGCGCAACGTCGCTCGGAAACTCAATTGGTACAAACACAGGGGTCAGCCCATGTGTTTGATACGCATATTCTGCGGCGCGGGCAATTTCATCGGAAACAGCCTCCAGCCCTTTCCAGTTACGCAGGCTAAAGCCCAGATAGCGCCCATCAACAGGAATTCCAAGCGTCTCCATCACCTGATCCATCTGTGCCTCTCCAGCCGGGTGCAGAATCATCGTCGGGTCGGCCGCCAGCCGAATTTCCGGCTCTACAATCCCCATGCGGGTCAGCTCGCCATGCGACAGGTCATCACGCAGCGTAATGAGGTCTACCGCACGGTTAATCGTGCGGGCAGTATAATTGCGGTTCATTGGACGGCGAATGGGTCCAATGCCGCAGCCGTACATCATAACCTTACAGCCAAGACGTTTTGCAATATCCAGCGTCACCAGATAATACATCAGAGAACGTGTCGAGGTGACGTCCTGCATCAGGCTGCCGCCGCCATTGATATAGAGCGCTGCCCGCCGAAACTTTTGCATAATGGCAGGCAAGTTGAAGGTATACACTGCACCGGTGCGATAGAGCAGCTTTGTTTCCTTGGGACGGCGCGACATGACTGTAATTGGTCTATCCGAATCGAAGGCACGCATTTCCTGCACAATTCCGCTTAAAATAGCATCATCTCCGGCATTGCCGCGCCCATAAGCACCGCAAATCACAATGCCGTCCCGTTTATTCTTGGGCTTGTGGTAGAGCCGCAGCAGCTTTTCATAATTCGCCTCCTGCGTGCGGCACATGGTATCCAGGGAATATTCCCGTGTTGCCTTTTCATACAGTCTGTCTGCAAACAAGCGGCGGCGTTCCGGGTCACTGCCCAGCTTGATGAGATGCTGTGTAAGCGTTTCATGGTCACGCGGCTCAAAGATGTAGCCATTTTCTCCGGTATCAATCAGCTCATTCATGCCGCCCACATCAGAACAAATGGTGGCGCAGTGCTCCAGCACGCCCTCTAAAATAGAATATGGGAACGTCTCTGAAACCGAGGTTAACAAGTTGATATCCATTGCTGCAAAAAAGCGATTGACTGGAGAAACCCACCCGCAAAAAGTAACGCGGTCAGACACACCCAATTCAGCTGCAAGGTCGCGCAGCATTTTTTCGTCCTCTCCGTCTCCTGCAATCAAGAGACGAAGCTGCGGAACCGCACGAACGGCACCTGCAAAGCCGCGCACGCAGGTTGCAATATCCTTGACCGCCGTCAAACGGGCTGCAATGCCGCAGAGCACATCGTCCGGCGCCACCTCAATCCCCCATTGCTCACGGCAATAGGCAGCACGGTCTAAGCCCTCCAGCGGGCTTCCAAAATCCATGCCATTATAAATGGTAAAGATTTTTTCCGGATGGAAACCGCGGGAAATGAGGGTACGCGCCATACGGTCTGCAACCGCCTGATGGAAGTCCAAAAAACGCAGCGCAATGGTGTTGGCAAACCCATTCGTCCACTGCTTGAGCGGATTGCCCAAATAATCATATCGGTAATCGGAATGTACCGTAGTCAAAACCGGAATATGGAAGTTTCTTCCCCGCAGCAGAGCACCGACCAGATTCGCCTTGCCGCCATGGCAGTGAATCACATCGGGCTGAAACTCTGCAATGATTTTACGCACCTCATTGCGGCAGTATATCGGATTGAAGCTCGGAATGACACGCACATGGATTCCGTTTTTCTCCGCTTCTCTCGGAAACGGACCATCTCGAAAGGAAATCAGCATGACCTCATTTCGCTCCCGCAGCGCCTGAATCAGCGTCATAATATGCGTCTTGGCGCCGCCAACATCACCGCCGCCCATCATTTGTAGGATTCTCATGCAATGCCTCCATGGTATAATTTCTATCCATACACTATTATACACAAATCCTGTCTGATTGCAATTTATCTTCAGAGATGTTATACTGAAAAATAACAAAATCCACCCCCTGACACAGCTTGACCGGGGGAAATCCATCGGAAGGAACCTTCTCATGTCTGAAAAAAACACGATGACGCGCAATGCCATGCTGTTTCTGCCTGCAAAAATTGCAGAGGGCATTCTGCTCATGGCAATGTCGTCGCTCTATTCGCACATTCTGACCAAATCTGCGGTTGGTCTGTTCAATGCCACCAATATGATGGTCAACTTTACATTCCTGCTCATTGCTGCATGGATGTCGAACTCCAATACACGCTATGTCGCGGAGGAATATAAAAAAGACCATGCCGCAAAGCTCTTTTCCACCATTGTTCCCATCTATTTTCTACTTTGTGCGATTACGGGCGCCGTCTGTGTTGGCATGTACGCCTTCACCCAAGAGGGCTACTACCTGCTGGGCGCAGTCATGTTCTGTACCTATTCTGCATTCACGGTGCTCAATAACACCATGGTGCAACTTTCCATCATTCGCCCCGCCATTCTGCTCAGCCTGACCTCCGCTTCACTCAAGCTGCTGCTTGCAATTTTATTTGTCGGCGGAAAATCCGGCTTTGACTCCCCCACACCGGCACTTCTTGCCAACATCATCGCCGATGGAATCGGTGCTTTGGGCGCAATCTTTGCGCTTCGAATGCCGCAGGTTGTACGCCTTTGTCATTTTTCCAAGGTCATGCTCAAAAAGCTGCTTGCCTTTGGTGTACCACTCATGGGAGTCGCTCTTTGTACCGCACTCCTCAATTTGATTGACCGTTTTTTGGTCTTGGGCATCTATGGAGATGAGGTCTTTGCCGTTTACTCCAGCAACGTCTCCATTCCCTCCTCCATCTTTAATATGCTGTCCGTCGGGGTGCTGCGCGGCGTGTATCCCGCCGTTCTGCGCGCATGGCGAGAATCCGGCCGTGAGACTGCCCGCGGACTTTTGAGTGCCGGTGTGCGGCTTTATATGCTCATTGCCTTTCCTGCGGCGTTTGGGCTTACAGCCGTGGCTCTGCCATTTACACGCATTTTCTTTGATTCCGGATATGATGCCGGTGCTCCCGCCATTGGTCTGATGTCGTTTACCATGGTGCTGATGGGTCTGACCGAATATGCCAACAAGGGCTTTGAGCTGGAACAGAATACACGCCCTGTCATACTCAACAGCGCCGCTGCAACTGTCATTAAGGTGGTATCCAGTGTCATTCTGATTCAAAAAATCGGTTTCCTTGGCGGTGCAGTCGGCTCGGTCATCGCCCTTGGCAGCTACTTTCTCATTACCGCAGTTCGCGTGCGCCGCTACTTCATGTGGCAGATTGCTCCGCGCACCTTTTTCTCCATTCTCCTATCCTCGGTTCTTTGCGGTGCCACTGCCTTTGGCTGTACGCTTCTGCCCGTGAATGATTTTGTGCGTCTGGCGCTTGCCATTGTTCTGGGCGGTCTGACCTACCTTGTCTGCATCATTGGCTCCGGCGAGGCGCGTGAGGAAGCTGCCCTGATTGTGAAAAAGTTGCGCCGTTCCTAATTTTTCAGCTTGAAAAGCATACGCGGGAATGATATGATAAATAATAATCCAATTCGACATTTTTTGAATATTCAAAAAAAGATACTATTTCCGGGGGTAATGATTGATGCAATTATTGGAAAACGCCATTTTGGAGCGCGGACGCGTCAAAGACGGTGATGTCCTCAAGGTCGATGCCTTTTTGAATCATCAAATGGACGTGACACTCATCAACGAGCTTGGCAAGGAGTTTTTCCGGCGTTTCGGTGACCAAGGTGTGACCAAGATTCTGACCATTGAGGCATCTGGTATTGGCATTGCATGTATCACTGCACAGCATTTCGGCGTACCGGTTGTGTTCGCTAAAAAAACACAATCCCGCAATATTGACGGGGAGGTGCTGACCTCTCAAGTCACCTCCTTCACCCATCAGCGCAACTATGACATCATTGTTTCTGCGCGTTTTCTCGACCCATCTGACCGCGTCCTCCTCATTGATGACTTCCTTGCCAAAGGCAGTGCCATGCTGGGTCTCATTTCTCTTGTGCGTCAGTCCGGTGCGCAAATCGTTGGCGCCGGCATCTGTATCGAAAAGGGCTTCGATGTGGGCGGCGAGGCAATTCGCAAGCTTGGTATCCATGTCGAATCGCTCGCAGTCATCAAGGAAATGCGCGACGGTCATGTGTGCTTCGACCATGAGCTGGAGCCTGCATAACAGAACCCAAGCGGACAGATAACGGGTATCTGTCCGCTTCTTTTGGCTTCATCTCGCAGCAAACAGCCCGTTTTGCGCGTCTTTTTTGCTGTGCAGACTTGATATCCTGTAAAATTCTCGATATAATAAAAAGGTAACCATTCTGAAAATCAAAAATCCAGATAGAGAGGCGTAAACACTATGGAGTTTATCACCACCCCCAAGCAGTATATTGACGCGGTGCAGGACGCTGCCGCTTCCGTCGGCAAATCGGTCACCTTCCGCGGCACCGTACATCGTGTACGTGATATGTCTGATTTTGCATTCGTTGTCATTCGCGTCAACCGCGGTCTGATTCAGTGCATGTTTTCCGGCGAAATCGACGGTATGACCAAGTCCGACATCAAGGACGGCATGGTTGTCGAGGTTTCCGGCACCGTTCGTGAGGAGCCACGCGCAGAGCACGGCTTTGAAGTGGTTCTGTCCAGCGTCAGAGTGCTTTCCCGTCCGGCTGAGCAGATTCCGGTTCCGCTCGGCAAGAAATATCTGGGCATGACACTGGACGCTGAGCTGCCGCTCCGTCCCATCACGCTGCGCCACCCGCGCAAGCAGGCAATTTTCCGCATACAGGGCGCAATCGCAGATGGCTTTGCAGAATATATGATTCAGCAGGGCTTTACCCATATCCATACCCCGAAAATCGTATCTGCCGGCGCAGAGGGCGGCGCCAATATCTTTAAGCTCGACTATTTTGGTCAGCAGGCATATCTGGCACAGTCTCCGCAGTTCTACAAGCAGTACACCGCTGGTATCTTCGGACGTGTGTTTGAAATTGGCAATGTCTATCGAGCTGAACGCCACAATACCTCCCGTCACCTCAACGAATATATCGGACTGGACTTTGAGATGGCGTATATTGATTCCATGCAGGACGTTATGGAAATGGAAACTGGTATGCTCAAATATGTGATTTCCTATGTCGAAAAGCATTGTAAGGAAGAGCTTGAAATGCTGGGCACCAAACTCCCTGTCATTGATAAAATTCCAACCGTCACCTTTACCGAGGCAAAGGAAATCATGCAGGAGAAGTTCGAGCACAAGTCCAAGAATCGTTATGACCTCAATCCAGATGAAGAGGTCATGATGTGCAAATGGGCAGAAGAAACCTATGGCTCTGAATTTGTCTTTGTGACACACTTCCCATCTGCAAAGCGTCCATTCTATGCCATGGACGACCCGGAAAATCCAAAGTTTGCCCTGTCCTTTGACCTTCTGTTCCGTGGTCTGGAAATCACCACCGGCGGACAGCGTGTGCATGACTATCACGAGCAGGTCAAAAAGCTGGAAGAGCGCAAAATGGACGTTTCCCTCTTTGACTCCTTCCTCATGATGCACAAATACGGCATGCCGCCGCATGGCGGTCTGGGTATTGGACTTGAGCGCCTGACGCTTCAGTTGCTGGGTCTCAAAAATATCCGTGAAACCTCGATGTTCCCGCGCGATATGACACGTCTGGTTCCGTAAAACAATCAAAAAAATCCGCTGAATTCAGCGGATTTTTTTTGATTGCGTAAATAGAAAATGGCGGTTTACTTTTGTAAACCGCCATATTTTTGATTATTCTTCGATTTCGAGGTAATCTTCCAAATCCTTAAACAGTGCAGTCGGATCGATATCGTCCTCAACAACCAACTGAAGCGGCTCATTGAGGGACAGCAGGAACATACCGAGCAGGCTCTTTGCGTCTACCTGACCGGACTTACCAAAAATCCAAATATCGTAGCTGTACTTGGATACGATGCGGTTAATCTGCTGAATGTCTTCGGTATTTTTTACCTTAATCTTTCTGGTCATGAGGGTTTCCTCCTTTAGTCATAGAACTTACATTTCACTGTCTCCATTATAGTATGTTTCTCTGGAAAATGGAAGTGTTTTTTTTAAGAAAACGTAATTTTGTCAATCTTCCCCTGAGAAAACGAAGTCTTTTGATGCGAAATCGTGTTTTCGTCTTTTTTAACAAATTTATTCTATGTTTTTTGTGTAAAACATAGAATCACGGTCGATAATTCTTCACAAACATAAGCAACCCAAAAAAACGTACCGCAAGGTTCCCCAAGCAAATGGGCGCCATACCGAAAAGATTTAGAGAGAGCCTGTCCGCCGCAGTCTTTTCATCAGATAAATCAGGGTCATCAGGTCTTCCTCCGATAATCCGTTCATTTCCTCCAGCGCTTCCTGTATCAGCTTGGGATATTTGACCCGATCATCAAAAAACTGCATAGGTGTCATATCAAAATACTCACATATATTCAAAAATTGTTTCATCGAGGGCATCGCCTTTCCGGACGAAATGGATTGAATATAATTTTTATTTTGTCCCAATGCAAAGCTCATTTGATATTCTGACACATCTTTTTGTAAGCGCAGCTCTGTAATTCGATTTCGAATGTACATCGTGTAGTCCATTTTCAGTTCACCTCTACACAATGATAAATAGATTTCCTGTTTCAATGTACACATTATATATGGTATAATCCCCTTAATACAGCGAATCTATCCATATACAATAATGCACTTAGAGGAGAATGACTTCCATGTACACAGCAACCTGCGGTATCCTGCTTCTAGGCAGCGATTCCCAAGCAAAAAAAGCAGCACAATTTACCTCTGTGCTGCAAAACATTTTAACCCAACAAAAAATCAGCCGTATTTTATTCGAAAACAACAACCCCATTCCATTCACGCAGCTCACCAGAGGTCTGCTTCCAAGAAGCGTCTCTTTGGAGCTGGTAAGCTGTTATGCGTCTCATATAGATTACAGGGTGCTCTACACAGAATATGACCAAATCCACAATCTTCCCCGAGAGCATACCTCAATCCGTCAAGCCTTGTTCAACGTGCGCAAATTTATCATTGACCAGAGTGATATCATCATTTACCATGCCGCTTGTCCGGCCGCCAAGCAAGAACGGGTACAAAAGTATCTTTCCCATACAAAAAACAAATTGCTCATAGATATCGGTCAATACCAGATTTGACTGGCTGCTATGCCTTATCGCTATTTCTGGAAGAACGTCTTGTTTCTGACAAGATATGATTGAGGACGCCTCCCAAAATGAGGGTTGTACTCGTCAAATACAACCAAAGCATGAGCACCATCAGCGCACCAATGGAGCCATAAAGAATATTATAATTGCCCATGTGGTCTACATAGTAAGCAAAGCATCGTGTCAGGACAATCCAGCCCACAAGTGATGTACAAGCCCCCGGCAGCGCCGCATGCCAGCCCATTCGAACAGGCGGCACCAGCCGATACAGCAGCATCAAAAACACCAACGCAATGCAAATGGCTGCGGGATAGCCAAGATAGCGCACCAGAATCAGTCCGGAATACAGCATCGGAAACCATCGCATGACCAGCTGCAAGAACTCCTGTCCTACCACAATCAAAAAAATACTTGCCCCCAAGAGCAGCAGCAGACCGCCGGTTAAAACCAGTGATACCAGCAGATTATGCAGCATCGTGTGGTCGGTACTGCACCGATAAATGCGCCGCATAGAGTACATGATGGAACGCACGGCACGCGAAAGAAAATACAGCGTCAGGCAGCTGCCCAGCAGCAGAGGACGCACCGAATCATTAGAGCCTAGAAAGGTCATATAATTGACCAAAATCTGTTGTACATCTTCAGGCAGAAATTGTGTGGCATTGAGAATCGTCACCTCAGACAGGTGAGCAAGTCCCAACAAAGAGTTCAGCACCATGAGCAGAGGGAACAGCGAAAACAGCAAAAAAAATGCCAGCTCTGCGGCAGCATGGGCAACACCATCTTTGAAGTACCGTTCCACCAAACGCATGGGAATATAAACCGGACGTGGTAAGTGATTCACTTGGATACACCGCCTTTCCTGCCCTTATTCTACCAGTATTCCATAGGCTTGACAAGGCGCATCGCGTCGAGACAAATGCTTTTCCGGTTTGGCGTTCATGACAATCTTGCGTTTGTCAAATAAGTTTGCTATAATGAAACCGTTACTTCCTGACACAAAGATTCAATCTGCGTGAAAGGTGCTGTTGAACTCTCACATACCACCGCTTCCCTGACACAATGCAGAAGCTTCTGCCTGTGTCTTGTTCCTGCAACGGTATTATTCTTGAGAAATATCCACAACCTGTGGATATCTTTGCCGCACCCAAATCAGGAGTGCGGTATTTTTTTATTTTAGGAGATTGATGTCATGGATACCAGAATTGCTGTCATGAGCATTATTGTGGAAAATCCCGAGGTTGTAGAACAGCTCAACAGCCTGCTCCACACATACAGTGATTACATCATCGGGCGTATGGGAATCCCCTATCGCACCAAAGCACGAAAAGTCAATATTATCAGTCTTGCATTAGATGCACCGCAGGACACCATTTCCGCTCTTGCCGGAAAGGTTGGCAAGCTGTCGGGCATCAGTGTGAAAACCGCTCTGTCGAACGTGGTGAACTATGACGCCTGAAACCAAAACCCTCATTGAAACATTGGCATCGACGCACACGCTCCCGCAAAGCGCTTATCAAAAGCTCGTCGAGTCCTATGACAGCGAGGCTGCTGCATTTGCCGCACAGCTTGCAAGGCAGGCGGCGCAGCAATCCTATGGCAAGACCGTCTTTATCCGCGGTCTTATCGAAATCAGTAATATTTGCAAAAATGACTGCCTGTACTGTGGGATTCGCCGCAGCAATCATGCCTGTTCCCGCTATCGCCTGACACCGGAGGAAATCCTAGCCTGTACGCAGGAGGGGTATGCCCTTGGATTCCGCACCTTTGTCATGCAGGGCGGAGAAGATGGCTGGTTTACCGATGATGTACTTTGTGGGCTCATTCGTTCCATCAAAGACCAATTTCCGGATTGTGCCATTACACTGTCTCTTGGGGAACGCAGCCCGAAAAGCTATCAACGGCTTCGAGCGTCTGGCGCCGACCGCTATCTCTTGCGCCATGAAACGGCAGATTCTGTGCATTATCGTGCGCTGCACCCTCAAGAAATGTCTTTTGACCATCGCATGCAATGTCTCCGAACGCTCAAACATCTTGGGTTTCAAACAGGCTGCGGCTTTATGGTTGGTTCTCCCCATCAAACCACCGCACACATCGCAGGAGATTTGAAATTCATCGAGACCTTTTCCCCCGCAATGTGCGGCATTGGTCCGTTTATTCCGCATGCAGACACCCCATTTCGCAAGGAGCCTGCGGGCAGTGCCGACCTGACCTGCTTTTTATTATCACTCGTTCGGCTGATTCACCCCAAGCTGCTGCTCCCTGCGACAACAGCGCTCGGCTCTGTCGAGCAGAATGGTCGAGAACGCGGTATTTTAAGCGGTGCCAATGTTATCATGCCAAACCTGTCCCCTGTGAATGTACGGGACAAATATATGCTTTACAACAACAAACTTTCCAGTGGTCCAGAAGCCGCGCAAAACCTGAAGGAACTGAAAGCACGCATGAAAGCCATTGGCTATGAAATCGTTGTGGACCGTGGCGACAGCAAACAAGAAGGAGTAAAAATATGATGACAGCTTATAATCCCAAGTCTCTCAAGGCAGAGGAGTTTATCAGCGACGAGGAAATCCGTGCAACCTTGTCCTATGCAGAAGAAAACAAAAACAACGACGCACTCATTGATGAAATTTTGGACAAAGCCCGTCCCAAGAAAACCAAAACCGGCTATCACTGTGCAGGACTCACCCATCGGGAAGCCTCTGTACTGCTCGCCTGTGAAAATCCAGATAAGATTCAGGAAATATACAAAATCGCGCAGGAAATCAAGCTAGCATTTTATGGCAACCGCATTGTCATTTTTGCGCCGCTCTATCTGTCCAATTATTGCATCAATGGCTGTGTTTACTGTCCTTATCATGCAAAAAATAAGCATATCGCCCGAAAGAAGCTGACACAGGACGAGATTCGCGCCGAGGTTTTGGCACTTCAGGACATGGGACACAAGCGCCTTGCCATCGAAACAGGAGAAGATCCGGCAAACTGTCCCATCGAATATGTGTTGGAGAGTATCAAAACCATTTACAGCGTACACCACAAAAATGGGGATATCCGGCGTGTGAATGTCAACATTGCCGCAACCACCGTGGAAAATTACCGCAAGCTCAAAGAAGCTGGGATCGGCACTTATATTCTCTTTCAGGAAACCTATCACAAAGAAAGCTATGAAGCACTGCACCCAACCGGACCCAAGCACAACTATGCCTACCACACGGAGGCAATGGACCGCGCCATGGAGGGTGGTATTGATGATGTTGGGCTTGGCGTCCTATTCGGTCTGGAGCGCTACAAATATGAATTTGCCGGTCTTTTGATGCATGCCGAGCATTTGGAAGCCGTGCATGGGGTTGGACCGCATACCATCAGCGTGCCCCGTCTCAAGCGTGCCGATGATATCGACCCCGATACCTTTGATAATGGTATTGATGACGATACCTTTGCCAAAATCGTTGCCTGTATTCGCCTTGCCGTCCCCTATACCGGCATGATTGTTTCCACCCGAGAATCCGAAGCGGTGCGAACCCGACTTCTGAATCTTGGCATTTCTCAGGCAAGCGGTGCCTCCCGCACCTCGGTTGGCGGCTATACCGAAGAAGAACGCCCGCATGATTCCGAGCAGTTCGATGTCTCTGACCAGCGCACGCTCGATGAGGTAGTACGCTGGCTCATGGAAAACAACCACATTCCGTCTTTTTGTACCGCCTGCTATCGCATGGGGCGCACCGGAGACCGCTTTATGAGTCTGTGCAAATCCGGACAAATCCTGAACTGCTGCCACCCCAATGCACTCATGACCCTCTCAGAATATTTGGAGGACTATGCCTCCCCCGAAACAAAGCAGCTGGGTTATGAAGTCATCGAGCGAGAGCTGCAAAAAATCCCTCATGAAAAGGTGCATGCGATTGCCGCACAAAACATTGCAGATATCCGCAATTCCAACCGCCGTGATTTTAATTTTTAATCCATGCTGTATATGCAAACAGGAGGTCTGTTATGAGTCTCAACGATACGACAAGCTCTGAGCGTATCCATATTTCCTTCTTCGGGCTTCGCAACGCCGGAAAATCCAGTCTGGTCAATGCACTCACCGGTCAAGCGCTTGCAGTCGTCTCCGATGTCAAGGGTACCACCACCGATCCGGTCAAGAAAGCAATGGAATTGCTTCCGCTGGGTCCAGTGCTCATCATTGACACCGCCGGTCTGGACGATACCGGCGAGCTGGGCGCACTGCGTATCCAAAAAACGTATCAGGTTCTGCACCAAACCGATATTGCCGTGTTGGTTGTAGATGCCCGCGTCGGTCTGTCCGAACAGGATAAAGCACTTCTTTCACGCTTCGCGGCACGCCAGCTGCCCTATCTTATCGTCTGGAACAAAATCGACCTGCTGGAAACCCGCCCTGTCTGCAAGCAAAATGAAATTTGTGTCAGTACGGTCACCGGAGAAGGTATCCACCAACTCAAACAACAGCTTGGCACCTTTCATCACAAAAAGGAGTCCGAAAAGCATATTGTTGCGGATTTATTGACACCGAAGGACATTGTTGTACTGGTCATTCCCATTGACCAGTCAGCGCCCAAGGGCAGACTGATTTTGCCGCAGCAGCAAACCATTCGAGAGATTCTAGATGCCAGATGCACAGTGATATGCTGTCAGGATACCGAGCTGACCGATACACTGCGTACACTCAATCAAAAGCCCCGTCTGGTCATCACCGATTCTCAGGCATTTGGACGGGTCTCCCGTGATGTTCCAGCGGATATCCCGCTCACCTCCTTTTCCATTCTGTTTGCGCGCTATAAGGGAGAACTCGTCCCTCTTGTTCGGGCTGCCGCCAAGCTGTCTGCGCTCCATGATGGTGACCAAATTTTGATTTCCGAGGGCTGCACCCATCACCGCCAATGCGGTGACATTGGAACCGTCAAACTCCCGCATTGGATTGCGGAATTTTCTGGTGTAAAGCCTCGATATACCTTTACCTCTGGCGGTGAATTTCCCGAAAATCTGGAAGATTATGCGCTTATTGTGCATTGCGGCGGCTGTATGCTCCATGAAAAGGAAATGAAACACCGGATTCATACCGCTTCGGTATCCGGTGTGCCGATTGTCAATTATGGAATTGCCATTGCACACATACATGGCATTTTAGCACGCAGTCTGGAAATTTTTCCAGAGATTCTTGCCTTGCTGAACGAATAGCGACTCAAAAAGTCAAAATTCTAGTCTTTTCCTTCGATGCGCGTCATCTGCTGCATGAAAAAACACCCGAACCCGCACATAAATGCGTGGATTTGGGTGTTTTTCTGTGTCAAAAGTCATATAGGTCACGAATTCTTACAGAATCTTACATGCACCATGGACGTGCCATATTTTTTCTTTTTCTGTCACACAAAGCCTTTTGACTTGTGATACTGTTTATGATAGGATATTGTCACCGAACAAAATTTCGTTTGCAAAGGAGACGGTTCTATGCTCGATGAATTTTCCATGACCCGTGCACACACCTGCTGCTTTACCGGCAGCCGTCCCTCCAAGCTTGGATTTGACTGGCAGGCACAGCCTTACCTTTTGGAAATGCTGCGCCGCGATTTGCGTGCTGCCATTGTCCGCGCAATCAAGCAGGACTACACCCATTTCATTACAGGTATGAGTCAAGGCTTTGATTTATGGGCAGCAGAGGAGGTACTGCAATTGCAGCAGGAATACCCACACATCGAACTTGTCTGCGCACTTCCATTTCCCGAAATGGCAAAAACGTGGCCCGATTACTGGCGCCGTCTATTTGATGCTGCCTATACCGGAAATATCATCTGCACCATTGCGCCCACCTACCGGCAAAGCTGTTATTTGGAACGCGACCGCTTTATGGTCGAGCAATCCAGCCGTGTCATTTGCTGGTATACGGGCAACCGTGGCGGCACACAGTACACCCACAATTACGCCAAACAGCATGGCTGCCATATTGAAAACATCTATCGGGATCACATGTTATGAAAAATCCAAATCGATGCGTGCACCCGCCGGACCTGCAACATATAAATATCCATCTTTTTGCAGAGTGACGGTATTTTTCCCTGTCACAGCACTTTGATTCAATGCCATGCCTTTGGCATCATATAACACAAACCCACTTTTGTCCGGCATAGTAACCGTCATCGTCTTTCCATGGAGTGCTTCACCAATTTGGAACCATCTGCCATATCCATTTTGCGGAATGGTCAGATGGGCATGGCTGCCACCGGCATACAGCGCGGGTATCTTACTCGCATCTATGAAAACTGCATCACTTGCCTGCATATATTCCGTCCCGTTGTCTGTAAAAAAGGTATAGTCTGTCAAATCGCGTCCGGCTGTCATAGGGATCTCCACAACCGCCCGTGCCGTATTGGCATCTGTGATTTGATTTCCCACAAGGTATCCGCCAAGCGATTCCTCTATGCCAATTGCTGCCACCGGCAATACGGAAAGCGCTTCGGAATGATAGACTGCATCAACCTGTACATACCGCTTTCCGTTTCTCTCTTGCCAAGCCTGCTTTGCCGATTGCGGCATTTCATAGTCTGCCAACTTTTGCGCAGCATATATCGTGCTATCCGATTCTCCGACCCCGGGCAAAATCGTGCGGGATTGTGCAACCAGATAAACCTTTCCGTTTTGTTCCAAAAAGTGATATGCCGAAGCCCCCGTTTTGTCTTGGAATGTTCCATCTCCAATATAGACGAGCTGCTCCTTTGCCGTGGGGTCATAGGCATTGACAATATTGAGTGCTTCCTTTTCATCAAAGTACACGCGATATAACAGACCCTGTCCTGTATATTTGCCCTCATATCTGGCAAAATCCTGTTCCAGCGGCTTTATCGGTGCCGCCTCCAGAGGCTCCGGCGGAAGAATCTCATCAATTTGTCCATTCTTTTTCAGCTCCTCCAAAACGAGCTGAGTCGCAACCATACTGTTATACAGGCTGGAACCACCGGAGGTCAGTACCGCCGCACTCAGCTTATGTTCCGGCAGTACAATGAACTGTGCGTGCATTTGCAGGGTATCACCGCCCTTACATACCGCCTTGATTCCATAGGTATCAAACGGGCTAAGGAAAACGGCGTCCCAACCCAAACCATATCCGACTGTATTCGCACAATCCGGCAGCCATTGCCCTCTTAAATATTCCTTTTCCATCGTTGCCTTACGGGAGTTTTCTGACAAAATCTTACTTTCTCCTGTAAAAAGCTGTCCAAAACGGCACAAATCCTCTGCGGTAGAATAAATTCCACCCGTCCCGATGACGTGTGTCATTTCCACCGGCAATTCCTGCTGTGGATTGACCGCATCATAAATCCGTGCGACTTGCTTCTCATCGAAAGAATCGAGCGGTGTATAGGTATGTGTCATTTCCAGCGGCTTTAATAGATTTTCATGGATATAATCTGTAAAGCTTTGACCGGAGACCCGCTCGACAATCATTTCTGCCAATGTAAACCCATCATTACAGTACACAGAAAATGCGCCCGGGTCTGCCTTGAGCCGCTGTGTTTTGAGGTCTGCAAGCAGCGAGGTATAAGCCTGTCGATTTTCACGGTCTCCTGCCAAAAATCCATTGTTCAGATTGCTTCCCATCAATCCGGAGGAATGATTGAGCAGCATACGCACGGTAATCTTACGATACCGTTCATCTTTCATTTCGAAATCCGGCAGATAAGTCGTAATCGGTTCATCTAACCGAATCTTTCCCGCATCGACCAGCTGCATCACAGCAGCAGTCGTAAACATTTTGCTGGTTGAGCCAATTCCATAAAGCGTATCTGCGGTGAGCGCACGATTTTCCTGCTTGCTGTACACACCTGCCTGCCCGCTCTGTACGATTTTTTGGTCATACATCACTGCATACTGCACACTGGTCACACCATACTTATCAACAAGTGCCTGTGCACGAGCTGCACCTGTCACACTTGGATCTGTCAATATATTATCCTCTGCCGCAAATGCAGGCGTTGCGGGAAGCATGAGCAGCGCAGAAAGCAGCAGCCCACAGATCCTTTTTGTCAATCGTCTCATTACTCTCTTCCTTTCGATATATAAAAGATTTTATGCCTAAACAATACACTTATGCCCTGCATTTGTCAATCCCAAAGCAAAAAGACAGTTCCCAATCGAACTGTCTTTTTTGCTTTCTTCTCTATGTTAAAGCGTATCACTTAGAGAGACTTGAGATAATCTGCAATTTCATCATTCTTGCAGTTTGCATAGAAATACTCTGCAAAGTGCTTACCTGAAATGGTCTCCTTGAGGAATTCCTGATCAATTTCCTTCAGAATCTGCATGATGGGTTTGTGTGTTACAAGCTTTACTCCATCTAAAATCTTCTTGTTTCGCTGCTCCGGCTCTCTTCTCTCCTTCGGGTATCCGCCGCCGAACGGCTCGGAGAACAGCTTTGCAAAGGTATCACGCAGATTGATTTCTGCACCCCAGCCAAAGCTCTGGGCAAACGGCATGGCAATGCAATTGCCATCATTTACCTGACCGAACAGATAAGCATCAAGTGGGTTTGTGATATGTCCGCACAGCACGTTCGGGAAAGAGTTGCAGGCGAGCATTGCACCTTGACCCGTACCACAGCCGGTTACAACAAAATCGACTGCACCGCTGGACAGCAGGATACTTGCCAGCAGACCATTTTTTACATAAGTCAGCTGAGTTTCATCATCAGCAGCATACATGCCGTAGTTAAATACGGTATGCCCTGCCTTCTGTGCTTCTTCATGCAAGACCTCAAAAATCTGTGCATTTTTTGCTGCCTGAGAATTCTCATTAATCAATGCGATTTTCATACTTGATACGTCCTCCCTTTGCTTATTCCGGCTGCTTTCCAATGTATGCCAGAATACCGCCATCTACATACAGTACATGACCATTTACAAAATCACTTGCATCACTTGCAAGGAATACAGCAGGACCCATCAAATCCTCTGCCTCACCCCAGCGTGCAGCCGGTGTCTTTGCAATAATGAACTGGTCAAACGGGTGACGAGAGCCGTCTGGCTGGATTTCACGCAGCGGTGCTGTCTGTGGGGTTGCAATGTAGCCCGGACCAATGCCGTTGCACTGGATATTATGACCGCCGAACTCGCTGCAAATGTTGCGGGTCAGCATTTTCAGTCCGCCCTTTGCTGCTGCATAAGCACTGACCGTCTCACGACCCAGCTCAGACATCATGGAGCAAATGTTGATAATCTTACCATGTCCCTTCTTGATCATGCTGGGCAGAACTGCCTTGGACATGATGAATGGTCCATTGAGGTCAATGTCAATGACCTGACGGAAATCCTTCGCGCTCATTTCGAGCATTGGGGTGCGCTTGATGATGCCTGCATTGTTTACAAGAATATCAATGATACCCACTTCTTTTTCGACCTTTGCAATCAGCTCGGCAACAGCGTCCTCATTGGTGACGTCGCATACATAGCCATGCGCCTTGATGCCCTCTGCCTCATAAGCAGCCATGCCCTTTGCAACCAGCTCCGAATTGATATCATTAAATACAATGGTTGCACCAGCCTTTGCGTATGCAGTTGCAATTGCAAAGCCAATTCCATAAGATGCACCTGTAATAAGAGCAATCTTACCGTTCAGTGAAAACTTTTCCATATCAAACATAATTGATTTCCATTCCTTTCTGAACACAAATTATTTCATCTTCACATCTGGATTGATGAGATGCACACCAAATCCTGCAATCTCAATATCCAAGTAAACAAAATTGATAAGCTTTGTCTTTTTATTTCGCGTAATACTGGATTCTACAAATCGAATTCCCTTTTTCCCCAAATAATACATTGCCTTTTCCGGATATGGTGTATAAATGCCAATATGTCCATGCGTTCCGCGTCCGGGCGCATTGAGAATTTCAAACCCCTTTCCAGCAAAATGGGACTTTGGCTTTTTATAATATTGGAATCCAAACAGGGTGCACAGCGTCTGTGCCGTTTGCAGCGCTTCCTCACAGGAATTTTGGTTGACACCCAAATGAATCAGCTCATAGCCGAGCATATCGTTGACCGCCTCTATGCCAGCCTGTGTCACGCGCTCCCAATCCTTGTGCATCAGTGCATCTGCTGGCAGCATAAAGTCTCCGATTGCAGCCAGCACATTGGGCTGAGAAAGGTATGTGTGCAGATTATCCGCTGTAATTCCTCCCGAAACGAGAAAACGCATATCTGCATAGGCATCATAAAACAGCTTGAGTGCCTGTGCACCGCCGCTTGTCTCCGCTGGGAAAAACTGCACACAGTCCAGCCCATATGAAATCGCAGTCTCGATTTCGCTCGCGGTAGAAACGCCCGGGATCACAACAACATCATTTTCCTTACACCAGCAAATGACGTCTTCCCGCAGTCCAGAGGTCGTAATCCACTTTGCGCCGGCCTCTACTGCCTCCCTTGCCTGTGTAAAACCAATTATGTTTGCGGCACCAACTGCCATGTCGGGATTTTCCTTGACAATCTGTGCAATTGCCTGCGGAGCAGACTGCCCTGCACAGAGCATGGCTTCCAAATCCGCTTTCATCAGCGCATGTGCAAGCGGGACAGCGTCCTCCGCTTCATTGATCGATACCGCCGGTACCATACCCATACAGGAAATTTTGGAGATCAACGCATTCATTCATCTATCTCTTCTTTCTTTTGATGTATCCATTTGCAATAACCAAAATGCGTCTTAGTAAATCGGTTCACCCAAAGTATAATTTAGTAAACCGGTTTTGTCAATAAAAATATTTAACTTTTTTTCTATTTTCTTAAAATCTATCCGCTGTACGTCTGAAAAAGAATTGTTGCACAAATTTTTATATCATTCTTTTAGCAATAGTAACAATTGACAAAAAAACAGCAATCCTCTATAATTATGCTCATCTGGTAAATCGGTTTACTTTGCAGGCCGCTGGATTCGGTTCTATCAGGTTATGAAGATGCTTAGAAGTTTTATCCCAAGTGAAGAGGTGATACCATGGTGAGAACAGTAAATATCGAAGACCTTGCAAAGCGCAAGGAATTCCTTGAGACACCACGCATTACAAAAGAAGAAGCGACCGCTGCCTTTGAACACTGCATCAAGCAGGTTGAGGCAAACATGGAGTATTTGCAGGACAAATTCCCATGGCCCGCGACCAAAAATCTCCAATATCCCATCATTGAAAACATCGAATGGACCGATGGGTTCTGGACAGGTATGCTGTGGCTCTGTTATGAGTACACCGGCGACGAAAAGTTCCGCAAGCTGGCAGACCGCAATGTAGACAGCTTCCTGTACCGCGTCGAAAACAAAATCGAGCTTGACCATCACGATTTGGGATTCCTCTACTCCCTTTCGTGCGTCAGCGGCTTCAAGCTGACCGGAAGCGAGAAAGCAAAGCGTGCTGCACTGCTTGCCGCAGACAAGCTGCTCACCCGCTGGCAGGAAAAAGGAGAATTCCTTCAGGCATGGGGGCCCTTTAACAGCAAGGAGCACTACCGCTTTATCATCGACTGCATGCTGAACATTCCGCTGCTCTACTGGGCAAGCTCGGTTTCCGGCGACCCGCATTATGCGGAAATTGCACAGAAGCATTTTGAAACCAGCTGCAAATATGTCATTCGTGATGATGCCAGCGCATTCCACACCTTCTATATGAATCCGGAAACCGGCGGTCCGGACCATGGCGCAACCCGTCAGGGCTATACCGATGACAGCGCATGGGCACGCGGACAGGCTTGGGGCATTTACGGAATTCCGCTCAATGTGCGCTACACCCATCAGGTGGAGTATGCAGAGCTGTACCGCGGTATGCTCCACTACTTCCTCAACCGTCTGCCTCAGGATAATGTCTGCTACTGGGATTTGATTTTCACCGACAAGGACAATCAGCCGCGCGACTCCAGTGCAGCAGCCATTGCGGTCTGCGGGATTCTGGAAATGGACCGTCATGTTCCGGCAGACTTCGCAGACAAGGAAACCTATCTGGGCGCTGCCTCCAATATGCTTCGCTCCCTTATCAAAAATTACACCAGCGAGACCATCGCGCCCGGCGCACCGATTCTGTATCACGGCGTATACAGCTGGCATTCCGGCAAGGGCGTTGATGAGGGAAACATTTGGGGTGACTACTTCTATATGGAAGCACTGCTCCGCTATATGAAGGACTGGAACCCTTACTGGTAATTCAAAAATTATTTTAAGGAAAGAGAGAATACAATTATGAGCACACCAAACATTATGATGACCCGCATTGACGAGCGACTGGTTCACGGACAGGGTCAGCTGTGGATTAAATCTCTGGGCGCAAACACGGTTATCGTTGCAAACGATGCAGCCGCAGAGGACACCATGTCCCAGACCCTCATGAAGACCGGTATTCCGAAAGAGGTTGCGATGCGCTTCTATCCGGTTCAGAAGGTCATTGACATCATTTACAAGGCAAATCCGGCACAAAACATCTTCATCATTGTAAAGGACTGTGCCGATGCACTGCGTCTGGTTGCCGGCAATGTGCCCATCAAGAAAATCAACATCGGCAACATTCACAATGCAGAGGGCAAAGAAAAGGTGACACGTTCCATTTTCCTCGGCGCAGAGGACAAGGCGGCTTTGAGAGAAATGATTGAAAAGTATGGCATCGAGTTCGACACACAGACCACGCCAAGCGGTGTAGATGGCAGTGTTGAGGTCAACATCAAGGATTATCTCTAAGTCTCATCACAAAAAATAAAACTGTCATTGATATAGAAAGGAAAATGGAAGTATGATGGAAATTACTCTCGTCCAATCCATTCTCATTGGTCTTTGGACTGCATTCTGTTATGCTGGTATGTTGTGGGGCATCTATACAAACAGATGTATCGTATTGAGTTTTGGCGTTGGCGTTATCTTGGGGGATATTCCAACTGCTCTGCAATGCGGCGCCATTGGCGAGCTTGCATTCATGGGCTTCGGTGTTGGTGCCGGCGGTACCGTTCCGCCAAACCCCATCGGCCCCGGCATCATTGGCACACTCATGGCAATCACCATGTCCAATGTAACACCGGAAAGCGCACTCCCGATTTCGATTCCGTTTGCAGTTGCGATTCAGTTCTTACAGACTGCAATCTACACCTTCCGTGCAGGCGCTCCAGAAACCGCTGCACATGCACTTGAAAAGCATCAGTTCGGCAAATTCCGCCGCACCGCAAATATGACTGTCATTCTGTTCGCAGTCTGCGGCTTTGCGCTCGGCTTCCTTGGCGCATTCAGCATGGAAACCCTGAGCAAGCTGGTAGAAATCATTCCGCAGTGGCTGCTCAATGGTCTGTCTGTTGCTGGCGGTATGCTGCCTGCAATCGGCTTTGCCATGATTATGAGCGTCATGCTGAAAAAGGAATTTATTCCATTTGCTCTGCTTGGATACATTTGCGCTGCATACTTCAAGATGCCGATTATCGGTATCGCACTGGTTGGTGCCGTATTTGCAATCAAGCATTATAACGAATCTTCAAATGTTGCAGCTGCTGCTGCATCTGCCGGTGGCGCACAGGAGGTAGAACACGATGACTGGATCTAATAAGCTGACCAAAAAAGATTATTTGAAAACCACCCTGCGTGCATATTTCTTGCAGAATGGTTTTAATTACAGTAACTATCAGGGCCTGGGCTACTCGCTGGCAATGTTCCCTGCGTTTAAGAAGCTCTATGGCGATGACCCTGACCGCTTGGCACAGGAGCTGAAGGACAACGGGGAGTTCTACAACACAAACCCCAACCTTCTGCCGTTCATTACCTCCATTCATCTGGCAATGGCGGACAACGGCATGTCGTACAGCGAGATTCGCGGTATCAAAATGGCTCTCATGGGACCTTTGGCGGGTATCGGTGATTCCCTCTCCCAGTTCTGTCTTGCACCGCTGTTCTCCACCATCTTCGCTTCCATGGCAATGGACGGCATCTCCATTGCACCGCTGCTGTTCCTGCTTGCCATGAACGGCGTGCTGCTCATGCTGAAGCTTGTCATGGGCAATTACGGCATGAAGCTCGGCACCAGCATGATTGATAAGCTGAGCGAAAAGATGGGTGCCATCTCCGATGCGGCTGGTATGATTGGTGTTACAGTCATTGCCGGTCTGGCTGCTGCCTTTGTAAAAATCAATGTGGCCGTCAGTCTGGCCGCCGGAGAAATGCAGGAGGGCGTCAAGCAATCCACCGTGGATATCCAAGCCATGCTGGATAAGGTTGCGCCGGCACTTCTGCCAATCCTCTACACCATGCTGATGTACTACTTAATCAAGAAGAAAAATGTCACAACCTACTGGTTGGTTCTTCTGACTGTTGTACTGGGCGTTGTCCTGAGCTTCTTTGGTATTTTGTGCTAATCAAGGGAACGGGAGCTGCGAAATTTCGCAGCTCCCGTTCGTTATCCAAAGGAAAGAGGTATCCTATTATGAATTTTATGAAAGCATCTCTCGATTTCCTCATTGCCGAAAAAAAGATAAATACACTTTCTTCGTTCCTCAGTGAGACGGAAAAAGCACTTATTTTTCAGCGTGCAGAGGAGTTAATGCAGCAAACCTTTATTTTTGACAAACCGTGGGATATGGAGCGCTGTCTGACTCCCTATCGCCTTGCCCCGCTGGACTGGAACGCGCAGCGCAACGATGACGAAGAATGGTGCTTCATGCTCAACCGCATGGATTATCTGGATTATTTAATTCTCGCATCACTCCTATCTCATGAGATAAAATATGCAGAACAAGCAAAACATTATATTCTGGACTGGATTGCTGCACATTCCCAAATCAAGCCGGAGCCTTCCACCCGCACGCTGGATACTGGAATTCGTGTCATGAACTGGTTTGAAGCGCTTCCCTATCTGGAATTCCTCGGCTGTCTTTCCGATTGTGAACGTGAAAAAATCGGGCACAGTATGCAGACACAGCTTGCATACCTCAAGGACTCCTATCTTCCCAAATACAAGACCAGCAACTGGGGCAGTATCCAGACCTGTGCGATGGTATCCGTTTTGCCCTTCCTTCTGGAGGATTACCAGAAAGACCCCCTGTATCTCTGGGCAAAGGACGAAATGGAGCTGCAATTCTCCATTCAGGTATATCCGGACGGTATGCACTGGGAACAATCTACGATGTACCATATCGAAGTGCTCAATTACGGCATGAAGGCGCTCTATTATATGGGACTGCGCAAGGAAAGCAGCAGCATACAGGAGCCTGTCTACCGGCTCGCAAAATCGCTTCTCTATCAGCTGACCCCCTCCGGCGGCATCGAAACCTTTGGAGACAGCGACCGGGTCTGTGCGCGTGATGTGTTCACACGAGCCGCTGTACTCTTTTCGGATTGTCATTTCCGCTTTGCCGGTACCGAATCCTGTGACCTCGAAAGCGCCTATGTTCTGGGCGGCTCTGGTGCTGCACACTATAACGCGATGTCTGCCGAACAACCCACACAGCTCTGCTATGACGGCACAGACAGCGGTATGTATGTGATTCGCAGCAGTTGGAGTCCAGATGCCAGCTTTACCATGTTTACAAACGGTTCTCTGGGCAGCGGACATGGGCACAGTGACAATCTTCATGTATCCCTCACACACAAGGGTCAGGAAATCCTCATTGATTCCGGACGTTATACCTATCGGGAAGACCATGCCCTGCGCACACAGCTCAAGGGCATGCAGGCACACAACGGCATCATTCTGGACGAACACGAGTACTGCCTGCCCTCCGACAGCTGGGGCTATGCAGACTTCGGACTTCCGCTCAAAAACTATGTCCGTCATGCAGGTTCTATCCATTATCTGGAAGGCTATCTGGTTGGGCACGACCCGCTGCAAATTTGGATGCGCAAGGTCATCTTCATGGCTCCCTCTATTTGGCTGATTGTAGACGATGTCAAGGCAGATGGGGTGCACAAAGCGCATACCCGCTTTCACTTTGACCCTAGCCTGACCCTAAAAGTACAGGGTACGCAGCTTTCTATTGAGGGAACATCACTCCTCATGACACCGCCGCACTGCGAAATGCTGCTGACCAAGGAGGCTTGCTCGCTGCGTTATAACGAGCAGCTTCCCCATACCGTCTTGCACTGCAAGCAGTCTTTCACCAATCATCTGACCCAAATCAGTGCATTTTATGACCGCAGCATACAAATGGAAGCGGTTCCCGTCTATCAAAATCTCACAGAAGTGATGTCTCCCGAAATCGCGCAGGCGCGAAAGTTCATTCTCTCCGAACAGGAAAGCTACACCGTAGCGATATGCAGCCAAGAAATTTATAAAGGCAAAAAAGTCCTGTCCTGTGAAGGAATGCCTTATCATGCAAAATGTGTTGTCATTCATCAAGTAGGAGACGAAAAGCAGCTCATCGTCTTGAAAGCCTAAAAAAATCCCGTAGGCAATCAATTGCCTGCGGGATTTTCTATCCTTCAGTCTACCACGTTGGTCAAGGTGCCAATTTTTTCGATTTCACAGGTTACCACATCTCCATGCTTGAGGAAGCAGGGCGGCTGCATGCCCATGCCCACACCCGCAGGGGTACCTGTTGCAATGATGGTACCTGCCTTGAGCGTCATGCCCTTTGAGAGTTCTGCAACGATTTCATCAATGTTCGTAATCAGAGCACTTGTTACGCTGTCCTGACGCAGCTCTCCATTGACCGAGCAGCGAATTCCCAGCGCTGGCGGATAGCTGATTTCATCTGCTGTCACGATGCAAGGTCCCATTGGGGTATAACCGTCCAAAGATTTTCCAAAGTACCACTGCTTATGTCCGGTTTGCAAATTACGCGCAGAAACATCATTGATAATGGTGTAGCCAAAAATATATTCCCTGACACGCTCTACTGGCACATTGCGGGCATCTTTTCCCAAAATGACCCCAAGCTCTACCTCATAATCAAGACTGTCTACCAGCCCCTCATACAGCGGGATTTTACCGCCATCTGCATTGGCTTCTGAAACACGCTTGGAAAAATAAATTGCCTTTGGGCGGTCACCAAACGCTTCTCGGTCAAAACGTCCTGCTTCCTTATGGTGCGCGTCATAATTGATTCCCAAGCAAAGCACATCCTGCATCGGGTACGGAATCGGTGCGCGGCACACAAGGTCTGCACAGGCAATGGGCGAAACACCTTCCGGCTTGTGTTTGAGCTTGTCGAGCTGTTCGGGTGTGATGGTGCAGATTAGCGTGTTCATATCTGCAAATGACAGCCCAAATGCACGGAGCGGATACAGGGTACCCTCATCAAAGCCGACGCCAATCTGGTCCTTTCCTTCCAGACTCTCACGGTATGTATAGAGTTTCATTGGAACAACCTCCCTATGTGAAGTAAAACGGTTTATATATTCATGATACCAAGTTTTTTTCACTTGTCAACCCGTATTATATTAGATTGCATTTCATCAACGAATATGATAGACTAAATTTATCCATGCGAAAAGGAGTATTTCCATGTCATCTAAACAAAAAATGACCATACAAGAGATCGCCGACGAAGCGCAGGTTTCAAAGACAACCGTTTCTTTTTTTCTAAACGGAAAGCGGGAAAAAATGTCTGCCAGCACATGGAACCGCATTGCCAAGGTTGTCAAAAAGCATGACTACCGTCCCAGTGCGACAGCGCGGCTCATGACTGCCAAGCACTCCTGCCTGCTTGGGGTTCTGATTGGTGATATCACACACCCCTTTTCCAATCATCTTGTGAAAGGCATTGCACAGGTATGTCGGGAAGGGAAATATCAGATTCTCATCGGAACCAGTGAATATGAACCCGATGCCGAGCTTAATCACATTGACCGAATGATTGACATGGGAGTAGACGGGCTGATTTTGCAGCCCTGCGGGAATCCCTATGTATCGATTGAAAAGCTCAATCGTGCCGGAATTCCGGTTGTATGTATTGACAGCAATCCGGAAGGGCTTCCCCTCTGGGTCGTTACCAACAACTATGAGGCAACCTTTGACGCCATCAGCGCCTGCGTCGAGCACGGCTACGAGCAGGTCATTCTGTTCTCAGCAGAGCCTCATGTTTTGACGTCCCGTCATGACCGCTATCAGGGCTGTCTCGATGCCCTCAAGGAAAAGAACATTCCCTGTCATATTCAAATCGTTGATGCACACACGCCCGCAAACGAAATCTTACAAACTGTGGAACAACACTATCATCATGGACGTACACTGGTTTTTGTGCCGAACTGCTGGCTCTTGCCCAATGTGTTTACCGCGCTCAAACCGCTGCATCCACAGATTCCCAATCAGCTGGGCATTTTAGGCTTTGACAATGAAGATTGGGCTTCCCTTTCCATGCCCACTGTTTCCACCATTGTGCAGCCCGCCTTTCAGGAGGGCACAACTGCGGCAGCACTGCTCATTGACCACATTCGCGAACGCATTGAAAATCCGCCGACGGTCACGCTCTCCTGTAAAGTCATGTGGCGTGATTCCACCGCACTTTGATACGCTGTCGCATACGCCCAATCCTTCCGGCAGGATACTTTCGATAGCGGATTGACCATTATTGTTCTGCTTCTTCCACCCACGCTTTGACTTGCTGCACCACTTTCTGATTTTTCTTTTTCACGATTTGGTACTTATAGTATTGCTGTCCTATCACGAAACCGATTGCCATTCCCCAAAAAAGAAACATGGTCTCCATAGCAACTTTCCTCCTGATTTTTTATTCTGACTGTTAGAGTCAAAGGACTCCCTGATTCCAAAACAGGGAGTCCTTTTCTTTTATTCCTTTTCCTCTACGGGTGTTGTCCAGCCCATATCATCAGGCAGTGTGCCCCACTGAATCCCAGTAATCGCATCATACAGCTTTTGTGTGACCGCACCAATCTGACCGTCATTGATTTTCGCCGCTGTGCCCTCATAGCGCAGCTCTCCCACAGGAGAAATCACCGCAGCTGTTCCAGTGCCAAAGACCTCCTCCAGCTTGCCCTCCTCCGATGCCTTCATGACATCTGCAATTGCAAGCGCCTGCTCACAGACCGGAATTCCCCACTTTTTCAGCAGCTCGATACAGGACATACGTGTCACACCGGGCAAAACCGTGCCCACACAGGGCGCTGTATACACCGTACCATTGATTTTGAAGAAACAGTTCATAGAACCAACTTCCTCTACATAGCGATGAGACACACCATCGAGCCACAGAGTCTGCTCATAGCCCAGCTCATGCGCCTTGACCTGCGAAATGAGGGAGGCTGCATAGTTGCCGCCGCACTTGGTAAATCCGGTACCGCCCGGGCAGGCACGTGTGTATTCGTCTTCCACGAAAATCTTGACCGGATTGATGCCCGTAGAATAGTATGCCCCCACAGGCGAACAGATAATGATAAACTGATGCGTTTGAGACGGGCGCACACCCAAATGCGGCTCGGTTGCAATCACAAACGGACGAATGTACAAACTTGTGCCGACCTGATGCGGTACCCAGTCTGCATCGGTCTGCACCAGCGCCTTGACCGCCTGAATGAAATCCTCCGTCGGCAGGCTGGGCAGGCACATGCGGCGATTGGTATTCTGCATACGCTCTGCGTTTTTCTCCGGACGGAACAACTGAATGGAACCATCTGGCACACGATATGCCTTCATTCCCTCAAACGATTCCATCGCATAATGCAGTACCATAGCAGCTGGGTCGAGTGCAATGGGCTGATATGGCACAATACGTGCATTATGCCAGCCTTTTTCCTCAGAATGCTCCATCAGAAACATATGGTCTGTGTAATACTTCCCAAAACCAAGCGCAGATTCATCTGGTTTTTCTTTTCGATGTGTTGTCAGTTCGTACTGGATATTCAGCATAATATTTTCACTCTTTTCTGTTAAACTGTGTGAAAGGATTATTTTTATTTTATCTCTTTCTTTCTTATTTTTCAAGTATTTTTCCTGTTTATTCCATTTCTTTGTGAGAAAAATCAGAAAATCCCTGCTGTGCAGCAAATTGCCTGTTTACTTTTTTCATCTGTCCAAAAACTTTCGGAGACCGCCTGCTGCCTGCAAAAATTTCTGTGTTTCCTCTGCCTTGCACACACTTTCTATGCTATAATAAAATTGTTATCTTTTACTTTTCGTCAGAAAAAGGAGCTCTCCGCACATGAAACCAAAACATATCTCCTTCCTGTCTTTTGTGCTGTGCGCTGCCCTGCTCATTGGCATCACAACCAGCTATGCTGCAAACAATATCACACTCACCGCAGTGAACGATTCTTTCCTGCCCTTATCCTCCTCTACCATGCCCGAAAAACGCGGCGGAGCACAGTATGTGCCCTACTCCGTATTTTCAGGTGCCTTAGGGATTTCCGGTGCCTACAACAGCGCCGACCAAACGCTGTCCTTGTCCAGCGGCACGACAGTACTGCGCTTTGACCTGAGCCGCGGAACGGTATACGACCAAAATATGAACAGCTATACCACACCCGCTTATTGGATTCACGGAAGCATCTATGTTCCTGTAAAGCTGGTATGCGGAAAATTCGACCTGACCTATTCCAACATTTCTGCTGCGGCTCCCATTCTGCGTATTTGCAGTCGTGCAGCGGCATTATCGGATTCGGCTTTTGTGTCCTCCTCTGCCAGCACCATTCGCAGCATGCTAGAGGGATACCACAAGCCGGCTGGCAATTCCTCAGCCACTCCCCAAGGCGAAGCGTCGCAGTCTCCCGCCGATGTCCCATCGCCGGAAGCACCGCCCACTGTCCCGCTGCAAAAGCCCAGCCGAGTTTATCTGACTTACTTCGGCGCTCCCGATTTCGATACGCGCTCCATCTTGACCACACTCGAACAAGCCGAGCAATCTGCTGCCTTTTTTATCCCTGCGGACGGCACAGAGCTCAGCGAGGAGCTGCTGCGCCAAATCGTCGGACGCGGACATACCGTTGGTTTTACTCTGCTTTCCTCTGCCCAGGATATGACGGGAAAGCTCCGTGCAGCCAATGATGTCTTATTCCGTGCCACAGGTACGGTAAGCCGCCTGCTCTGCATCTCTGATGGCTCTGCGAAGCTGACTGCCATACAGCGTGAAGGACTCACACAGGGCGGTTACCGCCTATGGGATACCACAGCAGACAGTCAAGACCATTCCTATCGCGCCGCCAACGCCGTGAAAGCAACCATGGACAGACTCGTACAAACGACTGCCCCCGCCGTCATTCGTCTGGGGCACTACAAGAGTTCTGCACGTGTCACTGCACTTCTGCTCTCTCAGCTGACCGCCTATGACATTCCCGTTGAACCAATCACACTCACACAGACCCCCATCAATGATTTGACCTAACACATCTGTGCTGTCAAATGCACGGAAAAGAAGTCGAAATTCAAAATATATCTCAGGTATATCTCCCCTGCCTTTGTGGGCAAGCTTTATATAGCAAGACAAGGCAGGAGGGATAAGTCATGCAAAGTAAAGTAGAGATTTGCGGGGTCAATACCGCTTCTCTGACCGTAATTCCTGCGGCTGAAATGACCGAGCTGCTCCGAAAGTCACACAACGGTGACCAGAATGCGCGTGAAAAACTGATTCGCGGCAATCTCAAGCTGGTTCTGTCCGTCATTCAGCGCTTCCATGGTCGAAATGAATCAGTGGACGACCTCTTTCAAGTTGGCTGCATCGGGCTGATGAAATCCATTGATAATTTCAACTGTGACCTCAATGTGCGCTTTTCTACCTATGCGGTTCCCATGATTATCGGAGAAATTCGCCGCTATCTGCGCGATAACAGCGCCATTCGAGTTTCCCGCTCCATGCGGGACACGGCATACCGTGCACTTCAGGCAAAGGAAGCCTTTTTGAAGGAACACCAGCGTGAGCCAACCATTACAGAGCTTGCCAAAGCACTGGATATGAAAAAAGAGGAGGTTGTGTTTGCGCTCGATGCGATTTCCGACCCCATTTCTCTTTACGAACCGGTATGGGGAGAGGAGGGCGATGCTCTCTGTGTTATGGACCAGGTTGGCGACCCCAAGAACACCGACGAGCACTGGCTCACACAAATCGCGCTCAAGGAGGCAATCAGCTCCCTTTCCGAGCGGGAAAAACGCATTGTCCACATGCGTTTTTTTGAAGGGCGTACACAAATGGAAGTGGCATCTGCCATTCATATTTCGCAGGCACAGGTTTCGCGGCTGGAGAAAGGTGCTCTCGCCCATATCCGCAAGCACATCTAAATGCACATCATCAATTACAAAAATCCCTCAGATAAGATAGCGCTTATCTGAGGGATTTTTTGGTTTAAGAAAATGTCATTTGCGGATTGGGTAAATCCTCGTCCTTCAAAACCGCACCAATGGAAGGAATGGTACGGGTCAAATACCGTTTGGGGTCGCTGAATCCCACGTCCTGTGCCCGCTGTGCACGTATCACGGTATGCTTTGCACGCAGCACCATGACCTGTACGCCCTGTGTCGCACGTGTTGCCTTGATATCGAGCATACCCGCTCGGAACGTCATCGCACGATTTGCGGTTGAATACAGCACAAGCTCGGTATCATCTGTAACCGGATAGAAGAACCCAACCGCCGGTGCCTTATCCGAATATGCACCGGTCAAGCGGCGGCGATTGGTTTTGGTTTCAAAGCTCTCCAAGGAAAATCTGGCAGCCTTGCCGTTTTCAAATACAACCACCATACTGCCCTTGTAGTCTCCCGGCAGCAGAGCAAATACTGGCACTTCCCCTTCATTCATATCGAGCTTAGACGGCAGATAGTCCCCCAGCACCGATGCCTTGCAGTCATCAAAATCATGCAAATGTGCCTTGTATGCCTGATGCTGATTGGTGAAGAAGATAATTTCTGCCTTATTGGTCGTCTCACATTCCCACACAACCGTATCGCCGTCCTTGAGCTTATGCTCGGCAGACATACGCCATGATGCCGGTGTGATTTTCTTAAAATAGCCCTCCTGTGTCATGAAAATGAGCACCGGATAATCCTCGATATGGTCGGTCTCGTCGAAGGCTTTGACCGCACTGACACTGACAATTTCAGAATGGCGCGGGGCGGGATACTTCTTGATGACAGCCTCCAGCTCCTTAACAATGATGCTTCGAATTTTTTGTTGGCTGCTTACAATGCCCTCCAGCTTTTCGATTTCGGCTGCCAAGGCATCGGTTTCCTGTGTGCGCTTGAGGATATATTCCTTGTTGATGTGACGCAGCTTAATTTCCGCAATGAATTCTGCCTGTTCCTCGTCCACACCAAAGCCAATCATCAGATTGGGAACCACCTCTGCGTCCTCCTCAGTCTCTCGAATGATTTGGATTGCGCGGTCGATATCGAGCAGAATTTTCTTGAGTCCTTCCAGCAAATGGAGCTTTTTCTTTTTCTTCCCCAAGTCAAAGTACACACGGCGGCGTACACAGTCGATGCGCCATGCGGTCCATTCATCAAGCAAGGCACGCACGCCCAGCACACGTGGCATACCCTGAATGAGTACATTGAAATTACAGGAGCAGGAATCCATCAGCGGTGTCATACGGAACAGACGGTCCATCAGCTTGTCCGGGTCAGTTCCGCGCTTGAGGTCAATCGCAATTTTCAGACCGCCCAAGTCGGATTCATCTCGGATATCCGAAATTTCTCGGATTTTTCCCGCCTTTACCAGCTCTGCAACCTTATCTATAATGGCTTCAATGGTTGTGGTATACGGGATTTCTGTAATCTCGATTAGATTTTCCTTTTTCAGATACTGCCACTTGCCGCGCACCTTAAACGAGCCGCGTCCGGTTTCATAGATTTTACGCATTTCTGCCGAATCATACAGAATCTCTCCACCGGTTGGAAAATCCGGTGCAGGCAGGGTCTCCATCACATCATGTGCTGGATTTTTGATACAGGCGATTGCGGTTCGGCACACTTCATGCAGATTAAAGCCGCAGAAGGACGATGCCATACCAACAGCAATGCCCGTGTTGGCAGAAACCAGAATATTGGGGAAAGTCGTTGGCAGCAGCGTTGGTTCCTGCATGGAGCCATCATAGTTATCCACCAAATCGACCGCATCACAGTCGATATCACGGAACAGCTCGATACAGAAGGCGTCCAGCTTGGCTTCGGTATAACGCGGTGCAGCATACGCCATATCTCGAGAATAGACCTTGCCAAAGTTTCCCTTCGAATCAATAAATGGAGTCAGCAGCGATTCATTGCCGCGTGTCAATCGTACCATTGTCTCATAAATCGCCTGGTCTCCATGCGGATTGAGCTTCATGGTTTCGCCCACAATATTGGCAGATTTGGTACGATTTCCATTGAGCAATCCCTTTTTGTACATGGTATAGAGTAATTTTCTATGAGACGGCTTAAAGCCATCAATTTCAGGAATGGCGCGCGACACAATCACGCTCATTGCATAGGGCATATAGTTTACACGGAGCGTTTCCGTGATGGGCTGTTCGGTTGGTGCAAGCGGCGGCTGTACCGAGCGCTTGGAATCTGTTTCTTTTTTCTTCGCCACAAGCAGCGGCCTCCTTTATGAAATATCCGCGAAATCCAGATACTGTGCGCCGTTCTCTGCAATATATTCCTTACGTCCGGCAAGATTATCTCCCAGCAGCAGGTCAAACATATCCGCGGTTGCCTGCGCGTCCTCGGGTGTCACACGAATGAGGCGGCGAGAAGCAGGATTCATGGTCGTTTCCCACATCATATCTGCTTCATTCTCACCCAGTCCCTTGGAGCGCTGAATGTTAATTTTTTTGCCATTGAGCTTTTTCAGCAAGGCAGCCTTTTCTGCATCGTCAAAGGCAAAATAGGTTTTATCCTTATAAGTGATTTCATACAGCGGGGATTCCGCAATATAAACAAATCCCTGCTCAATCAGGGTCGGCATCAAGCGATAAATCATGGTCAGAATCAGGGTACGAATTTGAAAACCATCGACATCTGCATCGGTACAAATGATGACCTTATTCCAGCGCAGGCTGTCCAAATCAAAGCCGGACAAGTCCCTGTTCGCCTTGGTACGCACCTCAACGCCGCAGCCCAGCACACGAATCAAATCGGTAATGATATCGTTCTTAAAAATCTTATCATATTCTGCCTTCAGGCAATTGAGGATTTTTCCGCGCACCGGCATGATTGCCTGAAACTCCGAATCCCGTCCCTGCTTGCAGGAGCCAAGCGCCGAATCTCCCTCCACGATATATAGTTCCCGTCTGGAGGTATCCTTTGTACGGCAGTCAACAAATTTTTGTACGCGGTTTGACACATCTAAATTGCCGGAAAGCTTTTTCTTGATGTTGAGTCTTGCCCGCTCTGCCTGCTCACGGCTTCTCTTATTGATGAGCACTTGGTCAGCAATCTTATCTGCTTCCTCTTTATTCTCAATGAAGTAGATTTCCAGATTTTCCTTCAAAAATTCGGTTGTTGCTTCCTGTACAAAGCGATTCGTAATGGCTTTTTTGGTCTGATTCTCATAAGAGGTCTGCGTAGAAAAGCAGTTCGTGACCAAAACCAGCGCATCTGCAATATCCTGAAAGGTCACCTTGCTCTCATTTTTCTGGTATTTATTCTGCTGCTTGAGATAGGCATCGACCGCCGAAACAAAAGCGGAACGCACGGCTTTATCCGGTGCACCGCCATATTCCAGCCATGAGGAGTTGTGATAATACTCGGTTCGTGCATTCTCACGGGAAAAACAAAATGCGCACGACAGCTTCACACGATATTCGTCTTTGTCTGCGCGGTCACGTCCACGGCGCTCTGC
Organism: Butyricicoccus pullicaecorum; assembly: GCA_018366195.1. Lineage (GTDB taxonomy): Bacteria > Bacillota > Clostridia > Oscillospirales > Butyricicoccaceae > Butyricicoccus > Butyricicoccus pullicaecorum_C. The sequence goes on along the minus strand of JAGZIN010000018.1, from coordinate 17,218 downwards.
CTGATAGCACTGTACGCTGGTGAGTGGCTGTTCACCGGCAAGCTCCGTTACATAGTCCACAATGCCATTTTCATAACAAAACTCACAGGTATCAAAGCCATTTTCGTTCTCATTACGCAGCACAAAGAGCAAGCCCGCATTGACAACTGCCTGCCGCTTGAGAATGTCGGTATAATAGGCAAGCGGAATTTGGATATCCGTAAATACCTCCAAATCCGGTCTCCAATGAATCCGTGTTCCTGTCTTTTTCTCTTTGCACGGTGTCTTGAGAAAGCCCTCCGGTGTGCCGGTCTTATTTTCCCCCTTTTCAAAGTGCAGTTCATAAGAAAAACCGTCACGCCACACCGTTACATTCATATATTCCGAAGAATACTGGGTTGCGCAGGTACCCAAACCATTGAGTCCCAGAGAAAACTCATAGTTTTCCCCCTCATTATTCTTATACTTTCCACCGGCATACAGCTCACAAAAGACAAGCTCCCAGTTATAGCGCTGTTCATTCGGATTGAACTCGATTGGGATTCCGCGTCCCATATCCTCCACCTCAACAGAGCCATCTGCATAGCGCGTCACGGTAATCCGGCTTCCATGTCCTTCCCGTGCCTCGTCGATGGAGTTCGATAAAATTTCAAAGACAGAATGTTCACAGCCCTCTATGCCATCGGAACCAAAAATAACGCCCGGACGTTTCCGAACGCGCTCCGCACCCTTGAGGGACGAAATGCTGTCATTTCCATATTGGTTACTTGGTTTCGCCATAAAACACTTCTCCTGTTTGATTCACAATTGGTTCTATTATATACCAGCAAGCCCATTTAAGTCAAATCAAAAGCGATTTCTCTGAATTTTTCCCAAGGTATGGTGTCGATATGCCTGTCATTTTGAAAAAGAAGCGTACAAAAAAGAAAAGTATAACACCCAGACACAAAGGGTCTGGGTGTTATACTCAAAAAAGTAAGGATAAAAAAGAAGGGGGATAGAAAGAAAAAGGTATCATGAAAGGAGAAAAAACTCTCCTAGATGTTGTCATTGCCTTGACTCTGCCGCATGGGGGACATACGGCAGAAGGCAATTTTGAAGGGGTAAGAAAAAAGTAGGGGGATTGGGGTAATCAGTCAGGAACCTGAGATGGGGGAATCTCGTGTTCTTGACTGTCTTTATTGTACCGCAATTTTGTGTCCGAATCTTGTCAGAATTATGACATATTTTTTAACGTTCTATGAAGGTTCTATGAACAAAGAAAAACAAAACACCGAAGCAATCATACTTCGGTGTTTTGAAGAAAACATACTTATCTGAACTTACGCTTCTTAGCGCGAGCAGCCTCAGACTTCTTGCGGCGCTTTACGCTTGGGCTCTCATAATGCTCACGCTTGCGGAGCTCGGAAAGCACACCAGCCTTGGCACAGGAACGCTTGAATCGTCTCAGAGCGCTGTCCAGGGTCTCGTTTTCCTTGATATGGACTTCCGACATCGTTTTCCCTCCCTCCGCGCGTTCGGCTATTTCCAGAACGCTTGCGCTTTTACAGCGGACGAATGTACACTCTCTCAAACAGGCACAATCTTCCCGATAAAACCGTAAGATTATTATACTAAATCTCTCGGAAGCTGTCAAGTAAAAATACAAATTATTTTACAACCAAATTCACAATTTTATTCTTGACCACAATGGTCTTGACAATGGTCTTGCCGTCGATTGCGTTCTTTACCTTTTCGTCTGCCATGGCAATCTCCACCGCGGTCTGCTGGTCGCAATCCACAGGAAGCTGAACCGTAGAACGAATCTTACCGTTGACCTGTACGCCGATTTCCACCGAAGACTCCACGGTTTTTGCCGAATCGTATTCCGGCCATGCCGCAAGAGAAAGCACGGTATCATGCCCGAGCATCTGCCACAGCTCCTCGGTCACATGCGGTGCAAATGGATTGACAATTTTAAGCAGCGTCTCATACTCTGCACGGTTCACGCCCTTGTCATAGAACTGGTTCACAAGGCTCATCAGCGCTGCAATGGCGGTATTTGCCTTGAGGTTTTCAATATCCTCTCCCACCTTTTTGATGGTCTTGTGCAAAGCAGTCTCATTTTGTGCGCTGTAAGCATCACCCTCCTGAACCTGCTCAAACAAGTTCCAAACGCGCTCGACAAAGCGGCGGCAGCCCTTAATGGAGGCAGAGGACCACGGTGCCGCCTTCTCAAAGTCGCCAATGAACATTTCATAGAGGCGCATGGTATCCGCACCATAGGTTTCGACAATTTCATCTGGATTTACAACATTTCCACGAGACTTGGACATTTTCTCGCCATTTTCTCCCAGAATCATGCCATGTGAGGTGCGCTTTGCATAAGGCTCCTTGGTTGGAACAACACCGATGTCATAGAGGAACTTATGCCAGAAGCGGCTGTACAGCAGATGCAGCGTTGTGTGCTCCATACCGCCGTTATACCAATCCACCGGACTCCAGTAGGCAAGCGCTTCCTTGGAGCAAAGCTCCTTATCATTATGCGGGTCCATATAGCGCAGGAAATACCACGAGGAGCCTGCCCACTGCGGCATGGTATCGGTTTCACGCTTTGCCGGTCCGCCACAACACGGGCAGGTCGTATTGACCCAATCGGTCATCTTTGCCAGCGGAGACTCACCGTTTTCTGTCGGCTCATAGGAATCCACATCGGGCAGTGTGAGCGGCAGCTGCTCCTCCGGAAGCGGTACCCAGCCACATTTCTCACAGGAGACCAACGGAATGGGTTCGCCCCAATAGCGCTGGCGGGAAAAGACCCAGTCACGCAGCTTATAATTGACCTTTTCCTGTCCGATTCCCTTATCGGTCAGAAAGGCAATGATTTTCTTCTTTGCCTCGGCAACCGAAAGCCCATTGAGAAATTCTGAGTTGACCAGCGTTCCGGTTGCCACATCGGTAAAGGCAGCTTCCTGCACATTGCCGCCCGCAATGACTTCCACAATGGGAAGGTCAAACACCTTTGCAAATGCCCAGTCACGGTCATCGTGTGCCGGCACCGCCATGATTGCGCCCGTGCCATAGGACATGAGAACATAATCCGACACAAAAATCGGAATCTGTTTCTCATTGACCGGATTGATTGCCATGACGCCATCAAGACGCACACCTGTCTTGTCCTTGTTTAGCTCGGTGCGCTCAAAATCCGACTTGCGTGCTGCCTCCTCACGGTAGGCGCGAACGGCATCTATATTTTTGAGCTTGTCAGCCCATGCCTCCACCATCGGGTGTTCTGGAGAAATGACCATATAGGTGGCACCAAACAGGGTATCTGGTCGGGTGGTATAGACGGTCAGACAATCACCCTCTGTTGTGGCAAAATCCACCTCCGCACCCGTGGAGCGTCCAATCCAGTTTTTCTGCTGGGTCTTGACGCGCTCTACAAAGTCTACCTCGTCAAGGTCATCAATGAGGCGCTGTGCATATTTGGTAATGCCCAGCATCCACTGGCTCTTGGTCTTGCGAACGACCTCCGAGCCGCAGCGCTCACATGCGCCATTGACAACCTCCTCATTTGCGAGTACGCACTTGCAGGAAGTACACCAGTTGACCGCCATTTCCTTCTTATACGCCAGCCCCTTCTTGAACAGCTGAAGGAAAATCCACTGCGTCCACTTGTAGTAGGACGGGTCTGTGGTATTGATTTCACGCGACCAGTCAAAGGACAGTCCCAGCGCCTTGAGCTGACTCTTAAAACGTGCGACATTGTTCTTGGTCACCTCAGCGGGGTGGATATGGTTTTTAATTGCAAAGTTTTCAGTTGGCAGACCAAACGCATCCCAGCCCATCGGATACAGGACATTATAGCCCTGCATACGCTTTTTACGGGCAACGATATCCAGTGCCGTATAGGAGCGCGGGTGTCCGACATGCAGCCCCATACCAGACGGATATGGGAATTCCACCAGCGCATAGAATTTCGGCTTGGAAAAATCATTTGGTGCAGCAAAACATTCCTTTTCGTCCCAAATGTGCTGCCATTTGGCTTCGACAGCCTGATGATTATATTTATTCAATGGTATAACCCCCAATATTCTGCACAGACGGCGCAGCATGCTCCTGCGCCGTCTGTCAAACTTCTTATATACTTTCGTCCTCTACGCCCAAATCCTTTAAGGAAATGCGTGTGCCATCTTTCCAAAGGTTTTCCAGATTATAAAACTCTCTTGCCTCCGGAACAAAAATATGCACCAATACACTGCCATAGTCCAGCAGAATCCAGCTGGAAGATTCAAAGCCCTCCACATGATGCGGCACCGTATCATGGTCATACTTCAAATGATATTCTACGCTGTCTGCCAGTGCCCGAACCTGTGTGGTCGAGGTTGCCGTACAAATCACAAAGTATTCGGTCAGTGTTGTCAGATGCTCCACCTGCAACACATCAATATCTCTGCCCTTTCGCTCTAACAGGGCTTCACAAATATATCTCGCGGTTTGCTGTGCGTTCATATACACTCTCCTTTTTCTCTATACCTCCGGATCCATGCCCGCAGTTGTGTCCGGCGGAACAAACTCCGGCTCCGGTATGCTTGTCTCTGTGTTGGTTTCGCCTCCGCTCTCCTGCGGGGCGCTATTGCCGCCCACATCGGGAGGCGTTTGCGAATCCGGCGGCTGAATCGGCTCGATTGGCTCGGTCGGCAGAGTGCCGCCCTCCGGAGCGCTGTTCTCACCAGACGCACCGTTTTCCTGCTGTCCGGAATCATCGGTTTCGGAGCCGGACGATTCGAGGTCGCTGCTATCTGTTCCATTCGTGCCAGATTCATTGGAACCCGTGGATTCCTCCGGAGCCGTCGTTTCACTCTGTTCCGGATCTCCGGTTTGCTCCTCCGGTTCCGGATTTTCCGGTTCTTCCTTTGGTGTCACTTCCTCCTCGTCCTCATCAGAGGTCACGCCGGGACGGCGTGTTCCCTCCGGTGGGGACTCCATCACATCAAGTGATGTGATTTTTCTGTCGTATGGATTAAAATGCTCGTTGACCAGCGCCAGTGTCTTGCTCTCGTTCGGGAAGAAGAAAGACAAGAACGCATTGGTTCCGGCATAAGAGTTTGCCGGATACCCCGGCAGGGTAAACATTTGAATGTCTGTGGTCTTGACCTGCATCGCCTGATTTGCCATCCACACGAGCTCACCCATTGTCAAATCGGTTTTTACATTGTTAAAGACCGCCTCAGCAACCGGCTTCGCCTTCAGGATATTTTCCGGTCTCAAAATCTGCTTTGCAAGGTGCATCAAAAATTCCTGCTGCTTTGCAATACGACTTTCATCACCGCCGTCATAACCATCTTTCTGCAAGTGGGTATAGCCCGGGTCATTGTGACGCCAGCGCAGGAACTCGACCACCTGCTCGCCGTTCATCTTTTGCAGACCTGGCTCAAAATAAATATTGAGGTCCTGTACCGGATCGTTGTAAATCATCTTAAACGGCACTTCATAGGTAATCCCGCCAATCGCATCTACGATTTCCGCAATGCCGTTAAAATTAACCACAATATATTTATCCGGAGTAAAGCCAATTACTTTTTTCACTTCTTTTTTGGTGTTATTGATATCATGCTTTGCGCCATAAGCGGCATTGATTTTCCGGTTTGCGCCTGACTTATTGTTTGTACACATGACATCACGCGGAATATTCAGCACATTGACCTTATGATTTTTGGTGTCAAAACCAACCACCATCATATTATCTGTGCGGGTTTCATCAATATCCGTTGCGCATACAAGGAAGGTAAAGTAGTCACTGATGCGCTGGCCCGGGTCAATTGCAACCACGTCACCATTTTCCTCATCAATAATGGTCTTATCATTTTCATGGATACTGATATCCGGCGGCTTAATAAACTGTACCGCAAGAAAGGCACCGCCCGCAAGCAGAAATGCAATGATTGCAAACACCAGCAGAATGATATTTTTCCGATTGGATTTTTTCTTTGCAGGCTTTCCTTTTTTGCGTTCTGCCGTGCCAGCCATCACATCATAATTTGGATCCCCATCATAAGGCGTAGAAACTGTTTTTTGTTTCTTTTTTACAGATTTACTTCCTTTGCTGGTCTTTCCGCCAAAGATTTTCATGTATTTACACTCCGTTTTCTATTGCACTCCATGTGCATCTGACACCTTGCCAAATGAGGGAATTCCGTGCTGCCATGGTATCGGGGTGAATCAGCTTCCCCCGCACGAGCAAATCATAGAGTGAGTGATCAAAGCAATATAAAAGTGCCTCGTCTATACTGGTTTCGGCAAGCCTTCTGGCTGGCTCCACCCCATCGAAATCGCGTGTTTCCTCAATATAGTCAGCAAGATAAAGAATTTTGTCCAGCAGGGTCATGTTTGCCCGTCCAGTTGTGTGATAAGCAATCGCCTCTGCGGTTTCCATGTCTGCACCATATTCCGCGCGTGCAATCGCGGCAGCGGTTTTTCCGTGCAGCATTTTCCATTCCTTTTTTTCGATATCACAGGCTATTATACCGTATTTATCACATAAATACAACTGTTCTTCCTTAGAAAGTCGTTTGGTTATATCATGCAAAAGTGCTGCAAAGCCCGCTTTTTCTACATCTCCGCCAAATTTTTCGGCAAGCATACGCGCTGCTTTTTCGCAGCCCAGCGTATGCGTATAGCGATAGCCGGACAGGCGTGATAGGATTGATTGTCGTTCTAATTCTGTACATAACATAACAAATCCGCCTTTCAAACTGTATTTTTTATTTTTGATACAATCGGTTTTGCCGGATATAAGCCGCAACCTGCGGTGGGGTCATTTGTTCAAACCCGCCCTGCTGCCGCACATCTGTTGAGGAAATGGGGAGGACTGGACATTGCACCAGTGTGATTCGCGCTCCCAGCATCTGCCGCAGGTCACGTGCCTTTTCTTTCAATACAGGCTGGTCCTCTGTCCCTCTGGCGACAACGGCAAGGTCAGCCAAACGCACGATTTCCTGCGGTTCCCGCCAAGAATGGTCAAAAGACAGCAGCATATCAGTTCCTATGATAAGGGTCAGTTCCCGTTCTCCCGCTGCATGCAGCGCTTTGAGTGTGTCCACCGTATAGCTTGCACCACCGCGCCGAATCTCCAAATCCGAGAAAACAGCCCAATCATAAGGCTCTGTCATCAGCCGCACCATTTCGCACCGCTGCGCGGTTGTTGCACTGCCCGTCGGCAGCTTTTTATGCGGGGGCAGATTGGTGGGGATAAAGAGCACTCGATTCAGCCCCAGCGCCTGATATACAGACCGCGCGGCTGCAAGATGTCCCTTATGCGGCGGATTAAAGGTTCCGCCCAGCACACCTGTCTTCATGAGTTACTTCTCCAAAACAATTTTCCGCTTGTCCGGGTCAGAAGACTGCCGGTACAGGACAAACTTGGTTCCAATACACTGCACCCCCTCTGCACCCGTTGCCTCACAAAGCACATCGGATACCGTGCGCGGTGTCAGCATTGCGTTTTCCAGCACCTTTCCCTTTACCAGCTCATGATTTTCAAGCAAAACCTCCAGCTGACTGATAACGCCTTCTGTGACGCCCTCCTTTCCAATATGCAGTGTCACCGCAAGGGTGTTGGATTGTTTGCGCAAAAACGCGCGTTGTTTACTGGTCAACATGGTTTCTATTCTCCTATTTTATACAGATTTCAATTTCTTACGCAACACTGCCGCAAGCTTTTCCAGTGCATGCGCCCGATGCGAAATGCGGTTTTTCACTTCTGCCGGAAGCTCTGCAAAGGTGCAGTCATACTCACGCACATAAAACAGAGGGTCATAACCAAAGCCCCCCGTTCCATGCTGTTCGGTCAAAATCTCCCCTTCACACTCGCCACGCACAACAATTTCCTGTCCATCGGCAAGAATACAGCAGATTGCACACACAAATCGTGCCTGCCGTTCACATTCGTCCACATGCTCCATGTTTTTGAGCAAAAACAGGTTGCGGTCCGCGTCACTGCCCGAACAGTAACGTGCTGAGTATACGCCCGGTGCACCGGAAAGTGCATCAACCGCTAAGCCGGAATCATCTGCAATTGCAGGCAGTCCCGTGTATTGATGTGCTGCAAGTGCCTTGATTCGCGCATTTTCCTCAAAGGTCTTACCGTTTTCCTCCGGTTCCGGCGCATCTTCCGGCAGCGGTATCACCTCAATTCCCAATCCGTTCAAAATCGTGGAAAGCTCCTTGAGCTTTTTTTGGTTGTGTGATGCCAATACAAACTGCATGACTCAACCCTCCATTGCCGCAAGCTGCGCTGCACGCAGCGTCTGATTGCCAATTTCTCCCAACGCGATAAGCTTTTGCAGCTCCTCCTTGCGGAAAGGGCGTTCCTCTCCGGTGCCTTGGATTTCCACAAGCTCTCCAGAGCCTGTCATGACCAAATTGCAATCCACCATCGCATGGGAATCCTCAAGGTAATTGAGGTCGAGCACAGCTTCATCTTCAAAAATCCCGACTGATACTGCCGATACCGTATCCGTCAATGGCATTTTCTTTAAGATTCCTGCATCTACCAGCTTTCTGCACGCAATCCAAAGGGCAACATAGCCTCCTGTAATCGAAGCACAGCGGGTGCCGCCATCTGCCTGAATCACGTCACAGTCCACCACAATCTGCCGTTCTCCCAAAGCCTTGCGGTCTACGACGGCACGCAGCGCACGCCCTATCAGGCGCTGAATCTCTGCCGCCCTGCCGTTGAGCTTGAGCTTTCCAATATCGCGCGGGGAACGGGTATTGGTCGCACGCGGCAGCATGGAATATTCAGCCGTCACCCAGCCCAAGCCGGTATCCTTGAGAAAGGGCGGAACCCGTTCCTCTACGGTTGCATTGCAGATGACCTTTGTATTTCCACAGGAAATCAACACAGAGCCTTCTGCATGTATGGTAAAATCACGCACCATTGTAATGGGGCGCATTTCATCAGGTCGTCTGTTATCTGGTCTTGTCATAGTGATTCCATCTCCTCCACAGGCGGCAGCAGCGCCTCCAAAAATTCAGACCGGTCAAAATCCATCAAATCATCAATTCCTTCTCCGACGCCAACGAGCTTCACGGGTACGCCAAGCCCTGCGGAAATGGCAACGACAATGCCGCCCTTCGCCGTTCCGTCCAGCTTGGTCAAAATGATACCCGACAGCTTGGCAGCCTTGTTAAAGGCATCTGCCTGATGTACTGCATTCTGTCCGGTTGTAGCATCGAGTACCAGCAGCGTTTCACGGTCTGCATTGGGCAGCTCCCGCGTAATGATACGGTCAATCTTGCCCAGTTCATTCATCAGATTTTGTTTGTTATGCAGGCGACCAGCGGTGTCAATAATAATGAGGTCGCAGCCGCGCGCCTTGGCAGCGGCAATGGAGTCATAGACAACAGCTGCTGGGTCGGCGCCCTCACCATGCCGCACAATGTCTGCACCTGCACGCTTTGCCCAGATTTCGAGCTGATCTGCCGCCGCGGCGCGGAACGTATCTGCGGCTGCCAGCATCACCTTTTTGCCCTGCGCGATATAGCGCGAGGCAATTTTGCCAATCGAGGTCGTTTTTCCGACTCCATTGACCCCAATGACCAAGATAACCGCCGGCTTGGTGTCCAGATGCAGTGCCGTATCCTGCTCCATCATCTCACTGAGCACATCTTTGAGCACACAGCGCAGCGCGAGCGGCGTGTCAACACGCTGGTGCTTTGCGCGATTTTCCACCTTTTCGGTCGCCTCGGCAGCAACGGTTGCGCCCAAATCGGAGAGAATCAGTGCTTCCTCCAGCTGTTCGAGCGTATCCGCATCAATCTGCACAAAATTGCTCATGATGTCATTGAACTGCTCGCTGACCGCCTCGGTTGTGCGCTTGAGCCCCATTTTGATTTTGTCAAAAAATCCCATATTTGTTCTCCTTCTCGGATATATTAAACTCCAATCAATTGATTGTTCCCTGAAATTTTTCTTCTGCCTCTGCCAGATTGAGCATCAGCATACGGGAGACTCCTTGCTCCTGCATGGTCACACCGTAGAGCATATCTGCCTGCTCCATCGTACCGCGGCGATGGGTAATGGCGATGAATTGTGTGGCATCGGACAACCGGCGCAAATACTGTGCATAGCGTGCAACATTGACATCATCGAGCGCCGCTTCAATTTCGTCCAATACACAGAATGGGGTGGGGCGCACCTTGAGGATTGCAAAATACAGTGCAATGGCAACAAAGGCTTTTTCCCCGCCTGACAGCAGGGTCAGCGTCTTGACTGCCTTTCCCGGCGGGCACACCCGAATCTCAATACCGCAATTGAGGATATCCGTCGTATCTGCAAGCTCCAGCTGTGCGTGACCGCCGCCAAAAATTTCGGTAAAGGTTTGTCCAAAATAATGATTGAGCTTTGCAAATTCGGCTGCAAAAATTTCCTTCATGTGCACCGTGAGTTCATCAATCACCGTTTGCAGTTCCTTCTGCGCCGTTTCCAAATCCTCTTTCTGCTCCTCAAGGAACAAGAATCGTTCCCGAAGTGCAGCATACGCCTCCACAGCATCGAGATTGACATTTCCAAGCGCACGCAGCTGACCGCGCAGTTGCTCAGCGGTACGCTGAGCCGCTGTATGGTCGGGCAACTCGATGCGGAATGCCTGCGCCGGTGTTGGGGTCAGTTCATAGTTCTCCCACATTTTGTCCAAAATCTGTGCTTCTTCATTTTTCAGCTGAACCCCTTGTGCTGACAACCGAACCGTTTCCCGTTCCAGACCAAGGATTTCATCGTTCTGCTCCTGTGCCCTGCGGTCTGTTTGGGTACGCTGTGCCTCAATTCGCATACGCTGCTGTGCCTGCGCTGCCAGCAGCTCCTGCAAGCGTTTGAGGTCATCTGCACCGTTGTCCCGCAAATCGCCTGCTTGAGCAAGCTGTTCCTGCATCAATTGGGCTTCCTGCTCCAGCTGCTCCAACATCTGTGCGCTGTTGTCTGCCCCTGCTTCCATGTCCGCATGCAGACGCTCCAAATGCTCTGCGGCACGCTGTTCTGCTGCAAGCTCCGCACGATTTTGTGCCTGCGCAGTATGCAGCTCATGTATTTTGGTCATGCGCAGTTTTTGCGCCTGAGTCCAGTCGTCAAACCTTTGCTGTATTTGTTCAAAAGCAGATTGCAAGGCTTCCTGCTCCTGTGCACAGACTGTAAGGGTCTGTTGTGCCGACAGGATTTCCTGTTCATATCGTGTTCTTGCCGTATCCAAGCTGTCATGCTCCGCAGATAAATTTTCATACTGTGTCCGCAGACTCTCTGTACGGGCAAGAGACTGTGCCAGTTCGGTTTGCAGCACGGTCAGCTGCTCCTGCTGCCGTTGCTGCTCGTTCTCCAACCTCTGATACGCAGATTGCACCTGAGAAAGCTCTGTCCTTGCCCGCTCAAGTGTTTGTTCGGCTTCGGTCTGTGCCGCTTTCAACTGCTCTGCCTGCTCGGTCAATGTATGCAGCTGTGCGGTGCGTGCCAGTACGCCGCTCGTCTTGGAGACTGAACCGCCAGTCATCGCGCCGCCCGCCTGAATCATCTGTCCATCGAGGGTGACGATACGGAAATGATGGTGATATTTCTTTGCCAGTGCCAGCGCTGTATCCATATCCTCAGCAATGACCGTCCGAGCCAGCAGGCTTTGCATCACGGTCTGATATTCGGGAGCACAGGAAATCAGTGTATCTGCCGTACCGCACACCCCCGCACAGGTATCCAAGCCCTCTACATCAAGCGGCTTTGCGCGAATGGTGTCCAGCGGTAAAAAGGTGGCTCTGCCGCTGTCGGTTCGCTTGAGGTAAGCAATGGCGGCTTTGCCGTCCATGGCGGTATCCACAATCAAATGGGAGCCTGCCGCTCCCAGCGCAATTTCGATTGCAGTCACATAGCGGGACTGCACCGTGAGGCACGTGGAAACCGGTCCGTGGATTCCGGTCAGCGTTCCGCGCCCCGCCTGCTGCATGACACGCTTGACCGCATGAGAAAAGCCCTCATAGTCCTTTTCCAGCTCGCGCAGCATTTGGATTCGATTTTCGATATCCGTTTGTTTTGCCGTGATATCCGCGAGCGTCTGCACGCACTCCTGAACCTTTGTTTGTCTGCGTTCTATTTTCAGCGTCATACCAGCACGCTGGTTTTTGAGCGTTTCCTGTTCTTGCCGGCATGTCTCCAGCTTATTTTCACTGATTTTACAGACAGCTGTCTGTTCCGCAAGCTGTGCTGCCGCCTGCTCGAGTTCCGCCGCAAGATACTCTTTTCGGCTATCCATACCAGACAGTCCGGTCTTTGCCGCAGTTCGGGCAAGCTCTGCCTCAAACCGTGTCTGTTCATTTTTCGCCTTACGCGCATCTATGGCACTGCGTTCCTGCTGCAAGCTTTCCGCCTGTGCACCCGCTTGCGCGTCCTCCAGCTGTATCTGCTGGACAGTCTGCGCAAGGGTCTCGCATGCAGCTGCCAATTCGGCTTGACGCGCAAGGTGCACTGCCGCCTGCTCTGCAAGAGAACGCGCCTGTTCCGCCTGACGCGCCTGTTCCTTCTGTATACGCTCTCTATTTTGTGCATTGTTTTTGAGGTTTGCCTCAAGCACTGCACACCGACTGGATAGCTCCGCACGGTTTTGCTCAGTCGTGTGCATTTGCTGCCGCAAATCATCAGCAGCAGCATCGGCATCACGCAGTTCCTTTGTGAGCTGTTCAGACTGTGCATACAGCCTGTCCTGTTCTGTGCGTGCCTTGTTCAGCTGCGCCGCACAATCTGCCGTATCCTGCTGATTTTTCTCTGTATCAGCACGGAGCTTGGTCAGCCCGTCCAGCCAAAGGGATACCTCCCACGTGCGTAGCTCATCGCGCAGCTCCATATATTGCTTTGCCTTTTCTGCCTGCTCTGCAAGCGGCTCTGCCTGATGTGCCAGTTCTGTATAGAGGTCACGGATTCGAACCAGATTTTCTTCGGTTGCCGCAAGCTTGCGGGCTGCCTCCTCCTTGCGATACCGAAATTTTGTGACCCCAGCTGCTTCTTCAAAGATTTCGCGCCGGTCTTCACTTTTCAGGGATAGGATTTCATCAATACGCCCCTGTCCAATGATGGAATATCCATCGCGTCCCAATCCGGTATCCATAAAAAGCTCATGAATATCCTTGAGCCGACAGGGCTTTTTGTTGAGTGCATATTCACTTTCTCCCGAGCGGTAATAACGTCTTGTGACCATGATTTCGGTATAATCCGAGCGAAAGGCATGCGCTGCATTGTCAAGTATCAGCGACACCTCTGCAAAGCCGACCGGACGCCGTTTTTGTGTTCCACTGAAGATGACGTCCTCCATCTTCGCGCCGCGCAGGCTGCGCGTGGATTGTTCTCCCAACACCCAGCGAATGGCATCTGAAATATTTGATTTTCCGCTTCCATTCGGACCCACAATTGCAGTCATTCCCCCAGCAAACCGAATCTCTGTCCGGTCCGGAAAGGACTTAAAGCCCTGCAAAATCAAGCTTTTTAATATCATGCAAACACTCCACGCAGATATATTTTCACTTATTTTATATTTTAACACCAATTGCTGCAAGTAGCAATGCACAGCCTGCACATTTTGCGGTTTGTTCAAAAAAACTATGGTTTCCCGCACAGAAAAGGGCGTCCCCTTTCAGGTTCGCCCTTTCTCACGGTTGTTATTTATGCTTGATGATGCCCATAAGCTCCAGCGCCTGCTTTGCAGCCATCTGTTCTGCCTCTTTCTTGCTGTGTCCTACGCCCCGTGCAAAAACATTGCTGTTGAGCAGCAAATCCATGGTAAATTCCTTGGCATGGTCGGGACCGGTTTCACCCGCCAAGCGATATTCCAAAGTTTCCTGACGATTCTTCTGCACAATTTCCTGAAGCTGCGTTTTATAGTCCGTAAAAGCACCGCCTTGTCGGGCTTCCTCTGCCTTGCGCGGAAGAAAGCTCAGCACAAATGCGCGTGCCGGTTCAATGCCGCCGTCGAGATAAATGGCGCCCAAAAGTGCTTCCACGGCATCTGCCAAAATGGAGGGACGATTGCGTCCGCCTCCCTGTTCCTCGCCATGTCCCAGACAGATTTCCCTGTCAATGCCAAGCTCCTTGGCGATTTCGCACAATGCACGTTCACAAACCACAGCTGCACGCAGCTTGCTCAGCTGTCCCTCCGGCAGCTCTGGGAAGTGATTGTAGAGGTAATCGGCTGTGACAAAGCCGAGTACGGAATCGCCGAGAAACTCGAGCCGTTCATTGTTTTGCAGATGCCGCATACGCTGTTCATTTGCATAAGAGGAGTGGGTCATTGCCTTATGAAACAGCTGCGGATTGCGAAACTGATAGCCAATGCGTTCTTGTAACATAAATGAGATTCCTTTCTTGTTTTGTAATCATCTATTCTAAAAATAAGAGCCTGTGCCGGAGCGCAGACCCTTATCGGAAAACATCATTCGTCCTGAGAACCAACAAAATCAACCACATCGCCAACGGTTTTCAGCTTTCGCGCGGTTTCTTCGTCAATTTCTCCGACATCAAACTCCTCCTCCAGCGCCATCATCAGCTCTACCAAATCGAGAGAGTCTGCCCCCAAATCCTCATCAAAAGAGGTTTGCAGCGTAATGGACTCCGGCTCCACGCCAAACTGTTCGCTCAGCAGCTCTACCATTTTTTCAAACACCATTCGGATTTCGCCTCCTCACCAAACTCAGGATATTTTGATAATAGTAAGCTTTTCTCCGATTGTCAAGCCCTTTTCCAAAAATCAGCTCTCTATCTGTGCGACACTCTCAGTAATTGCCTCAATCATACCGCTTTTTTTGTACTCGATTGCCTGACGAATGGCATTCATCAATGCAATTTCATTCGAGGAGCCATGCGCCTTGATGACCGGACGGGAAATCCCAATGAAGGGCGCACCGCCTACGGCGTCCTGATCAAAGAGTGCCGCAAAATTATCCATGCCCTTTTTGCAGGCAAGGTATGCAAGCTTTGTGCCCAAATTGGACAGAAACACCTGCTTGATTTGTCCTGCCATAAATTTTGCAACCCCTTCAATGGTTTTGAGCATCACATTGCCTGCAAAGCCGTCACATACCGCCACATCGCAGGCACCCAGAGGGACATCACGCCCTTCCACATTGCCGATAAAATGAATCTGTCCCGCGTCATGTGCCGCTTTCAAAAGCTGATACGCCTCTTTGCGCAGGCTGTCTCCCTTCGAGTCCTCCGCACCGTTATTGACCAGTCCAACACGGGGCTTGGAAATCCCCTCAATGCGATTCATGT
Organism: Butyricicoccus pullicaecorum; assembly: GCA_018366195.1. GTDB lineage: Bacteria > Bacillota > Clostridia > Oscillospirales > Butyricicoccaceae > Butyricicoccus > Butyricicoccus pullicaecorum_C. Next base: position 1,962 of record JAGZIN010000018.1, on the reverse strand, counting down.
ACAGTGAGCCCATAATTCCAAATTGCAGCAGATATTCGGCTGTACATTCGGTATTTGCGCCCGCGTCGATGAGCAGCACCTTGCCGTCTTTGCAGGGCATGAGCGGCGCAAGTGCACCGCGACGCACCCCCTTAATGCGCTTGCAAAACAGCGTCGCACCGGCAAGCAGAGCACCGGTCGAACCGGCGCTCACAATGGCATCTGCCTGTCCCTTTTTCACCAAATCCAGCGCCATCGCCATAGAGGATTGCGGCTTTGCACGCAGTACCGTTGCTGGGTCATCGTGCATATCTACCAAATCGGGGGCATGCAGGATTTCGATTCCTGCGGTGTCCTCTGCCTGATGCGCCTTCAAAACAGCACGAATCTTATCCTCCTGTCCCACTAAAACAATTTGCTCTCCATATCTCTTGGCAGCGCGGACAGCGCCGCAGACAATCGCCTCCGGCGCATTGTCACCACCCATAGCATCTACTGCAATTTTCATGAAAGCTCCAGCTCCTTCTTGATGGAATCAATTACCTCAAGTGCCCGTTCGGAAATCTTCAGATTCTTCTCCCGCTTGCCCTTGATTTTATAGCCCAGCGGGTCAATGATTCCAAAGTTTGCATTCATTGGCTGAAATTTTGCAACGGTTTCATTGGAAATATAATGCCCCAACGCGCCGATTGCAGTGGTAGACGGGAAATCCGGCGCACTCTGCCCCAACAGCTTACGTGCCGTGGAAAGTCCCGCCAGAAAGCCCGAGGCATTGGACTCCATATAGCCCTCTACGCCAGTGATTTGCCCCGCAAATCGGATACGCTCTTGTCCTCTGTATGCAAAATTGTGGTCAAGCAGACGGGGAGAATCCAAAAATGTATTGCGGTGCATTACCCCATAGCGCACAAATTCCGCATTTTTCAGGGCAGGAATCATGGAAAAAATGCGTTTTTGCTCGCCCCATTTGAGATGGGTCTGACAGCCGACCAAATTATACAAACTGCCCTGTGCATTATCACGCCGCAGCTGTAAAACGGCATACGGGTCTTTTCCGGTCTTAGGGTCAGGCAGTCCTACCGGCTTCAGAATTCCAAATAACAAGGTATCATGTCCGCGCCGTGCATTGACCTCAATTGGCATACAGCCTTCAAACACCAGCTTATCCTCAAAGCCATGCACCTCAGCCTCCTCTGCGGTGGTGAGAGCCTCCCAAAAGGCATCAAACTCCTCACGGGTAAATGGACAGTTGATATAATCCGGCGTCCCTTTCTCATATCTGGACGCAAAATATGCGTGCTCCATATCAATGGACTCAAAGGTAACGATGGGAGCCGCAGCATCGAAGAAATGCAGGAAATCCCCTCCCACCTGTGCATGGATTGCATCAAAGAGGGCATCTGAGGTCAAAGGACCGGTTGCAACAATGACTTCCCCTTCGGTCGGCAGTTCTGTGACCTCACCCGACACCACTGTAATGTTTGGGTGATTGCGAATGTGTGCGGTTACTCTGCTGGCAAAGGCTTGCCGGTCAACCGCCAGAGCACCGCCTGCCTCCACCTGTGTTTCGTCAGCGCAGCGCACAACCAGACCGCCCAAGCGTCGCAGCTCCTCCTTGAGCAATCCGGAAGCATTGGATAGCTCATTCGACCGCAGGGAATTCGAGCAGACCAATTCTGCAAAATCTGAAGAATGGTGTGCCGGTGTCATTTTATCCGGCTTCATTTCATGCAGCTTCACGGCAATGCCGCGCTCTGCAAGCTGCCATGCGGCTTCACAGCCTGCAAGTCCAGCGCCAATCACTGTTGCTTGTTTCATACTTCCTCCGTTTCCGCTTTCTTCTTACGGGTCGATGCCTTCTTTTTGGGAGCTTCCTCGCCCTCAGCTGGCTCTGCCTTTTTGCGTGTGGCTCTTTTCTTGGGAGCCTCCTCGCCCTCGGCTGGCTCTGCCTTTTTGCGTGTAGTTCTTTTCTTGGGAGTCTCC